>CAJOND010000078.1 GCA_905236675.1 Candidatus Rifleibacteriota bacterium | reverse complement strand
TTAACCTGTGATCTTTGCATAGCAGAATTAGGCACTTATGATGTTTTTGCTGTTAATATTGGTGGTGGCTATAACTTAGCTAGCCCGAAAAAGGTTGTAGAAGTCAAAACATTAGGAACTTCCGATAAAGTCACTCTCGAATTTAATAAGCCCACTACTGATTCCGGTTATGCCTCAATTTCAGGAAAAGTTTTAATAAAAGATACAACTGCAGATTCTAATAAAAGTGTCTTTACCCTTGCTTTATACAATGATAAAACAGGGGCTGAATATAAAAAGACATTAAGTAATGGCTCTGATTTTACATTTTCTAATCTGGCAACTGACTCTTATTCATTAGTTGTTTATTCCGATAAACTCTTAAGAATTCAAAGAGGTATTACATTACAAAAAGGCGAAGCTAAAAACCTTAACGAATTCTCTCCCTGTGACTTGGGATTAGATAGTATTTTAACTCTAAACATAGACGGCACAGTAACCTGCAATATTAGTAATCCTGTTGATGGTGGTTCAGCTTCAGATTTACCAGTCAGTTATTCTGTTTGTGCTGTTGATTCAGATAACAAGCTTGTTGCCTTGAATCAATCTGATAATTCTAGCAAAACAGAGTTTGAAATTAGTAATTCTGCCAATAGTGTTACTCTTAGTACCGACAAAATCAGCGGTTCCGATAAAATCAGCGTCATTAAATTCTTCTTCAAAGATACAGATGGTAAACAAAAAATATTTGAAAATTCTTTCTATCTAAGTCCAGATAAAGAATTAATGGCTAATAAAACAATATCATTAAAAAAAGATAGCTCAACTAATCTAACCCTAAATGATGATATTATTTTATTTAAAGCTATAAATTACAATAGGGTAACTTATTATCTCGTTGTAACTTCTAATGATACTTATGTATTCGATTCATCAACAGGAGAAATAGCTAAGTTAAATGGAAAAACAGGCTCATTTAATTACACAGAAAAAATCGGGACAAAAATTAGTACTACTTCTACTATTCCTATTTCGGTGACAAATGGTAATGCTTGTTATATCCCTGATACAACTAACCCTTCATTGGCAATACAATATAATATTCAAGACCCAAACTGCAGTGG
Source organism: Candidatus Rifleibacteriota bacterium (assembly GCA_905236675.1). Lineage (GTDB taxonomy): Bacteria > Muiribacteriota > Ozemobacteria > Ozemobacterales > Ozemobacteraceae > RUG334. The sequence goes on along the minus strand of CAJOND010000078.1, from coordinate 13,221 downwards.
TAATAAACGATTATTTATAACCACTAGCTATAGTGTTGCTAATGTTTTTGGTGGTGGTAATTCTACTCCTTATTCAAGAACCTTTTATTCAGAAGAAGGTTTAAATGAATTTCCTCAATATAAATTAGTTAGCAAAAGCGAAAACTCTGTAATTAAATTTTATTCGGCTATTGGTAATACTTTTTTCTGTTACGATAATAATGATTCTAGCTCAGTAACTAATACATCGATTTCTGAAAATATTTCTTATTCAACTGTTCTTTTTGAAAATGATACAGATACAAGACCTGTGATTTATTATTTGTCTAAGGATGACAGTGATATTACTTATTTTGGTAAAAGCATTTATGAAGACGATTATAATTTAGATTATAAATTTAATACATCACTAGGCTCTACTGATAATTACACTTTATCAGACTGCTTAGATAATGTTGAAACTGAAAATAAAGTATTCATCTGGAAAGATTATAATAAAAATACCCAGAATATAAATCCTCAATTTGTATATTCCGGCACAATTTATTCAGGTTCAAATATTAAATCAAGTTATATAAATCCCAATAAAGATACAAGTCTAACTTCTACTTTCCCATTTGATGCCTGGATTGAAAGAAATTCTGATGGTCAGAATCTTGTATTGAGAAATCTAAGAAATTATAAAGAACAAAAGCTTGAAATTAAACAGGTTTTGAATTCTTCAAGTTTCTTAGAAGGTTCTATTGGTTATACAACCAACGATGGCAATAAAATACACGTAATTTGTGCTGACGATTCTGGCAATATTCAAGTTAAAGTATTTAATTGCATTGATAGCAACAACTAGAGGACAATAAAATGAAAAGAAACATATTGATTTTATTTGCCGTAGTCTCTTTAATATTTAGTTTAACAGGTTGTGGAAGTTCTGGTAACTCTAATTCTGTTACCCCCACTCCAACAACAATGACTACCGTAAAAGTCAGTTTAACAGAAAACGGGAAGCCCGCCACTGGTGCAGAAGTTGCTCTTTATACTCCTGCCGCAGCCATGAGAGAAGGTTTAAACCAGGCTCAGAATAATACTTTTAGAGCAAGTATTGACAATAACAACTCTGGTAGCGTCTATACGCCAACATCAACTTCTGATGACGGAACCTATACATTTGAGGTTCCAACAGGCGAATATACTCTTATTGCCACTAGAGCTAATTCTAAAGCTGTCGTTACTGGTCTTAGAGCAAATCAGACAAAAGTTGTAACAGCACTTCAAGCTACAGGAACAATTACTGGAACAGTCGCTACAGGTTCAGCCTCTATAGTGACAGGCACCATTGTATATTTGGAAAACACTTCTTTTGTAGCTTTTGCTAAAGCGGATGGTTCTTTTACAATGACTGGTGTACCAGTAAGAGATGATGCTTACACAATAGCAGCAATGAGCAACCAGAATGGTAAGCAATATACTGCACCAACTGCCAAAGTAACAATGGACAAGAGCCTTTCTGCAAGTGTAAATAAAACACTAACATTAGAACAGGCTAATCTAGCAGGTTTGAAAATAACAGGCTTTGTTAAAGATACTGATGGCAAAGGGATTGAAAATATAGCAGTTATGGCTTCTGATGAAAACGTTTTATCTGTAGGAACAACTGGTTCTGATGGAATGTTTACTATTATAGTTCCAACATCAGGTGATTACTCAGTTTCTGTTGTTGGTTCTCTAGAAGAATCCAAAACAGTTAAAGCTTCTGAAAATGAAGTTTCTCCTTCAGGGAAAAATCTTGTTTTAAAAATCAGTACAGGTTCTAGTTCTTCTTATGGTTCTATTACAGGAACTATACAGATTTCCAGTGATTATTTAAATTTATTAAGCTCTAACAAAAAGGTTCCAGAAGCAGAAAGATATCTTGTAAGACTTATTGGTTCTTCAACCACAAATACTTATTACAAGACTTCCATGAAAGTTCTGTACAAAGCTTCACTCAGCCAGGAAGATACTGTAGCTACTTATACATTTGACTCTGTTCCAGAAGGAACCTATTCTGTGCTTGTTGACCCAGCTGGTAACGGTTTCTTAGGTTCTATTGGCAAAGTTACAGTTAGTGCTGGAAAAGCAACAAAAGCCGATTCTATTGATGTTGCTTTTATAAAACCTGTGTTTACTGCTTCTGCTACTAATGAATACACTCGTATTTATGAAACTTATCCTTTTGTTTCAATTAAAGAAACCGAAACAGAAAAGTCTCAAGCTTATTGCAGTAAATTATCAAATGGTAAATATGATTTTGGTCCAATAAATATATCTAATGCAGGTGATTTTTGTTTATTATATACTGAAAATAATTATATATTACCCTCAAATGGCAAATATGAAATTAGAGTTCAACGCAATTGGTCAGATTCTAATACAGGCTTAAGCGGAAATCTCACAGGAACTTGTGTTTTAGAGTATTCTGGAGATAATGGATATATTGGTAATATTAAAGTTGTTAATACAAATAATAACTCTTCTTTGGAATTTGATTATATTAAATATAAAGACAATGTAATCCTTGGTTTAGCAAAAAGTAACGATTCAAATAGCTATTATTACTATAAAGGAAATAACGATGATACATTTACTAAATATAATGGAAGAAACGATATAATAGAAGATTTTTCAAACTACTCTGCTGTTTATATAGAATCTTCAAATAATCAATTCATACTCATAAAAGATATAAAAAATCCTAGTGCTACAACAATCTTAGATATAGGTAGTAATGCCCAACCCAATAATATAAATATTATTGCATCAAAATATATTTCAGTAAGTTGTAAGGAAAGTATATCAGGAACAAATGAAACAAAAGGATCAGTATATCTCTTAGAATACAGTAATGGGAATTATACACTTAATGATGATTTAACTTTTAAAGAAATAGAAAATCTTGATTCTGCTCATTTAGCAAAATCTCCTACTGGAGAATGTTATTTAGCAATTTTAAAATTAACAGATACTAATTCATTAGTTAAAATATATAAAATTGGAGAAAGTTCTTCTGGCATAACATATACTTTCAGAAAAAATACAAGTTTAATTGATTTCCATATTTTAAGAGATGGAAGTTTTTACCTAGAATTTGGAAATAGCGATGATGGTCTCCTAGGGTCTGCTAGAATTATTTCTGACAATAATTACGATGAATCATATCTGACAAATAGAACCTCCTGCTTCATGGATAAACAAGGCTTCTTATATAGATTTGATAATATCACTAATTCTATAATCAAAACAGCTACTCTTGATGGCAAACCTATAGAAACCTTTAAAGTAAATTCAGTTAGTTTAGACGGAGCAACAGGTGAAACTACAGCTCAACATTTAAATGGAATATTAGGTTTCGACGAAGACGTTGCTACTTTATATGTCTGGTAACGTGGAGGAAAGAATTATGAAAAATAAAACATTAAAATATATATTCAGCATAATATTTACATCAGTTCTTCTGATTGCAGGCTGTGGTTCTTCCTCTAACAATCCTCTTTCTAGCGGGAACACAGGTAACGATTTAGTTTTAGTTAGAGGTAATGTTAATAACCTGACAGGAAATGGCAGCGTAAGCTTTTATACTCCCACAGCTGCAGCACGAAATGGTCTGAATGTTTCAACACCTTTCAGAGCTTCTGTTTCTAATGATGGAGTATATACTTTTTATACAGATGAAAACGGTGAATATTCCGGTCAGATTCCATCAGGAGATTACTATGTGATTGCTCAGAATTCTGATGGAACTATGAAATCTGTTTCAGCAAAACAAACATTCACTGCTCCCAGAGCTTCTAAAAAAGTAACTCAGAATTTCACTCTTAATAGAACTTTGAATATTAGCGGGCAACTTTCAAAAGAGCTTGATACTGGTGATAGTTCAATAGAAGATGTAGAATCTGCCTATGAAATAAATGCTAATATTCCTGTTTTTATTGAAGGTTTACCTTTTGTTGCTGTAACCGATTCAAATGGTAAATTTACATTTAATTCTGTTCCAGCTATAACAGACAGTAATACTTATACAATAAAAGCTAGTATTAATATAGAAGGGGCTACCTTAATTGCTTCCCAGGAATTGAAAAAGAGCGATTTTCCTGCTGAAGGAAATTTAACTTTAAGTAAAGAACTTAAATTTGATTTTTCATCAGTTATAGACAATTGCAAATTTATTCAGGGTTTTGTATATCAAAATGGTTCAGAAAGCAATCCTGTTAAAGGTGTAATAGTTGTTGCTCTATTAAATTCTGGTAAAATTCTGACAAGTCTTACAGAAGAAAACGGTGAATTTTCAGTAATATTAAGTCCTAGTGAAGATACAAGTGATATACAGATAACTGCAGATATGCTGAATTACCAAACAGCTAAAGTTTCTAACACCTTGCAAGATTTATCAGGAAAAGAAACACCAACATCTGTAAATATTATTTCTGTAAACGCAGGTGGTGCTAGCAATGATGCAGGCATTATCATAACAGAAAGTTATGATGATGTTTTTATAGCTTCTAGTGAAAATACATTAAGACTTTTTGAAGGAAATACAGAAATAAATTCTGAAAGAGTTTATCAGAAAATAGAAAACTATAGCTTAAGTAATTTGGAAGTTGGCAAAAGTTACTCTTACATGTTAGAAAGTAGAAACTATGAATCTTATTCCTATGGATATAGATTTAGCGATAGTATAACTGCTGCTAATCCTTATACTACAGCTGATAGTGCAAACACCATCATAGAAATAACTCATCCAGAAATTAGTGTTTATTCACTTCCTAACAGTCAATATTCCATGAATGCAAAAATAGTTAAATATGAAGGTGCTCTTGCAAAGTATGAAGCATTTGCATATGCCATTAATACAGAAACAGATAAATTTCAATCTGTAATGGGTAATGTAGTAGCACCTAGTGATTCAACTATTAGAGCAGCCGCTACTTCACCAATAGATGACACACACACATTGGATCTTGATGAACTTGCATCAGGAACTTATAATATTTACGCAGGTTACAGCATAATTTACAATAATAATTATGTTGCAACCATAACTTCTGACCCGTTCCAATTTGTGAAACACTAAGAAAGGTCAGAGCGAAGAGTAAAGAGGATTGCTTAGAAGAAATAGTTCTTGCCTCTTATCTCTAAACTCTATAATAAAGGAGTTAAAAATGAATAATAAAATAATTAAGTATTTGTTTGGCATAATACTTATCTCTTCTCTTTTGATAATTGGTTGCGGAAGTGGTGGACAGTCGGTAGTTCCGCAGGAAACACCTGATGCTGCCGTTATGAGAATTGCAGATTCATGGAAAGTCTCAAACTCGTCACCACAAGTATTTGTAGATAATTCTAATAGTTTTGTCCGACAAGCCAGGGCAGAAGATGAACAATCTGGTAATTCATATAAGACAATTACTTTATATGACTTAGCTGGTAAAGAAAAATACGAATTAACTGTTTTAAACCACAAAACAACAGGTAATGAAGCTTTTGTTGAATGTAGTTTTTTCTATGGCAGTGACGGCTATTTGAATATATTCTTCCAATTAGTCTTTGAAGAAAGCAAATGGTGGTTAGATAACGTAATTATAACTAACAAGGAACTTGCGGCTGATGAATCTATATATTATGTTGAACATATCAAACTTGATGCAAATGGCAAGGAAATACCTGGTGGAACAGAAACAGAAACATTAAAAGGTAAGGTAGACACTACAGCAACTGCCGTATCAAAAGAATATGAAAATTTTGAATATTTGAAAGATAAATCAAGTGAAACTAGTTCGGGCACAATTAGCAAAGAAAAAATATTAGTATTAAAGTTATATTATCAATATAACAAAAAGGCCTCATATACTATTAAATATGTCGAATATGGTTCAAATCCGGAAATAGTATTAAAGACAGATACTACTCATTCTGATGTTATAGGGAAATTACTTACTATTACAGATATACTTGAATCAACAGATATTGATGATTATGAGTTCCTTGAAGATAAATCTAAAATTCGTCTTGAAATAGAAGAAAGTGGCACCACTTTCATTCTCTATTACAAGAAAATAGATTATGTAATTACAGGAACAATTACATCTGGAGACATTATTATTGTTGGTGCAAAAGTTAAAGCATTCTATGAAAATGACCCAAATACTGCAATTGGTGAAGCCGAAACAGATGAATCTGGTAACTACTCAATTCCTGTTTCAAAACCAGGATTCTATCTGGTTGTTGTTTCTGCTGAAGGCTATGAACCTCAAACAATGAAAGTTGAAGTAGAAAAATCTAATAAAAATACAAAAGCAAACTGCAAGTTATAAGTTATAGCTTCTAAAAAAGAAGCTCCTTAACGGGAGCTTCTTTTTTTATTAAAATTATTCATTTTTATATCCAAAAATCTATCATTTGTGGTACAATTATTACAAAACCTTTAAAGTAATTATTATTGCTGGTAATTATTGTAGTTTTGCTTAGCATTAAATTGCAATACTATCGAAACTCTCTAATTACTAAAATAATAAGTTTTCACTCTTACAATAAAAACAATAGGAGCTTAAAGCTTCTAAATGCCAACAGTAAAAATAACAACATAAAAACTAAGGTTGAATATGAAAAAAAATAAAATAAAATATATTTTGTCTTTTTTACTTTCCGCATCTCTTCTAGTAGGCTGCGGTGGCGGTGGTGGCGGCAACGGGAGTTATAGTGAAAATAACAATTATAACCCAGTTACACCAGATAATGATTTACCTACAAACTATAAAGAAGCGCCCAAATTTAATAAAAAAGCTAACGAAATATATACATATAAGAGTAATACAGAAAACCTTGCAGTAAACCTGCCAACAGGTTCAACCTATTTTGTTGCAATTACCAACACCAACACTACGCAAGAGACCCAATATATCTCTTTGGTTTCTTCTGTAAGTGCTTCTATAAGAGTTTCAGAAACAGATGAACCTCAACAAAGTATTTTAGCAAACATAACAGATTCATTAAATCAGCAAGAACGAGACGAAGCTAAAATAGAATACAGAAATAATTTTATTAATTACTTAAAACAGAGAAACAATCAAAATACTCTTCGTTCTGTCAGAGCAGGAATTGCAGAAGTTGACCATAGTAAAGAAAAAGTTGGAGAAATATATGACATTTACACTTCTGACTTAAGAAACGGTTATGTGTGTTTAAAATGTAAATTAGTAGCAGAAACGAAGCATGCAAAATTCTTTGTTGATCAAAATAACAGTACTAGTTATTCTTGCCACAAAGAACTAATGGAAAGCTTTGTAAAAGATGGAGATTTTGCTTTAACTAAAGTTTTTGAAGCAGAAGATTCCGTAAACATATATGACTTTATGTCAGAAAATTTTGGAGATTACATTAATTGTGATGTTGATAATGATGGTAAAATATCAGTAATAATAACTCCATTTTTATCAACTTTAAGTAGTGGTTATTTAGGGCTATTTATGCATTACTGTATGCTCCCAGAATTCTATGATCCAAGAGATCAGATTATAATAGCTCCTCCCATAAACGGCCAGGATTCTAATTATAATAGAAGTCAAGCAGTATCAAATCTTTGTCATGAATATCAACACCTTGTAAATTTTAGTCAAAGATTCTATAGAAACGGTAAATACTCTTTTAATGATGACGAAATTGAAAAATTTAATGAAGAACAAGGTTTTGATGAAGGTTGTTCTGTATGTGCAGAAGCATTATTCAGAAGAGCTAGAGGAGAAAGAGGTTACTTTTCGCTTTACGACTATAAAACAGGTAGTTCAAGTTCAATAGAATATACAGGTAACGACAGTAGGTTCAACAACAGTTTTGATTATGGTAATGAAGGTAATTTTGGAAATGTATTTCCTTTCTACCCTTTCGCAGTATCAAATTACGGACGAAACGGCTTGTTCATGCTTTATTTACATGACAGGTTCGGGAAAGAAAACTTTAAAAAGCTTATTGGATTACCATTTACAGGCGGAAATAATACTCCTGGGAATGAAGGTTTAAAAATCGTTATTCCGCAGACACTTGGCACAGGAGAAAGCTTAGACCAGCTTCAAAGAGACTGGCATTTTGCTTTGCAGCATGAGTATCTTTTAACAGACTTAAAAAAAGAAGGTGAAGCTTTAACTACTGATGCCAGATTCAAATATAGTGATTGTCTTAGATTAAATTCACATAACAAACAAATAAATTCAGTTCGTTCTATTTCATTGTCTAAAGGGTATACAACTCTATTTAAGCTAACTCCAAGTCATGCCAATTCTGGTAATGATTTCAGATTCTTTATAAAATCTACTGGCAATTCTACTTATAAAAATCTAGAAATAAATATAATTAAATTATAGTTTGGATGTATGGACAGTTAGAATTGGAAGCAAGATTAGAGCTATTCCATAGTATTTTATATTTATTTTTAGACTTAGTTGAAGCCCTTAGAAAATAACCCCTAAATAGTTCTTAGTTTACTTCTTATTTCATCACAATCTGACAAAAAATTATAAAGACTATCTTCCGAAAGAACACCACGTTTTAGGTCTTTCGGAATTTTTTCAGCTTCGTCATCTTTAAAGTCTTCCATCCATCCGCCATTTTCATAATAATTCTGAAGCTCTTTTATATTGGTTTGAATATGAATATATTCTTCAATAGCTTTATTAAGATTTTCTACAACAATTTTACTTTCGTCTAAAATTTTTTCCATTCTTTTTATACGTTCAATTTGGCTATTCATTTAAAATCATTCTTCCTTTAACACAATTTTAATCAATGTTAACTTTCATTGATTAAAGAGTCAAATCATGGGAATCTAAAAAAATATTTACATTTTTTAACACTCAAAACTTTTCTTTTATGGTACAATAACAAAAATAAAACAAAACAATATAATCTTAATTCTTTTTAGTGGCGTCTTCAAAACGCATATCAGTATTGCATATTTGCCTAGGGCGTTTTTAACGCCCTAAGTTATTAAAATAGCGACTGACAGTTGTTTTTACAGTATTATTATTGTTAATTATGATTGGTTGAATATGAAAAATATAAGCAAAGCAAATACATTCTTTCTAGTGGCTTCTCTTTTTCTTTTACTTGGCTGTGGTGGCGGTGGAGGGGGCGGAAGAAACTCCAACAATAACGAAAATATTAATTCTTTATTTTACGATTCTTCCAAAGCAAGTATTCATAATTTAAAAAACACTGATAAAATATTCAGTGCTTTCAACGGCAAAAACAGCATTGAAATAAAAAACATTCCTGTAGACTCGTCAGGCAATGTTTTATATGCTTGTCTTATAACCAACCCAAATTCAGAGCCAATAACATCTTTAACTTTTACACCCCCATTAGCAACAAAAAATGTAAGAGTTGGTTTAAAAATAGATGAAAAAGAGGAAGAAAATAGAACACCCCTTCTCACAATACGTGAAAGCTCTATAGAAGACGCATCTTTGAATAAAATATTTCCTTTCAGGGAGAATCTGGCTCAAAAAGCAAAACTTAAAGAAGATCTCTATAATGATTATCTCAAAAACGAAGCAGATAATAAAAGTCTTGCACTAAGAACTAACATTAATCATCAGGATGAAAAAGAAGGGCAATCTGATATAATCATACCAGTATTAAAAAGTCATAATGGTGGCTTAAGAAATTGCACCTTAGCTAAAATTTCCAATTATGGAAAGTTTTTTATAGACCAAGACGAACATGGTTCAATAGCTGCTCCAAATATTTCTAAGCAAAGTATGAATCAGTTTGCATCAGAATTCGACAAATACATTTATCCAATAATAAAAGACTATTTTGGAAACGGCACTGACAGTTTCTGGCATGACGTAGATAATGACGGGAAACTATCAATCGTTTTTTCACCTGTTGTAAATAACTATGGAAGTAATGTGGTTGGCATTTTTGAAAACGCAACCTTAAACGACAGGCAATACCCTAGAGATATAATCTGTGTTGCTGTAAACGAAGATGATTATAGTAAGTGGGTTACTGATGCTAGAGAAACTATAGTCCATGAGATGCAACATATAGTTAATTTTTCAGCTAAATCAGGAAGAAGAGAAGATCTTTGGATAGACGAAGGTTTATCGGTTTGCTCAGAAATATTATATAGACAAAAAAGACGTAAAGATGGTTTACAGTCTTATAGTTTATATTATAATGGAGAACATTTGGATTTTGCTGGTAATGATGCAAGATTTTATTATGCAGAATACATAATGCCACAGTTAAATCTAACTTCATTTTCTTCAGATGATTCCAATTCAACTCTTGCACACTACGGGCAAAAAGGTCTATTCTTCTATTATTTGTATGAACAATATGGGAAAGATTATTTAAGACAGCTTACCCAAGGTGTAAGAGGAACCGAAAAATTCAATGTTTTTGAGAGAAGCTTAGAAGAGCTTATTATAGATTTTAATTTTGCTTTACTAAATGAAAAAATTCGTAATGTTGTTTTAAATGATTTTGCTGTCAATCCTTATTCTTTAGCAAGTTCAAAACATAGCTTTGTGGAAAATATGAATTTGAATTTTATCAATAGTGGTTCTGGTTTTATAGAAACTCCTGTCAGTTTTATTGAACAAAGATTTAATAATTTAAATATAGAACGAACAGTAGATTTACTAAAAGATTCAAATTTTGGACGTATTACTATTCCTGGCAATGGCGGTACAATAAGATTTTTCCTTAAGCAGCCAAAGAATTTTAGTAATATTCTTCATACAAGCTCATATACTATGACTTTCAGCTCTTCTAACCCCATAGTCATAAACATGATTAGGTGTAATTAGATAATTGTTTTTTTGTAGCAGCATAAATATGAGAGTTAAGCTTATTGTTAGAGATAAGAGAGCAGAGTAAAAGAGATGAGAGGATTGTTTTAGGTATTGCTGCGATAGTCTATGATAGGAGTATCATTGCAAGCAATCGCTAGATTGCTCTGATTGCTGCGCAATCAGCCCCCTCAGTCACTGCGTGACAGCTCCCCCACCATTCGTGGGGGAGCTTCTTCGACTCTTAATGACTGTTTACTACGGAGACTCACCTCTTCTCTCAGCTCTCTGCTCTGAATTCAATAAAGACCCCTTTCGTCTTGCTAACGCAAGCCACTTCCCCCAGCTAAACTGGGGGCAGATCTTCAGTTTATCTTCAATTCACAGTTTTCAACTCTCTGCTCTAAGAGGCGTTAGCCTCGTCTGCTCTCAGCTATCTGCTCTTTTCCTCTCACTTCTCACTTCTTCAATCTTCTATCTCCATTTATGGTCTTATATCTTATATCTTATACCTTATCTCTCTCTACCATTTATTATGAAAATGTGCTATAGTATCAGCACTAAAAACTATTCATACATAATAGGAGTCACACTTTAATGTATACAGAAGACAGAACATGGTATAGTCCTGCAATTGGTCGTGATATGACTGTAAAAGTTTATGGTCACTATGGCAAACCTATGATTGTTTTCCCTTGTGCTGGTGGTAGCAATCATGAATTTGAAGATTTTGGAATGTTAGATATAGTTAGAGACGATGTTGAAGCAGGACGAGTAAAAATATTCTGCGTAGACAGTATAGATAACGAAGCTTTGTTAAAAACCGATGGTCATATGGGCGATAACGTTTATCGTCACGAAGCTTATGATAAATATATCGTAAACGAAGTAGTTTCATTTATCAGAGATCATTGTCATACTGGTGACAGAATTGCTTTAACAGGTAACTCAATGGGTGCATATCATTGTGTAAACTTCATTTTGAGACATCCTGACTGCTTTGATTCCTGCATAGCATTAGCTGGTGTTTATGATCTAAGAAGAGTAGTTGGAGATTACTGGGATGACAATGTTTACTATAACTCTCCAGTAGATTATTTGCCTGGTTTAAACGATGAATGGTTCTTGGAAAGACTTAGAGACACAAGAATCATTATCTGCACTGGACAAGGCGCTTGGGAATGCCCAGATGATACAAGACGCATGAAAGAATTATTAGAATCTAAGGGAATTCCTGCCTGGGTTGACCTTTGGGGTCATGATGTTAATCACGATTGGCCTTGGTGGAAGATTATGCTTCCACACTTCCTCCCTTACATTCTCTACTGATTAAATTAAATGCTTAGACAGCCTGATTATACAACTTTTGCAAAGTTTTATGATTATTTTGAGCTGGAGGGTACCACAGAAACAGAAGAATTAAACACTTTTTTAACTGAAATCTTTAAAAAGAATAAAGTTAAGAATTTATTAGATTTTGCCTGTGGAACGGGTGCCCAAAGCATTGGCCTTGCGCGAAATGGTTTTGATGTTACCGCTTCAGATTTAGACGAAGCTATGCTAAAAATAGCGTCTAAGAAGGCTAAGAAAGAAAAGCTTAAAATCACTTTCAAGCAAGGCAATATGAAATCTGCCAAATATGGCACTTTTGATGCAGCTATTTGCATTTTTAACGCAATAGGTCACCTAACTAGATTAGATTGTTCCAAATTTTTTCAAAATGTTTATAAAAGCCTGAACAATGGTGGTGTTTTTGTTTTCGATATTTTAAATTTCACTGCTTTAAAAACAGATGTTTTCGAATTATACAAGCACACAGACGAAGAAGCAGAAATAGACGGCTGGCTCGTAAAACGTGTCAGAGATTGTTCACTGAACAGGCGCTTACAACAAATCACAATAAAATCATACACAGCCTGGAATAATAATATTCACTTTGATTCATTAATAGAAAACTGGCAAATGCAGATTTACAAAAAAGACGAGCTTGAGGAAATGCTTGAGTATGCTGGTTTTTCCAAACAAGAATTTTTCGATCAGAACGGAGCACCTTTTAAAGAAAACAGTTCTGGCAGTATTATGGCTGTGTGCTATAAGTAGATTGAAGATTGAAGATTGAAGAAAGAAGAAAGAAGAGAGAAAGAGAGCAAAAGAGCGGAGGGGATTGGCTTTAGGTTCACTACAAGTCTTCAGACTTGACTTTGTAATGTTTGGCAAGGTTCTCAAAAATCCCCTTGGCTGCTAAAGCAGCCGTTCCCCTTTGAAAAGAGGCTGTCCGAAAACTAAGAATTTGCTAAAAATTCAGTGTATGGAGTAATGACCTTACCCCCTTTCGTAAAGGGGGATTAAGGGGGATTTTAAAATAGTTAGAATAATCTAATTATGGAGTCAAAACCTAGTTTTCGGACAAGCTCTG
>CAJOND010000077.1 GCA_905236675.1 Candidatus Rifleibacteriota bacterium | reverse complement strand
TGAATAGACTCATCGGGCTTGGCAATTCTTAAAAACACACTAGGCAATCTGAAAAAGTTAGCAAAAATATAGTAACCCATTGTGTTATGCCAAGAATAATGATTTACTATAGCTCGGTCACCCTTTCGGTTCCTTTGGAACCAGTTCAGCGAATCGCTGACCTCCTATAAAAACTGCTGTTTTTTTATTTACATATATAATCAACCGAAAAACCAAAAATGGACAAAAAATTTTAAGGATTTTTGTTGTTAGATTTACAAAAATCGAAGTTTATTTGTTAATAGTTGTTTAGAAAGGTAATTCAAAGCCTTTTTACGCAGTTATAATAGCAAACACAAACTTTTTTGAAATATTATTAGTTTTTTCTCAATGAGTTCCTGTTTTAATTTCAGAGACTTTCCTTTAATCCCTTCCTCACCAAAATATAAATTGCCAACAAATTTCAGTCTTTCTCAAACTCAGCCAATCACGAACAAGAGACTATCTCATGGAATTGGTAAGCGAAGGGTATTTAACTACATCTGGTGTAAATAAGAACAGGATATATTCACTTAGCAGATAACATAACCAGAGTAAACTCTGTTTGTAGTTTTTGTTGTTTAATCGAAAGCCAGTATGCTATCGAATGTCTAAAATAATTGTTGCTTTGCTAACCATCTAATAACAATAACTACAATAATTACCAAAAACAATAAAAACCTACCTTTACAAAAAAGGTGCTTACATTTTTTTGACATAATGATAAAATATTTTATTATGAAAAAAGCATTACATAATTTACTTCCTATTATATTTTTATTGTTATTTTCAGCAATAATCGGCTTTAATTCTGGTTCTGTTTTGGGTTACAAATGGAATCAATCTCAATCGGTTAAAAACCAAAATTCAGAGACTAATTCAATACCTGATCAGTTTTCATTAGAAGAAATAAAAAAGATTTTCTCTGAAGCAGCTTCTTATAAAGTGACAAAAGAAGATGAAGCGATTGTTTTTGATTTAAACAGCCAAAAGATTGGCGTGGCATTTCATACCCTTCCATTAGCAAGCGAAATTAAAGGCTTTGCTGGAGCTATTCCAATGATTATTGGCTTTAGTAATGACAATAAAATTCTAGGTATTGTTGTTCAAAAGAATAATGAAACACCGGCTTTTATTGATCGAGTTATTTCTACTGGCATCTTAGATAACTGGAAAGGCAAAACAAAAGAAGATGCTGCTAATTTAAAAGTTGATGCCGTAACAGGTGCTACAATGAGTAGTTCCTGTATTATTAAGTCTGTCCAAACTAGACTTTCGGATAAAAAATATAATAAAGCAAAAGACCAGTTCACATTAGAAGAAATAAAGATTATTTTTCCCAATGTTGCATCATATAAATTAGAAAAAATAAACAGAGCCTTAGTACTAGATTCAAATAATCAGAAAATAGGTTATGCGTTGCATACTCTTCCTGATTGTAGTGAATTTAAAGGCTTTGCAGGAAATATTCCAATGATAATCGGTTTAAATGATAAAGATGAAATAATTGGAATAGTTGCTCAGAAAAATAGTGAGACACCGCCATTTTTCAATAAAGTCACTGAAGCTGGCATTTTTAATAAATGGAATGGGAAAATTGCCAGTGAAGCTGTTACCCTAAAAGTTGATGCTGTTACAGGGGCTACTATGAGCAGTTCCTGTATTATTAAAAGTGTTCAAACCAGACTAGATAATCATGTGAAGGAAAGTGAAAAAATAAAGGAAGAAAGAATAAAACTTTATTGGTATTGGACTTATGAAATATTAGCCTGGTTGTGTTTGATTATTGCTTTAATAGCTTATTTCCCTAAAACAAAATTGGGAAAATACAGAAAAACTATTATGGGTATAATGGTTTTAATTCCGGGGTTTATTTTAGGAAGATTTGTTTCTTTAGGACTTTTAAAGGCTTGGATAAGTGACGGAATTCCTTATTCAACCCAGATTTTTATGACGGTTCTTGTTGGTTTGGCTATATTATTACCAATAATTACAGGAAGAGCTTTTTACTGTATCTGGTATTGCCCTTTTGGCGCGGCTCAAGAAGTTTGTGGTATGCTAACCAAAAAGAAATATACACCTACAGGTAAAATAGCAAATTTTTTATCAATACTTAGACCTATATTGTTGGAAAATATTCTTGTTCTTATTCTTTTCAAAGCTGATATAGATTTATACCAGTTTGAGCCATTTTCTGCTTTTATGTTCAAATCTGCATCAGTAGTGGTATTAAGTTTAGCGGTCATTTTCTTGATTTTATCAATATTCATTAGAAGACCATGGTGTAATTATTGTTGTCCTACTGGGCAATTTTTGGAAAATTGCCGAAGAAAAAAGCAATGATCTGGTAGGTTTGAAGCAATTAGATTAAGCTTATGGAGTTTGATTTAGAAAGGTTTTTATAATAGTTTTGAACAACTTTATATTCTTTCGGTTTGTAAAGTAGCAAAAAGTACATTAAAATAGAAGTAGGATTATTTTTATAGAAGAGAACTAATATGGAAGACATTAATAATAATAGCGATCGAGAAAAAAATTTGATTGACGATATACAATCTGTACAGGAACCTTTAATCAATAATATATATAAACTTGATGGCAAAGTCCCATTTGTCACCGCCTTGGCAATTGGATTGCAGCATGTTCTTGCTATGTTTCTGTCTAATGTAGTTCCGATTATTATTATTACTGGTGTAGCGACATTGAATGGAAGCAAAATGCAGCCTAATATAATAACTCAACTAATCCAAAACGCTATGTTTATTGCAGGTGTTGCTTCTTTAATACAAATATTTGGTATAGGTAGAATTGGTAGCAGATTACCTATTATTATGGGAATCAGTTTTACTTTTTTATCTGTGGCAACTGCTCGTCCAGATATAGACTATAATATTATAATGGGTTCTATATTAATAGGCGGTCTTGTGGAAGGATTTTTCGGTCTTGGATATAAGTATTGGAAAAAACTGATTTCACCAATAGTTGCTTCCTGCGTTGTTATCGGTATAGGTATTTCTCTTTTACCGGTTGGTGCTATTTCTTTTTGTGGTGGAGATACAAAAGCTGCAGATTTTGGTAGTTTAAATAACTGGCTTGTTGCTTCTGTTTCATTGATTTCATGCCTTATTTCACTAAATCTTTTTAAATCTACTTTAAAAGCTTTATCTCCTCTAATTGGTTTGTTTATTGGTTGCTTAGTTGCTCTTCCATTAGGTTTAATTGATATTTCTGGATTAACAAGTAATGGTTATTTCTCGTTTCCTGTATTATTCCCTACTGGAATGCCAGTTTTTGAATTAGGCAACATAATTTCTTTTTTGTTTATCTTTTTTGTTTCTGCTACAGAAACAATTGGTGATACTTCGGCAATTTGCTACGGGGCATTAAATAGAGAAATGACAGAAAAAGAAGGTTCTGGTTCTCTAGCATGCGATGGTTTTAGTTCATCTTTAGCTGCAATATTTGGTTGTTCCTCAACTACTAGTTTTTCACAAAATGTGGGTCTTATTAATTTAACTAAGGTTGTCAACAGATATGTTGTAGCAACAGGTGCTATTATTCTAGTTTTGGCAAGCTTTTTCCCCCCACTGGCTGTACTTTTAAAAGCTGTTCCGTCTCCTGTTCTTGGCGGTTGTACAATTCTAATGTTTGGGCAAATATTTATGAGCGGTATTAAAATGCTTTACAAAAATGGATTGAATGAAAGGAATTTGACTATTGCTTCAGTTTCTATCTGTTTAAGCGTAGGTTTTGCATCAAAGTCAGAAATGTTTCAGCATATGCCTGATTTAGTTCAAAAAATATTTTCAAATAATCCGGTTTCAATAATATTTGTAACTGCCTTGTTATTAGATTTATTACTTCCAAAAGAAAAGAAAAACCCAGAAGATTGTTTGGACAAGTAATCTAATAAATACAAATAATGACGAAGGCTTTTAAGAATATTCTTTTTATGTGAATAAAGGTAGTTTGAATTATTTCTGACAATAATTATTCTTCATTGTCTTCTTTTGTTTCAGAATCTTCATTCTCGGAAGAATCTTCTTCTGAATCATCTTCATCGGCCTGCTTGTCTTTAGAAGATTTTGAAGTTTTAATAATGGTTGATTCTTTACCTACAATACCATAAGCTGTTTCTTGACCGACTTCACCAAGATGACCAAAACTAGATGGGCTTTTCCCCCAAAAAGCTTCAACCCTGCTTTTAAATCTTGTTTCACCAAACAGGGGGACTTGTATTTGTTGTCCCTGTTTCATTTCAAATACTTTACGATAGACATCTTTTATCCAAACACTGCCATTATTTTTTAATGCAAAAAAAACGCCATTATCTGGAGTTACTTCAATAAGAAAATGACCATAATTGTAGCCTGCGTTACAGTTATTGGCAACAATACTTATGGAATTCGTCGCATTTTCATCAGAAGAAAATTCAAATCTGCCAGACATCGGATAAAAAGAACCTTTTGAAACTTTAAACACTGTTCCTGGATAAAGTTTTATATTGTGTCCATCAAGTATCAACATAGAGAAAGAAGCATTATTGTCTTTTTCGGGAACCGAAAAAATACAATTTTCTGGAAAACTAGTTAAGTTGTTTTTGATATACCGGCTGCTTCCAGGTAACCTAATTAAGTAGTTACCTTCAATTGACATTGGTAATGAAGCAGAAAGTAATTGATTATTTATTGTTAAAATGCAAAAGACAATAAAGGAAATAATTTTATATAATTTCATTTTTATCATTTTGCTCATTATCGGACTTTTTCTCTGAAAGATATTGTTTTACAGATTTTGATATTGTATCAATTTCATCTCTTATAGAAAGTATTTCGTAGTAAACTACCGTTACCATCAGAATAATTCCCAAAAAAGATAGCGCTCCCTTAGAGTTAGAAAAAGCTTTTATTCTATAAATACCTACAAAAACAATAAAAGCGAAAAGTAATACAATCATCTTTTTTACTTTATGTTTTCTTAGTGTTGAAGGAGAGAAAAAAGCTTCTCGCCAGCGTTTTGAAACAGGAATACTACCTTCAATCAACCATAAGTGATCTCTTATTCCTAATATTTCTGTGTAACAAACTATTACACAAAGAATTAGACCGATATAAGCAAGAGCATCTTTTTGAATATCTTGTTGATGTGAATAGACATATGAAAATACTAAGGTAGCAAAACAAATAATAAAAATTTTACTTAAAATACTCTTTTCAATGCAATAATCTATAATTTTTGAAATCCAATTATTGTTGTTATGAATATTATTTTTGTCGGGATTATTTGAATTATTGACTTCCTTTTTTTCATCTTTCTGATTTATTATTTTATTATCTTCTTTGTTATCTAGGTCTTGTGCTATAACAGGCTCAACTATTTTTTGCTCAGCTTCATTTTCTTGTTTGTCTCTTTCTTCTTCTTGTGGAGAAGTTTCTAGTGACTCTACTGGGGAATTATTTTCTTTCGGCTGTTCCGAAGTTTGGTTTTCAGAAACCACGCTACTGGTTGTTCCTTCTGTTTGTTTATTTTCTATATCGTTGTTATTCATAGATATTTACCCTAATTTATCCTTCGAATGCTTCTTTTATTAACTGCGGATTTTTTTCAAATACAGCTAGAATTTCTGCATCTAATCTAAATGGCTCATTCTCCATACCTGAAATAGAATAAACTTTTTCAACTTGAATATCAAAACCCATTCGGAAAGCTTTCAATAGTCTCATACTTTGTGCCATAGCTGATTTTTGGGTTCTATATAATATAAATCTGTCAATTATGTGTTGAAAGTCTAGAGGTGTTAATGATATTTTTTTTAACCCTTGAGCAAGTTTTTCTTGATCGGTATCTGCTCTGTAATTTTTATATAATCTAAGACATTCCTCCATTCTGGAAGAATTAACAGGTCGGCGTAGTTGAGCTAGTTCAATCCCAATATTAAAACCCAAAATTATTAATAATAAAATAATACATAATTTGAATAATTTTTTCATTGAATCAGAACCTAAACATAATTATTAATTATTATAACATAATTTTATATGAATTTTGAAATTTATTTATTTTGCCTATAAAAACTTGAAATCAGTTTTGCACTGTGATATTCTTGAGCGGATAAAGGTGTACAACACCAACTTTTTTATTTTGTTACGGAGGAACCGAATGACTCAATACGTTTATACTTTCGGAGCCGGGGAAGCTCAAGGCAACGCCAATATGAGAAATCTTCTCGGTGGGAAAGGCGCCAATCTTGCAGAAATGAATAAGGTCGGTATTCCTGTTCCAGCAGGTTTTACTATTACCACAGAAATGTGCGATGTTTATTACAAAGGTAATTGTCAATATCCACCAGAACTCAACGTTGAAGTTGAAAATGGTTTGAAGCACATTGAAAAAATAATGGGCAAGAAATTTGGTGATAAGAAGAATCCTCTTTTGGTTTCTGTTCGTTCTGGTGCTAGAGCTTCTATGCCTGGCATGATGGATACAGTTCTAAATCTGGGTCTTAATGATGATACTGTTCAGGGTATAATCAAAGCTACAGGCAATGAACGCTTTGGTTGGGATTCTTATCGCCGCTTTGTTCATATGTATGGCGATGTTGTTCTTGGTATGAAACCAGAATCCAAGACAGAAAAAGATCCTTTTGAAACAGTTATGGAAAAAGTCAAAGTCAAAAATGGTCTCAAAGCAGACGCAAAAGATAACGAAATGACTGCTCCAATGCTTAAAGAACTTACAGCTGCTTACAAGAAGCTTATTAAAGATAAATTGGGTAAAGATTTCCCAACTGATCCAAAAGAACAACTTTGGGGTGCTATAAACGCAGTATTCGGTTCTTGGATGAGTGAAAGAGCTATTGTTTACCGCAAAAAAGAAGGAATCCCAGATGAATGGGGTACTGCAGTAAACGTTCAGTCTATGGTTTATGGTAATATGGGTAATGACTGTGCTACAGGCGTTGCTTTTACTAGAAACCCAGCTGATGGCGATGCTCACTTCTATGGTGAATATTTAATCAATGCTCAGGGTGAAGACGTTGTTGCTGGTATTCGTACTCCTCAGCAGATCACTAAAGCTGGTTCTCAGAAATGGGCTAAAGAAAATAATATCAGCGAAGCTAAACGTAAATCTGAATATCCTTCTCTTGAAGAATCAATGCCAGATGTTTACAAACAGCTTGTAGACGTTTACAAAAAGCTTGAAGCTCACTACAGAGATATGCAGGATATGGAATTTACAATTCAGGGTGGTAAACTCTGGATGCTCCAGACTAGAAATGGTAAGAGAACTGCTCCAGCCGCTGTTAAGATGGCTGTTGATATGGTTAAAGAAGGTTTGATAACCAAAGAAATGGCTGTTGGCAGAATTGAACCAAAGAGCCTTGATCAGTTATTACACCCAATTTTCGACCCCAAGGCAGAAAAGAAAGTTCTTACTAAAGGTCTGGCTGCTTCTCCAGGAGCTGGCTGTGGCCGTATCGTTTTCAGCGCTGAAGATGCTGGCGAATGGAAAGCAAAAGGCGAAAAAGTTATTCTTGTTCGTATTGAAACTTCTCCAGAAGATGTTGCTGGTATGGATGCAGCAGAAGGTATCCTCACTCAGCGTGGTGGTATGACTTCTCACGCAGCAGTTGTTGCTCGTGGTTGGGGTAAATGCTGTGTATCCGGTTGTAGCGATATCGAAATCGACTATAAGAAAGCTACTTTGACAATTGGTAAAACTGTTATGAAACAAGGCGATTGGATAAGCCTTAACGGTTCTACTGGCGAAGTAATGTTTGGTAAAGTTCCAACTGTAGAACCAAGTCTTGCTGGTGACTTCGGTCAGATTATGAAATGGGCTGACGAAATCCGCCAAATCGATGTCCGCACTAATGCTGATTCTCCAAAAGACGCAAAAGTAGCTCGCAAGTTTGGTGCTCAGGGTATTGGTCTCTGCAGAACTGAACATATGTTCTTCGATGGCGAAAGAATCAAACACATCCGTGAAATGATTCTTGCTGACGATGTTGAAGGCCGTGAAAAAGCTCTCAAGAAACTCTTGAAGTTCCAGACTGATGACTTCACTGGTATTTTCGAAGCAATGAACGGTTACCCAGTAACTATCAGAACTCTTGATCCGCCACTGCATGAATTCGTTCCAAATGAACCCGAAAATCAGGCTATCATGGCTAAGGAAATGAAGATTCCAGTTGAAAAGGTTAAAGCAAAAGTTGATTCATTACATGAAGCTAACCCAATGCTTGGTCACAGAGGCTGCCGCTTAGGTATCACTTATCCTGAAATTACAAGAATGCAGGCAACTGCAATATTCACAGCAGCTTGTGAATTGACTAAAAAAGGTCTTGTAGTTCTTCCAGAAGTAATGATTCCGTTAGTTGGTACTGTTAAAGAACTTCGCAATCAGAAAGCAATCGTTAAAGAAGTTGCTGAAACTCTTATCAAGAAATATAAGGTTGAAGGCAAACTCCATTATAAGATTGGTACTATGATTGAAATTCCACGTGCTGCTATTACTGCAAACCAAATCGCTACTGAAGCAGAATTCTTCAGCTTTGGTACTAACGACCTCACTCAGATGACTTTCGGTTACAGCCGTGACGATATAGCTTCATTTGTTCCAGAATACTTGAACAAGAAGATATTGGCCAATGACCCGTTCCAGGTTCTTGATCAGGAAGGTGTTGGTCAGTTGGTCAGATGGGGTGTAGAACGTGGTAGAAGCGTAAGACCAGATCTTAAAGTTGGTATATGCGGTGAACACGGTGGAGAACCATCTTCTGTCAAATTCTGTCACAGACTTGGCTTCGACTATGTAAGCTGCTCTCCATTCAGAGTTCCGATAGCTCGCCTTGCTGCTGCTCAGGCTGCTATTGAACATGGTTCAGAACGTGCAGAAAACCTTAAGTTACAGAATCACACACCAATCAGAGCTAAAGCTTCTGAAATAGAAGAATAAGGAAAATAAAATGAACTCTCCAAGACGACATTCTCGTGAATTAGCTTTAAAAGCCCTTTATCAGGCTGAAATTAATAATTCAGACAACATAGAAAGCTTGAATCAGATAATAAAAGATTCATTTTTCCCACCTGTCATAGAGGCTGTTGTCAAGGAGTTTCTCAAAAATACAAAAGCTGATGAAATATTGTCCGGCAAAGTTGAGGAATTTATTCCCGACTTTGTCGACTCTATTTCTGCAAATCCTCATGAAAAACTTTTTGATTTAAGATTTCGTGTTAAACAAATTTTAGAAAATTATTTTTCTGGTGTTACAATTAACGAAAGTTTTACGCCAGAATTAGATAATTTAATAAATAATCTCAGCGCAAAAATAAAGAAACATAGTGCTGTTGAAGATTTTGCGAAAGAAATAATAGAAAATATTACTAAAAATAATTCTTTTATTGAGGAAACAATAGAAAAAACGGCTAACAATTGGTCTATGAGTAGAATGGCGAACATCGACCGATGTATTTTAAAAATAGCTGTTTGTGAGTTTTTCTTTTTCCCGTTAATACCTGTAAAAGCAACAATAAATGAAGCTATTGAGTTAGCAAAAAAATATTCTACAGATCGAAGCTACGAATTTGTTAACGGTATCCTTGACAAGATTAGTAAAGAAAATAAATTTATAAAGAATACTAAATCGAAAAATGATTTAGAAAAAGAATCTAATAGTTAATTTGCTTAGAAGAAAGATAAGCTATGGCTTTTCATTCATTAATAATAAATAAAAATAAAAATTCCCAGATGAATCTGGTATTTGTTTCTTTGGGATTGGGTTTACTCATCTCAGGAATAATGATTTTAGGAATTTATTTTTATGTTTTAAAAGGACAATTTCCAGAAAAAGTAAATAATGCTAAAGAAAAATTTGTAGTGTTTTCAATACTTTACGCTTTTCTTACAACAGCTGGAATATGGGGCTTTGGTTATTTGATCCTCAGTGGGATTATTAATTTTATTTTGTCCGAAGTCGCTACTGTAGGATTAAAACAAGAATCTTTTAGTTCAGGAAAAACAGAACTGGAACGTTTCGAACAAATGTTTTCACTAATTCTTTCTGTATTAAAAAGAGTTCTTTTTATATCAATGAAACTCGAAGTTGCTTCATCCGATCTTGATAAAACAGCCCAGACAAGTTCATCTGTTATTAAAGAAGTTGTTGATGGGGTAGGTGTTGTCAATCATAAGGCATTAGACAACGCAAATAATCTTCGCGAAACGATTTCTTCCCTGGAAAGCAGTTTTAGCCTTTCTAAGGATATTAGCTCAAAATTGGTTATTGCTAAAGAAGATAGCCAGATTGTTTCAGAAATAGCTTCCGATACACAGGCTTCTGTTAAAGAAGCTGTTCAAAAAATGCTTAAGATTAAAGAATTAACAGATGGCTCTGCTTCTTTGGTTAATGCACTAAATGACAGTTCTAAACAAATTGGAACTATTCTTACTGAAATAGCTAATATCGCAGAACAAACGAACCTGCTTGCTCTTAATGCTGCAATTGAAGCTGCTAGAGCTGGTGAACAAGGTAGAGGTTTTGCAGTTGTTGCAGATGAAGTTCGTAAACTGGCTAGAGGTTCATCTGATTCTTCAAAGAAAATCCATACTTTAATCAATGATATTTTATTGAAAACTGAAAACGCAGCCGAAATGATGCAGAATAATACTACGCAAGTTAATCAGGGTATGCAAGTAGTTAATACTGTAGAATCTAGTCTTGGCTCAATGGTTCAAACCACGAACCAGCTTAATAACATTATTAAGGATATTAGCGGTTCTGCAGAAAGACAAAGTAATACTTCTGATGTAATGTATCAAAAAGTTAACACTATTTCTCAGATAACAGATGAAATATCATCTCAAATTCAAAATATTGCTACTACAGCTCTTAGTAAAACTGTTATTGTCGACCAGACAAGTAGTTCTGCAAAAGAGTTGAGAACCCTTTCAGATGTATTCCAGAATTCTCTTGTTCCTTTTGATTTTCAGGTTGAAGGGGCTAATAAACGTTCTTCTATTAGAACAGAAGCGAGAATTCCATGCAAGTTCAAAGTTCTTTTGTCTGGCGAATTAATTGATGGATCTCTTGCTAGTAATGAATATGAAATGCGTGGTGTTATCGTAAACCTCTCTGCTGGAGGTTGTGTAATAGAAACTAGCGAAGAAGTCGAACAGGGTAAATATATTATTCTTGCTTTCCAAATCGGCAGTAATTTTATCCAAGGACTTCAAGGACGTTTGGTTAGACTTAAAATGTCAGATAATGGTTCTTCATCAAGTCAACTTGATGATAATTCTGAAATTATGACTGCCAATACAAGAGTATTGAAGGAATGTATCATTTCGTTTAATAATGTAAATCCAGAACATGAAAAGACCATAGTTGATTTTGTTATGAGTTCACAAAGACAATTCGAACTCAATCTTGGTTTAATAGAATAAGAGATGGTTTAATGAAAGATGGCACGAATTGAGAAAAAGCTTTTAGGTCAGTCTTTAATTGCAGAAGGATTAGCTACTGCAGAACAGCTTAAGGCAGTAATGCAGGAACAGAAGAAAACCAGTAATACGCTTGGTTATACTTTGATTGAGCAGAAAATATTGACAGAACAGCAGTTACTTGACTTTTTAGTAACTAAATGTGGATTTAGCTATGCTAATCTAAGAAATTACGTTATAGACCCAGCTATAGTAAAATTAATCCCTGAAGATATAGCAAGAAAATATCAATGTATTGCTATTCTTAGAGTTAAAGGGCAAATTACTGTTGCTATGCTTGATCCTCTAGATAGTTTCGTTATCGAAAATCTAGAAATTCAGACTTCATGCAAGATAAAACCATTAGTTTCGCCATTGAGCGAAATCCAGACTGCTTTAGATGAATTCTATTCTCAGCACGCTGCGGGAAATTCCCTTGTTACTCAGTTGAAGAAGTCTGACCCTTTAAATCCCGCATCAGTAGCCACAAACATAGCTGATTTCGCTAAAAATATTCAAGGTGTAGGCGAAAAGAAGTTTGGCGATTCTGTTATAGATTTAAATTCAATAAATGCCGGCGATAAACAAAGTATAGTCAAATTAGTTAATTTGATTATTGCTAGAGCAATTCGTGAAAAAGCTTCTGATATTCATATTGAACCAGATGAAACTTGTCTTAGAACACGTTTTAGAATAGATGGTATGTTGCAGGAAGTTATGTCTCTTCCACAGAGTTTTGAAGCAGCTACTGTTTCTAGATGTAAAGTTATGGCCGAACTGGATATAGCAGAAAAAAGAATTCCTCAAGACGGTCGTATTAAGCTTCAATTAGGAAACAAAGAAATAGACTTGCGTGTATCAACTTATCCTACTCTGCGTGGGGAAAAAGTTGTTATGAGAATTTTGGATAAAAGCAGTGTTATCTATGGCTTGGAAGATTTGGGTTTCTCAGATGACACTTTGCAGAAATTCTCGAAATTGATAATTAAACCGAACGGAATAATACTTGTTACAGGTCCAACAGGAAGTGGTAAAACTTCTACTCTTTATGCATCTCTGCAATGTATAAAAGATCCTACTATTAATATTGTCACGATAGAAGACCCTGTAGAATACCAGTTGGCTGGTATTAACCAAGGGCAAATAAATCCAAAGGCAGGCTTTACTTTTGCTGGTGGATTGAGATCAATATTACGACAAGACCCCGATGTTATAATGGTAGGGGAAATAAGAGACTATGATACAGCAGAAATAGCAATCAGAGCAGCTCTTACTGGTCACTTGGTTTTCTCTACTCTTCATACTAATGATTCTGCAGGTGCTATGACAAGATTAGTAGATATGGGTGTAGAACCATTCCTGGTTGCAAGTTCTCTAATTGGAGTTATGGCTCAGCGCTTAGTAAGAACTATCTGTAATGATTGTAAAGAAGAATTTGTTCCTTCTGCTGCTTTAATAAAACGATCGAAGTTATTATATCAAGCTGGTAAAACAAAAGTTTATCTGGGTAAAGGTTGCGAAATGTGTAACCATACTGGTTATAAAGGAAGAACTACAATCACGGAATTGCTTGTTCCAAATGAAAGAATTAAAGAATTGATAGTTGAAAAATCGGCAACCAGTGTTATTAAGAATGAAGCAATGAAACAAGGAATGAGAACTTTACGACAAGATGGCCTAGGAAAAGTTCTACGTGGAATAACAACTTTGTCTGAAGTTATTAGAGTTTCAGCGGATGATGAAATCTAATTAGTTTTTTTTCTGGACTTTTTAAATTAAAGTTAAATATTAAACAATAATTCCGATAGAAAAGTCATAAATTACCAAAAGAGGTTTTTTATGATTTTTTTCTGGGCTTCTGTTTTGATGGTTCTGTGTTTGTTGATAAAGGAAGCAGGCCTTATAGGTCGTAAGTTCCTAAAATAAAAAAACAACCGAGATGATAAAAAACATCTCGGTTGTTTTTTTATTTATATTATTTTAAACCTTGAATGATTGCTATAGAGGCACTTGCACCTATTCTTGAAGCACCATTTTTTATCATTGAAAGAGCAGCTTGAGTGTCTCTAACTCCACCACTTGCTTTAACTCCCATATCAGGACCGACAGCTTTGCGCATCAAGGCTATATCTTCTGGAGTTGCTCCACTTTTATTAAAACCAGTTGAAGTTTTAACAAAGTCAGCTCCAGCTTTTTTAGCGAGCTCACAAACCTTAGTCTTTTCATCATCAGTAAGAAGACAAGTTTCAATAATTACTTTAACAAGAGTGCCATTGGCTGCTTCAACTACGGCAGCAATATCTTTTTCTACTACATCATAGTTCTTAGCTTTTAAAGCACCAACATTTATTACCATATCTACTTCATCTGCACCGTTTGCTATTGCATCACGAGTTTCAGCAGCTTTAATGAATGATGTGTTGGCACCGAGAGGGAAACCTATAACAGTACAAACCTTAACAACACTTCCTTTAAGAAGTTTTGCCGCTAATGTAACATTAACAGGATTAACACAAACAGAAGCAAAACTATATTCTTTTGCTTCTTCACAAAGCTTAGTAATTTGTTCTGGTGTTGCTTCTGGTTTTAATAGAGTATGATCTATGAACCTAGCTAATTCTTTTGATGTAATGTTGTCAGTATTCATCTTAACATTTCTTCCTTTGCAATTATAATTTGTCTATCTATTCCGAATAGAAACTGCTGTTTTATGTAAGTAAACAATTTTACTACTGGGAATACTTCTAAAAATCTACCAAATAAATCAGATTAGTGCAATATTTATAAAAATAAAAAAACGAAGATGGTTATAAACTCTATCTTCGTTTTAATCTGAAGTTATTAAAATTGCTTAAGCGTATGTATCAATATTACTGCCTAAGTATGATAAAGTAGCTTGACGACGATTTTCAACCGTATCTGCTCTTCGAACTTCTGGTGAAGCCTGATACTGTTGCTGACTTCTTAACCTTTGAGTTTCAGCTGTTTCTTGAGGCTGCCTTTGATAGGTTACATTTGATTGATACCTAGATACATCACTTACCATATCTTTATTCCCTACCTTTTCTATTTATATCTAAATTCTAAACTTTTATTAATAAATTTGCAAGATAATTTTTATTAAGCTTTTTGCTAACCCGTCTTTGGTAGTTCACACCATAAAAATTTTGTTCTATCATATATAAAAAAACACCCTCAAACAATTTTCACAAACAGTTTTTTAAAAGTTTCGT
>CAJOND010000076.1 GCA_905236675.1 Candidatus Rifleibacteriota bacterium | reverse complement strand
TTAGTAGGATTATAGTTTTTGGTCAGTAGATACAGAAGAGATGAGAGATAAGAGCAAAAGAGATAAGGGAATTGTTTTAGCTAACTTTTTAGGTATTATTGGTGTTAGGTATGATGGGTATTATTGTTTAGAAGAAACTTTGTAAGTTATCTAAAATCTGAAATAATCGATACTTTTTAGAGCATTAGTTAAATCAATCACACCAAAAGCCGTAGGCTCTAAACCATCACACCAATCATAACCTAAAATATTTTCACGACTAACATAAAAAAACAGAAGTAATAGATAATGGTAAACAAATGATAAAGTTGTTGTAAAAACAAATAAATGTTATAATTTTAGTCAGGAGATAGATTATGGCAAAAGTCACAGAAAGAAAGCTTGTATCATTTGACTAGGCAGTAAAAAAATTGCTCAGAAGCAAAGCCAATATTGAAGTGTTGGAAGGTTTTCTTTCCGAACTGCTTTTTGACGATATAAAGATACTCGAAGTTCTCGAAAGTGAGACTGACCAAGATAGCGAAGCAGACAAGTTCAACAGAGTTGATATAAAAGTCAGAAATAGCAAAGAAGAAATATTGATGATTGAAGTCCAGTTCAACAACGAATTAGACTTTTTCCAGAGAATTCTTCACTCATCCTCGAAAACTATCTGCGAACATATCGGCAAGGCAGACCCATACAGCAAAGTAGTAAAAGTAATATCTATAAACATTGTCTATTTCGATCTTGGCGAAGGCGACGACTATATTTACCAAGGCAAAACAGTGTTTAATGGTTTCCACAACAAAACCGCCTTAAAACTTAATCTCAAACAGAAGAAAACCTTTAAAAAAGAATATCCGTCAGATATTTTCCCCGAATTTTATATAATAAAGGTCAAAAACTTTAACGACATGGCTAAAAGCACCCTAGACGAGTGGATATATTTATTCAAGAACTCAGCAATTAAGTCTAATTTCAAAGCTAAGGGCATACAGAAAGCTGGCAAAGTCTTAGACGAAATGAAAATGTCTAAAGAAGAACGGCTTGCATATGACAGATTTATTGATAACCGAAGAATAGCTTTGAGTCAGCTTAATACTGCTCGTTTAGAAGGTCAAATTGACGGAGAAAAAATTGGTGAAATTAAAGGACAAGTTAAAACCTATTTTAATCTAATAAAAAAGGGTCGCCTCACATTAGAAGAAGCTGCTGATGACTTAAATATTTCAAAACTTGAGCTTATAGAAAGCTTCAAAAAATATAAACTTGATATTTAGATTAAATCTAGCAAATTGTTTTTATATTAATTTTACGAAACAGTGTTGTAGCATAGTTAATCAAGCAAGTCCAATTAAAGGACAGCATTTTTCTGTATCCACCGAAGTGACCAATTATTCGATTATTCATAATAATAGATTATAGCACAATTAATTTATGATTATCCAACAAGAATCATTTGTCCTATGACTTTTGTCATTTGTTAGATCTGTATGTTTTTAAAGACCCCTTTCGTCTTTAGCGTTGAAGAGGATAGCGTAAGCTGATGGAACGACATAGAGGGTGAGGACTGTGCCGCCGAGGAGGCCGAAGACAATGGTTGCGGCCATTGCGTCAAAGAAGGCATCGGAGATTAGCGGAGCAACACCGAGAATGGTGGTTCCTGCACCCATAGCCACAGGTCGCATACGACTTACGGCTGACATGATGATATCTTTGTATCGATAAGCACCGTTGGCCATTTCCAGATTAGCCTGGTCTATAAGAACAATAGCATTCTTCAAAAGCATACCTGCCAAGCCCAAGAAACCAAGGATAGCCATGAAACCAAAAGACTTGTCAACTGCCAGCAAACCGAAGGTTACACCGATGATTGAGAATGGCAATACGGCAAAGGCTGCCCAAACGTCTTTCAATGTGGTGAACAAAGCAGCAATTATGATGAACATAATTACAACGCTGATTGGGAACATTATCTTGAGTTTTGCAGTAGCTTCACCGCTTGATTCAAATTCACCGCCCCAATCCATTGAATAGAATTCAGGAATTTCGATAGCTTCTAACTCTTCTAATACAGCGTTCCTAAATTCTGCTGCAGTGCCTTTAGCAGGGGTACACTGAACAGTTATAGTCGGCATTCTATCACGCTTATAAATCTGGTAGTCTTCGAAAACAGTTTCGATTCCATCGCTTACCTGGCTTACAGGATAGCTTTTGCCAGTGGAACTGCTCCAAACTAACACGTTGTTAAGTTCAGTAATGCTCTTACGTTCTGCTTCGCTTGGTCTGGAAATAATCGGAATAAGCTCGTTGTTTTCTCTCAAAACTCCTGCAGTTTCACCGCTGAAATTCCAGTTGACAGCAGAAGCAAAGTCGCTTCTGGTAACTCCGATACGTCTTCCCTTAACTTCAGAGAATTTCAACTGAACAGATTTTACAGGATAACGCCAGTCATCACGAACATAGAGGGCGTTTTCTGTCTTACGGAAAATAGCTTTGGCTTTTTCAGCAAGTTCCCTTAAAACCTTGGAATCTGGGCCTCTGAATCTTACTTCTATCTTGAACGGATTAGAAGCACCAATACCGAACTTCATAACTAGAAAGTAAGAACTCGGGTAATTGTTATTTTATAAACTTGAAAAAATACTCATATTTTGTTAGCATTAAAATAGTTGAGAAACAGCTTTTTATTAACCTTTTTGATTTTTATTTTTTATACCTTTGATAGGCTGTTTATGAAATTTCATAGGAGAAATTGTTTATGAACGAAAAAAAATGGCTTTATGATTTTAGAGTTGCTTACAAACGTCTGACAAATAAGTATAAAAAAGACACAGAAGAATATTTTAATTCTGTAGTTTGGTTAGGCAAGCTTAGTCTATTTAGAAAGAAACAGAAAGATGAAAATAAGATTGACTATGATTCTACTTTTGATTGCGTAAGAAACTTTTATAAAAAAAGTTATGAAGATTTAAAACATAGAACAGATGCAGAACTAAAAGGTGCTGAAGATTATGTTAAAGAAATGCATTTTTCAAAAGAGGAAGCAAAAGAATGGATAGAAAGGATACAAAAGAAGATTGAAAGAGCTTTAAATGATTTTGATACTTTATTTGGATTTAATCTTAAGCTTTTCGATTTTAAACCAACAGAAAATCACGATGTTGAAACAGATTATGATTATATAAGAAATATTATAAAAAAGCTGTTTGTCAAAAATAGTTTAGAAATTTATCCAATAGAAACAATTAGAATAATAAATGCTAAAGGCATAGGTATTGGAAAATTCCAAGATAAATATTTAAGTTCAGATTCCTCTTTCGATTTTCTCACCAGTGGAACTTATTTTTGGATTTATGGAAAGCTTGGTTGGTGTCCTGTTGCTTCTGTAATTACTGAAAGCAGTGTTTTTGAAAATTTAGAAGAACCTAAAAATAAACGTGGAGGATTAGCTATATTAAATAGCGGAATTATAAATATAAGATATACAAATAATAATGAAATTGAAAATATAAAAGAAAAATTCAGAGATATTTTAGGTTCAGAAATAGGTGAAAGAGAAATTCCTGAATTAAAAGGAGAATATGATATAGAAAAAAAGCTTAACCTAGACAATGTTTTTGAATTTATTGGTGGGGGTGCTTTGTTAATAAATAATAAAAAAGCAATTTCAGGAGAAGAACTGTATAAATTTCAACAATTTGATAATCTTCTTTGCAATATGCCTTCTGGTTTTCATTCAGCACAATTGCAAAATGCAGTATGGCGTGTAATGGTTGCAAAACTAAATGAAATTCCATTTTTTATTATAACTAATAATAAACCTGAAGAATTGCAAAAAGTTTTATATGATTTAGGTTTTTCTGAATTAGTATGTTTCGATGGGGGTAATGAAGTTTTCGTTGCAGACAAAGAGAATGACATAAAAGGTATAAGACAAAACAGCCCCAGCGGTTTTGCAGTGAAGGTTGAAAGAAAATATGAATAACAATAAATATGCTAGTTTTTTAATGATTCGTTATTGTCTCCTTCTAAAGGAGACGTGCAAATCCATGCTGTTAGAGATTAGAGATGGGAGAGAAAGAGACAAGGGGATTGTTGGACCAAACATATATTTTCTAAAACATATAGTTAATAAAAGTTGTAAAGGAAATGAAAGCATATTTTATTCTATATTTAATCTCTTTATTAAGAAATTAATATTATTTGTTATAATAAGTTCTATTTTTATTTGCATACCTCTCGAAGCTAAAGTAATAAACGGCGTAGATATTCCAGAAGAATTTATAGCAAAAATAGAAAAATACCGTTATAACTATCATCACGATTGCTGTGTAGGTGGTATAGGCGATTGTGATTTTTGGATTAAAGAATTAGATTTTTTGTTGAAAAAGACAATAAAATATGATGCCACCTATTATTGCAAGATATGCCGTGTTTTTTTCCCTATATCTTCAAGCTGTCTAAATACAAAAGCATCAAATAGCGAATTACTTTGCCTTGACGGTTTCCCTGAAAATATGGATTTTAAACTTCCCCCAGAGTGCCCTTACTGTGGTTGTATGTATCCCCAAAATGAATTAACCTATGAAAATGCTATTTTATATGAGGGTGCCTCTTATCGTGCTATATTTGATCAGATTAATTCTGATATTAAAAATCCTTGCGAGCGTTACTTAACTATGATAGACGAGGCTATTGGAACTCAAACCACTGATTACGAAAAATCTCAGATTTATTTTAAATATGCTTACAGTCCAAATGCCGTTGAAGTAAAAGACAGTCTTGAAAAGTCATTAAAGTATTTAGACGACTTTCTAACAAAGAGATATAAAGAACCTGATTCTATATTTGAAAAAGTAGGTTTTGATTTTACACTTTCAATTTTTAAATTGGAACTTTTAAGGCAGACAGGTAATTTCGAGAAAGCCTTAGAATGTGTTTCCAAAATTGAAAAAACAAATCATATAAAAGACTATATTCTTGACTATGAAAAAGAACTGATTGCAAAAAAGAATACAAAAAGAGCGTTAGAACCTTTTGGAAACAAGATTCACATAGCTATAAAGAATGGCAAAAGTCTAGGTAAAATAAATATTCCAAAAGAAGAAAAGATAAGACTTGCCAAGGAACACAATGTATATTGGCATAATGGTTTTATTCAGGCTGTTTATGAAGGAAACTATAGTGCAATAAATTATCTTGGAAAAGCCGACAAAAGTTTTCTTGAAGATGTAGATCACTATAAAAATACTGCCTTGCATATAGCTTCAAAAATGGGAAATCTTGATCTGGTCGTGATTTTGTTGAATCTTGGTGCTGATATAGAAGCTAAAAACATAGTTGAACAGACACCTATTTGCTTGGCTATTAGGTATGGCAATTTATCTGTATTTAATTATCTGTTAAAAAAAGGTGCCAGCTTGAATCTTATAGATGTAGAAAATAATTCTCCGATACAGATAGCCTGTATCGGAAAAAATAAAAACACTCTTAAAATGCTTTCTAAGCTTATAGAAATAGAAAAGAAAAAAGACAACTTTAAGGAATCCATACAGAAATGCTATAAAGTTACAGCAAGATGGGGCAGTCCTGAAACTTATAACCTGCTGAAACAGACAAGAATAAAAGACTTATCAGATATTACAAAAATAGATGAAAAAAATATTTTAGACCTTGCAAAAGAAAACGGTGCTGAAAATACGCTTTATAAAGATTATCTAAATGCACTTCATTACGATATTGACGAAGACCTTAAAGCATTCAAAAAAACGGACTTGTACGATGTTTTCATGAAACGTTACGAAGAAGAACAAAAAAAGTAATCTACGTTCAAAAAACTCAGAGAAAAACAGAAAAAAAGCTAAAAATCATATGATGATTCTGATATTCACAATAAATTATTAATAAAAACTTGTTGCTTTTATTTGTTGATTATATAATTATTGTAGTAGAAGTTTAAGAAGGCAGTCATGACAAACATAGCTTTAATAAAAAGTTCCATCGAACCTATAGCAAAAAAATACGGTTTAAAACGTGTTTTTTTATTTGGTTCCTTTGCAAAAGGCACAGCAAATGAAAATAGCGATGTTGACTTTCTAATAGAAAAAGGGAACCAATCTTTTTCATTGTTGAAATTATCAAGTTTTTTGCAAGAAGTTCAAAGCGTTTTAAATATGTCTGTTGATGTAGTTACAACATCAGGAATAGCAGAGGATTTCAGAAAATCGATTATGGGTTCAGAAATACTGATTTATGAAGAGTAAAGACTATTTTGTTCTAAAGAAAATAATTGAATACTGTAATCAAGTTGATGAAGCTGTTAATATGTTTGGTAATGACTTTGATTGCTTTGCTAAAAACTCAGTATACAGAAACGCCTGTTGTATGTGTATTTTACAAATAGGAGAATTATGTAAGTTAGTTTCCACCGATATTAAAAATGAATATAAAACTATTCCGTGTCGTTCTTGGTGCGGAATAAGAGATATTTTTGCTCATCAATATTCTAACCTAGACTTAGAATCTGCTTGGGAAACGATTACAACAGATTTACCTAATTTAAAAGCTGATATAATCCCAATACTAAATAAGTAGTTTTTTAGTTTGCCACGTTATGCTGGCTATCGCCAGCGTAGTTATTGTAGTTGGTAGTTATTGTTTTTATTGTTATGAGAAGGTCTACAAAGTAACGAGTATAATAAATAACCGATACTTTCTAACTTACGAATTAACAATAACTACAACAAAAACCAACTACAATGAAAACTTTTAAATGCCTATTTTTGTTAATAATTGATTATATAAACTTTCACTTATATGTCTGCCAGTATTTCTCATTATATCTATAGATTTAATAACATCATTTTTGCTTATCCTAGCTTCTTCATAAGCTAAAGTAAGGATTCCAATAGTTCCCATAATTCTCAAGCCCATACTTTTAGCAACCATTCTGCCTTTAACTTCGTCAATAATTAATAAATCAGCTTTTTTCTCATCAGATAATATTATTGCTTCACTCTCTCCCAAATCAAGTCCAGTAGCTCTTTTAAGTAAAGAAACAGCTTGATGATTATATATACTTTCTTTTTTTATAAATTTACTATTTTTAATTATTTCCGATTCAGAAATATACTTTAAATTTTGTGTTAATTCATCTTACACACTTTCAGGAATATATATTTCTTGAAACAGTTTTTGTAATAAATCTAGCTGATTAATTTTTAATAAAGTTATGATAGGGGTTGTATCTGAAATTATAATCATTTAAAACTTTTCCGGAAGTTGCTTACTTCTTCTTCAACTTCAGATATATCACAATCTATATAAGGAAAACCAAGTTTGTTATAAAGTTCAATAATTTTCCATTTGGAAATGCCAAGTATTTCGGCAGCTCTGCCATGAGATATTGTTCCCTGCTTTATATAGGGATAAAGAAGCATAGCATTTCGCTGAAGTTCGTTTTGATCTTCATCTAACACAAGAAATGAAGCTATTTCTTGGGGAATATTCAAAGTTATATTAACATTTGTATTATTCATATTGAACTGCTGTATTTCGTTTTTATCTCATTTTTAGTATATACAAAAAAATATTATCTAACAAGTCAAAAGCCAACCTCAGTCACAAAGCTGGCTAACGCCCAGCGTTTTTATTGTAGTTAGTAATTAAGGAAAAACCCATAAAGCTAGCACAGTATTCAAAAAATTCAGAGAAAAACAGAAAAAAGTTAAAAATATTTTAAATATTCTATATTATTCCTGTTACAAATTCATAATAAGAAAAGACATAACAATAATAGTATCCATCCCAAAATCTCAAGAACAGGGTGAACGAGACCAGTTCCTATAAACGATAAAGCAAAAATCATACAAATATTTTTGGTATTTATAAAATCATAATAATTTGCATCCTTATTATAATAAGCTAATATTAAACACACAATCAATGATATAATACAGATGGCCACAATAACAATTCCTCTTTTATTTTTATTTCTAATCATATATTTCTCCTTTTTATATAAATATTATTAAGAAAACATTAAAAAATTTTTAACTCTTCAATGAACTTATCCACTAAAGATTGAGTATTGTCATTAAAACCTAAATAATCATGCTTTAAACCTTTAATAAATCTATCTATTGATGGCTCTGCAAGTTCAAAAAAATTTTTTAAAATTAATCATATTTTCCAATAAACTATAGGTTGATTTAATTTTAAGTGGTCTTAATAACTTATATAATTCTTCTTTCTTTGTAAAATTAGGACCTGTAGTTATTTTAAAAGTTTTCAAACATTCTTCAGGAATATTTAACAATATAAAATCGTCTGAATATACATATCCTTTTTTTAAACGGGCTATAATTCTTACTTCATCTTCATAATGCCAAGAATGACTTTTTACACAACCTGTAAATTCTGCATTTTTTAAATAATTAAAAAGTTTTTCTTTAATTTTAAATTTAATTTTTCTACCATTATGTTCTTGAAAAGCTGGGTCTTTGTCTCTCTTTTTGTTGTTGCATTTAGTATAAAATATATCTGTAGCAAAAATATCTATTATATTATTATCAATGATTTCATCATTACTTAACACCTTACAATTACTTTTACACAGTTTAATAAAAGTGTCTTTAGGTATAGTTATTCTAACAGCCTCATTGCTAGGTCTTCCATATAACCCCCACATAGCCATGTTTTCTTCATCACTATAATTAAAACATGACATATAAGTTCTTTCCCAAGTATCGTATTCGCCTTTTTCTTTTGGTTCATGCAAATCATTTAACTTATGAGATATGCCTCTTGTCATTTTAAACGTTTTATTAGTTAATATAAGTTTTAAACTTTCAAATGTTGTGTAATGATGAAATTCTTTGTGATTTAAAGCTTCTTCTTTTAGAAAATTGCATAAATCATTGGGAGAATTAACTACTAATAAGTTTTCATCACTTATTACATTTCCTTTATTTGATGAATATTTTTCAAAAGACTGTTTTTCTTTATCTGTTTTATTATTAGTATTAGATACTATTTTTATTTCAGAAAGGTACTTCATACTTTTCCTTTTACATCTAAGGATTATTAAGACTTGATAAAGTCAAAGACTTTAGTAAGTCTAGTATATATACTAGAGCGTTTTAAAGCACCTTCCTTGCGTTGCACCCCCCCATCATAGATACTGGAGTATTTGGGTAAAAATATAGGTGGTGCTATGGGGTTTTGTAGTTTGAGAAAATTTGTAGGTTTATTGGTTTTGGGTGGTATGTACAGAAGAGATGAGAGATAAGAGCAAGAGAGATAAGAGAAAAGAGAATTATTTTAGCTTTTTTTAAATTATATGAATGTATATAAGCCTATGGGGTTTGAGAAGTGTTTGTTTAGAATACGGACAAATAACGAAGGACAAAAGAAATATGGGATAGTTAAATATCTCTTGTTCCGTTACAATTAGGATAATCACAACAACCCCAAAAGGATTTACCTATATAACGACCTTTGCGAGCAACAACTTTACGCATACTTTTGCCACATAGAGGACACTTAGGTGAACCTTCTGACTCAAACTCCGCATCACGATATTCTAAACGAGCTTTGCTCATTTTTTCTGTAAAACCACCATTTTGAACAAAATCATCGGCAATTCTATGCATTTGACCAGTAATCAAAGAACAAGCTTTGCGAATAGATATTAATAAAGCATTAGCAGCTATAATCGGGTTCTCATTTTCCAACCATTTAGAACAACGTTTTCGCATATTTTGTGTATATATTCCATAGTCGTGGTCTAAATCGTCTGTGTGTTCAAAAATATCTAATTCTAAGGCTTTTACTTCAATGTATCTTTCATCTTTTTTCGACCATGGCACTTCGTTAGAATCTATTATATAAGCTTCATAGTCACCAGCTAATTCATCTAAAGAGCCTTTAGCAACATCTAACTGTTTTAATTCCTGTTCTTTGGAAGTAGCAGCACGAGAAGAAGCTTCAACAATGTTTTGTCTTGCACTTCTAGCAGCACCAATCATTTGCCCAACAGTTTTACCAAGCTGGTCGTTTTTATAATTATAATTACGTTTACAAAACAGTGTTGTAGCATGGTAAATCAAGCAAGTCCAATTAAAGGACAGCATTTTTCGATATCCACCAAAGTGACCAATTATTCGATTATTCATAATAATAGATTATAACACAATAATTTTGAGTATAATCGGTTTTATTTTAAGCTAGCTATTTTCTCTATCTTACTGATTTTATATTAACCTACAAAAATCATTTGTCCTAAGACTTTTGCCATTTGTCTGATTATTATGGTTTAAAAATCCCCCTGTCACCGACTGCTACGCAGTCAGCCCCCTTTACCGCATTGCTTTGCAATGCAGCCCCCTCAGTCACTAAAGTGACAGCTCCCCCAAAGTTTAAAAACTTTGGGGGAGCATCTTCGGAAAAACCAAAGAACAAAGTTTACTCTAGTTCGGTCACCACTCCGTCTACGCAAAGCTAAGCTTTGCTCCCCCCTCAGTCAGCAAGCTGACAGCTCCCCCAATAGGCAAAGCCTTTGGGGGAGCATCTTCATAAAAAGCTACTATTCTGTTTTTTCGCTGTCGTCGCGGGCGTTGAAGAGGATAGCGTAAGCTAATGGAACGACATAGAGGGTGAGGACGGTGCCGCCTAAGAGACCGAAGACGATAGTTGCTGCCATTGCGTCAAAGAAGGCATCGGAGATTAGCGGAGCGACACCTAGAATGGTGGTTCCTGCACCCATCGCCACAGGTCGCATACGGCTTACGGCTGACATGATGATAGCTTTGTATCGAGAAGCACCGTTGGCCATTTCCAAATTAGCCTGGTCAATAAGAACAATAGCGTTCTTCAAAAGCATACCAGCCAAGCCTAAGAAGCCTAGTATAGCCATGAATCCGAAAGACTTGTCAACGGCCAGCAAACCAAAGGTTACACCGATGATAGAGAACGGCAATACGGCAAATGCTGCCCAAACGTCTTTCAATGTAGTGAACAAAGCAGCGATTATAATGAACATAATTACAATGCTGATTGGGAACATGGTTTTGAGTTTTGCTGTTGCTTCACTGCTAGATTCAAATTCACCACCCCAATTCATTGAGTAGAATTCAGGAATGTCAAGAGCTTCAAGCTCGTCATACACCATATTTCTAAATTCTGCTGCAGTGCCTTTAGCAGGAGTACACTGAACAGTTATTGTCGGCATTCTGTCACGCTTATAAATCTGGTAATCTTCAAAAACAGTTTCTACTCCATCACTTACCTGACTTAAAGGATAACTTTTCCCAGTGGTACCGCTCCAAACCAACACATTGTTAAGTTCAGTAATGCTCTTGCGTTCTTCTTCAATCGGTCTGGAAATTATGGGAATAAGTTCGTTATTTTCTCTTAAGACTCCAGCTGTTTCACCACTGAAGTTCCAGTTGATAGCCTGAGCAAAATCACTTCTTGTTACACCGACACGTCTTCCCTTGACTTCAGAGAACTTAAGCTGAACTGACTTAACAGGATAACGCCAATCATCACGAACATAGAGAGCGTTTTCAGTATTACGCAATATAGTCTTAGCTTTCTCGGCAAGTTCTCTTAAAACCTTAGAATCAGGTCCTCTGAATCTGACTTCTATTTTGAATGGATTAGAAGCACCAATACCAAATTTCATAACCTGAGCATCTGAACTAGGATAATTATTCCTAATATGCTC
This sequence comes from Candidatus Rifleibacteriota bacterium, assembly GCA_905236675.1. Classification (GTDB taxonomy): domain Bacteria; phylum Muiribacteriota; class Ozemobacteria; order Ozemobacterales; family Ozemobacteraceae; genus RUG334. The sequence goes on along the minus strand of CAJOND010000076.1, from coordinate 3,085 downwards.
ATCAACTTTTTGAATTATATCATCAATTTTCTTGTAATCATCAACGTCTATGATAATCTGACCATAGCCATTAGAAGGATTTGCAGCATTATATGTCAGCATAAAACGCAGGGTTCCTGCACCAATACAAGAGCAAGTATTTGTTACACCCGGGATAGTTCTTACAAACTTGGAAATTTCAAGAATATCTTTCTTGGTTTCGTCTATATGGCTACCTTGAGAACGCCAGTAATCGACAATAAACTGCTTCCTTGTGGAATTTGGCATAAAGCTTGTAGGAACATCGCCAAATTTTACTAAAGAAACCGCTAAAGCCAATATCAACAAGAAAGTTACAATATAACGGTTATCAAGACAGATTTTTAGAGTTTTTTCAAACAACTTGTAGAATTTTCCATCATAAACATCACCGCTACCTTCCGAAAGCTTTTGTGGAGGAATCATAGACAGACAGAACAAAGGTGTGAAAGTAAGTGCCATTACCCAGCTTAACAGTAGAGAAACAGCAATAACCACAAAGAGGGATTTACAGAATTCCCCAATGTTCCCTTCGTTCAAACCAATAGCCATGAAAGCACAAATAGCAACAAAAGTTGCCCCAAGCAGTGCCCATTGGTTTTCATCAGCTATTTCTTTTAAAGCAGATTCAGGATCTTTTCCTCTGGAAGTCTTAACCAAATAACCGTCAACAACAACAATAGCGTTATCGACCAGCATACCAAGGGCTATAATCAAGGCACCAAGAGAAATAAGCTGTAATTCTATTCCCAAAAAATACATTATTACAAAGGTACCAAGTATAATTAGTATTAAAACAAAACCTATAACAAAGCCAGATCTCCACCCCATGAAAACAAGCAAAACGCCAATAACAATCAAAACAGATTCAACAAAGTTAATATTGAAACTGTTGATAGATTCCTGAACATCATTTGCTTGGAAATTGATGAAATTGATTTGCATTCCAACAGGCATAGAATATTTTAAAGCTTCAAGCTTTGCTTTCACATCTTTGCCCATTTTTACAACATTGCCTTTATCAACAGCTGAAATACCAAAACCAATAGCGAGTTCCCCATTATAATACATAATTTGGTTTTGAGGTTCCACATGACCACGTTTAACTGTTGCTATATCACCGATTCTAAAAAGATTGCCCTTATTATCAGAAACATAAAGATTTTTGATAGATTCAACATTATTTATTTGCCCAGTGACTCTTATTCTAGAATATTCGTCATCAATCCTTATAGCCCCAGCATTTGTTATCGTATTGCTACTAGACAGGATACCAAACAATGCTTTTTGAGAAATATTCAGATTACTCAACTTCGTTCTATTGAATTCAACAAATATAGATTTTGTTGGAACCCCCCAATATGCTATTTTGGCTACTTGAGGAACTCGCAAAAGTTCTTTTTTGAGAGTATCAGCATAATTTTTTATTTCATCAATAGTATAGCCTTTTCCTGAAAGGGCAAAATATATACCATAAACATCACCGAAATCATCACCAATAATCATATTGGTAACACCTGATGGAAGAGAAGCCTTAACATCATTGGCTTTACGGCGTAATTCATCCCATATCTGTGGAATTTCATCAGCAGTATACTTAGTTTTTATATAAACATAAACCAAAGACATTCCATTTTGACTCAAAGATTTGATGTAATCAATCTGAGACATTTTTTGAAGTTCTTCTTCAATTTTTTCAGTAACTTCTGTTTCTACTTGTTTAGCAGTGGCACCAGGGTATAGAGTAGTTATAGTCGCAGTTTTTATCTTAAAATTGGGATACTCGAGTCTTCCCAATTCTAAATAACAGAAAACACCTGCTATTGCTGTGACTGCAACAAGTAGCCACATAAAGCTTTTATGCTTTATTACATAATCAACTATTTGCATTTACAAAACCTCCGGATTCATAACCCGAATGGTATTATCTTCCGACAACCAGTCAACACCTGCTGCAATAATCACTTCGCCAGATTCCAAACCGCTTAGTATTTGAAGGTTATTTTCAGAAATTGGCTGACCCAGTGTCACTTCACGAGCAGAAATTCCTTTAGTTGTTGGATTAAAAACCCAAACATAGGATTTATCACTTCTTTTAAATACTGAAGCAAAAGGAACAGAAATAGATTCGTCTTGTGATAATCTATAGTTTGGAATATTTATAACTTCAACACTCATACCTGGAAGAACGATAAAATCATCCGGAGCCTTCAGTTTCAAAGTTATATCATAAGTTTCACTATTATCTGCAGCTAAAGCCTTAAACTCGTAAGGAATCGCCTTTAAAATTCTGTTATCACGGTTAGGAAATCTTACATCTACTTCTTTAATTCCATTTTTTAATTTTTCACGATTGTCCTTAGAAAAACCAACATTAGGCAAATTACCAGCTGGAACACTTACGTGAACTTCAACTTCTCTTAAATCATCAATTGACATTACAGGTACATTGGCCTGGGCAATTTCATACTGTTTGATTCTTAAATCCGTAATAACCCCATTAAAAGGTGCTCTAAGATATGTGTCATTCAATCTATCCTGGGCTTTCTTTATAGATTCTTCCAAGGATTTTAATTGAGCCTCCGAAACATTAGCTTTGCTGAGGGCGGCATCATATTCTGATTTGCTGATTGCCTGCTGTTTATAGAGTTGCTCGGTTCTTAGAAACTGTTTTTTATTCAAATTACTCTGGTCTTTATTAATTTTCAAATCCTGTTTCAGCTTGTCTATTTCACGTTGATAGTCGCGCTGATCAATTTTCATCAAGACATCCCCTTCTTTAACCATCTGACCTATTTTAATATTTCTTTCACTAACAGGACCAGAGACCCTAAAAAATAATTCTGCATGTTTCAGTGATTTAATAATACCTGGATAATTAATCTTACTAGGAATGTCACTTTTACCTATTCTATAAACCTTTGCCACACGTTCTTTTGGAACAATATGTTGTTTTTCTTTTACCTGTGGCCATATTTTATCTTTGCATATATAAAGGGAAACTGCTACTGCAGCTATTATTATGATTAAAGTTGTGAGTTTTTTCATGTTTGCTCCATATTTAGAT
>CAJOND010000075.1 GCA_905236675.1 Candidatus Rifleibacteriota bacterium | reverse complement strand
AACTTTATTATATTCTTCTGTCATTGGAAGAGTATGACTAAGTTTGAAAAGTAGCTCATTTTGTCTTTTCCATTTAATCATATCTTCATTCGTTCTTTTACGCATATCTACTCTAAATTCTTGGCATTCCATGATTTCACCCCATATTAATTACAGATTATGAGTTATTTCAAAAGCATCTTGAATTGAAGTTAAAACATTACCAACTCTATTCCCATCACCAATTTCATATATTTCTGCACCACAACTAGCTACCACAACCTTTTCATCTATAGGTTTTGATTGCATACAGGCAAAAAAATATAATTAATTTTTACCTCTTAATACTAACAAATAAGAGTGAAACTGGTAATGTCAGTGAATTTGCTTATGTACAATAAGCGACAAAATAAAAAATGTTCATTTAAATATCAGTTAAAAAAACAAGAAATGAAATATTCCATCTTTCTTTAAGATAAATATGATATAATTAGAACTAATAGGTTTGCAAATAAATATCATTGAGTAGTTTTGTAAGGGAAATATTAAATATGACAGATAAGCAAAAACAAGAATCTGATTTAATTTTTGTAATTACAACAGAAAACTATGCTACACGTCATAAAATGAACATATTAAATGTTCTAAAACTTTTTTCTAAAAAAAACATATACAACCTATTGCGTTCTCAATATGAAGTTTTGCATACCTTAGATTTTAATGAAAGCCTTGAATTTGTTGAAGACTACCTTTCCAAGGAATAAAAATAATTGAAAATAATACTATATCACGGAACCGATTCATTATTTGAAGATATTGATTTAACCAAATCTAAAGAAAGACGTGATTTTGGTGTTGGTTTTTATACAACAACAATTTCTTCTCAAGCAGAGGGATGGGCAAGAAGTAAAAAGAAAAGAAATCATAGTCTAAATGCTTATGTGTATGTTTATGAAGCTCATATTTCTGATTCTTTATCTGTTTGTGAATATCTTAATATGTCGTTAGAATGGCTTGAAATGATTAAAACAAATAGAGAACTAGGTGGTATTCAGCATAATTATGATATTGTAATAGGACCTGTCGCTAATGATGATACTATGTTAACTGTAAGTCGCTATATAGCAGGTGTATATACAGCAAATGAAGCAATAGAAAGATTAAAATATTCAAAAGCAAATAATCAAGTTAGTTTTCATACGAACAATGCAATAAAAGCTTTGAAATTTATTAGGAGATATAAAGTTGATTAAAAAATATGAATATCACGGACTTGATATTACTTTAGATATTATGGATAAAATAAGAAATGTTGTTGATTTTATCGCGAAAAAAGAAAACAAAAATTTTGAAGAAGCTTATTATTTATTTGCTAAATCAAATACCTATATCTCATTAGTAACTCCTGATACTTTGATGTGGTCTGAAAGTTCTGAATTTATAGCTGATGAATATTACAGAGAACGTGATTAATTTATAAAAATACTGCAAAAGCTTTATTCTGAAAACAAAGATAATCTAGATTTAAAAAAATGTTTGTTAGTAGTTTTCCTTTAATAACATTTAAATTGATTTGCCTAGGTTATAAGCGATTTCTGGGAATTCAGAGGCTTCAATCATTGAGCGTGTTCCGCAGCCAACAGCTAAGACTTTGCCACAGTCTTGCCAATTCATATATTTTACTAAGGTTTCGTAGTGTTGAACCAAAGACGACATAGTCCAATTCTTGGAATCCCAAGCTGTAGCCATTAAAATAGATTTTTTATTGTTTAAACTGCCTGTTTTAGAATAAAATCTGTCGAATAAATTATACCTATAAAGTATAGTTTAATAATTAAATAGGCTAAAAATATTAAATTACTTTTTGTAAAACATAGCGATTCAATAAAAAGCAAATACTGACAAGTATAATAAAAAACTTTAAATTTTCTAATAGTTGGAAATAACCTATAATTCAAGACTTTCATAGTCTTCTGGAATGAAGAGATTACCAGAATAATATTGCCAACCTTCTTCCAGATAGAGTTGTTTTCTATTATTTTTATTTTTGTCTTCAGTATGATATAAAACTAAATTTTTAACATTTAGCTTTTCAGCTGTTTGACATGCATCTTTTACAGTAGAATGGTGCTTCTGGTATGGTTTGAATATATCTGCCTCAGAATGCAGACAAAAGGCTTCATGAAGTAACCATTTACTGTTTAAAGCAAACTCTTTATAAGAATCGTTATAAGGTTCGTCACCGCAGCATGTAAGTAAATTTTCCTGGTCAAGTTTCATTGAAAAACCAAATTGTTTTGCTTTGTCTGAGTGAATATCAAAAAATGTTACTTCTCTGTCAATAATATTTATTTTTTCTCTATCTTTAACTTTGACGAGAAGTAACCTTTTGTCTAAGTATTTTCTTTCTTTTTCAAATAATAATTTTGTAGAAATATCTCTAAGCAAATCTATTACTTCATCGTGACCATAAATATAAGCATTACCAATATAATTTTCATTGTTCATTGCCTTACAAATGATTCTTATAAGCCAGATAATACCAAGGAGATGATCTATATGTTTATGCGTGACAAATATGTTTCGAATATCAGATATATTGAACCCACAATGACTTAATTGATGAAGAACTCTATTTCCACCACCGCCATCAACCATAAAATGTTGGTTTTTATTACTTATAACGAAGCAGGTGTTATAATACTCAGTAACTAAGGCGTTACCCGTTCCTAACATTGTTAACTTCATGATTTACCTCAAAACATTAGCTCTTCTGAAAATCTTCAAGAATAAAAGTAGATGTGTATTTTTCTTTCTACTCTTTTAGTTGGTTTGTAACTTTTCTTGGAACATTTACCATTTCTCAATTTTAATAAGTTTAATGTCATTTGTTCAATGAAATTTAATTAAAAATTTGTCATTTGTTCAACATCTTTTTTAGAAATTTTTGCTATTTGTTCAATTTTTTGTTTTTATTGTAATTTGTTGAAAAATCAATATTTATATGTTTATAGTCTCCCATTGTCATAAACGTAATTCTTTCAGGGCTAAAGCCCATACACTATACTTTTTATGACAAATGTGTAGGCAATTAGCACAATCTAATTTAGATAAAAAAAAATAATTTTAGCACAGAATCTGTGATGCATACAATTGATGCGTGACAATACATAATCCAAGCTTCGCTTGGCTTTAAGAGTATCGCCTAGCAGAAACTATCTCTAGAAACACAATTCCCTTCCTCCCTACACCCTGTATCCTATACCCTTTTCCAATATATTGAAGCTAATTAAACTTAATGCTATAATTATAAATATCGGAGGGTATTTTATGGCAAAGGTAACTGAAAAAAAGCTAGTTTCATTTGACTGGGCAGTTAAACGACTGCTTAGAAGCAAAGCTAACTTTGAAGTTCTGGAAGGTTTTCTTTCCGAACTGCTGTTCGACGACATAAAAATACTTGAAGTCCTTGAAAGCGAAAGCAACAAAGAGCACGAAGCTGACAAATACAACAGGGTCGATATAAAAGTTAAAAATTCTAAAGGCGAATTACTTATTATAGAAGTCCAGGTAGATAGCGAAATTGATTTCTTCCATAGAATTCTTTTTGCCACTTCAAAAACAATATGTGAACATCTTGATAAGGGTGATGAGTATTCCAAAGTTGTCAAAGTAATATCTGTAAATATTCTGTATTTTGATTTAGGCGAAGGGAATGACTATATTTATAAAGGCAGAACACAGTTCAGAAGTTTTCATGACCACGAAGAGCTACTAAAGCTTAGTAAAAATCAGATGGAAAAATTTAACAAGGTTTATCCCGGTGATATATACCCTGAATACTACATCATAAAGGTCAACAACTTTAATGACGTGGCAAAAAGCACCTTAGATGAATGGATATATCTTTTCAAGAATTCTGCTATTAAATCTAATTTTAAAGCTAAAGGCATACAAAAAGCAGGTAGAGTGCTTGATGAATTGAAGATGTCCAAGGAAGAGCGTCAGGCTTATGATAACTTTATAGATGCCAGGAGATATGGTAAGGGAATTCTTGATACAGCTTTTGAAGAAGGGAAATACGAAGAACGTAAAATTCAGGAAGCCAAAATAAAACAACTTGAAAATAAACATTCTAAAGAGCTTAAAAAGAAAGACAATAAACTCAAAGAAAAAGATAACAAGCTTCGAGAAATGGCTAGGCTTTTGTTAGAAAATGGCTTAACCAAAAAGCAGATATTTGAAAAAACAGGTATTAAATTGTAAGTTAAACAATATGGTTTTCTCTTGCAAAAGGTTTAATAACTAAGGTAAGAAACAATCGTAATTCTATTTGAAAAAAAATTAATATAAAAAAGATTCCCTTGGGATTTTTTCTCAAGAGAATTTATATTTTGTAGATAATCAGATTAGAAATTTAAGTTCTAATTTGGTTTATGATTAATCATCAACCTCGTCATGATCTTCGGAATATTCATATTCTTGTTCTTGATTATTGTTTTTAGAAGTTTCTTCAACACTAAAATTATCAACAGGAATTAAAGCAACACGAAAACCATAGTAATTCCATATCATCCCAATAGATTCCGTATTATTACGAGCAGAATGACAAAATAACGCAGGTTTATTGAAATTTCCACCTCGAATACACGCAAAAATTCTTCCACTGACAGAATCCTGACGTGTATCTTTACACCATTCTGTAACATTTCCATGCATATCATAAATACCCCAAGCATTAGGTTTCTTCTGACCAACAGGATGAGTTGTATTATTCGAATTCATTTCATACCAGGCAACTTCATTAAGATTTGGACATAAAGATTTGGCTGTAGTAATTTCTTTACCATTATATTAGTCTGTCTGACTTTCATTCTTGAATAAAGAGCTTGGTCGGCATAATCCTCTCTCGCCATTTCTTTTTTGCTTATTAACCGAACTTCACGATAAAAACCAAGGTCGATAGCTTTTCCATCTTTGTAGAAACAGCTATTGCTGTAAGTGGCAGGATTACCATTAGAGTCGAAGTAGAGATTCTTGTCTATGGTTTCGTTACAATAAATCTTATCGCTTATGATTTCAAAAACACTGAAAGACTTCCAGGTAGGAATAACCACTCTATCGCCTTTTTCCATTTCAAATAAAAATCTTCCAAGAGTAAGTAGTATTGAACCTCTTGCAAAAGCACTTAATACTTCTGTTGGTGAGTTGATTGGTGATTTTTCTTATAAGCCAACTCTTAGCGAGGATGATAAAAAATTATTAGCACTTACTGCTAGACAAAAGAAAATATTACTGAAATATATTGATTTTTTGAGCGAAATCGAAGATTTATAAAAACGACTACAGCCTTTTGCTTATGAATTATGAAAAGGCTTGGGTAACCCAAGCCTTTTCAGATTTTTAATTAATAAAAAAATGAACACTTCAGTTAAGCTTTAACTCGGTTAGTCTTTTCCCTAAATCAAAAGCTTTTTCTAAGTCTTTAGGAAATTGTTTTTCAAGCATTTCTTTTTTATGAGCTTCGTCAAACATATCGCAGTCGTATTTAGAATAATCAGTGAATTGGTAAGTATCATAAGAATTTAAAACTTCACTGTAACCGAAAATCATCTTACATGCCTTTTCGTCGGTTCCTAATATCATGTCGTAATTAATCTGTTTTGCCATTTTTTCAGGACAATTCATTGTGTAAATTAGACCTAAAGGAATTTTTCGAGTTAAATTGGTTCGTTCACTTTTCATATATCTTAAAGGAGCGAAAAGCATTCTTTCCATAAGGTTTCTAAACATACCAGTAGCTTGTGAAAAATATACAGGTGACCCAATAATTACCGCATCAGCCTGTAATATTTTTTCTAGAATAGGTCTCAAATCGTCTCTAATAGCACATAAACCATTTGTTTTAGAATTCTTTATTTTACAGGCAAAACAACTCATACAACCTTTATAATTAAGTTTTACCAAATCAAAATATTCAACTTCAGCACCAACAGATTCAGCTCCTTTTTGAGCTTCCTTTAACATTTTAGCAGTATTAAAATTTGTTCTAGGACTTGCGTTTAAAATTATAACTTTTTTCATTTTATTATTCCTTTCGGTAGTATTGCTATTATGTGTTAAGTCAGCTATAGCTTTATGACCAGCAATTGGTGCTAAAGCTGCTATAGTAGCTACACTTTTTATAAAATCTCTTCTTTTCATAGTTTCATTTCTCCAGTTTATTAAAATAAAACCTAACATATAATAGTTCTCTTTTATTAAAAGTATCTAAGTCTATTTTTTATATTATCTCCTAAAAATTGAAATACTATCTGAAATAATAATAACAGCAAAAGCAATACTAATGTATTTAATTTTTGTAAAGATAAAAAATTGATTATTTATTATTACTATTACTAAGAATGATAATTCATTATTTGTTTCTTCTGCGAGTTGATGATGAAGATTTCCTCTCTTCAAGAATTATAAATATTTTTAGCTTAAAATATTATTAGAAGAAATTATTTCATTCAATGTAACTTCTGAATTTCTGAATCTATCTTTGCTCTTTTGAATTTTTGAATAGATAAAAGCTCAGAATCGAATCTTTTGGCTACTGCCAAACTATTGCCTGTTCCAGTAAAATATAATATTTTCATAGGTTCAACTCTTTCTTCTGTGTGTTTTTATTCTTATTTAGAATATAGTAACAATGAAGCAAATACAATAAATTATTATTGATTTTAGTAGTTATTGTTTTGGGTAGTTGTTGTTGTAAATGTTATTTACAATTATAAAACTTGTAATAAAACTATTGACAAGTTACTTGTAAATTATTATATTACAAGTAACGTAATTAATTTTACGAAACAATAATCAAGGAGTTTTAAAATGAAATTAGCAGTAATTTGTGCAAATGGTAAAGCAGCAGGCAAAATAATATCAGAAGCAGTAAAAAGAGGCTTAGATGTTACAGGTTTTGGAAGAAAAGACAACAATACAGAAGCAAAGAACTATGTTAAAAAAGATTTGTTCGACTTAACCAAAGAAGATTTGAATGGTTTTGATGCTGTAGTTGATGCATTTGGAGCCTGGACTCCCGAAACACTTTCTCAACACAGTACATCATTAAAACACTTATGTGATATTCTTTCTGGAACAAATACTCGTCTATTAGTTGTCGGCGGTGCAGGTAGTCTATATGTTAATAAGGAACATACCGCAAAGGTTTCCGATAGTCCAGATTTCCCTGAAGCCTTCAAACCATTGGCAACAGCTATGGCTAAAGCATTGTCAGAACTTCGTCAGCGCAAAGATGTTAAATGGACTTATATAAGCCCTGCTGGAGATTTCCAGGCAGACGGAGAAAGAACTGGGAAATATATTCTTGGTGGTGAAGAACTGACTTTGAATAGTCGTAACGAAAGCATTATCAGCTATACAGACTATGCGGTAGCTATGGTTGACGAAATTGAAAAAGGTAGTCATATACAGCAGAGAATTAGCGTTGTAAGAGAATAATGAGCTTAAATCTGCATTGACAATTTCAACTTTTTTAATGTAGTAATTAGATAAATAAGGAGATTAAGTCAATGCAGATTACAAGTAAATTTACAATAGCAGTGCATATAATCACCTGTATCGAATTTTTCAAAAACGATTACAAAATCACTAGTAGTTTTTTGGCTGGAAGTATTGGAGCTAACCCTGTTATAGTCAGAAACATAATGGGCGATTTAAAAAATGCTGGTATAATATCTATTAGTCAAGGGAAAAGCGGAATAGAGCTTGCCAGACCTATAGGAAAAATAACTTTTTTTGATGTTTACAAAGCTGTTGATTGTGTTGGAAACGAAGGGTTGTTCCATTTTCATGAAAACCCGAATATGAAATGCCCTGTAGGTAGAAACATTCACGCTGTTTTGGGCAAAAGATTAGAGAAAATTCAGGATTCTATGGAAAAAGAAATGAAAAAAATTAATATGGCTATGATTGTTTCAGATATAGAAACAAGAACAATAAAATGACACAAGAAGAAAGATTAGATTATTTATTAAAGGCTTTTATACTAGATTCTAACGATTATAAAAAGTTAGAAATCCCTGATGATATTTCTGAAAAACGTAAAATTTTACGTTCTTTAATGAATATTCGTATGCCAAGAAGCATTTCTTGAAATACAAGACGAATATTTGAAAGCAAGAGCACAAGAAAAAGGAATTGTTTTCTTAAAAGATATTCCTACGGTTAGAGAAGCTTACAAATCTAATAAGCCATATTCAAACATATTGTCAATTTGGCAGGGCGATATAACCAGATTAGCCTGTGATGCTATTGTAAATGCCGCAAATTCTCAAATGTTGGGCTGTTTTCTTCCAATGCATCTCTGCATAGATAATTCTATTCATACTTTTGCAGGAATACAGCTAAGAGCTGAATGTTGCAAACAAATGAACAAGCTTCGTGAAAAATATGGTTACGAGTATGAACAACCAACTTCAATTCCTATGATTACAGATGGATATAATTTACCAACAAAAAATATTATTCACGTTGTCGGCCCTGTTATCAATGGAAAAATTGGAGCAAAGCAGAAACAGGAGTTAGCTTACTGCTATATTAATTCTTTGAATTTATGTAGGGAAAAGAATTTGAAAAGTATTGCCTTCTGCTGTATTTCTACTGGAGTTTTTCACTTCCCTAATAATAAAGCTTCCCAAATAGCGGTTGAAGCTGTCACAAATTGGTTGGCATCTGATAATTATCAAATGGAAAGAATTGTTTTCAATGTCTTCAAAGACGAAGATAGATTGCTCTATGAAAAGCTTCTGAGCTAGAGATTAATCTAACAATACACAAATATAAAAATATGAATAACCCAGAAGCAGAAATCGAAAAATTAAAAAAAGAAATAAATACTGCTGAAGCCATTGTAATAGGAGCTGGTGCAGGGCTTTCAACCGCAGCAGGATTTACTTATAGCGGAGAACGTTTTGAAAAATATTTTTTTGATTTCTCTGAAAAATACGGTTTCAAAGATATGTATTCTGGTGGATTTTATCCTTTTCCATCTAAAGAAGAATTTTGGGCTTACTGGAGCAGATATATTTATATAAACAGGTATTTAGAGGCTCCAATACCTGTTTATAATAATTTACTAAACTTAGTTAAAGAAAAAGATTATTTTGTAATTACAACAAATGTTGACCACTGTTTTCAAAAAGCTGGCTTCAACAAAGAAAGACTATTTTACACACAGGGCGATTTTGGGCTGTTCCAAAGCATAAACCCTAAAATTCAAAAAACCTACGACAATAAGGAATGGGTAATAAAAGCTATTGAAGCTCAAGGATTTCTGAAAGACTCTAACGGAATTTTCCAAATAAAAGATAGAAAAAAATTGAAAATGTTTATTCCTAGTGAATTAATACCCAAATGCCCTGATGATGGTAGCGATATGACTACAAATCTTCGTGCTGATAATTCTTTTGTAGAAGACGAAGGTTGGCATAAAGCCTCAAAAAATTATTCTGATTTTTTAGAAAAACATAATAACTTACATATTCTGTTTCTAGAACTTGGCGTAGGAATGAATACGCCTGCAATATAATTAAAATACCTTTCTGGCAAATGACTTATAACAACCCCAAAGCTGTTTATTCCTGTGTAAACTACGGTGAAGCCTTTACCCACGAAGCAATAAAAAAACAAAGTATTTGTATAGATAGCGATATAAGTAAAGTTATAAAACAACTTAGTCTTTAGATAAACATATTTTTGGGTTTTTATTGTAGTTAGTTTTTGTTTTAGTTATTGTTCTAAAGCTCCTCCTTGGAGGGAAATAAATGTGGTTATGACCGAGCAAGTGGTAAATATTGTTCTTCGAGATAAACATTGATTTATATTATAAGCCTTTCGCTCTAAAAATTGTAAAAACATATCTGCTTTGGTTTTAAAAAGTGTTATTGCAATTTTACATTGGCTCTAAAAAGTGTAAGCTACTAAAAAAATCTTCAAAAAGCAAATAAGTATAAAATTCAAAAATTAAATATATTCAATAGGAATGGCAGTTACATTACTAGAAATGTTTACAGGCTTTTCCACCAAGCTGACAACATAGCCTTTTCCAATAGATTTATTGGTTATTTTTGAAAGGACAGAAAAATTCTTGCTCCAATCTTTTTGAATAGTTGCAGATTTTTTAATTTCAATTGGGTATATTGTATTATTATCTTCTATAATTAAATCTATTTCTTTTTGATCTTTATCTCTATAGTAGAAAATATTATCCAGATTTTTCCCATAATTAAGAAAGCTTTTTAATATTTCACTAACTACGAAATTTTCAAAAATATGACCAGCCATAGCACCGTTTTTAACTGTTTCAGCAGTAGTCCAACCAACCAAATGACATAATAGACCAGTATCTAGGAAAAACAATTTTGGAGATTTAATAATACGTTTAATCAAGTTGCTTTGATAAGTATTTACTATTTTAACAAGACCAGAAGAAGCTATAACAGACAGCCAGCTTTGAACTGTTTTAATATCTATTCCTACTTCTTTTGCAATTTCTTCGAAAACAACAATCTGTGCTGAACGCGCAGCGATAGCGATTAAAAACTTTTTGAATTTAATTTCGTCTTTAATATTTATAATCTTACGAATATCTCGTTCAATATATGTTCTGATATAATCGCGATAAAACAAATCCCAATCTCTTGAAGTATCTAGCATTTCAGGCATACTTCCACGATGAATTTTATCCCATAGATTAGAGTAAGATTTTAATTCTTTTTTTCGTTCTTTAATGTAGTTTTCAGTAGGAATAAATGGTGTATTTAATTTTACTTTAAAAAGTTCTCTTAAGGAAAGACTTGGCATTTCTAATATACTAACACGACCTGCCAATGATTCGGCAGTAGAACTTAGGAGTTCGTAAGTTTGAGAACCAGTTATAAATACTTGCCCTTTTTTAGGGCTTTTATCTACTCGATATTTAATTTCCTTGAATAATTCTTTTGCATATTGAACTTCATCAATTATTATTGGGAATTTTCGGTCTCTAAAAAATAAGTTTCTATCCTCATTAGCTAGTATTAAATCATTTTCATTATCAAGTGTTACATATTCATAATTTTTGTATAGTTTCTTAATGGAAGTAGTTTTTCCTACTTGCCTAGCACCTGTAAGCAGAACAACTTTACTTTGTTTTTCTGCTTTCTTTAAAATATTTTCTATATGTCTTTTTAAATACATTTTAATATATCTTTGGCTAAATTGGAGTCAACTCCATTTTAGCCAAATTATTCATAAATGTCAAAATATATCTATTTTTAAATCAATTAACATTTTTCTCCTGAAAATAATTATATCATTTATTTATGATATCTCTTTGTGCTACAATTTGCATTTTTTTAGCGAAGTTTTGTATTGCCTCTAAATCTTTTTCATCAGGGTGAGATTCTGCGTCTTTCCAGCGTTTTAAGCAATCGTCTAGATTGTCGTTTTTGTGACCTGGAATTTTGCCTTCTTTTCGTGCCTTAATCATAGCAGGGCTTACAGCACATTGGCAACTAAAGGTTCCCAATACTGTGCACTCTTCTCCTAGAAGGGCACCCGCTCTTGCGAAGGCTGTTACTGTATGTTCTGAACCTACGTAAGCCCCTTGAGTCTGAAAAAATACAACTTTTTTATTTGTTAAAGTTTTTAGGAAAGCAGAAGTTTTTTCATCTGGACTGCCTCTTCTAAGCCAGTAACCGATAAATAAAGCGTCATAAGAAGACAAATCAGGAATATTATTGACAGGGAAAATATCTGCATTAAGACCCTTAGCTGCCGCTTCAGCTAATTTTTTAGTATTCCCAGTTACAGATGAATAAATAACAGCCCATTTCATAATATTAAGTGTTGCCTCACTTTTAGTTATTTTATCAAAGTTTTTACCATAAAGGGTTTTACAAATGATAATTATTAGAGATAAGAGCTTAGAGAAGAGAGATAAGGGGATTGTTTTAGCTTTTGCTTTATGGATTGCTCTGCCTTCGATTGCTTGCGATTTGCTGACCTCCTATTAGTCATCAGTCTTTGGCTTGTGATAACGAGTTTGACACAAATTTACAAAGAAGCACAAACTAAACAATTCTCTTTTCTCTTTTCTCTTATCTCTCACCTCTTTATCCCAATATTTGTTTCAAATCTTGTTCAGGTGTAGTTGTAGGAGCAATATTAAACTTTTCTACAAGCACATTAAGAACCGTCGGAGATACAAAAGCAGGAAGTGACGGACCAAGTTTGATATTCTTTATTCCCAAATAAAGCAAAGTTAAAAGAATACAGACGGCTTTCTGTTCATACCATGAAAGAACGATAGACAAAGGAAGCTCATTAACCGAGCAATTAAATACTTTCGATAATTCCACAGCAACTTTGATAGCAGAATAAGCATCGTTGCACTGTCCCATATCTAATAATCTCGGAATACCGCCAATGTCGCCAAGTTCCAAATCATTGAATCTATATTTCCCACAGGCAAGAGTTAAAACTAAGGAATCTTTTGGAGTTTGTTTAACAAAGTCAGTATAATAGTTTCTTCCAGGCTTTGCTCCATCACAGCCGCCGACCAAGAAAATATGCTTTAAAGCACCAGTTTTAACAGCGTCAACAACTTTATCAGCTACAGACAAAACAGTATGATGACCGAAGCCTACAGTTAGAGTTTCACCGCCATTGATTCCAGGCATTTTTTGTTCTTCCTTGTAACCACCAAGTTCTAGAGCTTTTTCTATTAAAGGTGAAAAATCTTTTTTCTCATCAATATATGCACATTCAGGATATCGAACAGCCGCGGTTGTAAAAACTCTGTCTTTATAGTTGGGTCTGACAGGCATAATACAGTTAGTCGTAAAAAGAATAGCGCCTGGAATATTATCAAATTCTTTCTGCTGATTCTGCCATGCAGTGCCAAAGTTACCTTTCAAGTGGCTGTATTTCTTTAATTCAGGGTAAGCCTGTGCAGGAAGCATTTCTCCATGTGTGTAAATGTTAATGCCCTTATCTTTCGTCTGTTCAAGCAAAAGTTTCAGATCTCTTAAATCGTGGCCTGTTATTACAATAAAAGGACCTTTTTCTATATTTTTGGAAACTTTTGTTGGAACTGGGTGACCAAAAGATTCTGTATTAGCTTTATCGAGCATTTCCATACATTTAAAGTTAATTTCGCCAGTCTTTAAAGTTAACGCAATCAGCTCGTCTACAGATAAGTCTTTTGTTAAAGCATCTAAAGATTCATAGAAAAATTCGTTTACCTCATTATTTTTATAACCTAAAACCCATGCATGGTGTGCATAAGCAGCTATTCCTTTTACTCCAAAAAGAATAAGTGATTTTAAGCTTCTAATATCTTCGTTGCCTTCCCAGATCTCTTTCATAGAGAATTTCGGATTCTTTATCATTGCCTTTAACGATTCATTATCAAAGTTTACATTTGTAATTGTTGCAAATAATCCGTCAATTATGGTTTTAGTGGTTTCATCGTTATGTTCGGAGCTTTGAGCAAGTTCAATCAAACTGCTTATAAGCACATCTTGTAGATTTGCTGTTTCTGCCTTTTTGCCACAAACACCAGCCATCGAACAGCATTTCCCACCTGCAGTCTGCTCACATTGAAAACAAAACATGGACATATTTTTTCTCCTTAATTTATTTCATCTATTAATATTATCTGTAAATTTGTTTAAAAAATATGTTGTTTTTCCAACAAAAATGAAATATTTAAAAAAAAATCATGATAGTAAACCTTAATAAAATAAAAAAGTGTAAGCTGTTTAACAGAATAAAAGAAGATGAATTAGAGGCTTTATTGTCTTGTTTAAATGCCAAATTAATTAAATATGACAAAAACATAACCATTTTTGAAGAAGGAAAAGTTTTACATTCTTTTGGCGTAGTCTTATCTGGAAAACTACAGGTTGTACAATATGATTTTTCAGGGAACAGGTCTGTATTAAACTTGCTAGAGCCATTTCAGATTTTCGGCGAGGCTTTTTCCTATGTTGGAACTAATTTTCCTATGAATGTTGAAACAATAGAGAAAAGCGAAGTTTTGATAATGAACTCTACAAAAATAAGCAATCCCTGTGAGAATGGCTGCAAATTTCATAAACAGCTAATAAACAATCTTCTTCATATTCTTGCCCATAAAAATGTTAATTTGACACAAAAAATTGAATGTATGGCAAAACGCACTACCAGAGAAAAACTTCTTACTTTTTTGAGTATAGAAGCGGTCAAAAATAACAGCAAAGAATTTGAAATAAGCTATGACCGACAAGGATTAGCCGATTATCTTGGTGTAGAAAGAAGTGCCATGTCAGCAGAATTAAGCAGATTACGCCAAGAGGGCATTCTTGATTCTAATAAAAACAAATTTAAATTATTAAAATAAAGTTTATTACTTCGGCAATGATGCTAACGATAAAAACTATTTATTGTTGAATCTTCGTTTTGGTGGTCTACCATTATATCTTGTTTTTTGAATTTCTTTATCACTTAGTTCTTTAATTATACGAAAACCAACATCATATTATCTAAAATAAAAATATTAATATCGTAATAAATTCTGTAACAGGAATTGTAGCCCAAACACCAATTATACCAAAATATTTTGATAGCAAATATAATAATGGCACTACGAACAAAATAGCTCTACATAGTGACAACATAAAAGATTTACCTGACTTAGCCTTAGAAGCTAATATTGATGTAGTTATCATATTAGCACCCATAAAAATAAGACAAATATAATAAACTTTTATTCCAACATCAGCTATAGAGGTTAATTCTAAATTATTAGAGCTGTTAAAAACATTTATTATTTCCTTGGAAAAAATATAAAATAAAAAATATGCCAACAGACTCATAGAGGTAGTAGTAATGTAAGCATAACGGCAAACCTGGTTAACTTCTTCTTTTTTACCAGCTCCGAAATTAAAACTAATTAAAGGCTGGATACCTTGAGCAACACCAGTAAACATTGCAGCTACAACAATAGCAATATTGGCTATAATACTATAAGCAGCTATTCCAATATTGCCTGACAATTCTAATATTTTAAAGTTGAAACAGGCCATTACAACACCTGTAGAAACTTCTGTTACAAATGATGGAAAGCCTAAGCAGCATATATCAACAATCTTTTTAATTTTAAGTTTTGTTATTTCAATTTTGAAAATCTTTTTATAAAAAATAAAATAATAAAGCTGTATGATAATAGCAAGGCAGGGAGCTAGACCAGAAGCTAACGCTGCTCCCCAGTTTCCCCATTTAAAATAATATATAAAAATAATATCTAAGAAAAGATTACTGAAGCTACTGGCCAAACCTGCAATCATTGCTATTTTTGGGAAACCCACAGCTCTTGAAATGCTCATAAAAAGTTGATTTACAATTAAAGCCCAGGCGAACATAAAAATAACACCAATATAATCGGTTGCATATTTTATCAGGTTTTTATCTGCGCCCATTATTTTGGCTATTGGCTCAGTGTAAATATATCCCAAAATGCTGATAACAACACCAATAACTAAAGCTATTACGGAACCTTGAAAAATTATTTCTCGTGCTTCTTTCAATCTGTTTTCGCCACATAGAATAGAATATCTAATAGAAGTTCCCAAGCCAATCATTATACCTATAGCACATATTAGAGAAAAGAAAGGCAAAACAAGGTTTAAACCAGAAAGAGCATCCGTTCCAATTCCATTAGCGATAAAAAACGTGTCACAGAGCACATAAACAGAGACTCCGAGCATTGAAAGCACATTAAGTGATACGTATTTTATATATTCTTTTAACATTTTTTAGTTTTATATAAGTTTTTGATATATTATATAAAAATCAGTCTATAAGCAATAAATTTGAGGTATAAATATGTTCCGCCCAATGCGTAGATTTAAACAGCAATTATCTAATGAAGAATGCGAAGAAATATTAAACAATTGTACATCAGGTGTTCTTGCAGTTATCGGTGATAACGGCTATCCTTATGCTGTTCCATTAAGTTATGTTTATTTAAATAAGAAAATCTATTTTCATTGTGCTAAGGAAGGTCACAAAGTAGATGCAATAAACAATAACGATAAAGTTTCTTTTTGTGTGGTATCAAAAGATGAAGTTGTTCCTGAAGAGCTGACTACTTATTTTAAAAGCGTTATTATATTTGGGAAAGTCAAAAAGCTAGACGGTGAAGAATTAAGAAATGCTGCAATTCAATTAGGGCTTAAATACTACAACAATAAAGATGCAGTAAATAAAGAAGTTGAAAAAGCTTTTGAAAGAATGGCTTGTTACGAAATAACTATAGAACATATTACTGGCAAGCAAGCTAAGGAAGTTATGAATAAGCATTAATATCTTATTTTAACAATCACCATTTGAGGCTGTGCTAAAACTAGTAATTTGATGAAAAATTATTATTTATTTGTTTGTCGCCTACCATTGTCATAAACGTAATTCTTTCAGGGCTAAAGCCCATACGAATTACTTTTTATGACAAATGTGTAGGCAATCAGCCTAAAGTCTTAGCGATTTTTTCTAGTTCTTCACGAATCTTGATGTGCTGTGGGCAAATTCTTTCGCAAGCACCGCACTTCACACATTCAGCAGCTTTTTTCTTGCCGTGCATACCAACAAGCCAGCCTTCCTGATGCTTGGCTTGATCAAGATTATTGTAAAGAGTATAAATATTCATGGCTGTAAACGAGCCTGAAATGCCAATATCCATTGGGCAAACCTTAGCACAGTAATTACATGTAGTGCAAGGAATAAGCGGTATCTTTGCCATTTCCTGACGTGCTGTCATTATGGTTTTTCTCTGCTCGTCTGTAAGCCCCTTGAAACCTTTCATATAAGAGAGATTGTCTTTCATCTGCTCAATGTTGCTCATACCAGACAGAACAACCATAACGCCTTCCAAGTCTGCGACATATCTGATTGCCCAAGAAGCAAAAGAAGCCTTTGGGTCAGCTTTTTGGAAAACATCTTTCACGCTTTGTGGTGGATTGGCTAATAAACCGCCTTTCACTGGTTCCATAACGATAATAGGTTTGTTATATTTTCTTGCAACTTCATAAATTTTACGAGACTGAATTGATGGGCTTTCCCAGTCAGCATAATTTAACTGTAATTGAACGAATTCAGCTTCTGGATGAGCTTTAAATATTTCTTCCAATTCTTCTGCTGTTGAGTGGAAAGAGAACCCTAAATGCTTGATTAGGCCTTTTGCTTTGAGTTCTTTTGACCAGTTCCACAAATCAAAGCCTTCAAAGAATTTTGTTCTTGATTCGCCAAGATTGTGTAGCAGATAAAAATCAATGTAACCAGCTCCAGTTCTCTTTAAGGAAGTTTCAAACTGTGCTATAGCATCTTCTTTTGTTTTACAGCCTATCCAAGCTGCATTTTTAGTTGCAAGCTGGAATTTTTCACGAGGGTATCTTTCAACTAGTGCCTGTCTTATTGCGTCTTCGCTGCCAGGATAAGCCCAAGCTGTGTCAAAATATGTAAAACCAGCTTCTAGAAAAGCATCTACCATTTGTTTTGTTTGTTCAACATCTATTTCGTCGGTTTTTGTATCTTTAACTCTTGGAAGTCTCATCAAACCGAAGCCTAGCAATGACTTAGAAAGAGGTTCAAATTTAGATTTTTCACTAGAAATCATAGTTTCACCTTTCTTATTGTTTGATTCTTGTGCAGAAAGAGTTGCTAATGGGCTAAGAGCAGCAACAGTAAGGGCACTTTTGATAAAATCTCGCCTTTTCATTTTTCTATTTCCCTTTCTTTTTCTTTTTTTCTAATTCCTAATTATTTTAAAGTCATTAAAAATGTCTGTAAATATAGCTTCACCATATTTTTCATATAATGCTAAAGCTAATTTATAACAATAATCATCATCTCTTTTCGATATAACAACAATATTCATTATTTTTTTATCTAAAACCAACGAATAAACAACCCTGATACCTATCCCTCTATATTTTATCTTAAAAAATCCTGTGAGGTTTTTACCACCTTTATTTCCTAAAGGTTTACCATAACCATTTGGACTTGGTAATGGGGCTTTTGAAACTTTCAATATGCCAGCTAATACTTGTTTTCTAAAAGAAGTAGCTAATTTTTGATAATCTTCTAAAGCTTTATCTACAATTTTGATTTTCCACAAACTATTCAAATTCTACTTTCTCCGATAATGCTTCTAATTGTTCAAGAGAAAAGCCTTCGTCTTCCAACAGTTTTTCAAACGTAATTGTTTTATTTTTACTTCTTTTTTCTGCCAATTTAACAAGTTCAAAATTTTCTATTTTTTCTAGGAATTTTTCTAGTTTGAGTATTTTTTCTTGTGTCTTTTTATACTCTTGAATAGAAATTACAACTGCTGTAGGCTGATTATTTTTTAAAACAATGTATTCTTTATTATTTTCGGCTACGTCAGAAAAAATTTTTCCAGCTTTCCCTTGGCTGAAATCAGAAACAGATATAAGTTTGTCTGTTAAATTAGCTAATTCAATACTCATATAAAAACCTCCAATTAATATTAATTATAATTAAAGTTTAAATTTTATACAATATATTGATTAAAATTTTATTATACATTGAATAAATAATTGATAGAGACAACAAAAACCAAATACAATAAAGTAGAATATAGTTTGGTAAATTATTTTACTCTGATAGGCTTAACAATTTTCTCAAAGCGGAAAAAGTAATCTCCGCCAATCATATCGTCAGGAGAATTAGGATCTTTATTGTGAGAATCGTAAAATTCCACAGCATGAAAACCTAAGCAATCAATGTAAAAATGAATATTTCTTTTTTCAAAATATGGCGTGAATGTTTCCCAAACTTTTGTTTCAGGATAGATTAATTCTATTTCATTCCATAACTTTTTGCCTATTCCTTTACTTTGAGAGCCATATTTTACATAAAGAAAGTCAAGATGATTGCGCTGCGTTTTTTCATCAATATTCACAATAGCTCCACCTAGAATTTCTCCATCAACTACTGCTTTAAAAGCTGCTGAACCTTCTTTATTCAAGGATTTTTCTATATCTTTATCTTTTAATATTTCCTCATTGATTTTACCAAATTCATTTTCTGCACCTTTTTGGAAAGCTTCTTGCATATCTTTCTTGAATTGGCTTAAGTCCTTTTCTTTAACAGGTAAAACAATAGCTTTCATTAAGAAGACTCCTTCACAAATCAATATTCCATTTAATTTAATCAGTGAATTGTAACACAAATATTGAAAATGGTTAAAGAAAAGCGCTGTTGTTATTCAGGGCAAACGCAAACTTTATCTTTTATTGATGAGTATATGCCAATATCTATTTTTTTATTGTAGCGTCTTCCAGACGCATTATATTTTATATTCTATTCCTAGGGCGTTTACAACGCCCTAGGTTATTAATGTTGCGACTTCCAGTCGCTTTTATAGTATGTGCCCAGAGGGCACTACATTATTAACCGTGGGTATCGTAAGATACCCACGGATCAGATGATAAAAAAATAAAGTGCCTGGAAGGCACTACTTAATACAAAAATATAGTATCGCTCAAATGTTGATTAATAACAAAAAAGTTTGCGTTTGCCCTGTGTTGTTATTGTTGAAGCTAATTAAACTTAATGTTATAATTATAAGTATCGGAGGGTATTTTTATGGCAAAGGTGACAGAGAAAAAGCTAGTTTCATTTGACTGGGCGGTTAAACGCCTGCTTAGAAGCAAAGCTAACTTTGAAGTTCTGGAAGGTTTTCTTTCCGAACTGCTTTTTGACGACATAAAAATACTTGAAGTGCTTGAAAGCGAAAGCAACAAAGATAACGAAAGAGACAAATACAACAGGGTCGATATAAAGGTAAAAAATGCAAAAGGTGAATTGCTTATTATAGAAGTTCAAGTAAATAACGAAATTGATTTCTTCCATAGAATACTTTTCGCCACTTCTAAAGCAATATGCGAACATCTTGACGAGGGAGATGAGTATTCCAAGGTAGTCAAAGTAATATCTATAAATATTCTGTATTTTGATTTGGGCGAAGGAAGCGACTATATTTATAAAGGAAAAACTCAATTCTGCAGTTTTCATAATAATGGCGATGTATTAAAGCTGAGCCCTGGACAGCAAGAAAAATTCAAAAAAGTATATCCGGGTGATATTTACCCTGAATATTATATTATCAAGGTCAACAATTTTGATGATATAGCAAAAAGTCCTCTTGACGAATGGATATACCTCTTCAAGAATTCTGCAATTAAATCTAATTTTAAAGCCAAAGGTATAAAAAAAGCCGGCAGAGTTCTAGACAAATTAAGAATGACCAAAGAAGAACGTCAGGCTTATGATGACTATATTGATACTAGGAGATATAATAAGGGAGTCTTTGAAACAGCTTTAGACGATAAAATAAGAAAACTAAAAGATAAGCATTCCAAGGAACTTAAAAAGATAGACGATAAACTTAAAGAAAAAGATAGCCAACTTCAAGAAAAAGATAGTCAGCTTCAAGAAGAAAAAAACAAGCTTCAAGCATTAGCTAAGCTTTTATTAGAAAACGGCGTTTCAAAAGAGCAAATTCTAGCTCAAACAGGTATTAAATTATAGATTTTTTTTAATATAAGGAAAATATCATGAAAATAATGGTTTGTGGTAAAGGTGGGAGTGGCAAAAGCAGTATTTCTTCCTTGTTAGCTAAAGAATATGAAAAAATGGGGAATAAAGTTCTAGTAGTTGACTACGATGAATCAAATTTTGGTTTACATAGACAATTAGGGGTTGATTTACCTAAAGATTTTACCTTATATTTTGGAAGCAAAAAGGGTATTTATAACAATTTAGATGCTGGCAAAACGGCATTTGAAAATAAATGGTCTATCGATGATATTCCCTCTGAACACTCTTCTCAAAAAGGCAATATAAAATTAGTAGCGATTGGAAAAATACACTCTGCTAATGAAGGCTGTGCTTGTGCCATGGGAACAGTGGCAAAAGAATTTATTAAAAATATCGAATTAAAAGAAAATGAAATACTTATTTGTGATAGTGAAGCTGGCGTAGAGCACTTTGGCAGAGGAGTAGACACTTCTGTAGATTCAATATTGATGGTTCTAGACCCTTCTTTTGAATCACTTGAACTCTCTTCTAAAGTTTATAAGATGGCTAAAGATCTTGATAAAAAAATATATTTTGTTATCAATAAATCAAATTCATGTCAATACGATATTATAAAAGAAAAAATGGAAAACAAGGATTCTGTTATAGGCTATATTCCAGTCTATGAAGATATTTTAATGAGTGGTTTAAAAGGCGAGCCGATCAAATACAGCGGAAACGAAATCAGAGATATTATAAATAAACTATTGATTTGAAGCCAGACATAAGTATGGTATTTTAATTTATTATGGCTTTTAAAGCTTTGCAACAGTATAGGTATTTTATTACTTTGACGACAAAATATCGAAAAAATAAGTTACCAGATTCGTCATTGCAAGGCATTGAAAACGCTGTTGCAATCCAGTTTTTCGTTATTTAATTGCCGTATTAATAAATAATTTAGAGCTTATTGCTTTTTTTTACAACTCCCCCATAATTCCATTATGGGATAAACGTGGGGGAGCCTTTTTAAAGGAAATGTTAAAATAGAATTATTTCTTGATTATATCTACGACTTCGCCAATGTACATTCTGTGGAAAGAATATTCTAGTCCATTATTTCTGGTTTTATCATAATATTTCATAGATTCTGCAGGAAAACGTTCCTTGATCATGTCATCGTAATATATCTTTTTGCAAAGGAAAGTTGTTTCTGCTTCTTCGTAAGTAACTGATTTTTCAAGAAATTTTGGAGTTAATCCTGATTCCTTTACCTTATCGCAATCTCTGCCTGATTTTGAGCCCATAACGGCTAAGGCTTTTCTATTTTCTTCCGGGTAAAAGCTTACGGTAAAATAATCGCTATCATTCATGAATTTATAAGTATAGCGTGTAGGTTTTACATATACTGTGATAACTGGCTTACCCCAAAGGGTACCCATTCCACCCCAGCCAATAGTCATTGAATTAAAAGAATCTTTTGTTCCAGCGGTAAGCAGTGCCCATTTTTCACCAAATAGTGAAAAAATTTCTGTTTGAAATTCCATTTTGTCTCCTTTATTATTTTCGGCTTGCAATAAACCAAATAAGCCAGATACGATTACAAATAATAGAGCTATAAAAAATACTTTTTTCATTTTCCAATTTCCCTTTCTTTTTTATATATTACTTCAAATATGAAAAATTTTGCAAATAACACTAAAAACTCAAATCAAAAGTTAAAGAGATTACGCTCTATGTACAGATTTAAATTTATCTCTTGCACATCATAATTACAAAGATGTTGGAAATGTTGATTTTGAAAGAGTTTATTGTTAAAACAACTTATAAAAAATCAGTATTAATTTGTTTTTAGCCTACCCATTGTCATAAACGTATAGCTTTCAGGGCTAAAGCCCATACGCTATACGTTTATGATAAATATGTGGGCTTTTCTTGTCTCTAGATACTTTTAAAAGCGGACAGTTGCTTGCTCAACCTTATTTTAGGGTTTAGGGTGTAGGGCAATGTCATTAAGTTAAGAAAATTAAAGAAAATAAAAAATATTAATAAGGAAAACTTATGCTATTGTTTTTTATGAAATCATTGTTTTCGCAATAAAAACAGGGTAAACAAGATATAAAAAACCAAGGGAACAGATTATCTCTTCCCGTTAAAACACCTGTTATGATTTTTTAAGATTAGTTTGAGCCTCCTTTTTACCTGTAATTCAGACTAACAGCTAAAGAAGTTCTTTTTCTCCTTTTAAATAATCTTTTTTTTCTTATTGGTAAAAAAAACTTCTCCATAAGTATTATAATATCTGCTTCTATAAGAGATTTAAGGAACTGTCTGCATATCTTCATAGCCTGTGAAACATTTATTTTGTATT
>CAJOND010000074.1 GCA_905236675.1 Candidatus Rifleibacteriota bacterium | reverse complement strand
TTAGGTATTTAAAGATGTAAGCAAAATAAAACTTTTTTAATCCATTATTATATTAAGCTATTTTCTATACCAGAATTTTTATAATGCGTTTTCCCTGATAATTTTCGCTAGAGGAACCCCTTTTAAATTACATAAAAATCACAGTAAAATAACAAGTAAATTCTTAAAAATATCAAATGAATACTTATCTAAAAATTAACTATCATACAAAATAAATTTTAAACCGATATGTACAAATGACTAATAATTTAGTAGAATGAATTATAAAGATTTAAGGTAGGTTGTTTCATGCTTTTTGATGACGGCAATGAACCAGAAGAAAATGAAGAAGACGAAGTAGAAGAAGACGAAGAGGAATCGGAGACTATTACCCAAAAGGTAATTGGATGGCTGTGGTTCTTCTTTAAGCTTGGCTTTGTATTCAGTGTTATAGCAATAATCATTATAACTGGAGCTATAATAGGAGTTGTAAAAGGCTTTTCAGAAAAGATTCCTATTATATCCGAAAGTTCTTACCGACCAAATCTTACCACACAGATTTTTGACTGTAACGGTAAAGTTTTGGCAAGACTTCATGCTGAAGAAAATAGAACAAGAATACTATCCAGCAAAGAAATACCAGACAATATGAAACATGCTGTAGTTGCAATAGAAGATGAACGTTTCTATCAGCATTATGGTATTGATATACTAGGTATTGTTCGTGCCATGATTAGTAATGTTAAAGCAGGTGGAGTAAAACAGGGAGCTTCTACTTTAACTCAACAGCTTGTCAAAAATGCATTTTTAACAAGTGAAAAAACCTTTAAACGTAAAGCAATAGAAGCCATGATGGCTTTCCAAATTGAAAGAAAATATTCCAAAGACGAAATAATAACTCTTTACTTAAATGAAATATATTTTGGTCATGGAGCTTATGGTTTAGCGGCAGCCTCTGAAATTTATTTTGGGAAAACAGACCCTAAAGATTTGACTATTTGCGAATGTGCAATGCTAGCTAGTATACCAAAGAGTCCAACCCAGTATGAACCAGTAAGACATCCTAAGAATAATAAAGAACGTCGTAGTCTTGTTCTTGCAAAAATGGTTGAATTAGGTTTTATTACTCCGGCTCAGTATGAAGAAGCAAAGGTTGAAGAACCAGTTTTAAGTGATAAAAAAGAAGATGAAATAAAAGCTCCTTATTTTACAACTTATGTCAGAGATAAGCTTTTAGAAAAATATGGTGCTAATGTTGTCTATAATGGTGGGCTTAAAGTATACACCACAATAGACATGGAACTTCAGGAATATGCTGAACAAGCGATGGCTTCAGCGGCAATCTTTATCAATAATCCTATTGATAAAGAACCTGATTTAAACGGTTCATTAATTTGTATAAATCCTAAAAATGGTCACATACTAGCAATGTATGGTGGGAGAGATTTTAACAAATCTCAATTTAACAGAGTTACCCAAGCTTACCGACAACCCGGTTCATCATTTAAGCCATTTGTTTATGCTACAGCACTTGAAAATGGATATTTCCCAAGTGATACAATTCTTGATGAATTCATTTCATATACAAATCCATGGACCAAACAGGTCTGGGCTCCAAGAAACTCTGACCATAAGTTCCATGGCTACGTAACGCTCATGAAAGCTTTGGCAAAAAGTTACAATGTACCAGCTGTTAAGCTCATAGATAAATTAACACCTGCAAAAGTTATTAAGATGGCAAAGAAATTGGGTTTAACTTCACAAATGGAACCCAATCTGTCTCTGGCTCTGGGCTCTGGTCAGTTTACTCCTCTAGAAATGGCTTCAGCCTATGGTGTTTTTGTAAATCTTGGATTACTTTGCGGTGATAGCAAAAATAATTATAGACCGATAGCTATAACAAAAGTTTATGACCGCGATAACAATTTGCTTGAAGAAACCAATCCAAAAGCCCAGGAAGTAATGAAACCCATTAATGCTGCTATGATGTGCGATTTGCTTAAAAACGCACTGGAAAAAGGAACTGGCTACAGAGCAAAAGTAGATGGTTGGTCTTGCGGTGGTAAAACAGGAACAACTAATGATTATATTGATGCATGGTTTAACGGCATAGCTCCAAATCTTGTTACTATTGTTCAGTTTGGTTATGATATGCCAAGAACCCTTGGGAAAGGCATGGCAGGTGGTAATGTTTGCGCTCCTGTATGGCACGATTTTATGGAAAAAGCTTTAAAAAAGTATCCTAAATCTGACTTCCCAGTTCCTGATGATGGAGTTCGCTGCAAAGTATGTATTACAACTGGCAAACTAGCTTCTCCTTCTTGTCCTAAGAATGAAATTGTTACACAGGTATTCCCAATAGAGTCTCAGCCTTTAGTTAAGTGTGAACACTATAAGTTTGTAGCTAGAAACAATTCTATAACTCAACCAAGACAAGAAAGCTCAGATGAAAATCAGGGAAATGGTTTCGTAAGTGCTTCAGATTATTTCAGTGCAAATTACCAGCAAGGGGGCTCCTTAAACTCTCAATATAATTCCTCTCAAAATACAGCTGATAGCTGGATTCAAAGAACAAACACAACGCCATCTTCTAGTGGCATAAGAGAACCAGGAGTTTATATTCCCCAGGGAACAACACAGTCAAGACCTAATACAGGTATAACTTTTGATTCTGACTATAGATAATTTTGCTCTGACTTTCATTAAGTCTATAACGATATAACAAAAAACTGCCGATAATAGGATAATAAATAAATTCTCAAGGTATCATATTATGAGGCAGACTTTTTGTCCTAGGTGCGATAATCTTTTAAGTAAAACAGGTCACTGCTCAGTTTGTGGCTATCAAGTTAAAGTAACTTGTCGTCATTGTGGGCATTATAATATTCCAACAGCAAAATTTTGTGGCGGTTGCGGAAAAGGAACATCCTTAGCTGTTAGATATAGAAAAAAGCTTAATTCATTTCTTAATCCATTCCAGCAAATTAAACTAAAAAGATTTTTTGCAGGAATAGCTTTTGGAACACTTTTAGCTTTATTTGCCTTTAGTTCCATGGGAATGAAATATTATGCACCAGAAGCTTTACCAGAAAAAACAGAAATAATACCTATTTCTTACGATGAATCTGTTCTTAATTCAACTATTTTAAAATCATTATCTTCAGATTTAGATAATTACTGCCTTGAAAAAAATCTTTCTGAAACCGCAACATTAGACGAACTGAAAGTTGTCGTTAATATTATGATAAGAAATCTTAATCATATTTCTCAAAGGATAAACAAGAAAAAGTTCCCTCTAGATAGTGCGGAAAGCTATTTAGAACAAGAACACAGTAATTAACAAGAGGAAATACTGCTTTAATGTTTTTTGCATATTTATCAGATATGTTAGAACTCAAATATAAAGATTTTACACAAGGGAGTTCTTACGATGACATTCCACGATTTAATATAATGGATGCTCCTGCTAATGCATTAAAAAAATACAATATTAAATTAGCAGAATCTGATAAATATTTTGGAGTCAATGATAAAGTAACTCTAGGTGAATTATGTGAAGCCGCTAAGGAAGTTGCGAAAATAACTGTTAATAGAGCAAATATGGAAGCACCTGACTTGAGTGCACCTCCTGAAATAATTATTGATTAAAAAAAAGCACCTGATAATAAATATTATCAGGTGCTTTTTTTTAATATCGTTTAACTATTACTTTTTTAGGTGGTGGTGGATCATCATCGCCATCATCCCTTCGAGTATAAGGTTTTCTTTGTTGATAATTTGATTTATCCTGGTTATCATCTCTATTCCTATAATAAGGCTTTTGATAATAACCGCCTTTTCTTTCAGTATTATCATCACGATTATAGTTGCTTCTTCTATAGCCATCACCATCGCTTCTAGGATTATCGTTATCATATCTGCGATAATTATTATCATCTCTTCTATAGCCGTTATCGCGCCTATAATCATTTCCTCTCTTATAACCGCCATCTCTTCTATAGCCTTCGTTATCTCCTCTACGATAACTATTTTCATCCCGTCTATAGTTAGAATCTCGTCTATAGCCATTATCTCCACGTGAATTGCTGTCTCTCCTGTAATTTGAGTTTTCACGCTGATAATTATCTTCACTATTATAATCTTCAGTACTATCGCCTAATTTTCGATAGCTATTCAAAGCCTTAGTATTTGCTTCATAATCTAAGGCATCACTTTCATCATCGTATTCATCATCGTAATAGTTTCTTCTATATCCATTGTCTTGTCTAAACCCATCATCGCGAGAATCATATCTAGATCTTCTTTCAAATCCAGGAGTTCTCATGGGGGGCAAAATTGTCATGTAAATAATTGAAGATTTATAAATAACTTCTGATTGATCTTTGAACCCTAGTGTAATAGAGAATTGGTCATATGCTTTAAGTTTTCCACGCAACACTGTTCCAGTTTCAAGAACAAGTTCAATTTTTTGATGTTTTTTCCTTGCCTGAGAGAGAAACATATTTTGGATTTGTGATTTATACTGCGACATCTTTATCTCCTACTCGCTTTCTTTTTCTTATTATATATTATATACCTAAGTTAAACAATAACCCTTTTATTTCATATTCGCAATAGCTTTTGTTTTGGTTTGTAGAGCTCTAAGTAAAGTATCTATCTTACTAGCTTCCTGTGCAGAATCTTCTGCAAGACGTTTCATTTCAGCTGCAACTACGGAGAAAGCTTTTCCTGCTTCACCGACACGTGCTGCTTCAATTGAAGCATTTAAAGACAGAAGGTTACTTTTTCTAGCTATATTTGTAATAACTCTGATAACGTCTTCCATCTGGTTTGTAGATACTTCCAGTTCTTTCAAATGGGCATTTGTAGCCCTTAATCTTTCTGTAGTGAGCTTAAGAATTTGAAAAGATATTTCTGGAACAGTTCCTAAGAGATTTTTAAAATCATCTTTTGTCATAACTAAAAATTCTGTTTCTTGAACAGTGGCAATTGTTGCTGATCTGGGTTGTTCGTCAATTATTGCCATATCGCCTACAACAGCACCTTTGCCTAATGATACAAGAACAGAATCTATTCCAGCACTATTTCTCTTCAGAATGTTTATCTTACCACTCTTTACAATATAAAGAGCATCACCTTTATCACCTTCTTTAAACACAACTGTTTTAGGGGGATAAAGTTGTTCTATTGTAATCGAAGCTAATTCAAACAAGGCCTTTTCAGATAAGCTTCTGAAAAGTTCAACCTGTCTTAAAGACTGTATTTTATCTACGTTTGACATATGCAACCAAAACTAAACTATTTTTTGATAATTTATCATTCTTAATAATCTCTGTCAATGGTTTAGAAGATAGAAGATGGAAGATAGAAGAAAGAGGAGGGAAGAGCGGACGAGGCTAACGCCCCTTAGAGCATAAGAGCAGAAGAATTGAGAGCTAAAAGCTGAAAACTGAAAGATATAAGATGAAAGATATAAGACCATAAATGGAGAAAGAAGAGAAAAGAAGGAAGGGCGTGCAAGCGAACGCTAGGACGACAAGCAAGTCGTAGAGGGCTGATTGCTGGAAGCAATCAGTGGCGTGGTGGATGGTGGTTAAGTTTCAAGCTATAAGCCAGATATAATAGAAAAGGATTAGTTCATATCAAAGAAGTCTTTTCCTGCTTGTAAAACCACATTAGGATTTCTTTCCACACATAAACTGCGTCTTAAAGAAGCAGAATGGGGATGGTTTTTCAAGTAACCAAAAAGATGAACTCTAAACAGCGGAACGGCTGATGAACCATGCTCCATAAGCATATCAACAAGCTGATGTCTGAAAATAGGAAATCTTAATTCTGGTTTCAATAATTCTTTATGTCCTAAAAGTTCTGAAAATAGCCAAGGTTTTCCAACACAGCCTCTGCCAATCATAAAGCCATCACAGCCAGTTCTTTCATATAATTCTAATATATTTTCTTTAGAAGTAATATCTCCATTTGCGATAAAAGGAACAGCACCTGCAATTTCTTTAATTCCTTCCAGATATTGCCATTGAGCAGGACCAGTATACATAGCTTGTCTTGTCCTTGCATGAACAGTAATAGCCTTAGCTCCAGCTTCAATAACAGCCTGGGCAAATTCTTTAACATTAATAGAGCTTTCATTCCAACCTATTCTAAATTTGCAAGTTACTGGCATATTAACAGATTTAGAAACAGCTTTAATAATATTAGCTGCCAAATCAGGGGTTTTCATTAAAGCAGATCCAGCACCAGTTTTAACAACTTTTGAAACAGGACAGCCCATATTAATATCTATTATATTGCATATATTTAATGATTCCACAAATGCAGCTGCCTCAGCCATTAAATCTGGGTCAGACCCAAAAATTTGTACAGCATATGCTCCAGTATTTCCATCAAATTTTATCATATCAATGGTTTGAGAACTTCTCATCTGCAAAGCCTTACAACTAGCCAGTTCAGAAACAGAATATCCAGCCCCTAGTCGTGCACAAAGCTGACGGAAAGAACCATCTGTAACACCTGCCATTGGAGCTAAAACAAGATTATTAGGTAACTGGACATTACCAATTTTAATTGGTTTTATTATTTTAGAAAGTTCGCTACCCTCAACTACAGTCTGAGCAGAACTATCAAATGATGCAGATGGGTTGCCTATCCAAGGAAGAGAAGAAAAATTTAAAGGATCTGAGGACATTATTCTTTTTCACATTCAGTACAAGTTTCGTCCCAGATAATTGCGCAGTTTCTACCACTACCCTTACATTTATAAAGAGCAAGGTCTGATTTCTTTATTAATACACTTTTTACACTAGCATGATCGGGGAAAGAAGCGACACCCAATGAAATGGTAACCTTGAGAGCTTTTTCCTGACCTGGAAAATCATAGGCTTCAACTGTTTTTCTTAAACGTTCAGCAACAAGCAAAGCTCCATTTGCATCTGTTTCTGGGAGAATGATAGCGAATTCTTCACCACCATAACGGGCAGGAATATCTATAGTTTCGCGAACAGTCTGCTTAATAAGTTTAGCCACTTCCATAAGAACTATATCGCCTTGCTGGTGACCATAAGTATCGTTAAATTTCTTAAAATGGTCTATGTCGAAAAGGATTAAAGAGCAACAAGTATGGTAACGTTTAGCTCTTACAAGTTCTTCTTCTAATCTAGCCTGAAAATATCTATGAATAAAGAGTTTTGTAAGACCATCGGTAATAGCTAGTTCATAGAGTCTTGCATGTTCAACAGCCATTGCAGCCTGTTGTGCCAAAGCTTCTAACAATCTTTGGTCTTCTTCTATAAAAGCTTCACCATTCAACTTATTTACACAATTGATTACCCCAGTAACTCTATCTTTTATTTTTAGAGGAACAGATATTAAAGAATTTATAGATTTTTCATAATCGGAACTTGTTGAATAACTCTTAAACAATGGGTCTTTATGGCCTTCATTAACTATAATACTCTTGCCTGTTTTCAGAACAGTACCGGCAACTCCTTCTCCCACTCTTATTTTAACAGTTGTTTCTGGTTGAACAGTCTGCCCTTCTTTCATACTATAAACAATTTTTGTTTCTAATTCTTCTGTTCCTGCACCAGTCTGAAGCATAATAGAACAACGTTCAGAATTAATTGCATTTCCAGCCATTTCCAAAATCTGCTTTATAAGTTTATCTGTATCGCTTTGGAAATTCATTGCCTGACTGGCCTTAAACAAGGTTTCTATTTCAAACATTTTTCTATCTAAGGCTTTGTTATTTGATTCAAGAGTATTAAGCATGGAATTAAAACTATGAGCCAAATGACCTATTTCATCGTTGGAAGTCTCTTTAATTCTGTAGCTTAAATCCCCATGTTCTATGACCTGAGTCCCTCGAATAAGATTATCTAACCCCATTGTAATTACTTT
Source organism: Candidatus Rifleibacteriota bacterium (assembly GCA_905236675.1). Lineage (GTDB taxonomy): Bacteria > Muiribacteriota > Ozemobacteria > Ozemobacterales > Ozemobacteraceae > RUG334. The sequence goes on along the minus strand of CAJOND010000074.1, from coordinate 21,002 downwards.
TGCCAATAATACAGCAAGAATTACCCCAACTAATAATCCAAAACAGCCTATTAATATAATATGATCTTTACTGGTGGTCTTGCTTTGTTCTAATCTATCATTGCCATATTTTAATATTACGGTTCCGTATGAGAATCCACCAATTATAATGGGAGCAATGTATTCAACAGAATCACCGTTTTTACTAACTATTTTTTCAACCTTTTTTATATCTTTTAATTGATTTATTGTATCTTCGGATAATTTTTGTCCTAATTTACTTTCCTGGTCGCCTCTAATATTGTGACCAACATATATACCTTTATCATCGATTATTGATATTTCCAGTATGTCTTCACCACTAAGTATTATTCCACTTGTATAACGGTCTAATCCTTCATAAGATGAACTTACAAAATAATCCTGACAAGCTAAAGCAAGAGTGTTGGCAAGAACCTTACCAGATTGATCCATGCTTTCTTGAAGTAGAATAGACTCTCGCTGTGAAGAATTATAGCTATATAATCCAATTATAAATATTACAAGTAATGCAATACCACAAATAAATTTTAATTTAAGCGAGAATCTGATTTGCTTATCTTCAGAACTATTCACGTGTTAATCCAATTTAGTTTTTACTATTATGGTTTTCTAATGCTTTCAAAACTTTTTCTATACTATCGTAGTCACGGGAATCTACTTTTACAAAACCTTGAACATCAGCAAGATTTTTAAGTATTTCACGTCCTTCAGGAGTTTTATTGTTTAGTTCAAGTAATGCAGATTTGATTCTTTCTCTTAATTCTGGAGCCAAACTTTTTCTGCAGACTATTGGTTCGTTAGATATGTCTTGAGTTGTAGCTAGAATAATCAATTCATCTTTTTTACTTTTATCTCTAAGAGTATTTCTAGCATCATCATAACATGCACCAGCATCATATTTCCCTAAGAGAACACTATAAACAACAGCGTCATGTTTTCCTAAAGTATCGACTTCGGCAAAGTCTTTGTCAGGATCAATGTTTGCATCAAGCATCATAGCTTTCGGGAAGAGATATGCAGAAGCTGATTCTTTATCAACCCAGGCAAACTTTTTGTTTTTAAGGTCTTTTAAAGTTCTAATACCGCTATCCTGTCTTGTAAGAACAATACCTCTATAAGAAGTAGTTCCATATCTTACAGGTTTACAAAGAAGTTCAACTTCTGGATTGTTTCTTGCTTCAACAGCACTTAAAGAAGCCATCCATGCAATATCAATATCACCAGCCACCAATTTTTTTAATATACTTGAATAATCGGGAGCAGTCTGAAGTCTAACTGATTTAACTCCGATCTTTTTGGCAAGATATTTTAAGAATGCTTCGTGCTGTAACACCATTTGAGAAGAATTTGTATAAGGAATTCTTCCTAATCTGAGTTCTAAATCTTTATATGGTGAATTATCTCCAGGCTCTTGAGAAACTTCATTCTTATCTACAGAAGGCTGAATACTACCTTTCTTTGGCGGTTCATTATTTCCTTGACTGCAACAACCAAGAAAAGAAACAGCTAAGGCTACGAAAAGCATTATAAATAAATATTTTTTCAACATTACAAAAAGACTCCAATTTAAATCATCTTTAATTTATACCACAAGTTGCATTTTTTTATCTACATTAATTATATTTTTTGATTTTTATTGTTTTTCATTTTTCTTAAAGAAAGGAATATCAACAATAAATTTAAGTTTACTATCGATAAGCTTTGCAAAAGCAGTTATGTTATTCATATCATTTAAAAATGTAAGATTTGTTATAGGTGGAATACCTTGATCTCTTATTAATGGGGACTGCAAAAATTGCTGTAATTGAACATTCAAATCAGAAGTCTTAACTCTGAAATAAAGATTACAGTCTTTAAGATTATCAGTCCTATTATCATCTTTCAATGCATTTTTTAAATGATTTATAGCCGCAGTCATTCCTTCTTTAGTTGAAGTTACTATACAAAACTTATCTAACAAAGATACATATAATCCATATTTATTAAACATAAAATAATTCAGTCTTGATACTGGAATATTTGGATCTGGACTTTCTTCTTTTGTAATAAATATTCCTGCCTGCATACAGAGAGTCTGGAATTTTGGCAAATTATTCACAAGTTTTTCTGCTCTAGGAACTACAACAATCCATCTTAAATCAGGAATCAACTGTTCACCTGTAGGAGTAAGATTTACATAAAAAATGCTTTCCTGAGCATAGTTTTCTAATATATCTTTTTGAAAATCAAGACCAGCAGAAGCAACAAGCTGCTTAACCAAAGCCATGTTAGGTATTGAATCCAGCTTTTTCATTGATTCTTCAGAATCTTCTAAACCATGGGTTTGAGCCAAAACGATTAAAGGTTCATCATCAATATATTTACCAATAGTAAGATTTGTCTGAGGTAATATTACATTTATCTTTCCCTTATCTAATTCAGTATCAGCTCTAACAAAAATACCTTTTTCTGAAAGAGATAAGACACCGCAAAAGTCTTTAAAAACTTCTATGACTGGCAATACCGACTCTTTTATTTTAGCAGATTCCTTATCTGAAATAGGATAATTTTGATTTTTCCCGGGTTCTATTAACTTTTTAAAATTATCTTGAATTTCAGGAATATTAGCGGCAATACTTATTGAAATAGCTTCAGAAGCAGCATTAAACTCTGATCTGAGCTTTGCAAATCTTTCAGAATGTTGTTTAATAAGGTCATCACATGCTTTTTGCTGAACTTCAGAAAGTTTATTTTCTGGAAAAGCTTTAATAAAGTTCGGTGAGCCAACAAATTCATTAAAAATTATAGAACCTGTTTTTGAAGGGATATTACCATTTGGCCAATGCTTTGCAATAACACGTCCTATTCTTCTCAATATTTCTATAGGGCAATTACCTGGATTTTTTATAATTTTGCTAGTATCTTCAAATGTAGTAGCAATAGCTATAGACCTATTTCCTGCATCTTCCACACTTATTTGCAGAGACTTGTCTGATGGTTCTTGTGCACAACATTGAACAGCTATTAACAAAGCAAAAATAACGCTAATGCATTTGATTTTATTCATATTAGCTTTTAACTCCAAAACTTCGTAGTGTACATTTTATAATAACACTAGCAAGAATTTATAACAAGTTAAATAAAAATTTTGGAAACAAATACCCAAATACACGTAATAAATAATATTTAGGAACTTATATATTAATCAGAAGTTGTAAAACCAGTCTGATAACGCCAGTATTTATTATTTTGTGAACTATTTATAAAACTACTGGAAATAGTTGTAGTCAGTTCAAGAGTATTTTTCTCCAGATTATTTGCACCATAAACATTTGAAGATTCATTAATTTTAAATCTTACCCATAATAATGGTACATCTGGATTGATAGAATGTGAATAAAGACAAAACTCAACATCTTCAAATCCAGAAAATCTTTGCTGGCCTTTAAGGGTAGATGTTCGCAAAAGCGTATGAGAAGTGGAATCAAATTGATAAGTTACCAGTTCAATCTTTGGTTTTACTCCAGTAGAATCAGATACAAATTTATAAAATCTTAAACCATGGTCATAGACTGTTATCAGTTGATCACTTTCTCCAATAGATTGTAAATCCATCTGACTTACTTCGAAAAGCTGACCTCTCAAATTTTGAAATTTTTGCCATTCATTATCATCAAATTTTTTATCATTGTCTGTTAGTGTTGGAGCATTAAACCTTGGGCAACTTGAGGCAAAGTCACGTCTAAGATAGTTAATTGCCAAACGAGCTTCTTGTAAGTTTTGAAGATTTACAACACCATATATATAGTTATTACGGGTATTTGACATGAAATCAAAAATGACCTTGAAAACTAAAGAAGCAACAAGTATACAGACCATAAGTTCTACAAAAGTTATAGCCTTACGGTTTTTACATAAAAAACTGTTAGAATGACAAATTTTCATCGTTTATAACCAATAAAGATAATTCTATTTTTTTCTCTCTTTCATCAGAGTCAACATTTATATTGCTAGGTCTATGCCCCTCACTCCATTTAACAGTTACAGTAACCTTTTTTAAAATATCCCCTCCAAAATTATCTAATTTAGTAACTTTTATATCTCTATAAAAGAAAGCATTAGAATATTGACTGGAATACTCAAGGTTATCTTTGAAAACATTAGTATCTTTCCAATTATCGTTACCTGATTGGGTAGCATCTATCTTCATAGGAGTTAAATTGGCATCGATTATTGGTCCGGAATTATTTTCTAGGTTTTTACCAGACGGGCTACCAGAACCCAGATCACTAAATTTGGCAACGCTAGCCCATTCTAATGCTTCGTCCGCTAATTCCATAGCTCTTAAATAGTTTATAGAAGAAGTCGTTTCGTTTCTAGATTTAGTTACCATCTTTAGTATTGGTATAGCAGCACCAACAGCAATAAGAAGTGCAACTACAACTTCCATCAAACCTAATGCTTTTTTATTTAAACCCATAAACATTTTAAAATAATTCCTCTATATCTATATAACTATTATTCATCTGGTTCAGGTCCACATAGAGTATGTGGAGGAGGAGGCGGACAATAAAGAATGACAAATTTCCTTTTATTTCTTGAAGACATTATAGGCCCGGAATTAGAAGTTTTTATTATTACTACCTTTTCTTCTTTAGGGGCGGTATTGTTGACTGTATAATCTGTCTTTTGAACAACAGGATTTGCTCCAGCATAGCGGTCAAGTAGCATCAGATTAATAATCATAACTACAGGAACCGAACCTAATATTGCAATTCTATTTTTATCAATCAATATCAATACCTCCTGCCTTTATAGCAAAGGAAGTTTTAACCTTACTAATAGAAGCCTGGAATGGATCTAAATCACCTTGTTGAATAGATACACCTGGTTCCATTATTAAAGGATTATGCTGTATCGTTAAAGTACCAGGTTTAGAAAGTCCATTTGCTCCAATTAAATCTATTTTATCAACTAATAAATTGCCAAGAATGTAAACATCTTTGTTGTTTCCTAAATCTATTGTGCCTTTTAAACTATTATTATAAGAAAGAGCAGCTAAAGATGCTTCTATCTCAACTCTTCCACCAGACCCGCTAGCCAGTCTAATACTACCATCCCTCAAATAAAAACGAATAGAATCTTTGTATCTGCTCTCTTCAGCTTTGCCTAGATTGCCCAGTATCAGATTGCCATGGTTCAGATATACAAGACCTTTTCCATAGAAACTTTCAACATTAAACTGAGTTAAATCCAAGCTTCCGTTATCTATATACATAACACCATCAACAAATAGAGTGTTCTTGCCGTTGTAAGTCTTGATTCTATCTGCTACAAACTTAGCAGAATTAGTATAGGAATATGTTATATCATAAAGCTTAGATATTTCTCTTCGAAATTGAATCGCCTGGGCACTATTATTTTTAGAAGCAGGCTTTAAGAATGGATTAGCTTCTTTAAATACATCTTGATGTTTTAATACTTGTTGAGCCCCGTTACCATCATAATATTTAACATTACTTTTCAAAATAAGAGCATTAACAGGTATAGAATCTATAGGCTTACTCATCAAATCCTTATCTTTAAAATAATTAGAATTTGAAGAAAAATCATTACTTAATTCCTTACTTTGAAAAGTAATTGGCTCTCTATCTTTGCGTCTGAACAATATAGGAACATGATCTGGTTTAATATCAAAACTAATTTCGTTAAGACTTTGCCCATTCAACATAGTCAGAGGAGAAGAAAAACGATCAAAATAAGCTAGCTTAAAAAATCTGATGTAAACTGGTCCTTCGACTAATACCGGAGTTTTACCATCAGCACCATAGAGAAGCAACATCTGACCTAGGTTACATCGTTCAGGATTATATTTTTTACCACCTTTTTCAAGGAAATAATTATCGAATAATACATACTTATTATGTGTAGTGGAATCTTTTTTGGTAAGACCTTTAAAAGCATCAATATCAGACTGACTAACTGCTTCTTGCAGTTCTGGAGCTTCAATAGAATTATGATTTGTATTACGTTCAAAACTATTTACTTTCCAAATATTTGTAGCATCAAGATACCCATATTCATAATTCCAATTTGTTATACAGGTTTCAAGAATGCTCTGAAAATACTCACAAGCAGAATAATCATCAACTTCTAGTCCATCATAAAAACCTCTTTTGTAATTATTATAACAATCTCGACAGACTCTAAATGTAGCAGAGTTACTATTTCCGTGAGTCATAGCCTCTTTACATTTATTTTTCAAGTCAATTCCTATTTTATGCTCGGTCTGATGGGCAGTATTATCTCCTGTCCAACCTGAGCTTTGAACATTCAACAAACCATCTGCACATAAATTTACAAAAGTTTCATAAACTTTTTTAACTGCAGAAACATGATAAAAATATTCGTTGGGCAAAATACTTCTAATGTTTGGCAATTGATCAAATTTTTTTCTTTGAGTATAAAAGAGTTTAGGACCACCTGAAGTAGTAAAACTTTTCTGTGTGGTTCCACCGAAAATATCAGCAAAAGCAGGCATATTTTTAATATAATCAAAATCCAGGTCTAGCCATATTCTTTTGTTATCTTTTGCATCATTTCCTTCGTAGACATTAGGATAATCTATATCTCCAAGATAGACCTTACTTACTCTTACATCTGCTTGTTCATTACCTTCTATTATTATTTTTCGCTGAGTATTATTTAAATCGAAAGGATATTTTTTTACAAAAAGAACATATTTATCTAAGTAATGGCGTAAATCAACCAATCTTACTTCGTGTCTTTCAGATACTTGTATTGAGTTCTCCTTAAAACCTACTCTGTATGCTATGGATTTTATATCTAGATAAGCATTATAAGCATCGATTGCATTTTGAGGTGCAGTTTTATAACTTGTAACAGAAGCTTCTGTAAATACTTCTATATCATAGCCAGACTCGGCTGCCATTTTTTTGGTTTCAGAATTGCTGCAAGGGACATTCTGACTACCCATTCCATTTTTAAAAACGGCTCTAAATGCTTCAAAAGTTGGATTAACTTCATTTGCACCTTTATCATTAACTCTGCTTCTTATAAGCGCTAATGTTTCGGTATTAGCTGATTTACATATCTGAATAAGACGGTTTTGATCTATATTTTTTGATAATTGAGTTACAGCTCCTCTTTTAAAATCATTTAACGCAAAAGCTAAAAGAGATAAACCTAATAATATAGTAATAACAATATATAAGACAAAACCATTACGTTTTTTATTTTTCATTTTCATCACCAATATAATTTTACATTAGCTTGAATTTTTTCGCAATTTTAAATAAAATAAAAAAAGTTGCAACAAAATATATTTTTTGTTCGTATTATATTTGAAGTTATTAAAAAACCTATTAGGGGGAATTTATGAAACCTAGTATCCGAAAGTACATCTCATTATTTTTGTGTCTTTGTATTTTTATTCAGCCGTTCATTTTTAATGCGGCTATTTACGCTCAAGACAACAATTCGATGTCTGACGTTACTGCTAAATTAAGAGAACAAGCATCTGGCGTAAATGGTGCCCAGGGTTCTGATGTTGGAAACACAACAAATGATGAACCTACTGACGAACAGAAACAAACAGCAGCACAAGAATCAGGCAAAGCTTCTGCTGAATTTGATAAATTAAACCAGGATGGTGGTGCTGCAAATAATATTAGTGGATCCGCTAATAGAGTTGATCAAGCTACAGCTCAAGACGATAACAGCAGTGTTAATGCTTTAACAAAATTAACCGGGGCTATTCAGAAAGTTCTTATTACCGTTGGTAATTTATTGATTAAAGTTGGTAGCCTTTTAAAAACTGTTGGTCAAGCTTTACAGGCTATTGGTGCTGTATTAAGTGCTATCCCATGGACTGCTGCAATTGGTGCTGCTCTTCAGAAAATTGGTAAGATTCTTTATCAGATAGGTACTGTTGTTGATGCTATAGGTAAGCTCCTCAAAGCAACTGGTGAAACAGCAGCTAGTGCAGATAACTTCTTTGGACAATTAGTTGGAACTGTTAAAGACAGTTGGCAAAAAGGTGGCGAAGAAGCTGATGAAAATCAAAAACAAATGAATGCCGAATTTGGAAATGGAACTAATGAAACTCAGGAAGAAACAACTGAAGAACCTGCCGAAGATACTAGTACTACAGATGATAGCGGTTCTGAAACAGTATCTGACGATTCAGATCAAGGTGAAGTTGCTGACTTCTAATATTTTAAATATTAATTTAAAGTAACAAATAAAACCCTCTTGGTCGATAAATAGACCGGAGGGTTTTTTATGTTAAAAAAAGTTTTGTCTATCATCCCAGCATTATTATTGTTGGTTGCTTTACTTCCTTATACATATGGCGGAGATCCGGGCACAGTTTATATTGGAGTCAAGGATTCTGAAAGATACTATCACCGTTTGAAAAATATGCGTAAAAACGATCCTGAAAATGCTGAAATCAGTTATAAAATAGCTAATTTCTATTTTTCAAAAGATATGATTGATAAAGCTATTGAAGAATATAGGCGAACTTTAAAGCTAGATGAAAACCATCAACAGGCAAAATGGTTCTTAAGTCAGTGTTTAATAAACAAAGGTTATTTTGAAGATGCATTCTGGCTTGTTAGAGATTTAATAGATAAAAACAAGAAAGACCCTGAACTTTATGATCAAGCAGGCACTCTATTGGTAAAGATGGGTGAATATGCTGCATCAAGAGAATATTTTAATAAAGTAGATGAGCTTAAATACGGTGAAATTGATGGCTCGAAACCTATGGGCTCTTATACTAAGCCTGGTCGAGGGAACTGGAAAAAGTATTTTTACTGATTAACCACAAATTGCCCCATCAAGGTGGAAGCTTTAAAACACATCCTCTATGCTCTGTTGCTCTCAGCTCTCCAGCTCTCGATTCAATAAAGACCCTCTTTTATATTTCTAACGCAAGCCACTTCAGCGACTCGTTCACATCCTGTGGCTCGCTTGCACGCCGCCGTCCTTGGCAGCAGCCCCAGCTAAACTGGGGGCAGATCTTCAGTTTAGCTTCAAGTCTAAATTGTTCTGCTCTTCAATCTTCAATCTTCAATCTTCAATTTTTCGTTTTCAGTTTTCAGTTTTCAGTTTTCAGATCTCTGCTCTCTGCTCTAAGAGGCTTTAGCCTCGTCCTCTCTCCTGCTCTTTTCCTTCTTCCCTCTTCAATCTTCCCTCTTCATTCTTCATTCTTCGTTCTTCGTTCTTCCTATATTCCTTTCTCACTGCTTCAACCCATTTTTCTCCGAATATTTCAGACAAATAATCTGCGAAGGAAAGCAATATAGGAGGCGGATTATCTATAGATTTACAGAAATCAGGTATATAGCAGTTTATTATCCAGCCAACCAGTGTACTTTTTATTATTAGAGGGAAAAGTGAGCACCATAAAGGCTTTAAATCTAACACTTTCTGATTTGTTTTTAAACAATGGCTATGAAGCGAGCACATGACTATATTGTCTTTATTTATGAAAGAAAGAGGACAAGGTGTGTTATGCGCTCCTTCAACGATATGCAGGTCGCCTCTTTTATCTTTTATTGTTATACCCTTTTTTAAAAGTTCTAAATTTTCATTAGATAGCATATCTTTTATATTAATTAAATTATCCTTAATTCTCTGTCCCTCTTCTTCAGTGATAGGTGAACCTATATCACCATATTGACAGCACTTTCCCTTACATTTATTTAAATCGCAAGAAAATTTAGTTGCCCAAACTTCATCTGAAATTATTACATTACCAATCATTTTCATTTTTTTATTCCTTGAATGATTTCACTGATGATTATTTTATAAAGATTCATATAATAAAATATAAAAATATATTTAAAACATTATACAAATAAAGTCGATAAATAGAAACGATGAATACTGTCGATATTAATACAATTTTAATCTCATTGGTAGTAATACTTGTAATTCTTGTTATTGCACGAATTTCAATTCTTCGATACAGGATGTCGCACATAAAACTACCTGAAAACGTAAGAGAAGCTGGCAAAGTTCCAGCTGATTCTTCAATTCCTAAGAAGAACCAAGCCAAATCATCTGTTTCACCTGAAACTGATACCCTACCACAAAATAAACCATTAGAAGAAGAAACAGACGAGAAAATCAAAGAAGAAAAAGAACAACAAAAGAAATAGAAGAAAAAATAGAAAACACAGAAAAGTCGGAAGAAAAAGAAAACTCGAAATTAACAGAAGAAACAAAACCGGAAAGCACCAAAAAAGAACCGGAATTCGACTTAGATTATCAGGAACTTATCAGCAACCCTGTTGGTATTTTGTCTAATACAGAACTTCCATCCAGACATAGGATAGCAGCAATAAGAGAAATAGGCTATCAAAAGATGGAATCGGCTGTTCCGGAACTAATAAAAGCTCTTTATGATCCTGATCCATCAATTTCATTGGTAGCTGCAGAATGCCTTGGATCTTTAGGAGATTCTAGAGCAATAGAACCATTGCTTGAGATTTCACAGAAAAACGATGAAGAATTAAGCAAAGTTGCAGAGGAATATCTGGGTGGAGCTCTGGTAGTAGCTGGAGAACAGCCCCAGGAAATTAAAGTTTCAAAGCAAGATGAAGAAAATGCTCCTAGAAACTATAAAGAAATGGTCGTATTCAAAGTTGACCAGTTACCTTTGGATTATTTTCAGCCGGACGGCAGTCCAATTCCTCGAAAAGAATTAGTTTTAAAAGGCTTAAATGATAATAATGAGCAAATGAGACAGATGGCTGCAAAAGCTGCTATTGGTATTGAAGAAAGTGAAGAAATAGTAGAGCCTTTAAGCAAAGCATTAAATAATCCTTTAGAATCAGAAGCTATTCGAGCAATGGCAGCTGAAGCATTAGGAGGAATGGGTTCTGAAAAATCTATAACTTCTCTAATCAATGCCTTAAACGATGAAAATGTAGCAGTAAGATATGCTTCAGCAACAGCTTTAAGTGGACGTTCAGAACCAAGAGTCGTAGAAGCTCTTATAGGTGCCACCAGGGACAGTGACAAATATGTCAGGGCATCAGCTGCTTATGCTTTAGGAACTACAGGTGCAACTGTAGCTTTAAAAGCTCTGATAAAATGTGCAGAAGATGAAAATGAAGCCGTTAGATTTTCTGCAGTAAAAGCCATATCTGGTTATGATTTTAAAGAAGTTATCAAAAGGTTAATAGACCCTAAAGCAGTAGAAGAAAGCAAAAATCATATTTTTGCCAGAATAGAGATACTTTCCCAGTTTAAAGAACCTAAAGCCATTGAAATTTTAAAAGATTACCTAGAATCCCCAGATTCTGAAATATGTTATAAAGCATCTATGGCTTTGATGGGACAAGAAGAGCCTGAATTAATTGAAGAATTAATAAATGCTTCAAAACGCCTGGATAAAGAACTCTATAGATTGGCTAAAGAAAATATGGCTCCAGAGGTATTCTCTGAAATTACAAAGTTTAATTCAGATTTTAATCTGGAAAACAACTCTTATGAAAATAATTTTAATGATAAAAAAGCTAATTCATTGAATACAAATAATGAAACCATGACTAATGGCAGTATTCCACCTTCTCGACAGGATAATATTCAAAGTGCTGCCGACTATGTAAAAGCTAAGAACGCAAGAAAAGAAGAAGCAGTGCTGAACATTAATCCTGATGACTATTCTGGTGAAGTATTGTTCAACATAGATGAAAACAATTATAAAGAAGATTCCCGACAAGATGCTAACAGAGGTTTTAACAACGAAGACTTGGATAAAAGAAGCAGCGGACAAGAAGAGATAATTGTTCAATTAGACGAATACAATGAATCTCAACCTGGCTCTGATGAAATAATAGAAGAAAAAACTTACTTTAAGGAATCTGCATCAGTATTTGGAAATCAACCATCATTTGCAGATGCTGAAATTGTTTCCGAACCTATAATGCAAAATGATTATGACAATATTAGTGATGACGATGATTTACCTCTAGATCAAATGAATAATTTATCTCCTGAATTTGAAAAATTCAGACAAAAATTATTGGATAATAGTCCAAGTGTTAGGGGCAGTGCAGCAAACGCTCTTGGCGATTACGGTCATAATTCAGAATCTATAAAGCTTCTTAGAGGAGCTTTAAAAGACAGCAACGAACTAGTCAGAGTTGCAACAATCAATTCTCTTGGTAAAATAGCTAATATGGAAGCTTTAAATTTAATTTTGAGCTGCGAAAGAGATATGTCTACTGAAGTCCGATATGCTGTAGTAAAAGCATTAGCTGCAATTCCTGATTATTCTGCAATAGAAGCTCTAAAACGAATGGCTTCAAACGATATTTCAATTGATATAAAAAGAACAGCACGCTTAGCCTTATCAAATCAATCTAATTAATTTTCAAGGTTATATGAAACAGATTGAATCAAGAAATAACCCGATTATAAAAAGAGCCTTGAAAGCTATCAATAATCCGAACAGTGAAAACCTTATTGTTGTTGAAGGTCACAAGCTTTTGGGTGAAGCAATAAAATCTGGTGCGAAACCAGAGATGATTTTTGTCGTTGATGAAAAAGATGAATTAGTAACCATAAAAACAATTCACTTTGACAACATTACATATAAAATTAGTAAAGGGCTAATGCATGAACTTTCAACAGTTCAAACCCCTGGCAATATAATTGCTTTTTTAACTCCCTGCCCTACTCTAAGCCTAGAAGATATAGTAAAAGAAGCAGAAATGCTTGTAGTTTTAGACAGGCTCCAAGACCCAGGGAATATAGGCACAATCATAAGAACTTCTGAAGCATTGGGAGTTTCTGCTATTATTCTCTTAAATGGTTGTTGCAACTCTAATAATCACAAAGTCATAAGGGCCGCCATGGGTTCTAGTTTTAGACTTCCTGTTATTCCTAATGTAGATGTAAAAAATCTGTTTAATCTCTTGAATAAAAATAACTATATGACTATTTGTGCTGATATGAATGGCACTAACATCGTAAATTATAAATTTGCTGAAAAATCAGCATTATTCATGGGTCAGGAAGGGCAAGGGCTTTCTGCTTATATAATTGCCAACTGCAGATCTAGAATAGCGATTCCGATGTGCGGTCAGGTAGAATCATTAAATGTTGCTACTTCTACTGCTATCTGCTTGTATGAATGGTCAAGAAGTAGAATCCCCTAATCTCTTATCTCTTTTCTCTGTTTTCTCATCTCTCTAAAAAAGGTTAGATTTGTCTAGCTAAAAAACCTTTGTAATAGCTAAAAACTATCATAAGCTAAAACAATCCCCTCATCTCTTTTCTCTGCTCTCTCATCTCTCTAAAAAAGGGTTAGTCGTAGAGATTTGTCTAGCTGAAAAACCTTTATAATAGCTAAAAAAGTTTTCGTTTGCCTTGGCTTTACAAAATAAATATTGAAAAATAAAGATAAGTACGGTATAAACAAACAATCAAATTGAGGTAAACAGATTGAAAGAATACAAAATAATTCGTAATAAAAAAAATAGATTTTCAAAATTAGTTTTTATACTTTTTTGCTTTTTAAGTATTTTTTTGTTGGGTTGTGAAGAAGGCGATTCCGCTCATTCAAGATCTAGTAGTGGCATAAGTCTAGAAGGTTATTCAGAAGAAGAACGACTAGTTGTTGAAGTATCTCACAGTGAATGCCGTGTCGGCGAAACTATCTCTTTTGCTGTAACTTGCAGAGATGCTGGTGGGGCTTTATTGAAAGATATCAGTGTTTTATTTAGTAGCGACAATGGTGGAGAATTTTCAGATACCTCTGTAAAAACAGATGATTTAGGAACAGCGGGCGTAAATTTCGTTCCCGCAAAACAAGGTATAACATTAATTAGTATCAATGCTAGTGGATTCAATAAACAAGTCACTATTACCGTTCTTCCATCTAAAGAAGAAAGAGTATACTGTTTTGTTTCAACCGCCTCAGATATAGTAAATCCAAATGGTTCAGTAATAATTAGTGTTTATGTCACTAACTCTTCTAATAATGGTATAAAAGATGCCGAAGTTAATCTTTCATGCCAATATGGCACCTTAAAAGATACTAGTGGCAAAACAGACGACAGAGGCTATTTCTCTACTACTTATACAGCTCCTGCTGAAGTAGGTGCTGTTGAAATCACAGCAGTTTCTTTATCTGCTAGTGATAAGGTAAGTATTTCGGTTCAGGAATGAAAATTATGATTTTAAAAAAACTCTTTGCTATTTTTATATTCTTTTCATTCATAGTTGCATCTGTTGGTTGTTCCGAAGACAAACCAGTTTACTCGCTATCGAATGGAACTGGTTACAATATCAATTTACTTGTTTCTGATGGTGAAATTTCAGATGGTGGTTCTATCAGTATTCAGGCATTTGTAACCGACCCCAATGGAGACCCAGTTCCCGATGAAGATAGCGTAGTAATGTTTTCCTGTTCACAAAATGAAATGAAATTCTATGATGATAGATGCGATATAAAGAACGGTTTTGCACGCACGACAGCTACTTGGGAAGATCAATCTGATGACGATAACCCTGATCCATCTATGAAAGCCACTATTAGTGCTACTTATAAAGGTGCTATCAGTTCTGTTCAGGTTATTTTGGTATCTAAGGCGTTCTAAAATGAGTAAAAAAATAATACCTTTTCTAGTTTCTTCAGTTTTATTATTGCCAACATCTTCTTTTGCAGAAGGCGAAATATCAAAAAATCAATATTGGCACAATGAAGCTTATAATGATTATCAGAAAGAACTAACTCAGCATGCTGATTTACATGTTACCAAAAATGGCAGAACTTACCTTATTGATTTACTTTATAGCCGTTCAGAGGATGTATTGGCTACTTTAAAAGAAGTATTTGATTCTGATTTAGCTGATGGGAACCTTACTTTAAGCCAAAATTCTGTGACAAATTCTATCATAGCTAGATTCTCTGAAAATCCTGACGAAAGCCTCGTTAGCGAGTTATGCGAAGTAATCTATTCAATGGATAGACAAACAGGACAGGTTCTAATCGATGTTCTTGTTGTAGAGTTGAATTTATCAGATAAAGATATCTTTGATATTGAATATAAAGAGTTGTTTTCTAACGTTGCAGGAACCACAAACTCTTTAGTTAATGTTGCTGTAGACCATGGTCACATTAATCTGAGCGATCCTAATACTGCTGCAACAGGGTTTAAAGCATTGATTACTTCTGGGTCTAAGATGAAAGCCTTTGTTAATGCTTATCAGCAAAAAGGTAAAGCTACAGTAGTCAGTTCACCACATGTTGTAACCGCCAATCATCGTGAAGCAATATTTAAAACTGGTGAAAAAGTACCTTTGATTGAATCGACCAGACCTTCTACAAATGGACCAATTAATTCATACAAAGTTGAAGAAGTTGGTTTACAGTTAAAAGTCACACCTCATATAAACAGATCTGGCGACATAGATATGCAGGTTTATCAAACAATCGATGCTATTACAAATTACGATGAAAAGAACTATACCGCCCGTATCTCGAACAGAGAAGCCACAACTAACCTTACTTTAAGAAATGGCGACACTATGGTTCTTGGCGGATTTATACAGGAGCAAAAAGATACTACAGAAAACAGAGTTCCAATACTTGGTAGTTTACCTCTTATTGGCAAAGCATTCAGATCAACAACTACCAGCAAAACAAAGACCGAACTTATGGTTTTCATTACCCCAAAGATTATCATGAACCCTGAAGACCAGAAAGCAACTTCACAGAATATGGTATCTAGACGTTCTAAGGAACATCAGAATCTTATAAAAAAATATATAGCAATGAGAAAACAAGAAATGACGCCTCTTGAACCAAATCAGGAAATAGTTTTAGACAAACGTTCAAAAGGTTGGGAGTTCACTTCAGGAAAAAGAATAGTAGATGAAATTGTTTGGGTTTCACCAGATAAAATAGACGTTTCAGATATTAATTTTGAGAAAAAGGGTGATGCGCCTTTCGGATACGGTAATAGCAGATCTATTTTCCCTGCACCAGTAAGGACTTACGTTAAGCCATCTGACGGCATGATTTTTAGACGTAATTTTGAAGTGGATGAATTAAAGAATTACAAGTCATATACGATAAAGGTTGCTTCAGATAATGCTGCCACGGTTTATATTAATGGAAATCAGGTAGACTATGACGTAATGATGAAAATGATATCCGGTCATGAATTTACATACTGGAATAGAGAAGTAACTATACCTGCTAGCAGTATAAAGAAAGGTGAAAATGAACTTGTTATATTGTTAGCTAATGATAAAGACTCATCAGATGCTTATCTTGATGTTATGATTATAGGGAATAAAGAAGTAAAAAGAAAAAGAGGTAAGAGGTAAGAGATTAGAGATTAGAGGAAAGAGAGAAGTGGTAGGTGGTGAGTGATGAGTTGTGAGTGATAGGTGGTAAGAGTAAAGAACAAGGAGTAATAGATGAAAAAGATGATCGTAATAATAATTAGTTTGGTTTTATTTACTTCTTCTCTTTTTGCTGCTGAAACTCAGAATAAAAATTCTCAAAAAGCCTATGAGCCTATAGAAGTTAGTCTTGGTAGCGGTAAAGACGCCAAAAGATACTTGCTGATGAACAATGGTTTAGACACCAACCGATGGTATTATGCTTCATTAAATCCAAAACTTTATGAATATGGTAATCCTACAGAACCAGATTTAATGATGATCAAATATCAAAAAGTCAATAAAGATAAAAAAGGCAAGCTAGATGAAGGTGCTTTATTTCATTGCTCATTCGATATTGGTGCAGATGAAGCCGTAATAAAAAAGCTTAAAAAATATCTTCCAAAAGAAATAGATCAGAATAAAGTTAGATTGAGTATTATTCCACTAGAAGGAATTGAGCTAAGTTTCATAAACCCGAATGACAAAAGAAAAGAAATTAGCATAATAGCCTCAAACACTTCTAATATCGTTCCACTAGTAGGTTCAAAAATTAGCTTCGACACTGTTTTGGATAGAGAATCAACAACATTGGTAGATACCCTTTTAAATACTAGTGTTGGTATTGAATATGCAATAAAATATCATTATTCTATTTATTCAAATCCCATAAATCAGACTCTTACCGCTAGAGTTAATAAAAACAAAGTTGTTATTTCAGGTTATCCTGAAAATGTAGATATAGATTTTAGAAATTATATTAAGAATAAAGAAAATAATCCTAAATTTTTGCAACTATTAAAGTCAAATCACGAAAAGGAATTAAAGCAAAAGACCAACACATCTTCTTCTACAACGGATGAAGAAGAAGACTTAAAAAACGTTGGTCATAAAAAGAAAGTTGATCCAACCAAGATTTCTGATTATAGTTTGAATGATTTTCAATCATTTATTGAATTTACATATAGAATCAGGGAAGATAAGATTCATGCTGCTTCTGGTTTTATAACCTTGAGCAATTACGATAAAGAAATAGTTAAAAAGAAGATTATTCAGGATACTTCTTATTTGGAATGGAACTACGCCTATCTAGTTATGCCAAGTTTTAATGATAAAGTTATCAAAGAAGTTAAACAAATCAGTTTACTTGTCGAATTAGTGTTTAAGAATAAAGTTTTGGAAAAACGAAGCTATATTTGGAATCATGAAAAGGGCTGGCGGAATGTAATAAATAATTATCCTGCTACCGTAGATAAGTTTGACCTTAGTGATATTTATAATAATTCGTCTTCATCTCAGTTAAAGAATGCAAATTTTAGAATTAATGCAGATATAGAATTTGAAGAAGATCCAGAATTAAAAACCCAAATGGAATTGCCTGTTATAAATGGAGAAATACCTATAACTACTCCATTTGCCTTTTGTGAGATAGCCGAATTTGATTTCACGAATCTTTTTTGGGATGCTATAAAAAAAGATAAAACAAGACTGGTTTCTATGGAAATCAATCTCAAAGATGACAATAGAAAAATAAAAAGAATAGTTCAACCTGAAACAATAAAAGGTACAAAAGCTATTGAAACACCATCTTTTATGAATATTCTAACTAAACCTAATTCTTTTAATAGTGGAAAAATGAAAGCAAGTATCTATTTTAAAACCGCTGATGGGAAGAAAATTCCTTGGGAATACAATGACTTAGTTTTAAATAGATATATGACTACACCTTACTTTATGTTCTTTGATGAAGAATGGAAGGTGAAGTAGGTAGTAGGTGATTGGTGGTAGGTGGTAGGTGATGGTCGAAAACGTTATTACGAGCCAAAGAAGCTCCCCTACGAATGGAGGGGGAGCTGTCGAGCGTTAGTGAGACTGAGGGGGCTGATTGTGAAGCAATCGGAGGAGTGGTAATCCAGAAATGAAAAATTTTTATAAAAAAATAAAAATATGCGTGGATTTTTGAAATTGTATTTTGTCTATATTGACGAAAGCGAATAAAGAATTACAAAAGTGATTCAAAATCGGAATAGACAGTGTAAAACTGTTTATATAAAAAATTCTAAGGGATTTAGGAGATTGTAAATGCGAAAAGTATTCTCTATGGCAGCTCTAATGCTGTTCATGCAGTCAGCAATGGCTATGGCTGCTTCTGGTCTTGTGTCTTACAACAGACAGGACGTTACTTTTAAGTATGGTAAAACCCAGGAAAACGTAACCTGTATCCAGGACGCTACAGACGATAAGCAATGGTATTATGTTTCTAACAAGCCAAGACTTGCGGAAACTAAAAATGGCGACCCGATGATGATGCTGGTTTCCTGGCAGAAAAACACATCTAAAGGTATAAAAAATGATGGCGGTATCTTACAGTGCGGTATCAATCTTACTCTGCCCGCTGATGCCATACCAACATTAAGAAGAGAACTTGCAAGAACTGCCGGAGTTTCTGAAAGCAAAATCAAACTCGGACCTCTGGATATGAAGAATGCTAAAATCATGGTTTACGCTCCCGGCGGAGAACTTCTAGGCGATAACCTGACCTCTCCTGAAATTGGCCCAAGCTTCGCCAACGAATGTATCCCCATACAGATGAACCTTAACAATCTTGGTGTACCTGTAACAGAAGCCCTTCTAAAAGGTGAAGGCGGACTTCAAGTTATTTATGTATTCGATTACGAAGCCCTTACTCCAGAATATTCATGCAAAGTTACCGCCAGTTACGATGAAGCTTTCAAACATTTCAGCACAGATTCAAAAACTTCTGTAAGTGTGAAGAAATGGTGGCTTGTCGGTGGTTCCGCTGACGTTAACTATTCTTCCATAAGAGAAGAATTCACCCAGAAAAATATTTTGAAGATCGAATCTATCGGTGGTGAAAAACTAACTGACGAACAGATTGACAAGCTCACCCAGCCAGTTGTTGAAAAATTGATGAAGGGTCTTTATGATGTGAAGACTCCGCCCAAGGTTGAACCCGCAAAAGCAGGCGATCCTTCAAAGAGTAGCGGTTCCTGGGTTAATGTTAGCACCAGCCTTTCCATCAAGGATATAAAAACTCGTCAGACAGGTGAATTTGTTTACGATTTCAGAAAACGTTATATTGAAACAAGAAAATCGACTGTTGGCGGAATCATAAGTCTTGGCGGCTATACTAAGGCACAGAGGGAAGCAGCCGTTCAGACTATAGACCCAACCTACTGGAAACAGGCTTTTTACAGTTTGCCAACAATCAGCAAGTCTTTGAGCGGCATCGATGAAATGACTGTTACCGTTAACTTCCTCTACAAAGGCAAACAGGCCGAAGGTACCGAACAGCAGTTGGCTAAGTGGACCAAGAAAGAAGGCTGGGTTGATGCGAAGAAAGAAGAATGTATCGGCTTGCAGTTCCCACTCAAATACTTCTATGACAAGTATTCAAAGAGCAGCAGCAGATTCGCTGACGATATCACTTACGAACAGAATTTTGAAGTAACTTATATGGAAGGCAACAATACAAAAGTTAAGAAATTCAAAACCACTGTTCCTGCTTTCACTGGTGATATTCCCATAAGCACTCCGATGGTCGGCGTCACCTATATCGAAGTTGTAGCAGACGAAGATTCTCTTACCTGGGACAAAGGCGAATATTCAGGCGGCGAATTCGACGGTTTGAAATCTAACCTCACCAAGATTGGTGTCAAGATGGAATCTACCAATCCAAAGAACTCTGGTAATGTAACCTTGACTAGCAGACATACTGATGCAGGTTTCTGGTTCGACAATGTTCTTGACAAGAAGACCGGACTCTATTCAGCTCCTAAGGTTAAAGCAACTTACACTTTCTATAACACCAAATTGGCCAAAGCCATGGGGACCAAGGACAGCAAGACCATAGTGATTGAAAAAGAAGATGCTATCGGTGAAGGTCCATCTATCACATTCATAGATGATGACTATATGCCAGTCGATAAACCAGCTTCCTATAAGTAAGGTTTGAAACTCAAAAAAGCTACAGACTCAGGTCTGTAGCTTTTTTTTCATTGTTTCAGGTTAAAATCTGTCTTCTAATAATAATAACTATAACAAAAACGCCAAGCTTCGCTTGGCTGAGAGATAAGCGAAGAGGGAATTGTTTGGTTAATGCTTCTACATTAGTCTGCGTCAAAACAATCACCACCAATCACTAACACCAAATCATACCGCTGGCTTTAGCCAGTGTTTTTATTACAACCTTGAAGAGGATATGGCTTGATGTTATAATGAAAAATAAGGATGGTATTTTTATGGCAAAGGTAACAGAAAGAAAGCTTGTATCGTTTGACTGGGCGGTAAAGAAGCTGCTTAGAAGCAAAGCCAACTTTGGAGTTCTTGAAGGTTTTCTTTCAGAATTGCTTTTTGACGACATAAAAATACTCGAAATCCTTGAAAGCGAAAGCAACAAAGATAGCGAACTAGACAAATACAATCGAGTTGATATAAAAGTAAAAAATTCTAAGGGCGAATTAATAATCATCGAAGTTCAATTCAATGATGAATACGATTTCTTCCATAGATTACTCTATGCGACTTCTAAAACAATTTGCGAGCAT
>CAJOND010000073.1 GCA_905236675.1 Candidatus Rifleibacteriota bacterium | reverse complement strand
CTTTGGTAGTATGATTTGATAAAGTGATTGCTTCTAAACTTAGAGAATATTTTTTACAAAAGTAGTTATCACGAAACCAAAAGATATCAATGTCATAAATACATTCTTTTATAAGAAAGTTTAGATGCAAATAGGAAAATCAGTAAAACTTTTTAATTAAAGGTTATGATCTTTCCATAAGCCTATGCTTACCACTAGATAATATTTTCTGCTTTTTTTATTTGGCAAAGTTTCTGTCGGCATGCGATACCATACTTGTAGACGGTTTTTGTAATAATTGGTCTGAAGATTTTTTTATAATCTCTTTTTTCAATTTGTTCTAGTGCTTTGTTACATGCATTATCAAAATCTGTATCATTTTTAGCCAGTTTTATTTCTAGTATTGCACCAATTTTCCTATTGTCAGTAAATAAGCATATATCTAGATAGCCATTACCTGCTTCTCTGTTAGAGATTACAGAATAACCTGACTTGCCTTCATTTGATAACATTCCAAGAATTAATCCATGATAGAAACTTTCTTTTGAATCTTCTATTCCCATTGTATCTCTAATGCTTATTGTTTTAACGAGAAACTCATTTAGTATTTCTTCTGCCTTTTCTGTTTCACCTGATAGAAAAGCTTGAGCTAGAGAATTAAAATATTGGTATTCTTGATTCCAACAAGTTTTGAACCATTGCTGAATTTTTTCGATATATGCTTTTTTTATTTCATAGTTAGGAATTGAAAGGATAATATTTCCATCTTTATCATAGCCATTTATAGTTAAATAACCAGTAGAAAGCATTACACTCCAGATATTGTCTACAGAGTCATGCAGATCTTTATATGTTATCGCTTGAACAATATTTTTGGCAATAGTTCCACCAGCGATTAACCTTTCTAAATCATTAGAAACAGCTTCTATTGATCCTTTATCTCTAGCCTTGTCCAAAAGGGTTCTGATTATTTCATTGGAACTTGTTTCTGTCCAAAATGATTCTGCTTTGGCATATGCATCATTTCTAATTTTCTGGGTGAAACAGACTAGATCCCAAGGTGAAAACATTGCATTTCCACCTATGTTAAAACCATCATACCAATTTTTTGCATCATCAAAACGGTTCTCTCTATTGTAGTAGGTAAGCATTTCTTTTACTTCATTAATTGTAAATCCAAATGAAGTAGAAAATTCTTTACTAGAAACAGTATAAACATTTAGATTGTTCATTCCAGTAAAAATGCTTTCTTTAGAAATTCTTAAGCAGCCAGTTAAAACAGCGAATTCGATATTGTCGTTTGTTTTTAAACCGTTATCAAAAAAGCTACGAATCAGAGTAATCATATCGTTGTAGTAATTGTTATAAAAGGCTTGAGCAAGAGGAACATCATATTCATCTATCAATATTATTGGCTTTATTCCGTAATGCTTGTATAGAAGTGAAGTAAGAATCAATAAACTTTTCCCTAATAGGGTATCGTTCATTTCATACATTGGAGCATCAATAGATTTGTTCGTGGTATTTAGTTTTATAAGCTGTTTGAACGATTCTTTATCTGTTTCATTCAATTTAGAACTTTCAAGCAAGTAATCAAATTCTCTTGCTTTGTCACCAATGGTTGCTTGAAACATATTTCTTGCAAAAATGTAACTATTACCTTGAATACTTTTTAGAGTAATAGAAATAACAGGGTATTTGTTTTGATATTTGTCGCAAAGCTTTTTATTTTTGTTAATTTTAAGACCATCAAACAAGGATTTATTAGCATTTATGCCGAAGAAGTGTTTTAGCATAGATAAATTCAGGCTTTTGCCAAAACGTCTAGGTCTGGTGAACAAATAGACTTTGCTTTGGTTTTCAAACATTTCGTTGATAAGTTCTGTCTTATCAACATAGTAAAAGTCTTTCTCTATAACTTCTTCAAAGTTGTCTGTTCCTACAGGCAGTTGTTTCTTTTCCATTTTGATGGCTCCTTCTTTTAAATATTATAACTAAAGACAATAATTAAAACAAGATTTTGAAGAATAGTTTGCCCTATGATTGCTGATAACATATATTGATTAAAATCTCAAAATATGATAATAAATATTATTTTATTATCTAATTAGGAGATTTTTGATGAAAACAGTTGCAATCATGCCTATCAAGCTTAACAACGAACGTTTGCCTGGCAAGAACACTAAAATTCTTGGAAACAAACCTCTTTTGCAATATGAATTAGACAATTTGATTGCTACAAAACTATGTGACTCTATTTATGTCTACTGTAGTAGTGAGCAGATAAAAACCTATTTACCTAAAGGGGTTGATTTGCTAAAACGCCCTGAATTTCTAGATTTGCCAACTTCAAATTTTACCCAAATTTTTGAGAATTTCATGAAAGAGATTGACGCTGACGTTTATGTTTATGCTCATGCGACGGCTCCTTTTATTAATGTAGAAACGATGGAAGAATGTATAAAAGCAGTCAAATCAGGTGAATACGATTCGGCTTTCTGTGCATCTAAAATACAGGATTATCTTTGGCTAGATAACAAACCTATGAATTTTGACGCTACGAATCTTCCTAGAAGTCAGGATTTGAAGCCTATATATCGTGAAACCTCAGGTGTTTATGTTTTCACTAAGAATGTATTCATTAAGTTAAAAAGAAGAATTGGAATAAAGCCATTTATAAAAGAGGTTTCATATAAAGAAGCTGTAGACATTAACAATCTAGAAGATTTCGATTTAGCTGAAGCTTTAGTCAATATCAATATTTGAGATTTGGAATTTTATTATGGGCAGTATAAAAGTTTTAGATGTTACTCTTAGAGATGGTGGTTGTGTCAATGATTTTAACTTTGGTCAGGATTACATGACCAAAATTCTTGCCGCATTGGAAAAATCTAATATTGATTATATAGAGCTTGGTTACATTGATGATAAACAAGGCAGTCCTGAAGGAAGAACCAAATATATCAATGAAAATGTAATTCCTCAAATATTATTGAAAAATAAAAAGCCAAATATCAAATATGTTGCCATGATTGACTACGGTAAGTTTGACTTTAATAATCTTCACCAAAGAACAGACAAAGACATAGACGGCATACGTATAGCTTTTCATAAAAAAGATTGGAAGCAGATTGCCGATATTGGCAAACAAATTATAAGTAAAGGTTATGAATTATTCATACAGCCTATGCTTACAGCCAGATACACAGACAGAGAGCTTCTTGATTTAATTGATATGGTGAATTCTGAATTAGCAAATGCTACAGCATTATATATTGTTGATTCTTTTGGTGAAATGCGTGGGAATGATATAGTTAGACTAATTCATCTTGTTGGTCATAATTTAAATCCAAACATAACTTTGGGTTTCCATTCTCATAACAATTTACAGCTTTCTTATGCCAATGCTATGACCCTGATATCTTTCCCATCTAATAGAAATTTGATTCTTGATTCTTCGGTTTTGGGAATGGGAAAAGGAGCTGGCAACCTCAATACAGAACTATTGTTAGAACATCTTAATATTTTCTTCAAGAAAAAATACTCTATTGCACCTTTATTAGATTTGATTGATAATGTGCTTAGTGTCATACGTAACGAGTTTTATTGGGGTTATTCCGTTGAATATTATCTTTCCTCAATAAATCACTGCACTCCTAGCTATGCTTCACATTTTTACAATAAACATATGTTACCTATAGATCAGGTAGCCGAACTTCTAGGAATGGTAGCCGAAGAGAAAAGAATATCCTTTGACAAGAATTATGCAGAAGAACTATATCGACAGTATAATTCAAAAAATAATTTTGATGATTCAGAAACTATTACTAGATTGAAGAAAATATTTAGCAATAAAGAAATTCTGTTGATTGCTCCAGGTAAGAGCATTATTACTTCAAAAGACAAAATAAACTCTCTTGTAAATAATAACAACATTATTTCAATTAGCTTGAACAACTTCGAGTTTAAAACAGATTATATTATGACCACACGTCAAGAAGCTTTTGAAGAAGCTAAAAACCGTGGTTTAAATATTATAGTTCCCTCACATTTAAGTAATATAAGCGAGAACAACATAAACACAATAAATTATTCAAAATGGATAATCACAGGCGAAAAAACTTATGATTCTTCAGGAGTTATAATACTCAATTTATTAAAAGAATGTAAGCCTACAAAGGTTTATATGGCTGGCTTTGACGGTTTTTCATCAAATATAAACAAAAACTATTTCGATACTTCTATGCGTAAACCAGTTTCCGAAGAGCAGGCTGAAAAAAGAAACGCTTTCTTCAAAGATTTCATCAAGAAGATTCAAGAAATCTTACCAATAGAGTTTGTTACTAGGTCATATTATGAATAAATTATCAAACTATTTGGAGTAAAGAATGATAAATAAAGAACAGTTAAAAAATTATATAAAAAATCGACCGACTTTATTCGCTTATGCAAAAGAATTCTTAAAATTTTATAATTTTGTCTTTTTTGCTTTATATAAGAATTCTATCTTTTATTTTAATCAATTTCTCCAAGATTTAGGTCTTAGTAAGAGATACGATAAACTTAAGTCTTTAAAGAACACAAAAAGTGGCCGTTGTTTTATTGTTGCTACAGGTCCAAGTCTAACCAAAGAAGATTTACAAAAATTAAAGAACGAAACTACTTTTGGATGTAATGCTTTAGTTAAATGGTTTCCTGAAACTGGCTGGGAAACTACTTATTTTGGCATTCAAGATTTTGGTGTTTATAAAAAAATAAAGAAAGAAGTGGATTCTATAAATAATTCAAGAGTTTTCTTTAGCTTAGATGGAGCAATTAATCATAAAGACAAAGAATTAATAAGTTTAAATAATAGAAAAAATACCTATGAGTTCCCTTTATATTTGGGGCTTCATCCGGTTTTACCCTATAAATTATTCGCTAAATTTAGCGATAACGCTTATAGAATTGTTTTTGATGGTTATTCAATAGTTTATTCTCTGATACAAATAGCTATTTTCATTGGATTCAAAGAGATTTATCTATTAGGAACAGATTGTAACTATAAGACTTCTAAGGCCTATGCAATAGATAATTATGAATGTAAAAGAAGAGATATTTATAAGATTCAAGGTGAACGTATGATTTATGCTTACTATTATGCAAAAAAGTATGCTGATGAACACGGAATTAAAATTTATAACGCTACTCGTGGTGGTATGCTGGAAGTCTTCCCAAGAGTTGATTTAGATGAAGTGCTAAAAAAATAAGGTGTAGGAAAAATGAAAAACAATCCAAAGGGTTCTGAATGGCATAGATGGGATTTACATCTTCATACAGCTTCTTCTTATGATTATAAATATAAAGGGGAAGATGCAGATGAATTATTATGTAAAACTCTTAAAGAAAACAATATAAAAGCAGTAGCTATTTCTGACCATTTTGTTATTGATGCTGAACGTATAGAAAATTTACGAAGAATTGAACCTGAAATTGTTTTCTTCCCTGGTGTTGAACTAAGAACCGATAAAGGTTCTAATAATCTTCATATTATTTTAATCTTTTCTGATGAATTAGATATTCATAATTTAGCAAATGATTTTGATGCTATTTTAATTAGAGAAAAAGCAAAGCAAAAAGATGATAATCAAAAAGTATATTGGTGTTTTGAAGATATAATAGATTTTGCACAAAAGCACGATGCTTTGATTAGTATACATGCTGGTCAGAAAACAAATGGAATTGATAAAGAAATTACAAGTGCTTTACCTGTAAAAGATGCGATAAAAGAAGATATAGCAAGTAATGTACATTTTTTTGAAATTGGAAAAACTAAAGATAAAAATGATTATGAAAATATTGTATTTAAAAATATTGATACAAAACCTTTAATAATGTGTTCTGATTGTCATGATCCCAGAGATTATAGACCTAAAGAAAACTTATGGATAAAAGGGGATTTAACTTTTTCTGGTTTAAAACAATGTCTTTATCAACCTCAAGAAAGAGTATTCATTGGCTTAATACCACCTTTGTTGGATAGATGTAATAAAAATAAACAAAGTATCATAAGTAATATATCTATAAAAAGAATAGATAACCCTAAGAATGAAAATTTTAATTGGTTTGATGTGGATTTGCCACTAAATTCTGGTATGGTGGCTGTAATTGGGAATAAGGGAAGTGGTAAAAGTGCTATATCGGATATAATAGCTCACTTATGTAAAAGCCAAAATATGAAAGATGCCTCTTTTTTAACAGCTAATAGATTTAGGAAAAGTCCAGCAAAATACGCAAGTGATTATATAGGTAGCTTAACTTGGGGAGATAATAAAACTAATGACTTAAATCTTGATGATTCAAATTATGGAACATCAATAGAAGATTCTCAATATCTTCCACAAAGTTTCATAGAGAAGCTATGTAATGATATTGATGATGAATTTCAAAAAGAAATAGACAAAGTTATTTTTTCTTATGTTGATTCTGCCGAAAAAGGAGAAGCTCATAATTTAAATGAATTAATTAAAGAAAAAACAAAACAAATAGAAATAAATACTGAAATAAAATTACGCAAAATTCATAGTTTAAATGAAGTAATTATAAAACTAGAGAACAAAAAAACAAAAAAATATAAAACATTAATAAAAGATAATTTAATAAAATTAGAAGAAACATTAAAAAGGCACGAGGAATTGAAGCCAAAAGAAGTCAGTAAACCAGATAACTCAAATAATCCTGAGTATGAAACAAAATTAATTGAATTAAATACAAAGATAGATGAAACAAAACAAAATATAGAAGATTTTAATAATAAAATTAAGATAATTAACGAATTTATTGAGTCTTCAAATAATCTTTTAGTTGAAATTTATAATTTTAAAGATCATTTTAATACTTTAAAACTTCATGTTGAAGATTATTTTGAAAAATACAAATTAAACAATAAAAATAATCATATTGAATTATCTATTCCAGATAGCTATTTGGAAGGGTTAGTAAAAAAAGCTGAACAAGATAAAGAAAAATATATCAATTTTATTAATGATACAAATAATGGCTTAAAACAGCAATTACTTTTAATTGAACAAAATAAAGCCGAACTAATTGCTTCGGCAGATAATAAAGAAAAAGTATATCAAAAATACCTTACAGATTTAGAAGAATGGGAGAAAAAGAAAAAACTAATTATAGGTTCTAAAGAAACAGAGAATTCATTAGAATACTATAAGAATGAAAATGAATATATAGAAAATGAATTAGATAATGAATATTCTCGTTTGAATAATGTGCGAAAAGAACTTTTAAAGCAGATATTTGAAGATAAGAAAGAATTGGTTAAAGTATATGAAAATATATATTCTCCTATACAAAATGAAATAAAAAATCTTTTAGGTGAATTAGAGGACAGCTTTTCATTTAAAGCAGAATTGTATATGAGCAATAATTACTTAGCTATGGAAATTTTAAACTATATTGATTTAAGATTTGGTGGCAAACTTGGAAGAGGAAAGAATTCGTTAAATGAATTAAATGATTTAATTAGAAATATAGATTTTAGGAAAATTGATGGCATAATCAGTTTTATAGATGAAATTTCAAAAGTAATCACAGAAGATTATGATAACGCAGAAAAGAGGATTAACAATCGAACTAAATTTTATGATTATCTATTTGGATTAGAATATATTGACGTAAGTTTCAAATTAAAGATGGGTGAAAGAAGTCTAGAAGAATTATCGCCTGGTGAACGTGGTATGGTTCTTTTGATTTTCTATTTGGCGTTAAGTAAAGAAAGTAAGCCTATAATTATTGATCAGCCAGAAGATAATCTAGATAATCAATCTGTTTTCAACAAATTAGTTCCTTGTATATGTAAAGCAAAGCAACAAAGACAGGTTATAATTGTAACTCATAACCCAAATATTGCGATAGCTTGTGATGCAGAACAGATAATTTATTGTGAAATGGATAAGGCCAATAACAAGATAAGCTACTTTTCTGGTTCTATTGAAAATCCAAATATAAAGAATCATATAATTGATGTCCTTGAAGGAACACGGCCAGCCTTTGATTTAAGACGATGTAAATATTTGTTGAATGAAGAAACAAGTAAATAAAAAAAAGCGATTTGGAGCAAATAATGAACCTAGTGTATCTTTGGATTGAAGACAAGAATAATGAAAACAATATAGGCTTTAATTTTGGTGGAAAATATCGTTTTCTTTTTAAACAAAAGCAAGATGAAAAAACAGGTGCTTGGACAAATACTTTAGAAATATCTGAAAATCCTAATTATATTGAGAATTTTTATGGCTTTAATAATAAAGAAATGAAAAATTGTATTAGCTCTGTTACTTGTTGTGTTGGCAAAAATGGGGCTGGTAAGACAACTTTACTTGAAAAAGTAACGAACATAGTGGCAAGTAAAGCATTAATAAATCAAATAAATAAATTACAAGTCTGCGTTTGGCATGATATTAGAAACAATAAATGGTATGTTGGAAATAGTGAAAATATTATAATAAAATATAAAATTTTAGATAGTGATTTCCAATTAAGACAAATAGAAATAGAAGAATGGGATAACCTTCTTGGACGTTATAAAGGCATAGTAAATAATAAGCTTGATGTAATTCTATATTCCAATTATTTTGATGAAACATCTAATCCTGATGTTTCATCAAATGATTGGAATGGTCTATATGATATAAGAACAAACAGTGCAATTCATTATTATTGCAGAGAGTTATTTGAAAAATATAATATAGATAATATAGATAAAGTAAATGCATACAACATACAAGAAATGAACAACAAAATAGATTTTTACTTTAAAATATCTGATAAAAAAGACTTTAAAGAAATAGAAAAACAAATTAATGGAGATAAATCATTTATTAGAGAAAATATGAAGATAAAGCCACAAAATTTGAGTTATGAAATCTACAAAAAACGTTGTATAGAAAATTGGAAATTAAAAAAAGATGACAACGAAATAATAAATTTGCTTGACGAAATTGAAAAGCATATACAAAAAAATATAAGAATATATGAAAAGAAAGTTAATAGCAGTAAAAGAAATACGGAAGATGCCGGCATATATCTTGAATGGATATACTGTCATTCGTTTTGGCTTATTATATTAGATTATTATTCAAAGCTATATAATATAATAAAACCAGACAATAAGCTTTTTAAAGATTATAAAAAGAATTGTTTAAGTATTATTAATAATCCTTATTCTTTATTATTAGAAACAGAAAAATTGATTACTGAAAATGCTAAGCAATCTACAGGCTCTTCTGAAATAGTTTCAGATATTAAAGATATTGTTTTAATGAATTTTAACAGTTTTTTAAAATTACTAAAAGAGTTCTCTGCTAAAAAAGAAAATAATTCAAATCCTTTCCAACAGCCAGATACAGTATTTGTTAATATTGCCGATTGTTATCAAGAAATAAAAAAATTATTAGAATTTTATCATAATTCTGTAAATATACTAATACCAGCTAAATATGTTAATTTCTGTTGGTCTCCAAAACTTTCTTCTGGAGAAAATGCCTTTTTGACTTTATTATCTAGATTATATAAAGTATTTAATGATATTTCTTCTGAAACCGAAAATGTTTTATTGCTTATAGATGAAGCTGAATTAGGGTTTCATCCACAATGGCAAAAGCAGTATATTTCTATTCTTATTTTATATTTAAATTATTTATTAAAGATTGTAGATAAAGACTATATAAATATACAATTAATATTTACAACAAATTCCCCCATTCCTCTTTCTGATATATTACCTAATGACATAATTTATCTAGATGGTCATAAGCCAATTTCAAATTCTAGCCATAAATCATTTGGCTCTGATTTGTATACTTTATACTGTGATACCTTTTTTATTAATGATGGTCTTATTGGTAACTTTGCAAAATATAAAATTAATGAAATGATTGAAGAATTACAAAGTGATTTAGATGAAAATAAAATTTCTTATTTTAAGAAATTGATTAACAATATTGGTGACCAGCTTATACAAAATCACTTGAAGAAAAGATTAAAGAATAAGGTGGTCAATAGTAATTATGATTAAAATAACAAAAGAATTTGATGAATTAGAAAAATATAAAGATAAATTTAATAAATATTTGTTATCAAAACAATTATCTTATACTTTTAGAAAGAAAAAGAGAGTATGCCTATTTAATGAAATTAATAAAGAATATTTAAAATATTATTTAAAGTATATTAAAAAACTTAAAGAATATAAGAAAAAATTTAAAGATTTTGATATTAATTCTATTGATTATAAAAAGATTGTTGAAGGAATAGATTTTGTCAAAACTCATAAATCTGAATTAGCAATTGGGAAAAATGAAGCTTTAAAAGAGATAATAATCTCAATTAATAATATCTTTAATAATTGCGAAAAAGAAAAGATTTATTTTAATTTTATTATTTCAAAAATTTTTGATTGGAATGATTTTAGAAAAAATAAATTAGAAACATTATTTCTAATCTTTTATAAAATTGGTATAGAAGTTTGCCCTTATTGTAATAGAAACTTTGTTTCTGTGTTTAAGACCAATAAATTAAAAACAATAGATTATGCTATACCAGATATAGACCATTATTATTCACAAGTTTTATATCCTTATTTAGCATTGTCTCTTTATAATTTAATTCCAAGTTGTAACTTATGTAACAGTAAATTTAAGCATGATTTAGATACCTTAAATAACGAAATATTAAATCCTTATATTAATGGATTTGAAGATAAAGCTTTTTTTAAAATAATTTTACCAAATAATGATAATATATTAAATCTTAGAATGTTAAATAATCAAGAAGTAAAAGATAGCTGTAGTTTAGTAATTGAAGAAAAATCATATACAATACCACAAATAAGAAAATCTATAGATATTTTTGATTTAGAAAATATTTACAATGAAGTTCATAGAAACAAAGCTATATACGAAATACTTCGAATGATTAGGCTATATGATGCAAATTATATTAATAGTGTATTTGAAGATTATAATAAAGATAATTTTTTAGAAAAAGATTTAGAATTACAAAAATATTTGTTAGACGAAGTTGATGATTTCTTGCAAGAACCTTTGGCAAAACTCAAACATGATATGCACGAGCAAGCAAAAGAATATTTAAGGCGGAGTCCATAGATATTTCCCTAGTTTATATACTTTTTAATTCAACTACAAATTACCAATAAGTTTAAAAAGCTTCTAACGATTAATTTTAAATAGAAAGGATATAAATAATGAAAATAATCGGTGTTATACCAGCACGTTATAAATCGTCAAGATTTCCTGGCAAGCCTCTTGCAGACATTTGTGGCAAGCCTATGATTTGGTGGGTGTATCAGCAATGTCTTAAAGTTGAAGATTTTGATAGTGTTTATGTTGCTACAGATGATGATAAAATTTATGAAACTTGTAATCAATTAAATATAAAAGCTGTTATGACCTCAGATAGCCATAAAACAGGAACAGACAGAGTTGGTGAAGTTGCTCGAAAGATTCCTTCTGATTTAATAGTTAATATTCAGGGTGACGAACCTTTATTAGAACCATCAACAATAAAAGCTGCAATAAAACCTTTTTATGATAATCCTAATTTACTTGTTTCTAATTTAATGACAAAGATAAAAGACCCTGTTGATGTAGTAAATTTTACTATTCCTAAAGTCATTACTAATAAAGATGGTATTGGGGTTTATCTGACTAGAGCCACAGCACCATATCCGAAAGGTAAAATTGACTATTCTTATTATAAGCAGGTGTGCGTGTATGGTTTTAAACCAGAAGCCTTAAAGTTTTACTGTGACTACGGCGAAAAATATGGAAAAGCTAAGATAGAGGCTATAGAAGATATTGAAATTCTAAGATTTATAGAAAATGGTTATAAGGTTCAATTTATCGAAGTTGATTCTGAAACTGTTGCCGTAGATACTCCTAATGATTTAGATAGAGTTAGAGAAATTGTCAGCAAACAGATGAATAAATAATCATGGAACAGGTAAAAGTATTAGACTGCACTCTTAGAGACGGCGGTTACTGCAACAATTGGAATTTCGGTTCTGAAAACATAAAGAAAATCATAAATGGTTTGTCAGAAGCTAATGTAGATATCATTGAATGTGGTTTCCTTACTCTCAAAGAATCATTTGAAAAAGACAGAAGCAAATATAACTCATTGTCAGAAATGGTTGGTTATCTTCCACAAAAAAGAAATAATCAGCTCTATGTTTGTATGATCAATTATGGCGAATATGATATAAATAAACTTCCAGAATATGATGCAACATCAATTCAAGGCTTGAGAATAGCTTTTCACAAGAAAGACATGATTCAGGCTCTTGATTACTGTAAAGCAGTGAAAGAAAAAGGCTATAAGGTTTTCATACAGGCTATGGTTTCCTTGAATTACTCTGATGAAGAGTTCCTGAATCTTATCAAGCTATCTAATGAAATAGAACCTTATGCTTTTTACATAGTAGATTCTTTCGGCGTGATGAAAAGGAAAGAGCTTACTAGACTTTTCTATATGGTGGAACATAATTTGAATGAGAATGTTCTGATTGGTTATCATTCCCATAACAATATGCAGCTTTCTTATTCTAACGCACAATCTTTGATAGATATAAGAACAAATAGGAGCCTGATTATAGATTCTTCTATTTTCGGTATGGGGCGTGGAGCTGGAAATCTGAATACTGAACTTTTTGTTGATTATCTTAACGACAACATCGGAAGCAATTATTCATTAAAACCTCTTTTAAATGTTATAGACGAAGTGTTGATTGATTTCTATCAGAACAGTTATTGGGGTTATTCCCTGCCAAATTATCTTTCCGCTGTTCATAATGCTCACCCAAATTATGCTGGCTGGCTGGACAGTAAAAAGACACTCACAATAGAAAATATGGAAGAGATATTTTCTATGATGGATAATGATAAAAAGGCTGTTTTTGATAAGAAATATATTCAGGATTTATATTTGAAATATCTAGCTGTCGGTCAGACCCAGGAAAGTCATCTTGAAGAACTCAAACAGAAACTTGGAGATAAAACACTGTTGTTAATTGCTCCAGGTAGAAGTTCTATTGATGATAAAGACAAAATAATAGATTTTGCAAGTAGAAATGATGTTGTTACAATTTCTATAAATTACTGTTATGGGGAATTTGAACCAGATTATATTTTCGTCAGTAACTTAAGAAGGTTTAGAATGCTTTCATCTGAGAAGAAACCAAAAAGTATCGTTACTTCAAATATTCCTGCTGATAATGTTTATTTGCAAACTAATTACAGGGATTTGCTGAATGAAGCCGATATGGTCAGAGATAATGCTGGGCTTATGCTTGTTAAATTTCTTATAAAACTTGGTGTAAAGAATATTTTTCTAGCTGGCTTAGATGGCTACTCTCATGATAAGGAAGAAAATTATGCTGATAACAAAATGGCTTTTATTACCCATAATGCTGTTCTAGATACTATGAACAAGGGTATTTCCGAAGTGTTGGAGCAATATTCAAAAGAAGTAAGCATTAGATTTCTAACTCAACCCAAACACATAGTAATTAGGAATTGATGAATAAAAACCTCTCTGACAGCTAAAGCTGCCATCTTCCCCTTAAAAAGGGGAGTAAAAAATACCCTCTTTCGTAAAGGGGGATGTCATGAAAAGCATGACAGGGGGATTTTAAAGTAAATAACTATGAAATATAAATTAGTAATATTCGATCTAGATGGAACTCTAGCAGATACTTCGCCTGGAATACTTAACTGCATAAGATACACTCAGAAGAAGATGAATCTTCCAGAAATTTCTTTGGAAAAGATGTATACCCATATTGGACCGCCAATGGCTGAATCATATAACAGAAATTTCGGACTGACGGGTGAAATGCTTAATCAAGCTATTGGCTATCATAAAGAATATGCGATGAAACAAGGTTATAAAGAAATAAAACTTTATGATGGCATAGTAGAATTACTAGATTATTTAAAACAGAATGGTATTGTTACAGCAGTAGCAACTCTTAAAGCTCATTCTACAACCTTAAAAATATTTGAACATTTAAGGATAACTAACAAATTCGACATTATCAAAGGAGTTGACGGTATAAATCCGAAAATAAAAGCTCAATTACTTGAGGAGTGTATTGAAGAAGCAAAATGTGAAAAAACTGAATGTGTATTAATAGGTGATAGCAAATATGATGCTTTCGGAGCTGAAAAAGCTGGGATAGACTTTATTGCTGTCACCTATGGCTTTGGATTTAAAACAAAAGATGAAGTTGGAAAATTCTCTAAAATTGGAATAGCAAATACCGTTAAAGAGATTTATCTGCTATTACCCAATTAAGAAAAATAATACTCGAAATAATAACCACGAGTAATAAGCAAGCATTTTAAAAGTGTTTTCAATAAAAAAACATATAAATAAATATATTAACTATTTCAACAGCTTAAACAAGCCAGTAAAAGCATCTATAGCTTTTACAATTTGCCATATTCTTACAAGAAGCCTATCTACCATTACTTTGCCGTTATTTACTAGGATTTTAACACCAGCACAATATGGTGTGCTGTCTGTCTATAATTCTTGGTATGCTATAATTCAGATTTTTGCGACTTTAAACATTTTCTTGGGTGTCTTCAATAATGGTATGATTAAATATGAAGATGATAGAGACAGATTTCAGTCGTCTATGATAGGTCTAACAAATACTTTAACTTTTATTGTTTTCATAATTTATTTATGCTTTAGAAATTTTTGGAATCAGTATTTACAGCTAAATGATTGTTTAATGGTTGTAATGTTTTTACAACTTTTATTTACTCCTGCTTTTAATTTCTGGCATTCCAGGCAGAGATTTGAATTTGAATATAAAAATATCATTATAGTTACACTTCTTTCATCAATAATCAGACCTATAATAGCATTTATAGCAGTCATAAATACTGAATATAAGGCTGAAGCTAGAGTTATAGCCTTTGAAAGTGTAGCAATATTAGTTGGTCTCTATTTCTATATCACTACTTTAAAAAAAGGTAGAACTTTTTTTGAGTCTTTTGCACTAGCTTTTAATCTTCCTCTTGTATTTCATTACCTCTCAGGAATAATACTGAACCAGTCTGACAGAATCATGATAAATAATATGGTTGGTAGATCAGAGGCTGCTATTTACTCTGTTGCCTATAATTTGTCATTTGTTTCCACAATGATAACTTCGTCAATTAACAGTTCACTTGTTCCATACACATACAGAAAAATTAAAGACAAAGACTACGAACCTTTAAGAAAATCAACAAACCAAATTATATATCTAGTTTCATTCTGCATTTTTCTAATAATATTATTCGGACCAGAAATCATAAGAATTCTTGCTGCAAAAGCATATTATGATGCGATTTGGGTGATTCCACCTGTCGCAACATCTGTTCTAATCACTTTCATAAATTCATTTTTTACTAACGTGGAATTTTATTTCGAAAAGAACAAAATGACTACAGTCGCTTCTTGTGTTGGTGCAGTCTTGAATATAATACTGAATTA
>CAJOND010000072.1 GCA_905236675.1 Candidatus Rifleibacteriota bacterium | reverse complement strand
ACTTGATACTCGTCAAAACTGTATGTGTATCAGCAGACCTAGACGATTTGGCAAGTCTATGAACATAGATTTGTTGATTGCTTATTATAGCAAAGGCTGTGATTCAAAAGAACTGTTTGCCAATTTGAAAATAGCCAAGAATCCTGATTTTGAGAAACATTTGAATAAATACAATGTCATTTGGCTTAACTTACCAAAGTTTAAAGATCTTGGTTGTGGTTTTGAAACTTTGTTGCCAACTATGATAAAGCAATTAAAAAGAGAGTTGGTTAAAGAATTTAAAAATATAGAAATCCATGATGATGAACCCCTGCAGTCTATTCTTGCTGAAATTTTTTACCAAACAAAAGTGAAATTCGTAGTCTTGATAGACGAATGGGATTACATTTTCAGAGAATCTACAAACACAAAATTGCAGGAAGAATATGTAGATTTTTTAAGAGCTTTATTTAAAGATAGTCCATTTATAAAACTGGCTTACATCACAGGCATATTACCTGTAAAAAGATATGATACTCAATCAGCTTTAAATAATTTTGATGAATATTCAATGATAATTCCAGATAAACTAGCCGAATACTTCGGATTCACCGAAGATGAAGTTAAAGCTTTGTGTAAAAAATTTCATCGAGATTTTGAGGAAATAAAAGCATGGTATGACGGCTATTTGATGCCAGGAAATGTACATTTATATAACCCTTGTTCAGTAGTAAA
Organism: Candidatus Rifleibacteriota bacterium; assembly: GCA_905236675.1. Lineage (GTDB taxonomy): Bacteria > Muiribacteriota > Ozemobacteria > Ozemobacterales > Ozemobacteraceae > RUG334. Next base: position 14,458 of record CAJOND010000072.1, on the reverse strand, counting down.
AGCTATGGATGGAGAAGTTGGAAGCTACTGGAACACAACTTCATCATTTGAAGCATTAAGTGTTCCCATTAATCTTGATTTAAAAGGGCTACGTAAAACTATAATAGAACTTATGGGCGGGACAAGGTGCATTATAAATGCTTCAAAATTTACAAACGATGTTAATTGCATAAAAAGTAGAGATGATGCTCTTACTTTTCTTGTTCATCTAGGATATTTAGGCTACGATAAAAGCACAGGTGAAGTTTTTATTCCAAACCGTGAAATCAGAGGTGAATTTGATAACGCATTAGAAGAGAATGAATGGGATGAAGTAATAGATGCAATTCAAAACTCTGAAGATTTACTAAAAGCCACTTGGAATAATGATGAAGAAGCTGTTGCTGATTATATAGAAAAAGCTCACTTAAAGATTGCTTCTATTCTTGGTTTCAATAATGAAGAAACCTTGCGAAGTGTGGTTTCTATAGCATATTATACAGCAATACGTTTTTATCAGTTTATAAGAGAGTTTCCATCAGGTAAGGGTTTTGCCGATATAGTCTTTCTGCCTTATAAGCATGTAAACAAGCCATTAATAGTTATAGAATTAAAACAGAATAAATCACCAGAATCAGCAATATCACAGATAAAAGAAAAGAAGTATTCCGAATCTCTAAAAAAATACTCAGGTGACATACTGTTAGTTGGTATTACTTACGACGATGACAAGAAGCATTTCTGTAAGATTGAAAAACTAAGCAAACTCTAAAAGAGTTTTGGAAGTCGTAGTTAAATAAACAAAAAAGTCATCAGCTCGATTATTTATAAGCTGATAACTTTTTGTTTATTTACGATTTGAATTACTAATTATTAGACTATTTATTTTTCAAAATCAAAATATGTTCTAGTATATGAACCATTCAATCCTGAATATTGACATTTCCAAAACCTTGTCATTGTTAATATACCCATTTCCCCGATATTAGTTACATTATAGCCAAAATAATAAAGAAGAAATTATTGACCAAAGACTAGATATGCTACAAAATCGCTATCATCTTGATTTTGCTGGGAACCTTGATAAAATTTTCCATGGGGTTACTCTTTATAAAACTATCGAATACATGAGAAAACATATATAAGAGGCTGTCTAAAAACTAAGAATTTGTTAAAAAATAAGTGTATGGAGTAATGCTCTCGCTCCGCTTTGTAAAGTGGGATAAAGGGGGATTTTAAAATAATTAGAATATTCTAATTATGGAGTCGAAACCTAGTTTTTAGACAGTCTCATAAGTAAAGGCTTTTGGAAATCGACGAAGTTTCAAATAATAGAAAATCATAATAGCTTCAGATCAAATTTCCGACCATTATAAAATTTAATGATTTTATTGTAAATTGCAGTAATTGTTTTTTTATTGAATCTTCGTTAAAGCCAAATTCAAAAAATATTCTGCCAAACTATTCTTTTTAATTGCGTCTTTAACTTCATTTATTGGATACCATTTGGCAGAATCGACTTCACTAGTTAATTTGAAATCTTCATTATCAGTTTGAATAATGAAATTACAAATCAAGCTGTTGGTTTTTTCAAAATATTGGCTTTCATTATATTTAAAAGATAAAATATTTAAACCTGTTTCTTCTTTTAGTTCTCTTTTTAGAGTATTTTCTAAGTTTTCACCTTTTGTAACATATCCAGCGACTAAAATATTAAAATCTCTGCCATATTGCTTAATTAATAGAATTTTTGAATAATCTTTATTGCAAACAACCATGCTGACTGCTGTGTTAAATGGCGGAAATCGGAATTCATCACACTTGGAACAATAAGGCACAACACCTTCACTAATTCCACAGTTGAAACATTCTTTTTCTGTTAGTTCTCTACCACACTTAGAGCAATAAGTCATATTAATCCTTTTTCATTGAATTGCTATGGTTTACAACGAGTAATTTAATATTTTATAGCCTCTTTAATTATTAAACTATACTTTATAGGTATAATTTATTCAAGTTACTCTTTCTCTTATCTCTAAATAATCATTTACATAATTTTTCATATTTGCTAAAATTATATTAAGAGGAAAAATTATGTGTCGTCTAGATGAAATAAAAAAACAAAGAGAAGCCATATATCATATAGCAAAAAAATATAAAGCAAAAAAACTTTATGTTTTTGGTTCTTGTGCAAGAAAAGAAGAAAAAACTAGTAGTGACATTGATTTTTTGGCTGATTTTGATGATGAAGTCACATATTTAGATATTGCAGGTATGTTTATTGATTTATCAGATTTATTTAAATGTAAAGTTGATGTTATTCCAATGTCTGCATTATCAGACTCGATATTTGCTTCTCAAGTTACTAAAGATATGGTCTTACTATGATTAATCGTGATTTAGACAGATTAAACCAAATAGAACATTCCATTCAGCGTATCAAAACCATACTTTCTAATAAAACCAAAGAAGAATTTTTAAAATCTGAAGATTTGCAGGAGTTAATTGCTTTTAATTTAATGAACATTGGAGAAAATGCAGGAAAAGTATCTGATATAGTTAAAACTGATAATTTAAACATTCCATGGCGACAAATATCAGCTTTGAGAAACATAATTGTTCATGATTATATTAGTCTTCAGCAAAAAATTATATGGAATACTGTTCAGAATGATATTCCTAATCTTGAAAAGGATATTCTCCTAGCTATAAGTAAAATACCAAAAGGTTAATTTCTCAACTCTCAATACTTAAAAAACAAAAAAAGGATAAACAATGAAAAAAATAATAACAAGCTTGTTTCTAATGGGTTTATTGGCTGTTTCTACTAATTCTTATGCAGAAGAAGGAAATAAAATAATGTCTATATATGATTACTCTGTAAAAAATGCAAAAAATGAAGATGTTAAATTAGCTGATTATAATGGAAAAGTTATTCTTATTGTTAATACTGCTACGGGATGTGGGTTCACACCTCATTATGAGCAGCTTGAAAGCATGTATAAGAAATTTCATGATAAAGGCTTGGAAATAATAGACATTCCGTGCCATCAGTTTGGTGGGCAGGCTCCTGGAACAGATGACGAAATCCATCAATTCTGCACTTTACATTATAATACTACTTTCCCTCAGATGAAAAAATCAGAAGTGAACGGTGAAAACGAATTGCCTTTATATACTTACTTAAAGCAGCAAAAGGGTTTTGAAGGACTTCCAGAAGGCAAATACTCTGAACTCCTAATAAAGATGTTTAAAGAAAAAGATCCTGATTATGATAAGAAGCCAGATATTAAATGGAACTTCACAAAATTTGTTGTAAACAGAAAAGGTGAAGTAGTTAGAAGATTTGAACCTACAGCAGATATGAATGAAGTAGAAAAATTTGTAGAATCATTATTGTAATTGTATATACATATTTATAGATTTTCAATAATAATTGGCAAATGTACATCAACAACCTAGGGTGTTTTAACGCCCTAGGTATAGATTACTAAAAATTATTTTGATTAAAAACTAGGTTTAATCAAGTTTTAATACTGCTAGTCTTTTACCTAAATCAAAAGCTTTTTCTAAATCTTTAGGGAACTGTGTTTCGTGAACTTGCTTTTTATGAGCTTCGTCAAACATATCGCAGTCATATTTAGAATAATCAGTGAACTGATAAGTGTCATAAGAGTTTAAAACTTCGCAGTGACCAAATACTCTTTTAAAAGCATTTTCATCTGAACCTAGAGTCTTATCGTAACCAATCTGCTGTGCCAGATTTTCAGGGCAATTCATCGTGTAAACAAGCCCAACAGGAATCTTTCTTTTCAAACAGGTTTTTTCATCCTTCATGTATCTCAAAGGAGCAAACAACATTCTTTCTATAAGATTTCTGAACATTCCTGTAGCATAAGAAAAATAAACTGGTGTACCAATTATTACAGCATCAGCTTGAAAAACTTTTTCAAGTATAGGTCTTAAATCATCTCTGATAGCACATAATCCATTAGTTTTTGAACCTTTTAATTTGCATGCAAAACAGCTCATACAGCCTTTAAAATTAATTTTTACCAGATCATAATATTCTACTTCTGATTCAACTGATTCAGCGCCTTTTTGAGCTTGCTTCAATAATTGAGCAGTATTGAAATTTGTTCTGGGACTTCCGTTTAAAACGATAACTTTCATTTTATTTTTCCTTTCAGAATTATTATTTTCTTCAGATAAACCAGCAATAGCTTCATTTGTAGCTATTGGAGCCAACGAAGCAAGGGTAACAACAGTTTTAATAAAATCTCTTCTTTTCATTTTTTACTGCTTTAATTGAAATACTTCTTTGCCCATTCCACAAAGTGGACATTTGTAGTCATCTGGCTCGTCTGCCATATCGCCTTCATGTTCATAGCCGCATACAGAGCAGACATAAACTGGTTTATTATTTTTTTCTTCTTTATTAGCTAAATATTTATCAACTAAGTTTTGAGTAATAATTCCGTGCTGTTTTTCTTGTTCTGCAAATTCTTTGACTGTTTCAGCAGCATCAACCAATCCCATTTCTTGAAATTTTTGAGCGAACTGTAATAAACTTGCATCACCCTTTTCTTCTGCTTTAGAAAGGCCTTTAACTAATTTCCAAAAAGCTTCTTTATCATTCGGATATTTACCATTAAGTGTTGCGTAAAAACCAGCATGATTAGCTTCTTGATTACCAATTTCTATAAATTGTTTTTCAACATCATCTAAACCAAATGATTTTGCAATTCTAGCTAAAGAATAATACATCATAGCTCCTTTGGCTTCGCCAATAGCCATTTGCTCAACCATTTTTTCTAGTTCAGTTCCCTTAGTCTTTCCGTATATATCCATATGCTCTCCTTAATTAACTGATTATTTAAGTTTACAAATTAAATAATAAAAATTCAATTTTTTAATGTAATTATTGTAGTTGGAAGTTGCTGTTTGTATTGTCACTAGCCTAGTTCGGGCGAAAACACGTAATTTAGTGAAAAATTAGTATTTATTTGTTGTCTACTTCGTTATTGTTTTAATATTGATTGATTGGTATAATTATAAAAAACAGGAATAAATATGAATAAATTTGCAGAAAAAATTTTTCACGATGTTGTCACTAGATGCAAACCAATATTAGGCGATAAGTATTGTGATGCTTATCTTTATGGGTCTTATGCTCGTGGCGATTTCAATGAAGAATCAGATGTAGACATACTTATAACAGTAAAACTAGACTATCTGGAAATGTCTGAATATCGAAGAAAAGTGTCGAAAGTTGTTAGCGATATTAGCTTAGAAAATGACGTTACTGTTTCAGTTTCATTAAAACCTATAGATGTTTTCAGCAGATATTCTAATATTTTGCCTTATTTTATAAATGTTTTAAAAGAAGGAATTAAATATGCTAACCCTTGAAGAAAAACAAAACTTAGCAAAGGTTAGATTTGAACACTCAATGCAATGCTTGAAAACTTCACAGATTCTTGTGGATGCTGACGATTATAAATGTGCTGCAAATCGTTCTTATTACGCTTTATTTCACTCTATGAGGGCTGTCTTAGCATTTGATGGTTATGATGTGAAGAAACACAGTGCTGTTATTTCTAAGTTTAGGCTGCTCTATATAAAAACAGGCGTTTTTGATTCTAAGTTATCTAATTATATTACAGAGATGTTTGAAATGCGAAACGACAGTGATTATGATGATTTTTACCTATTAAGCAAAGAAGATGTTGAAAACCAAATAAATAATGCAAAAGAATTTTTAAATGCTATTAAATTATATCTTCTGAATAAAGGTGTAATATTATCTGAATAAAAATTTTCTTGAAACAAGGATAGATAAAACAATTCCCTTATCTCTTATTTCTTACTTCTAAAAAATTGTAGATTTCTCTTTTATGCTGTCTACAGATTGTCATAAACATATAGCTTTCAGGGCTGAAGCTCATACGCTATGCTTTTTATGACAAATGCGTAGACTTATAAAAAACAGAAATCTAGGTTTGAAATGTTCAAGAGTTGGAAGAGTTGTCCTAAAGACCCCCTTTTGTAAAGGGGGATGTCATTCGTAAGAATGACTGGGGGATTTTTAATGTGATATAAAAACTCTTTGCGACTCGATGACCTCCTATCGCTCGCTTGCATAGGCACATCCTGTGCCTTATGTTTCGCTTATGCTCAACATCTCCCCTTAAAAAGGGAAGTATTTTATGGCTTATTTAAACTTTTATTGAGGTTGTTCAAAAAGCTTCTTCAATAAATAAAAAGTTTGCGCTTACCCTGGTTATTATCAAGTTAAAATCTTGCTTTAATTATTTTTCTTTATTGGCTGACTCTAAAGCAGCAACATATTTCGGGTCTCTGACATCGTATCCCATAACTTCTGTGCCAGTATCTGTAATTCTCTTATAAAGCATGTCGATTATGTCTTTTTCTGTTTTTCCTGCTTTTAGTTCTGCCGCAGTGTCAATAGGTTCCATACAGCAGACAATAAGCTTTGCTGGTCTTGGAATTATTGAATTTTTGGGAGTAATATTATGTGAATTTCCTATATATACGGGAACTATTGGAACTTTTTTCTTTATAGCTATTTTTATGGCTCCGTGCTTAAATTCACTTACAAAGCCATCTTTATTTCTTGTTCCTTCTGCGAATATTCCGAGACTTTCACCTTCATCTAATAGTTTAAAAGCTGTTTTTATTGCACTGGCATCGTTTTTAGATCTATCCACTGGGAAACAAGCTACCTTTCTTAAGTAATAACCTGCAATAGGTCTTTCAAAAGCTTCTTTTTTAACCATAAAATATATTGATTTCAAAATAACAGCAGCAAGAATAAACCCATCAAGAATAGATTCGTGGTTTGCTACAACAACGCAATGTGAACGAACTTTCTTGGTAACAACTTCTTTATTTCTTATTTCTAATCTATTGTAAAGCGTTAAAAAAGTTAAAAAAAACAAGTTTGACCAGTATCTCCATGACCAACTTGCTTTTGTTTCTGTTATCCAGCCTTCATTTCCACCTGTTTTTTTTAACCAGAACTTAGCTTGTTTAAATATATAAAATAAAATTCCTGCAAAAGTAAAAATAGATAATAATTTAGATGTTTTTTTCATACTGTAACCTAGAGCTTTGACAAATATATTTTCTTAAAGTGTAATTGAAGATTATAGATATAAGAGGTAAGAGATAAGAGAGCAGTGAGCAGAGAGCGAAGAGCACTCTCGTCTCTAATCTCTAATCTCTTATCTCTCATCCCTTTATATTATAGACTCTTCGCTAAATTGCGAACTTCAGCAAGTTTTGCTTCAGAACAGTTTTCGTTTCCTGCAGCGGTTATAATTCCCATATCTTTTAAGCCCATATAGCCAATCATATTCTGATAAGTGTTAATTGCACCGTTATAGACGTTTGGTGAACCTGAACTTAAAAGTAAAGCAGCCTTTGTAGCTTTTGTTGGTTTGCCTATTGCATAGACTCTCTGCATAGCTGCACTTAGCTGAGCAGTTACATCGAAGTAATAAACAGGAGAAGCATATACAACCATGTCAGCTTCTTTGTATGCTAGCATAACTTTTTCCATATCATCTTTCTGAACGCACTTGCCTTCGCCTTTGCCATGACAATATTCACAAGCAAGACAACCAGCGATTTTCATTTTCCCAACATGAAGAATTTCAACTTCATGACCAGCTTCTTTTGCACCTTCAGCAAAAGCATTAACCATTGAAGCAGTATTTCCAACTTTAGGGCTTCCATTAAGAATTGCTATTTTCATAAAATCTCCTTTTTAATTAATATAACATAAATTAATCTGAAAAATATACACCTGCGAGCCTCTAAAATAGGCTCGCAATACAAAATTATTTAATGTCTTTTCTATGTATTATATTATTAAGCGGCGTTAAACTTGGTTTTTGGCTGTTTACATCTTGGGCATTTCCAATCTTCTGGCAGCTTTTCAAAAGTTGTTCCAGCAGGAATGCCTCTTTCTGGGTCGCCAACTGCTGGGTCATAAACATAACCGCAGATTGAGCAAACATATTTGCCACTCTTAGTCTTAAAGGTGATTTCTCCAACGGGCAAACTTTCGGGTGGGTTGTTCAAATCAACGACTTTCTTAGATTCAAGGTTTTCATAACCTAATGGAGTATGAGTTGAAACGTAGACAGTAGGGTGCTTAGTTATAAATTCACGCACTCTATTTAGAGTTTCCCTAGCTGCATTTTTATCTTCATAAACAACTGACAGCTTGTTAGCATACAAAGCTTCGTCTGTATAGGTAACATCGCCGTGAATCATATAGAAAAGGCCATCGTTTTCAACAATTACTATTGCATTGCCGTTTGTATGTCCTTTGGCTTTTACATAGTGAATACCACCGCCAACATTCATTGATTCAGGAAAATTATAATAAGCTCCGTCTTCAAATTTGACAGGAATTATATTATTTAAACCTTTATATTCATCTGCTGATGCGTCTTCTTCGCCAACATATATTTTGGCATTTGGGAAAAACTTTAAGGCACCTGTATGGTCAGCATGCTTATGAGTTACAAAAATCTTTGTTACCTGTTCTGTTTTATAACCTAGCTTTTCAAAAGCTTCCATAAAGTTATCAACTTTTTCACCCATATAAATAAAAGTGTTTTCATCAGGAGCTTCTTCTGGAAAACCTTCTGGAAGTCCAGTATCAACAAGAATAACTTCCTTACCAGTATCAATCAAATAATTCTGCAAACTTGAGCGATACATAACTTTTTGATCAAACTTATCTTGTCCATCTTCTCCGCCTAAGGCAAAAGGTTGCTTCATAAAACCATTGGCTCTAAATTTTATCGCTTTAATTTCCATTATAATCTCCTTTGTTTTAACACTACATACATAAATAATAATAAATTAAAATAGTAATAGGCTATTATATAGAAATATTATATTTTAATTCAATTAATAATTTTTAATAAATATATCATAATGAGATATTTTGTTGGTTTTATCTCATTTTAAAATAGATATTTTTTTAAAGGAACAGGCATAGAAATATCAAAAATATCTACCAATTCATCTAACTTTAATTTGTGTTTTCCTAAAATCCACTCGCATATAAGCTGAGCTGAAGAATAACAATAAAGTCGCAAACACAATTCCGTTTTTTTATCAAGTTTGGACATCCCAAATTTTTTTAATATGTAGGAACTAATATTTGTTACGTGTATTTCAGCCATATAATGAATAAATGATTCTAACCCACTTGTGTGAAGAAATAGATTTTTCAAATAATCTTTATTCTCTTCATAATATTTCAAACCATCTATTTGTGCTTGTTTCCAAGGATAATTGTTATTTCCTACATTTGTAACGATAAATTCAGCCTTTTTAAAGTAATCCCAGGCGATAAGATCATATTTGTCTGAAAATTGTCGGTAAAAAGTTGCAGGAGAATACCCACAGTTAGAGGTAATATCCTTTACTGTAATCTTATCGATATCTTTCTTTTCGGCTAATTCTCTAAATGATTCTGCCAATATTTCTTTAGCTGTTTTCCTTTTCATATAGAATATAGCAAATTATAGATTAACCTGTATAAGCATCTTCAGCTTTATTTGTAAAATTCTGCTTTTCTAGCCATTCTTTTTCTTCATTATTTTCTGGAATATCTATTCTTTCAATTTTAAATATTACAGGTCTAGTGCCATCATTACAGCAAGCTATCATCATTCTGTTGTCATTAGTCCAACCTTTCATAATAGATCCACCTTGCAATGCAGTATATACATATCTGCTAATTGCATCCCAAGCTTCACCACAAAATTTTCCATTCATTAAATGATAAAAATCGTCTTGCTCAGGAGTTCTTTTTAAAAGAAAAGTATCACCTTTCTTAAAAAATGGGCAGGGACCAGATTTTGGATTTGCAAGATATTTTTCCTGATAGTCAGAAAAGCATTTTGTGTCTAGAACTGTTATTTTACATTCATGTTTCATTGTTATTGCCTTTTTTATGAACCGTCTTTATTTCTATATTATAATATAATTAAGTTTTAAACAATTTTTAAAAAATTATAAACCTCTGCCAGTATCTTACATTTATAAATTTGCTCTATTTTTAACTGTCGTGTTAGAATTTTATTACTTAAGTAAGTGCTTATGTTGTTATAAATAGTTGTTTCGTTTTCTGTTGACGCTTTAATATGTTAAAATTTGTTATATAATAAAATTAAACTATAATCTTAGGTTTATATTATGAATAAAACATTGTATTTATTATTAGCTTTATCTTTATTCCTTAATTCTAATATTTTTGCTAACGAAATTTGTGATGATACCTGTCCTTCAGAACTGGTTAAAGCAAACTATAATCTGCAACATAAAGAAAAAAACAAAATAATATATGAAGTATATTCCCCTGTGGGCGAAGAAAGCATACCCAAAATACAACAACCTTCAAGATTGAATAATCTAAATGGTAAAACCATCGCTGTTGTTGGAGTTAGCTTTATGAGCGAGATAACACATCCAGAAATAAAACGTCTTATCTTAGAAAAATACCCCGATTCGAAAGTATTGCTAATGGATGAAATTGGTTATGCTGGACCATATCCTGCACCAGGAGTCATAAGACGAGAAAAAGAAGAATTTCAAAAAAAATTAAAGCAATATAAAGTTGATGCTGTGATTTCTGGAAATGGGGGTTGCGGACTTTGTACCCCTAAGGAAGAAGGTTCTTGCATTGCTGCAGAATATATTGGCATTCCATCTGTAATGATTGCTGCACCTGGATTTGTCGAACAAGCACAAAGCAGCGCTTATACTGCTGGCATGCAAGTTCAAAGAATTGCTGAATATCCAGGAGCTTTCGCTTCGCATACAAAAGAGGAATTATTGAGAAATACAAGAGAAATTCTTTTCCCTCAAATAATTAAAGGTTTAACAGAACCGATAATCCAAGAAGAAATAAAAAAATCAGAAAGATTTGCTTCCTCTAAAAACGATGCAGTTGCTTTTAAAGGTAGTTTAGAAGATGTAAATAAATATTTCGTCAAAAGAGGTTGGTCTGATGGTCTGCCTTTCATTCCTCCAACAATCGAAAGAATAAATGAATTTTTAAAATACACAGATTTAAAAGCAAATACAGAAATAGGTGCAATTCCAGTTGGCTACAGAAAAGTAACTGTATTTGAGGTAGCTGTTGTTGGGGTTATGTCAGGTTGTAAACCAGAGTATATGCCTATTTTAATTGCTTTTACCAAAGCAATGATGAACGGAGAATTTAGGAAGACTCTTTCTAGCACTCACGCTTGGACTCCCTACTGTTGGATAAATGGTCCAATAGCAAAGCAGCTAGGGTTTAGTAATGGGCAAGGGGAAATAAATAACGAAGCTAATCTTAGAATTGGTCGTTTTATTGATCTAGCTTTGCTGAATCTAGGAGACTATTCTGTAAAAAAGAATAGAATGGGAACTTTTGGCTATATTGCTTCTTGGTGTCTAGCTGAAGATGAGGATTCTGTTAATAAATATGGTTGGAAACCTTATCATGTTCAGCTTGGTTATAATTTAAATGATAATACTTTAACTGCAGCTTCTGCTCTTTTATGAGGAAACAATCTAACTCTTTCAACTTCAGATTCTGAAAAAATAATGGAGTTAATGGCTTGGGATATATCTGAAAAAGGACAGTTTGCACTTGGAAGTGGCAATCAGTTTGTAAATAGAACGCTTTTAATAACTGAATATGTAGCAAGAGATTTGGCAAGCAAATTTAAAAGCAAAGAAAGTCTTGAAGAGGCTTTAATTCAAAACGCAAGGGTTCCTTTACAGGAAAGAGCTTATGCGAGGTATTGGGCTAATCCAGGCGGTTCAAAAGACGAGAAGGGAACATCTTTCAAACAAATGAAGTTTTATATAGGAAGACAGGAAAAATCAAGTGAAACTCCAGTTCCTGAATGGCAGTCATGGAGTCAGACTAGAAATATTCGGACAATTCCTGTAATGGAAAAAGGAGAAACAGCTATTCTAGTTACTGGTGACCCTAGCAGAAACAAGGTTATGACTTTACCTGGTGGCGGAACAGTAACTATAAAAATTGAATTGCCAAAGAATTGGAACGAATTAATGGATGAACTTGGCTATATGCCTTTGAGCAATTATTATTTAGAAACAAATAATATAAATATAATTCCAGATAATAATTCACAAAATATTGAGACTTTTCAAGAACAAAATCTCAATAGATCAAGAAATAGAAATTCATCGCAAAATCAAAATCGTAGACTCTCTCCAGAACGTTTTAGAGAGATTCTTCAGGAGAGGATATCTTCATCATCAAATCGAAGAAGAAACAGGTAGGGAATTATTATTCTTAGTAATAGTAATAATAAATTCAACTTTCTGCCACAACAGTTAAAGCTGTAGAATAACCTAGAATCTTTGTTGAAAATTTGTGGGCTAAAGCCCACAAATTTTCAATAGGTATTATATGGAAATAAAAAGAAACATGACTTAATCAACGTGTTAGCTTCTTCCATAGGTTCTTTAACTAATTCGACAAAAATAGAATTTACCTTTAAAAGTAGCTTACAATCAGATATTTCACTTAATACAATAAGACAGTATATTGATTATTTAAAAGATGCTTTTTTTATAAGCGAAGTTAATAGATATGACGTAAAGGGCAGAAAATATATTGGAACGCCTGTTAAATATTTTTTTGAAGATATAGGTTTAAGAAACGCACGTTTAGGCTTCAGACAGATTGAAGAAACTCATTTAATGGAAAACATAATCTACAATGAATTGAGGGCAAGAGGTTCGATACTGCTCACTTATTATTGCTATCCCCATTCTATTTTGTAAACAATTCAAACTAGACTTGTCCTGTACCAACTTGCAAAGCACTTTATTTCTAGTTATAATAAAAACAAGGAGCAAACCGATGGGTGATAAGGATAACAAAACAAAAAAGTTTATCGAAAAAAATCGTATATTTGCTGATGTATTCAACTATTTTATATATGATGGCGAACAGGTTATAAAGCCTGATGATTTGCAACAGCTAGATACGACAGAAATTGTATTAAACAAAGAACTACCTATCGACAAGAACTCTGTAAAGAAATACAGAGATGTAATAAAACACTGGGCAATAAAACGAGATGACAAAGCCACCTATGTTCTTCTGGCGGTAGAAAACCAGTCTGAAATTCATTATGCCATGCCTGTTAGATCAATGCTTTATGATGCTTTACGCTATGCTAATCAAATAGAAAATATAGCTGATGACAACATCAAAAACAAAAAATTGAAATCTAGCGAAGAATTTCTTTCTGGACTGCTACAAACGGATAAAATTATGCCCATAATAACGATTGTCATCAATTTTAGTGGGAAACTCTGGAATGCACCGACTGCTTTAAAACAGATGTTTCATAACTTTGATGAAAGACTTCTAAAATATGTTAAAGACTATGAAATCAATTTGATAGATCCAGTAGCAATAGGAATAGAGAACTTCAATAAATTTATGACAGAATTGAGGGAAGTATTACTCTGTATAAAATACTCTAAAGACAAAGAAAAGCTTTATAATGCAGTAAAGAATGATAAAGCTTTTGAGCATGTTCCTAATGAAGCTGTGTCTTTAATCAATACATTGACTGGTTCCAAAATGAAGCTTAGCAAAGACAAGGAGGAAAGTAATATGTGTGAAGCAATAGAAGGACTTATAGAAGATGGCAGAAAAGAAGGAGAAAAAATAGGTCAATTCACCGCTTTATTAAACTTAATAAAAAGCGGAGTTATTACTCTAAAACAAGCAGCTGAAAGTTTAAATATATCAGAAGCTAAATTTAAATCTGAATTAGAAAAACTATCATTAAAACCTCTAAATTAAAATGAAAACAACAAAAAGTAATATGTGTGAAGCATTAGAAGGTTTAATAGAAGATGGTAGAAAAGAAGGTCAATTCACCGCTTTATTAAACTTAATTAAAAGCGGAGTTATTACACTAAAACAAGCTGCTGATAGTCTAAATATGTCAGAAAAATCTTTTAAAAAACAATTGTCTGATTATGGGTATGTTATATAAAAAAAGGACTTTATCTAATGGAACAAAATATAAAATGGAAAGATGTAACTAAAACTTTTGAAGAAGAGCGAAGATATTATAGAAATACTTATTTAGAAGATACCAATAAAATATTAGTATCTACTAAATTAAATTTTAATTATTATTAATTACTTTCATGTTAACACGATAAAAAAAACTCAGTCGCTTTCAGCGACAGCTCCTCAAAATGCTAAAAGCATTTTGAGGGAGCATCTTTGTTATATTATATTTTGCAAAAATTATTAATGTTATAAGACTAAATTATATTTTTTGAATCCAGCCAATAATTGTTCTTTTGTTAATCCTATAGATTTTGCTGCTTGTTCAACAGAAACTAGACCTTGCTTTATAAAGTTGTATACAGTATT
>CAJOND010000071.1 GCA_905236675.1 Candidatus Rifleibacteriota bacterium | reverse complement strand
TAGAAGAAATATATGCTCTGCGAAGTTCATTAATCGTATTTGAATTTTCTGTTGGAATAGTGATTTCTGTAGCTTCACCAGCACTAACTGGTATATTATGAGAATAGTATTTCCCTGAAATATTTATATATGGATTTTTCCCAAATAAAAGTTTGTAATAACCAGCAGGAGCCGTAAATACAAAACTTCCAGTATCATCAAGAATAGGACTATGTAAAATTTCATGACAGCCTCGCTTTTCGTAATAAGGAACTAGTTCGGCACCAAGATTAGGGTCTATTCCTTTTATGACAACCATTCCAAGTTCTGAACCCTGTTTTACTTCATGAATCTCTTCACCTGTTTCAAACTTTATAGTTATAGATTCAATTTCGCCTTCTTTTTTTATTCTAAAACCTAGCTGTCCATCAATATTAGGCAAATTATCAAGAGTAAATTCAAGACTTTTCATTGTTTCGAGATCAATTCTTTTGTTATACAATTCTTGATGTTTTTCATATTCTGTTTCTGCTCTGTAAGTAAACTCAATTTTTGCTTTATTTTCACCTTTAATACTTATTTTTGCAATCTGAGACTTGTTTGGCAAAGAATTTATTAAAAAAGAGACTTTATTATTATAAAATTTTTCAAAATCACTTTTTGTAATCGTAACAGTAGAGTTATTGCCTGTAAGATAACTGCAAGCCACTTCAATATATTTTGAATATTCATTTTTTACGCTAATAAAACATTGACGGTCAGAGCCTAGTTTTAAATAATAAATCTGCTTTAAATCTGTTGTTCTATATCTTACAGCCCCTAATTTTGTGAGTTTATCGTCAAGCCATGCAATATCTAAAACATTTTCTTTTAATCTGATTTCCTTACGATAAACATTTGGAACATAAACTATAACTGGTGAATAACCTTCATAAAAAACAAGTTTATAGTTTTCATCACTATCAAAATTAGACACAAAGTCTTCTTTTGCTTGATTAAGTATTTCATCAATAACATTACTGGCTTCAGCTTTTTGTTCATTTGTCATTTCAGAGGTTAAAGCAATGTTTTCCGCATCAAGTTTTTCTAGGTATCTTGAATATGGAATATAGCCATCGTTTTGATTTTCTGAATTGCTGATTTCAAAAGCAAATAAAGCTTGGGAGAGTATAAAGAAAAAAGCAAAAGTCAGCACTTTTTTTATTGTGTTCATTTGGTAATATTGTTCCTCTCGAAAAATTCAATAATTACAATATAACCTTAAAAACTATCTATAACAATAGATAATATTAAAAAGTTTGCCCTGGCGAAAATCACCAAATCTATACATATTGGAAAAAGCTGATTTACTTTATTTGAGGCTTCTTTTAAATTAAGATTTTTGGCAGGAGTTGTCTAATGAAAGCAAATTTCTCAAAATTACAAGTCTTGATTTCATTAAACTTAGCCAGGTGGAATGTTTCAGGTTGTCGTCATAATGCTCAAACGCACTGCTTGTATTGTATGGTGGGTTGATGTATACACATATGTTTTGAGCTTAGTTATTTTAATTGTTACTTGATATAAGTTTGATCAATTTTTATCAAAAGTTGCTATTTCAATATTTTTGACTCTATTATAGGAATATAAAACAGAATCTATAAAATCTAAATTATGATTTGAATATGTATCTAATGCAAGATTTAAGACTTCTTTTTCCTGACAATCAACTAGAGTTAGAAAATCTTTTAAAATCTGAGATATCTCTTTTCTTTCTAATTTATATACACCTTTGAGAACATATACTACTTCTGCTATAACTTCTATTGTTACTCTTACTCTGTTGGTATTTAGATATTCTTCTGCTTTTTCTGACATTATTTGATCGTCATCTAGCAGATAACGTAAAATCATATTGGCATCAAATATTATCATATTTTTCCTTTACAGAACTTTCCCAAGCAGTTTTTTCTTTTTCGGCTAACTCTTTATTGGCGTATTTGGAAAGAACTCCACGTAACCCCTTTTTGGGTTCGATTTCGTCTTGTTCAATAAACTCGTCAATTATAGTAATAATAACTTTTTGGTTAGGCTTAGCAATAATCTTTTCTAAGGGTTTTATTGCTATACCGTCAAAATATCCATTTACCGCTAACATAATTTAAGCTCCAAATCATAATTTATACATAAATTATATTTATACTTTATTTGTTTGGCAAGCTAACAAGTTATACATTATAAACAACAAAAAAATAAAAAGAAACAACTACCAACTACATAACTGGCTGAAGCTAGCGTAGTGATTGGTGATTAGTGACGGGTGGTAGGTTAAGACCCCCTCAGTCACTTCGTGACAGCTCCCCCAACAAGCAAAGCTTTTGGTGGAGCATCTAAAAAAACACCTTCAAGAGGAAGCTTTAAAACAATAACTACAACAAAAACATAGTCTAAAAAGGCTAGATTGCCCACGGCTTCAAAGAAGCCTCGAAAAGACAGTTTTAACAATACAGAAATAGTTTCTCTGTATTTTGCAACAAGACGAGTTTCTAAATTATGATTTCTTACTTTCTAATCTATGAATAAAACTACTGTTCATCATCTCTAATGAATTAAGTTGAGATATAGCAAGTTTTCTTAATTCAATCATTCTGTCTTTTTTTTTCATCTCATTAATTGAAGAAAATTTATTAGTATCTATTAAGTAAAATAATATATTGCTTTTTGCGACAATAACTACAACGCTGGCTAAAGCCAGCGTTGTAGTTGTTTTTGGTTTTTAGAAGCTTACGCTTTATATGACAATAATTGTTTATTTAACAATAAAGCAAATACTATTATTCAACATCCTCTAAAATTTTAGCTTGATTCAATATAGCAACAAGATATTTTTCACATAAAATATAAGATAATTGTTCGTTAATGCCAAATTTTAAAGATAAATTTTTTTTTGGCAGTTTATTTCTGTTATTTCGGGTTTTGTCTCAATAATTTTCAAAACCGCATTTTCATTAAAAATATTACTTATTTTATTCTCATCATCTTCAGAAATAATAATATATTTTTTTCTAAATATAGGATTCCGAATATTGTATTTATTTTGATTATTTATAATTCCAAAAGTTTCATATGTTTTATACATTGACATAAATGCTAGGGCTCCAATAAAAACACACATAAATAACATTATTAACCCTACAAATAAATTTTCTAACAAAGAACCATGAAAAAAAGAATCCAAATTATCATTTCGAAACAATAATATGAAAAATAAAATCATTAAAATTATTCCAAATATAAAATCAGATATAGCTTTTAAACGTGCTGTTTTTTTTGTAGTTAGTTTAAAATCAGGAATATCTTTGTTTAAAAGTAAATAAACACTCGATCCCCATCTTGAAGAATCGTATCTGCCATTACCTTGATGAAAATATTCTATAAAACAATATTCATATCCCTGAATTTCTCCTGTAATAGCGTTACTGTCGTCTAAGTCTCCATATAATTCACTTATATTATATTTCAATCTTAATCCATCAATATTGCTAACAAAACTTCCATTTAGTTTTGAAGCTAAGTCTTTAATAAACCCAATTCTTTTTGTTACTTTCGTATGAGCGTCATCAAAGATTCCCATTCTATCTCCCTTTGAAATTAGAAATATGTTTCATTATTAATAATATGAAACATATTTCTAATTTACAAAAAAAATTATTATAATTAGTTTAGCTCTCAAAATGTTTTTGAAAAAATACAAAAACATTTTGAGAGCTAAACAATGGTTTGCGATAGGAAAATTTTCTGACCATTAAGAACAGTTAATACATCCCGAAGGAACGTTACGGCTATAACCTAAGGCAACTTTACTGCTATGGGATTAGATGATAAATATTAAGGTGCTCGTAAGTGGTACTACGTCTTTATCCAAAAACATCTAAATACCCTTGGGATTATAGTATCGTCCTGTCGGACGAGGTTTATAAGAGGGGGCTATCCCTAGGGCGTTTTCAACGCTCTAGGTTAATAATGTGATGTCCTGACGGACATATGCAACTCAGCTAAACTTTCCACATAGGGACTGTTTGTCCCCATATAGAAAGTTAAGTATTAATCACTATAACTAAAAAAAAGATTTGCAGCTTTTTTTGGATGATAATTTTAAATTTATTATTATAGTTATGAATATAACCTTTTTAACCACATAAAGTGTAAACGTTGGGAAATACTGTATATAAGATATGACAATCCAACACTCACAATAACTGTCATTAAAAACAGCAAGCACGTTTTGGCAATATTAAATTCTATGAGATTAAAGATTTTAATAATAAAACGTTTTACACAGGGGTGTATATAGAATATCAAAGAGCTCAAAATTCGGATTTTTTTGTATATACTATTATTGCTCGGAATACGCCAATTCAAAACCAGTATAAAAGCAAAAAATGTTAATGGAACTAAGAAAACATACATATCATATTCTCTAACGAAATTAAAATACTTAACCACAAATGCTTCGATGAACATCAATATATAAGAAGCAACAAAACAAATAAAAGCTGTTTTCTTTTGTATTTTAAATCCATAAAATGCAAAATATGCACCTACTCCGACAAAAAGTAAGCCTTCAAATAGCCCGTTACGAGTTGTAACAATAATCTTTCCTAATACTTTTAATATAGCCCATAGTTCAGGGACATTCTCTCTTAATGGTATAATTATTCCGAACCAACTTTGTGCAAGTAATCCTATAGCATAAAATAATGCAGCGACTGATAAGATTCTCTTTAATTCGATTTTTCTGGATAATAGGTATGATATTATAGCAACCGAAAGAATAAGTGCCGGGAAATACCATAAATGAAAGTGGCTACCAGTAAACACAATATCTTTGATGTATTTAAAAATACCGTGAACAATTCCTTTTCCGTTTGTCAAAATAGACTTGATCCGAAACGGAAAATATATTACCGTCCAAATCATATATAGCCTAAATAGTTTGATAATATAGGCTTTAGTTGGGAGTAAAGAGAAATTCTCAACTGACATTTTTCTATACAAGAAAAAGCCAGACATAACAAAAAAAAGAGGAACAGCGATTCTGGAAAAACAGTTTTTAATACCAAAGTTTAATAATTTTAGTATCTGATCATCAGAAGAGCCAAATGGTACAACATGTATTGATACTACAAGTATGGCACATAAAAATTTTACTATATCAACGAAATTATACTCAATAATTTCTGACGAATGACAATTATAACACTGTTTGTCTGGCAAATTATGTGACTCACATTTTATCTTGTCACACCCTAACTATAATAAATATTTTATAGAATTTTTAGAATGTTCGTTCTGTACTAGCATATTCATGAAGGCACATAAACATTGAGTTAAAATTTTACCACAAAACCACCCTGTGCACAATTGATAATGTGATGTCCTAGCAGTCATATAATCTAATAATGACGAGGTTTTTTAATACGCTGTCGATAAACAGAGTTTACTCTAGTTCGGTCACCCTTTCGACTACGCAAAGCTTCGCTTTGCTCCCCCCTCAGTCACTGCGTGACAGCTCCCCCAGCAATTTTTTTTCAAAAATTCTGGGGGCGCATCGAGTGGAAAATCGTTAACAGGCTATTTGCCGAAATAGAGCTAGATGGCGGTTTTGAAGCCTTCGGAGAAGCTGGGGACGTAGGTGTCATCGCCACGGATGATTTTTACGTGTTTATAGACTTCGTTGAAGTCTACACCGATTAGGTTTTTGGTGGTGTCGCCAGCAATTGAACCGAGAGCGCCTGAGAAATAGCCTTGTAAATCCTTTGAGGAGGCAAGACCTTCGATAGTTCCTATTACATCGCAGAGAGCCGGAATGAGGTAAAAACTAATTGCAATATCTATTAGCCAAATACATAAAACTTGAATTCTGCTGGAATAAACAAATATTTCCATTCTTTAAAGTTGTTGGCTTTGCCATAATCGGTAGCAATCTTGCAGTATTGTAGAGCACGTTCTTTCTTTGCCAGTACATCGGGGTCATTAAATAAATGTTTCCCTTTAACTTCAACTAAATATATTATTTTTTCTGTTTCTACAACAAAGTCAGGTTCGTATCTTCTCCCATTATTGTAATAAATATTAAACTCGCTTGTGTTCGGTCTTAACCAATTCTCAACATCTTTATCGCAATCGATAATTCTAGCAAAAACTAGTTCAGGGTGGCTATCGAACTTGGCAAGATTAAAGACACCCTTTTTTAGACATATTGTAAACTTTTTATAAGTATTCTAAAATAAGTTGGTTTACCATTTATTGTTAAATCTTTACCATCATTGCCTTTTCTAAATTGAATTATTTTAAACTGTTCAGAATTAAATTTATGTAAAAAAGTTATTGGAACTCCCATCACCCCACTGTAATCACTAGGAATATCCTGAGTTTTATTTACATTTATTGCATCATAATTATCAAAACGTGGGTAATCTTTTTCATTGTTTTCATACTTCTTTGTAAGTGGAATAAATTCATGCCTTTTTGAATTATCTAAATTAGTAAGCCACATACAATTATTTGGAGATATAATTTTATTCCCATTTTCATCTATTTTAACTTCTTGTCCATAAAGCTCATATTGGTTAGGAACAATAAAGCCAGAAATACCTCTACCTAGATTTATACCAAGCCAAACTTTATTATCTTTTATTAAATTAAATATTTCTTTATATGTAATCGCATTTATATTGCTAATTATTAAAAATTTTTTATTATATTCAATCAATTGAGCAACAAATTCTCTAAATAACGAAAATGGAGGGTTTGTAACAACTATATCTGATTGCTTCAATAGCTCAATGCTTTCAGAACTGCGAAAATCTCCATCCCCTTCAAAATGTGTGAACTCATCTGTATTAGGATTTATATTTTCTTTACCAGTATAAATGTAAAAATATCCACCATCTGAATTATTGAACAAATCATATTTAAATCTATTATAACAGGCACATATCAATTTTTTTAAACCCAATGTTTTAAAGTTATCTACAAAATATTTAAAAAAATTACTATTTCTAA
Organism: Candidatus Rifleibacteriota bacterium; assembly: GCA_905236675.1. GTDB lineage: Bacteria > Muiribacteriota > Ozemobacteria > Ozemobacterales > Ozemobacteraceae > RUG334. Next base: position 15,549 of record CAJOND010000071.1, on the reverse strand, counting down.
CATCATCACAGTTACAAAATACAACCTTGTCTTTAAAATGCTGTTGATAATGTTGCAATTCTCTTTGAATATCTACTAATTGCGTATAAAACTCATCTTTTTTATTGAATTTCGCTTTATCTAATAAAGAATGATCCGCATTTCTTTTCATTGTTTTCTTTTTCCTTTATTAGATTTTGTTAGTTGATTAAATAAATCACCACCTAACATTTGAAGTGAGGTATTAGCTATTTCAAGCATTATATTTAACATATCTTTTTCATTCCAGCTACTTCCGTCACCTTGCGTATAAATAGAAGTTGCTTGCAACATAATGCATAAACCTTTATTATTAACATATTTATTTTTACATAAATTAGTATTAATAGGCATACCATAATTAGCAGATGTCAGTCTATCTAACCTATTCAGAATACCAGAATTATATGTTAATGTAATTATTCTTCCATCAGGTCTAGTTATTGTAACGTCTTGTGTTAAAAAATTTGAGCCTTCCAAAAATAAAACATAAGGGAAATAAACTTCTCCAAGCATATAATTAGCAATTTCAGATATATTTTTATGTGCTCTTTCTATTGCATTACCAGCAACCATTAAATCTTGATTATTTTTTTTACCAACTAATTTTCCTCGTTTAATATTATCTATATCTTTTCCTTGATGTTTTGCTTCAGAAACAAGAATTACTCTCCAATTACTATTATCATCTTTTACTTCGATTATTCCACCATCAGGCTTTATTTGTGAATCACTAACAAAAAGTGTTTGCCCTAAATCTTTATCTATTTTTTGCAGAGCTTCATTTATTTCTTTTTTTGTAATATAAGGTCTGTATCTAAAAGTCAATAAAGGATAATCTTTTTCTAACTGTTCAATTACTATATGGGATATATTAGATACTTCTAGGTCATGCAATTTAGCTTCTTCACCAAAAATACCAATAACACCATGTGATTTTTTATGTTGCGTTGTTAATCTTTTAGATTGTTGCTTTTTTGCCACTGTTTTTGCCTTATTAAATGTAAGAAAAAATAATATATTATAAAATAATATATTATTATCTTTTAATCAAGTGACTTATTTCAGATTTAAACAGCCTACACCTTTGAAAACATACTTTGGATTACTTGGGTCGCCCAAATCTTTCTTTAATTTGTTATAAACAGTGGTTCCAGGAGCTACAACAAAAAAGTTTTTTATGTTGTGCTTTGTGTACAAATAAGTTATGAAAGCTCCCATAAGTCTAGTCTTGCCAACACCTGTTGCAAGCACAAAGCTTAAAGACATAAATTCTCTTTCAAAGTTTGTACATATAGGATAAAGCTGATTTACCTTATTTAAGGCTTCTTTTAAATCAAGATTTTTGGCAGGAGTTACATTATTTAAAATATTATCTAGTATTTTTAAAGACTTGGTTTGAGGCTTTCTTAAAGACATTACTCCACCGATGTAATCGGTTGTATATATTTCAAAATTGTTCATTGTTTTCCAATAATCCCCTCATCATCTTCACCAGAAAGAGTTATAATAAGTTGTTCAATTTTATCGCTTATATAAAAGCCAAGTTCTTTCATAGTTTTTATTAAAGGTTTTATTTCTTTTATTAATCCTTCTTTTTTAGCTTTTAATAAAACTCCAAGGGTTCCTGTAACTTTTAAACCTAAAAAATTAGCTGTTGTTTTTGCAGCGTTGTCATCTATTATTACTAAATCAGCTATAGGTTCTTTCTGAGCTAATATCATTACTTCGACTTCACCAGAATGTAATCTTGCTCTATAAATTTTTAATTTTTCATTTTGTGGAATTTTTATTATTTTAATCCAGTTGTTAGCTTCTTTTAGCTTTAGACATGCTGTATCAGGTTTTGCTGTAACTTCATTAAAAACAGCTTCTGGAACACACACTTCTCCATACAATTCTTTCAAAATAGAAAGCTTATCTATATTACAAAGAATAATAAGAGGTGTAGAATTTACGACAATTTTAGGCATTATTTAATTCTGTAATAAAATCAGATTGGTTAGAATAATTAAAAATAGATATTTTGTGTTCGCCTAAATATTTAATAAAATCTTCTTCGCTCATATCAGCTATTTGAGCACAATAACCAATAGATACTCCATTTGTTGTATAAAAATCTAATGCTACAAGTCGTTTTATATAATTTTTTGCCTCATCACGACTCATTTTTGTATCATATAACACTTCTTCTGGTATATTAATATCTAGCTGGCACATTACTACCCACCTTTCAGAATGATTATAACTTAAAATATTTTATTTGTGAATATGGTAAATATAGTTTCTTAGATTTTATTAAGCTTTGCTTGGCTTTATTAATACGCTATCGCAAAGAAAGTTTACTCTAGTTCGGTCACCCTATCTACTACGCAAAGCTTCGCTTTACTCCCCCCTCAGTCGGCAAGCTGACAGCTCCCCCAATAAGCTTTTTGGGGAGCATTTTAAAAAGATACCTCAAGGAGAGGCTTTAGGGCATCTTCCTCCCTGTGCCCTACACCATATGCCCTATTCTTCATCGTCTTCGTAGCTAGGCGGGTTGATAATATTCAGATTATAGTTATCTTTGCCAAACTCGCAACGATCAAGCAACATCTGCGGTATTTTCTTTATTTTAATATTGGGAAATTTACCATTAGCTTCTTGAGCGAAAGACTTACAGACAATAATCAAGTATTCGTTGTCTTCCATTGATTCTTTGATACCGCTTAAATAAGCCAAATCAACGTGTCTTGTGGTGACAAAAAGGTATGAATTTTCGTTGCCTACAGACTGCTTCCAGAAGGTTTCAGAAGAAGGCTTGTGTTCAAAACCTTCGTGCAAGGCAACAGCAGAAGCCAGCATTTCAGCAGAGTATTCTTTATTTATTATTGGTTCATCAAAAGCATCTTTATTAATTAGAGTTGGAGCAAGTTCATAAAATCTATAACCGCTTCCTCCTTGCAAATTAAGACTTTTGGAAATACCACCCTGGTCACTGCCATCAATAACTTTGTCTAATCTTACTTTGCAGTGTGTGTAAGCATGATCACCCATTTCAATACCAATATAACGGCGCTTCATCTTGTGAGCTACAGCGGCAGTAGTGCCTGAACCTAAAAAAGAGTCTAGAACAAGGTCATTTTCGTTACTACCTAATGTTAAAATACCTTCTAATAGACGCTCTGGTTTGGGAGTTCCAAATACTTATATTCTTCGTTTCCTTCACAGATGATACAAATCTTATGATTACCAGAAATTTTAGGAAGTCTATTCACTATCTACCTCTTCCTTTTTAACATTCCCTTTTATATTTAAAAGGGTATTTATTAATTCAGGATCTGGAAGAGCAGCAAAAGCTCCTTTTCTATATTTATCTATTATATCGGAAGTGTCTCTAACACCTTTTTCGGCTGTAAAATCAGCTAAGGAATAAACATAAACTCCATCATTATCTTTACTAACAAACCATATTTGCTCTTTCCTAAATAGCCGTTTACAATCCATAAGATTAACATCATGAACTGTAAATATCATCTGAGCATTAGTGTTTAGCTCATTGTTGAACATAGCAACTATTGCTCTTGTTAGCTTAAAATGAATACTACTGTCTAGTTCGTCAACTACAATAATTCTTCCTTGTTCAAGAGCTTCTATTACATAACTCGCTAGAGCAGCAATTTTTTTAGTTCCTGTTGAATCAAATAGCATACTAGGAACTTGTACCCCTTTGTAAGTAGAGACGAGCCTTATTTGTTCCATAAAATTTTCGGGCAAATTAAGCACTTGTTCTTCTGCCTGTTCGTCTAAATCTGCTCCTTTTATTTTTATCCCATTCATTTCAACATATTCAAAATTATCCAAATAAAGGTCTGCATTCTTGATAAAATCTACAACTTTTCCCTGAAGTTTGTTTTTGTTTTTCATAAGTTCAATAGTATGCTTCATGGGAATATTATTCATATTGATAATATCAATTTTATTAGCAAAGCCTATCAATATTTTTTTCATCTCATTAATTGAAGGGAATTTATTAGTATCTATTAAGTGAAACAAGATATTGCTTTTTGTAACAACAGGAATCATTGATAAAAGTTCTTTGTCTTGGCAATCATAGTTATCATGCTTAGTATCACGTTTTAGCCAACAAACTTCTTTTTCATTGTTATATTGGTCCTTAAGGATTTCTATAAATGATTCATAGATGTATTCCTCTTTTTCAACATCATATTTAAAATCATAAGAAAATTTTCTTCCGTCATTTAAGAAAGTAATTCCTAGCTCACATACAGCATTTTTGGAGAAAATATTGGGCATAAGGTTATTTATTTTGTTATTTAAAAGAACACTTTTTATAGCATTTATGCACTTAATCAGACAGGTTTTTCCAGCATTGTTAGGTCCGTATATTCCAGCTGTTTTAAGGACACTAAAATTATTTTCTTTATGTACATTTGAAGCTAATTTTTTGTTACGCATATCTGCTTTCATGGAAAAAGCTATTTGTTCATCAAACACAAAGCAGTTTTTGGCTCTAATCTCTATTATCATTTTTCAATCTCCAAAATTTGTCCTTTAACAACATTATATTATTGTTTAATTTTTTATGTAATAAATTTGCACAAAAAATATTTGGGCGATTTTTATAGTAATTATTAAAAGATAATTAAACAATTAAAAAAGTGGCAAGAAGAGGCTTTGGGAAGGTAATAACGACAAAAGCAAACTACACAACTAAGCTTTGCTTGGTTTTATTAATACGCTATCGCTAAAGAAAGTTTACTCTAGTTCGATCACCCTTTCGACTACGCAAAGCTTCGCTTTGCTCCCCCCTCAGTCACTTCGTGACAGCTCCCCCAGCAATTTTTTCAAAAAAATTCTGGGGGAGCATCTATTGAGAAGAGTTGTTAACAGGCTATTTGCCGAAGTAGAGCTGAATGGCAGTTTTGAAGCCTTCGGAGAAGCTGGGTACGTAGGCGTCGTCGCCACGGATTATTTTTATGTGTTTGTTATAATATCCTATTAAACTATGATTAAGAGTGGAAATCTAAACTAATTTATATTGTTTTAATTCAAAAAAATTATGAGTATAATATTTTACGACTAAAATAAATTACAAAACCGCTTGACGCATTATCGCTTTTTGTTTATTATAAAAAAATGAGTATTGTTGCTTACAACAATTTAAATTTTTGGAGTAAAAATGGTCGTTAAACTCAAAGACATATCTAATATAGTAACAGGGCATGTATTTCGAAACAAAATCGCATATTCATTAGAAGGAAACGTAAACTTATTGAATATGGACGCTATTTCTAAGGCAGGAAAAGCCAATATAAGCAATAATGATGTAAAAAAAGTTATTGCCCGTGATTTGAGAGAAAATGAAATCATTAAGGCAGAAGATATTTTGTTCAAAGCAAAAGGACTTAACAACATATCTGTGTTGATTAATACTATTCCGTCTAACACAACAGTAACAGCTTCTTGTCATATTGTTAGGCTAACAGATAACAATTATCTTCCAGAATATGTCTGTGCCATGATGAATGGCATTGATGCAAAGAAACATTTCGCAAAAGGTTCTGGGAAGGCGTCAGGAGTTACCATAGCAAATGTCAGCAAACAAACCTTAGAAACCCTCAAGATTCCAGTCATACCTTTAAGTAAGCAAAAGATTATAGCTGGTTTTATTGAATGTACAGAAAAAGAGCTTGAACTAAGATTAAAGATAGCTGAAAAAAAAGAAATATTGAATAGAGCAATCGTTAAAAGAGAATTAAATCGATTAGGAGCATAAAAATGTCAGTAATTAGTCAAGATGAAATTAATAATATTGTTTGGAAAGCTTGTGACACATTCAGAGGAGTTGTAGACCCTTCTGAATATAAGAATTACATATTAGTTTTCCTTTTTATTAAGTATATAAGCGATGTTTGGAAAGACAAATTTGAAGAATTGAAAAAAGAATTTGGAAATAACGAAGAAAGAATCAGAAGACGTCTTGAAAGAGAACGTTTTAAACTCGATGAAACTTGTTGCTATGACTATCTTTATATGCACAGAAACGACAATAATATCGGTCAGTTGATTAATCAAGCGTTAGAGAAAATAGAAGAAGACAACAAAGCTAAATTAGAAGGTGTTTTCAGAAATATTGACTTCAATTCTGACATGCAGTTAGGTGAAACAAAAGAAAGAAATGCTCGTCTCAAAAACTTAATAGAAGACTTTTCTGACCCTAGATTAGATTTACGACCATCCAAAGTAGGGAAAGCTGATATTATTGGTAATGTTTATGAATATTTAATTGCTAAATTTGCTGCTGGTGCAGGGAAAAAAGGCGGCGAATTTTATACTCCCTCTCAAGTATCTGTATTACTTTCAAAACTTGTTGAACCCAAAGAAGGCAATAGAATCTGTGATCCTGCTTGTGGTTCTGGTTCTCTTTTGATTAAAGCTGCGAATGAAGTTGGTTCTGACAATTACTCTTTGTATGGTCAGGAAAGCAATGGTGGAACTTGGGCACTTTGCAAAATGAATATGTTTTTGCATAGCAAGGATAATGCGAGAATTGAATGGGGTGATACTCTCAATAACCCTAAACTAATAGAAGATGATACAACAATGAAATTTGATATTGTAGTTGCTAATCCTCCTTTCTCATTAGATAAATGGGGCGCAGAAAATGCTAATTCTGATAGATTTAATCGTTTTTGGAGAGGAGTTCCACCTAAAAATAGAGGTGACTATGCGTTTATTTCTCACATGATAGAAACCGCGATTGCTGATGGTGGAAAAGTCGGAGTTGTTGTTCCTCATGGAGTTTTATTCAGAGAAGGAACAGAAGGCAAAATCCGTAAAGCTTTTATTGAAAAAGACAACTGTTTAGATGCTGTAATTGGTTTACCTCAAAACTTATTCTATGGAACAGGAATTCCTGCTGCAATACTTGTTTTCAAAAGGAATAGAGCTAACAAAGATATTCTATTTATCGATGCTTCAAGAGAATATGAACCAGGCAAAAATCAAAACTTTTTGCGTGATTCAGATATAGAAAAAATTGTTCAAACTTATAAGAAGCGTGAAACAATCGACAAATATTCTTATCTTGCTACGTTAGATGAAATAAAAGAAAACGAATTCAATCTAAATATTCCTCGCTATGTAGACACTTTTGAAGAAGAAGAAGAAATAGATATCCAAGCTACTCAAAAAGAAATTGATGACTTAGAAAAAGAGTTAGCCAATGTTCAATCAAAAATGAAGGGTTATTTGAAGGAGCTGGGTTTAAATGGATAAAGAAAAAAAAATACCAAATAAAAAGAAAAACAATCTAATTAATTCAGGAAACTTTCTTGGGGAATTCTTGATATATACTACTCCTGACGGTGAAAAGCAGATACAGGTGAGATTAGTTGACGAAACTGTATGGCTTTCGCAAAAACAGATGTCAGAATTATTTCAAAAAAATATAAGAACTATTAATGAGCATATAAATAATGTATTCAAAGAAAATGAGTTGCCAAGCGATAATTCAGTTATCCGGAATTTCCGGATAACTGCAAGTGACGATAAGAACTACGTTACAAAGTTTTATAGTCTTGATATGATAATCTCTGTTGGTTATAGAGTAAAATCTTTAAGAGGTACTCAATTTAGACAGTGGGCTACTCAAAAGATTAAAGAGTATTTGATTAAAGGTTTTATTTTAAATAGTGAATACCTTAAAAATCCTGAAGGCAAAGATTACTTTGACGAACTATTAAAAGAAATTCGTGAAATTCGTGCAAGCGAAAAACGATTCTATGCCAAAATTAAAGATATCTATGCAACTAGTGTTGATTATGACAAAACTGCAGATGTTACAAGAGAATTTTTTGCTATGGTTCAGAATAAATTACTATGGGCAGTAACAGGGCAAACAGCAGCAGAAATCATACATTCTAGGGCTAATGCTGATAAAAACAATATGGGTTTAACATCTTGGAATGGTAAAAGAGTTCACGAACCTGATGTAATAGTTGCTAAAAATTATCTTACCAAAGATGAGATTGATAAACTTGATCGTATAACTGTTTTGTATCTCGATTATGCAGAATTACAAGCACAAAGACGCATACCTATGACAATGTTAGCTTGGGCGAAAAAACTTGATGCATTATTGAGTTTAAATGAGATGGAAATACTAACTCATAAAGGTAAAATTTCTAAGAAATTAGCAGATGAAAGAGCAAAATCTGAATATATCAAGTATGACGAAAAACGAAGGCAACAAGAAGTAATAGAATCAGATATTGAGTTTGCGAAAGAAATCGAAGAAATCAAAAAAATCTCAAAGATGAAATAATGGAGAGTTAATTGAGGTTAAATTCAAAGGATAAAAAATAATGACAGGAAAAACAGAAAACAAAAAAGGCTATAAGAAAACAAAACTTGGGTGGATTCCTGATGATTGGGAGGTAGTAAAATTATCATCTATTTGCCAAAAAATAATAGGAGGCGGAACTCCTTCTACTTTAAATAATGATTTTTGGAAAGGTAATATACCTTGGATATCAAGTTCCGATATTAATAATTATGGGAATATAAATATAAGAAAATATATTAGCCAAAAAGCCATTGATAATTCTGCTACAAATATTATTCCTTCCGGTTCTGTTATCGTTGTTACAAGAGTTGGATTAGGAAAAGTTGCTCTTTCAGATTTTGATTTATGCACTAGCCAAGATTTTCAATCAATAATAGTAAACAATAATTTTGTCATTAATAAGTATTTAAAACTTTGTATTTCTAATTTAATTGATCGGATTATAAATAATTGTCAAGGTTCTACAATAAAAGGAATAACTAAAGACCAAATTTCTAATTTAGATTTATTATTACCTAAAAAAGTAGAACAAGAAAAAATAGCAGAAATATTATCTACTTGGGATGATGGAATTGAAACTCTAGAAAAACTAATTAAGAAAAAAGAAATACAGCATAAAGCTTTAATGAAAATTTTATTAAAAGGAATAATAAAATTTTCCAAGAAATGGGCTCATTCAAAATTAAATAAAATATTTGAACGATTAACTCGTAAAAATGAAAAACAAAACATTAATATATTAACAATATCCGCTCAAAATGGTCTGATTAGCCAAGAAGATTATTATTACAAAAGAATTGCTAGTGTTGATACGTCTAAATATATTTTATTGAAACGTGGTGAATTCGCATATAACAAAAGTTATTCTAAGGGTTATCCTTTTGGGGCTATAAAAAGATTAGATTTATATGAAGAAGGTGTTGTGTCAAGTTTATATATTTGTTTTAAATCAAAGACGAGCGATATCTGTTCTGATTTTTGGAAATATTATTTTGAAGCTGGATTACTAGATAGAGAAATAAAAATGATTGCTCAAGAAGGAGCAAGAAATCATGGTTTATTAAATATTATAGCAGAAGATTTTTTCAATATACTGTTATATTATCCAGAAAATATAGAAGAACAACAAAAAATTGCAGAAACTTTGAATAACAGCGAAAAAGAAATAGAATTATTAAATTCCAAATTAAAAAAACTAAAAAAACAGAAAAAAGGCTTAATGCAAAAACTTCTTACAGGCCAAATCAGAGTAAAAGTATAAGGAGATATAATATTTATGGATGAAAAATTAAAAAATGAAATAGTTAAAGAAGCCGAAAGAATTGAAGAATGTTGTGTTTGTTCTTCTAAAAGCCATTATAATACTAGCAAAGAGTGGAATATATGTAATCTTTGCTTTAATATTCCTATTGCTATAATTGCATCAATTTCGATATTTGTTCCATTAGAATATAAAACAATTCTTGCTATAATCACAGCTGTTTTGGCTGCTGTTCAAGCTTGTATTCATCCAACAGATTGTACAAAAATACATAAAATGGCAGCAGATAAATATTTAGCATTAAAAAATCAAGTTAGAAGATTTAAAAATATTGAACTTTTAATATTAGATGATGAAAGAGCAACCAAAGAAATAAAAAGGTTTGGAGATATTCTTGATGATTATAATACAGTCAATCCACAACCTTCTAAATCAGGTTATAAAAAAGCCCAAGAGGGGATAAAAAACGGTGAAGCAGATTTTAATATTGATACGAAGGAGAATCAATAATGAGTGTGTTAAGTTATTTAGAAAATTTGGCAAGTAATGCAATATTAGGTAGCAAAGAAGAGGAATCTATAGAAATATCAATAAATACACTTCGATCACGTTTAAATAATTATTTTGGAAATGAATTAATTAAACATTTTAAATTTGGTTCATCTACTAGAAATACTATATTACCTAGAAAAATGGATGATAATTCAGATATTGACTATATGATAGTTTTTGAAGACGATTCATATAAACCACAAACTTACTTAAATAAAATAAAAAGATTTGCAGAGTATTATTATTCTCAGTCAGAAATATATCAAGATAATCCTGTTATTGTATTAGATTTAAACCATATAAAATTTGAATTAGTTCCAGCATTACAAACTTATCATAATGGAGAATATAAAATCCCTGATAAATCTAATTCATATAATGACTGGATATATACTTCCCCAAATGAATTTAATCAAGATTTAACAAATAAAAATCAAGAAAACAATTATAAAATAAAACCAACCATAAGACTTGTAAAGTATTGGAATGCATTAAGAGGTCATTTATTTATATCTTATTTAAAAGAGAAAGATATTGTTGATAAATATTTTTTTAATTGTATAAATTTAAAAGATTATTTTTTTGAATATATGTTGTCCTTAGATAATTTCAATTATAACTATCAAAAAACTATTGATGAAGTTAAAAGGGCAAAAACAATAATTAAAAAAGTTCAAGAATTAGAAGACAATAATATGCCAATTTCAGCAGAAAATGAAATAAAAAAACTATTACCCGAGATAAATTAATATGCAAAACCCATCATTCTTAGAAGATCATATTTCACAAATACCTGCGCTACAATTATTGCAAAATATGGGTTATATTTATTTAACCCCTGATGAAGTATTTAAAGAACGCCAAGGTAAACTAAGTAATGTAATTTTAGAGGATATTTTAGAGCAACAGCTTTTCAAAATAAATAAAATTCAATTCAAAGGTAAGATTTATCCTTTTTCCACAGCAAGTATTCGAGGTGCTATTGACATTCTTAAAGATGTTCCTTTATTTGATGGTTTGGTTACAACAAATTCAAAGATTTATGATTTATTAACACTTGGCAAAAGTTTTGAAGAATCAATAGGAAACGACAAAAAAAGTTTTACAATTAATTATATAGATTGGAATAATCTTGAAAACAATAAGTTTCACGTAGTTGAAGAGTTTGAAGTAAGCAGGACTTCAAGTGATAAAAAATACCGTCCAGATATTGTTCTATTTGTAAATGGTATTCCATTATGTGTTATTGAATGTAAAAGGCCTGACATTAAAGATCCTATAGAACAAGCGATTTCACAGCATCTAAGAAACCAGATGGAAGATGGAATACCACATTTATATAAATATTCTCAAATTCTTTTAGCATTGGCTTCAAATAAGGCTATGTATGCCACGACTGGCACTCCGAAGAAATTTTGGGCAATATGGCGAGAAGAAATAGCATTTAGTGAGGGTAAAACAGGTAGACTTTTAACTGAACAAGATAAATTATTAATTTCTTTATGTTCTCCAAAACGCTTATTAGAAATAACATATAAATACATAGTTTTTGATGCTGGAATTAAGAAGATAGCACGTTATCAACAATATTTTGCTATTCAAAACATTTTAGAAAGAATAAAAACAATAAGAGAAGGAAGAAGACTAGGTGGTGTAATTTGGCACACACAAGGCAGTGGAAAATCTCTTACAATGGTAATGCTTGCAAAAGCTATTTCCCTAGAATCAGAAATTATTAACCCTAAGGTAATTATAGTTACAGACAGAATTGATTTGGATAAGCAAATTTCAGATACTTTCAAATCATGTGGAAAAATAGTAAAAAAGGCTGTAAGCGGTGAAGATTTAGGGAATGTTATTTCTGAAAATAAAGAAACAATTATAACGACAGTAATAAATAAATTCCAAGCGGCTTTACGCAAGAAAAAGGTTATTGATAATTCCAAAAATGTTTTTGTTTTGGTTGATGAAAGTCATCGTAGTCAATATGGAAGTGCTAATGCTCTAATGCAGAAAGTTTTCCCTAATGCTTGCTATATTGGTTTTACTGGCACACCTTTGATGAGAAAAGAAAAAAGCACAGCAGTAAAATTTGGCGGAATAATTGGCACTCCATATACAATTAATCAAGCAGTTGAAGATAATGCTGTTTTACCTCTATATTATGAAAGCAGACTAGCTGTTCAGAATGTTTCACAAAATTCTATTGATAAATACTTTGAAATCATCTCAAGAGATTTAACAGATAAACAAAAGTTGGATTTGAAGAAAAAGTTCAGTACAAGAAGAATTTTAAACGAAGCTGAACAGAAAATTGCAAACGTAGCATTAGATGTAAGCCAACATTTTGAACACAAATATAAGGGAACAGGGTTTAAAGGTCAATTAACAGCACCTACGAAAGCTATTGCTTTGAAATATAAACATTATCTTGATGATTTGGGAATGGTTACATCAGAAGTAATTATTTCTGCACCAGATACAAGAGAAGGTAATGAAGATATTTATGAAGAAAATTCAAAAGAAGTCAATCAATTCTGGAAACGAATGATGGACAGATTTGGCAATGAAGCAGAATATAATACTCAAATTATTAATCAATTCAAAAATGCTCCAGATCCAGAAATACTCATAGTTGTTGATAAATTGCTAACAGGTTTTGATGCTCCTAAAAATTCTGTTTTATATATAGTTCGCCCTTTGAAAGAGCATGGATTACTCCAAGCAATAGCAAGGGTTAATCGTCTTGAAGAGGGAAAAGATTATGGTGAAATTATTGATTATTATGGACTTTTAACGGAACTTGATGAAGCTCTTTTGACTTATAGCAATATTGGTGATTTCGATGAAGCAGATATTCAAGATGCCTTAGTTTCTGCTCAGGAAGAAATCCAAAAACTTCCACAATTACATTCTGATTTGTGGGAAATGTTTAACGGAATTAATAAAAAAGATATCGAAGCTTATGAACAGCATCTAAGCTACGAAGATGACAGAGATAAATTCTACGAAAGATTAAGTAACTATTCAAAAGTATTGCAGCTTGCTTTAGGAAATTATAAATTTTTAGAAGAAACATCTGAAAACAAAATCAGCACTTACAAAAATGATTTGAAGTTCTTCCTGAATTTGCGTGTTTCCATAAAATCAAGATATGCTGAATCTATTGATAGAAAAGAGTATGAAGCAAAAATACAAAAACTAATAGATACTTATGTAACTTCTGATGAAATAATACAGATTACAGAGCCTGTAGATATTTTTGATACAGAAAAGTTCAAAGCAGAAGTTGAAAAGAAGCAGAGTTCACGCTCTAAAGCTGATACCATAGCATACCGAATATCACGAACTATATCTGAAAAATGGGATGACGACCCTATTTTTTATAAAAAGTTGTCTGAATTATTAAAAGAGGCTATTGCCAAATTTTCAAAACAAATAATAGATGATGCCGAAAGGCTTAAAAATGATAATGCCTATTTGAATAGAATAAAAGAAATATTAACAATGGCAAAAACAAGAACTGGAGATGATATTCCAAATTCAATACAAAATAATGAAGTAGCAAAAGCTTTTTATGGAGTTATTTTTGAAAAAATTAAAAATTATAATTCAAATAAAGAAAATGCTGCAGAACTTGCTTTAAAAATTGATAATATAATTTTGGAAAATCAATATGTTGATTGGATTAAAAACACAGATTTACAAAACAAGATTATTAACGCTATTGAAGATGTTTTATTTGAGTTTAAAGATTCCAAAAATATAGATATGACTTATGATGATATTGATTTTATTATTGATGAATCAATGAAGATAGCAAAGAGAAGGTATGCAAAATGATTTCTTCAATAGAAAAAATAGAGTATGGGAAAGAAATTATTGAATTTGAATTATTGCAAGATAAAAGGAAAACATTTTCTATTGAAGTTTTGCCAACAGCAAAAATTACTGAAAATAAAGATAAACAGGAGATATTTAAAAAAGTTAAAAATAAAGCAAGTTGGATAACAAAACAAAAACGATATTTTATTGATAATTACAAAAAAACTGATGAAAAAAAATATGTAAGTGGGGAATCATTCAGATATTTAGGGAAACAATATCTTTTAAAAGTAATAGAATCTAATATTGATTCTATTAAAGTGAAAAATGGATATTTTTATATTGAGTATTGTTCAAAGACTCCTGCTAAACTAATTAATCAATGGTATAAAAATAAAGCTTTCAATATATTTAACCAAGAATTAGAGAAATGCTTTCAAAAATTCTTGTCTTATGGTTTTGATAAGCCATCTTTAAAAATACGAAAATTATTAAAGAGATGGGGAAGTTATAATAAAAATAAAAATACAATAACAATGAATATAGAAATGATAAAAGCAAGCAAAAGCTGTATAGATTATGTGATTTATCACGAACTCTGTCACTGTATGTATTTTTCACATAGAAGAGCTTTTTATGACTTGTTGGAGACAAAGTGCCACGATTGGAAAAACATAAAATCAAAACTAGAGAAAATTAAGTTGTAAACCCCTCAGTCACTTCGTGACAGCTCCCCCAGCAATTTTTCAAATTCTGGGGGAGCATCGTTTGGGAAAAGTCGTTACAAGCTACTTACCGAAGTAGAGCTGAATGGCAGTTTTGAAGCCTTCGGAGAATGAGGGGACGTAGGTGTCATCGCCACGGATGATTTTTACGTGTTTATAGACTTCGTTGAAGTCTACGCCCACTAGGTTCTTGGTGGTGTCGCCAGCGATTGAACCGAGAGCGCCTGAGAAATAGCCTTGTAAATCCTTTGAGGAAGCAAGACCTTCAATTGCTCCGATTACATCACTGAGAGCCAGAATGAGGTAAAAACTAATTGCAATATCTATTGGCCAAATACATAAAGCTTGAATTACTCTGCTGCTGGAATAAACAAATATTTCCATTCTTTAAAGTTGTTGGCTTTGCCATAATCGGTAGCAATCTTGCAGTATTGTAGAGCACGTTCTTTCTTTGCCAACACATCGGGGTCTTTCATCATATTTCTAGCTTTGACTTCGACTAAATAAATTGTATTATCTGTTTCTACCACAAAGTCAGGCTCGTATCTTCTCCCATTATTATAGAAAATATTGAATTGTAAAGGGTTAGGTCGAAGCCAGTTTTTTACCTCATTATCCATTTCCAAAATTCTAGCAAAAACAAGTTCAGGGTGGCTATAAACTTGGCAAAGTTGAAAAATCCTTTTTAGGGCAAACGCAAACTTTTCCCTTTATTGATAAGGCTTTGCTTTAATTGCATAAAATGCTGATATTATCCAAATAATACCCTCTTTTTTAAAGACTGCCGCCAAGGATGGCGGCGTGCAAGCGGTAACAGG
>CAJOND010000070.1 GCA_905236675.1 Candidatus Rifleibacteriota bacterium | reverse complement strand
CTATTCTGCTCATGCCAAAAGTATAGCAAACAAAAGTGTATTTTGCAAGTTTTTATCAGTGCATTTTTCATATTATTGCGAACATTTTTTTGTTTTGCATGTTTTTGTCCGCGTTTCCGTGTCCTTAACGTACTGAATAAATACAAAGATTTTATCCTAACAAAAAGTTTCCGACTGTATTAATACATATCTTCTAATTAGTGGTAAAAATTACGGAAAGCACTATTCCAATAATTGATATTGCAATCGCAATTATCGATAACCATTTTGCAATCGAAGTGTTTTTTATTTCTAAAAGTGTTTTGCAATATAAATAATAGTTGTTGCTCCGTTCCATGATGGAAAACAGAAGCCTTGATATAAAATTAATTAAATAAAGCAAATTAATAAGCGGTTTAATTATATAATTGACGCAACAAATAAATCGAATTCATCATCGAATACTATTTTGAAGTCACTATATAAAAATGGAAGAGTTGCAGCATTAGATTTGGAAGCAATGTGATTTGCAAATCTCTTCTCCAAATTTTCTTTATATGAAGAATCTATAGAGTAGTGAGATGCCCTCATCATTGCAGAAGTTAATAATGGGCTTCTAACCAATTTTTCTTTTTCTTTATTAACTGATAAAACACAACAAAGAACATTTGAACAAAAAGAGTAGTCATCAAAGCCACAAATCTCATTGTGTATATGAATTGTTTCAAATGCCTTCCTTGTAATTTTTGCTTTTGATCGAAAATAGGAAGAATTTTTAAATTCAATAAAATAAACAGCGTTATTGGTTTTGGAAATATATAGTGAATCAACAGAAAAAGCATGAGACTTATTTGTGTAGCCTTTTGCTTTATCTATATTAATGCAAGCAGTAGTATTGTTGACTAAATAATAATCGGATTGCTCAATACTAAATTTAGAACATTCTTGAAAATTAGAAAAAATGCAAGCGTGACTTGCACCTAAACTATTATAAGCCACTTCAACATCATTAATCGTCATATTGCATCTTTTCCAAATAAATCCAAATCAATATATGGATCCGATAAACCCTTGTGCGCCTTCGATATATCGTTAGAAACATCTAAAAAGCCATTGTTCTTATCGGTTGGATTACAATAATAGACATTTAATCCAGATACTTCGTTAGTCTCATCATCTCTAGAAAAAACATCAAATGCCAACAATAAAGTTGGACTATGAGTTATGCAAAAAACATTGGCACCAGTTGTTTTTGCGATTTCAAAAAGCAATTTCGCAAATATATTTTGCCATCTAGGATGTAAGTGATTATCCGGCTCATCAAAAATCAAAACCGTATTTTCATTAATCAAATCTCGGTACAACATTTCTTTGATTAATGCAAATATTTTGCGCCCGCAAGCTTCGTTTTCTATACTAACACCATTATTGGTTGTTAATAATGACTTATATTGGAGAATAAATTCAAATGGATAAACTATATTCAATATATCAAAAATCTTTTTATATTTTTCGTTGGCAGCCACCTTATCTCGATTACTGCTATGTGATTCCAGTTTATCCAACAATTCCTCTTCCAAACTTTTGGTTATTGAGTATCCAGGCTTTCTTCTTCTGGCTTTATATAACCTGTCAATTATTGAACCATCATCTATATAAAAGCAATTGTATAATGAATAATCACCATCAATATATGCCGTGGATGAGTCATAATCAAATTCAACATTAAAATCTTTATTTACTAAAGAAATGGTTGTTTTTGTTTCTTTTTTGTTTAACGGCTTAACTTGGCCGATAAAGGAATTGTTCAGTTGATCAAAAATACCTTGACCAATATATGTCTCTATCTTTTCCTTGTCAAAAAACATTGATTCAAATTCGTATCTAAAATCTATTAGTTGCCTAATTATCAAATCAATATCTCGTTCTTCATAAAAAGAATTGTTGGTTTTTAAAAAAATCAAAAATTGTTCTCTATTTTCTTCAATTTCTCTAACAACGCCATTTAATAATCTATCATAATAGTTAAAATTCAAAGATATTCTATCGCTGTTCAAAATTGAATAAAGACTTTTAAATGTCCTCATGTTAACAACACCGAACCGATAATGTCTTTCCAAACCATAATCGCCAAATCCAACTATTTGAGCAATATGTGTCTTGAAGTATTTAACAAGGGCCGAAACATAAATGAGGGGGGCGTTTTGCATGCCAACAAAAAGAGAATCGATTGCTTTTCCAAATGTGCTTTTTCCACTACCATTATTACCGGTAATAAGCGTCACGCCATCACAGTGAACATTAATGTGTTCGATAATACCAATATTATTAATTTGAATATCCATATGTTAATAGTATCTCTTTTTTATTATTTTTGTTAATGATTGTTAAAAAATAGTTATTACGTTATTCATTATTATTTGAAGGGTTAAATATGCAGTCTATAGAAGATGAACTTTCTTCGGCCTTCTTATCGGCGACAACATATTTATTATATGTTTCTTTAAATCTATTTTCTGGTTTGACAATATCGTTATAGATTTCATTAAGTAAATCTGCGTATGGCTCCAATTCTTTTGCGTTTTCGTCATAAATAATGTCAATTTTTTGATAATCATTAGCGATAATCAAATCAATGTATTTAAATACACCAGCTTCACTGAAAATATATTCGTTTTCATCTTCTTCAAACTTAAAAAACACTTCGCCATTATCTCTTTTAAATATTTCGACTTTCATCTTCATCACCTCTTTCATAAATGAAGTATCTATTCTTTAAAACATCAATACTACCATCAACGGTTTTAGAAATATCATTCAATGCTTCTGTTTCATTGTTTTCAATAACAAAACTTTTATAAGAAATGCCGCTCAAATCTTTTTTGGCCAAGATATAGTTGTTAGGATCAGCATTTACAGCAACTATCGGGTCGTGAGTGATGATCAGCAATTGGATTTTTCCCTTTAATGATTGAATATAATCCTTGATTTCAATGGAAATATATTCTTTATCAACATCATTTTCAATTTGATCAAAAATAATGAGATTTGGACGAGGGTTCATGTTTAATAATTCTGTACCAAAATAATATTTGATATATGTTTTTGCTAATGTTCCTGGATTTAATTGAAGTATGTTTTCACCATCAATAGTCATTTCTTGTTTAAAGATTTCATCCACTTTTGCATCATCAGAAGCAAAACACTTTTGATTGTCGGTGTTTATTATTCCGGACTCAATATAATTGTCAATCAAGGTTTTTGCTTGTTGCTTATTTGTTAAATCATGTGGTTCTTTATTGATTTTGTTAGCAAAACCACGAGTTTTAAATAAACAATTGTGTAAAGGATCAAAAGCAACAAAATACTCTTTTGCCAAGCTTTCTTTTATAACTATATTCAATTCTTCATTAAGAGTTTCTTCGTTTTCCAATTTCTTTGTGTCGATAGATAAATCATAATGTTTTATATCTCTATCCATTAGATACAAAGAAATAACAAGTTTAGAAATATCTTTAATGTTTGTCTCTGCCTGTTCTCGCGCAAGAACAGCCTTCTCCGCTCTAGATGATGCGTTACCATTTACTTTGGCTAAAGCTGTATTGAAAGCTTTAATTTTCAAATAGGTAACGTCATTCTTTAAGAACGTCCTTTTCTTTTCATCATCTATTGATTCAAAGCAAGATTTCAATATCATCAATAGTTGCTTAATGCTTTCGTAATACTTGGTGTAATCTTTATTCTCTTCAAGTTCCTTCTCTAAAGAAGAAATATATGATGAATAATTTAATTGATATTCCTCATCTTCAATATCAATAAACTGATAATCACTCGATAATGGCGGCAATTTAAGGCTGATATGTTCTTCATTTTCTATAAAAGAAGTAATGTTATTTTTAAATGAAATGAAAAGATCTGTTAGTTTTGAAATACCCTCTTTAAAATTATTAAATAATCCACAATAAGAATTTAGTCTATCGTTATATTCATCAATATACGCATTGATTGTTTTCTTTGCTGTGTAATCTTTCTTAAATATTTGAGCAATGCTTGTTATGTTGGCGTGCTCATTATCCATCACTTTAATAATTTGACCAAAAATATTAATGCCATTAACACAAAAGAAATTATTCTTATTCAGCTCCAAGCCTTTGTTGTTATAAATCTTGATTTCATAATCGTTTGAAAAAGCGTATTCGTTTCCAGATACGCTATCCTTTGATAGTTGTTTTTTTATTAAATATGAGAGAAGTGTCTTACCGCTGCCAGATTTTCCAATAACACAATTATATCTAGGAGAAAGATAAATAATTCCTGGTTTAATTGATTTGCTGTTTGAACTCTCAATGCGTTTGATTTCAATTTTAGAAATATGATTTGAAGGTTCAATTATTTCATTAAACAAACTGAAACGATATTGTGGATTAAATGTTGATTGGGCAAAACCTTCATATGTTGGGTCTGCATTGATAACAAAACCGGTTGGAATATAATTATTCCATCTTCTAGTATCAGTAAATAGTACAGAAAAGACATCTTTCAAAGAATTGTTTTCCATATTTTTGGAAACAGCGTTTTTGAGTTTTGACATTTCCCAATCTGTTTTTTGATCAACCACTCTTATAAAACCTTTAGATTTTTTATATATTATTTCCTTCATTTCAGAAATGGTTGGATGATTTAAATAACCACGATCTTTATTACCATGAGGAATTATAATAACATCCCTATTTAAAATGATTTTGTTAAACAAATCTTCGCTATTAAAAAAGATTTCTGGATTACTCTTCTTTTCCGCTGTTAATTTATTGATTATTAATGCTGTTTGAAAATTGGCAGAAAAAGAATCTTTAAATATTAAAACAATATGCCTTTCTAATGTTTCGTCGTTGTTTGATTCTAAAAAATCTTTATTTGTGTCTAATTCAACACCCATAAGGTAATTGATTCCGACTTTCGACAATAAATACTTAATTATTGAATATTGACCAAACCAAACGTAATTATGGTTTGTGGCCGACGCCAATTTAATGTTGTTTGCGACCATTGCATCCATAAAACTTTCATAATCAAAATTGACTTCATCGCTTCTCTTTTTGCGGTCAAATCCAGCTTTTGTATGAAAATGTAAATCAATTGCATTCCAATCAAACATAAGATATTAAAAACTCTATATTAAAATTTTAACATAAAGTTTTATATTTTATTTAATAAATAATTTACTATATTTCTTTAAATAAACTTTTTTTAGCTCTCCTGCCTATTTCTTGTAATTCTTTTATATTTAATTCTTTTACTAATTCTTAAGCGATTATGCATATTATTTGGCCATTTATATGCAAACTGTTTATACTCACTAAACACTTTTGCGATATTTAGTAAAACTGTTTAGTAGAAAAGTGTCGTTAAATCTAAGTTAAGGCGTAAACTTTTGCATTTTTTTTCAAATTATTACGCCTTAACACCCATTTTTCGTGATTAGCATGAATAATCTAAAAACATAACAAAACTGCAAATTATGCATTTTTGTAACCCCTACACATTCAAAATTAGTAACTCCTACAATTAAAAAACTACTTGAATAACTTTTTATCTTGATGGATTTATAGACACACAAGGAACAAGCACCACTATGCATAATAAAGACAAGGTTATCTTTGATAAGAAACTTCCATACGAATATAACATCTGTCTTTATATCTTAGAAGAATTATGTGATAAGTAGTTATTTCAGTAATATTGTACACTAGCACTAAAAACTTTTATACGTCTCAGTGTAATCGTTTAGTAATGATTCCATTTGGTTAAATGCGCGTTAAGGGTACTATTTTTGATAATATTTCAAATTTGGTACCGTTAAATGACGTTTATTTCAAATAAAGGCGACGTCACCATCTTTAACCGTCTGTATAATAAATCCCTTAGCAACAAATTCTCGACTGTATTAAATCCTTGCGATTTATGATATG
Source organism: Candidatus Rifleibacteriota bacterium (assembly GCA_905236675.1). Classification (GTDB taxonomy): domain Bacteria; phylum Muiribacteriota; class Ozemobacteria; order Ozemobacterales; family Ozemobacteraceae; genus RUG334. The sequence goes on along the minus strand of CAJOND010000070.1, from coordinate 16,250 downwards.
CGGAGATGGGGCTAACTAATTTTGATTTATTAGATTTCTATGACAAAGCAATTTAACATTATGGCAACTCTTGCTATTAGGCCCATACTTTTAGTTTGGAAATCATTCATTAAAAACCAATTTTTTCAGTTGTTCCTCGATTTCGTTGCTCATTAAAATTAATTTGTTATAAATACTTCTTTTATTAATCTCCAGAGAAACGATTCTTTCAGCAATATCTTCATAGTCATCATCAATATTAACAAAATTAATTAGTTCCTTTATGTCACTATTATTCTCGCTGGAATAGTTACCTGCCACCACCGCTAATCCATTCGTTAAATACCTAAATATCTTGCTGTGGAAGGAATATTTTTGTCTTTCAATAGGTGCTTCTTTCCTTTCAATAGATAAACCAATATCACATTTTTTATAAAGTGTTTCTAATTCACGCCCTTTTATCATTCCTAAAAAATGTATACACCCATAACCCTTAGACCGATTAATATTATTAATTTTCTCCGTCAGTTTGTTGACAGCATTATCCTTACCAAAACCGCACAAATATAATTCGTAGTTATTTGGCATGTAATTCATAATCGTAACGGCACAATCTGCAGCATTATAATTGTCTTCTATAATGCCGGAATAAATCATTCTTATTTTTTTGTCTTTTTTTATTTCGTCTGGGTTAAAGGAAGGCTCTAGTATTCCATTAGAAACAACGTAATTTTCATACCCAAAATCCTTCGCTACAAAATTTGTTATAGTAATTGCTCTACTAAATTTCTTCAAAGCATCAATTTCTTTCTTTTTAATCCTATTAACATTATTTATTTCTTGTTCAAAAGTATAGGAATATACATCCTCAACCTCAATCACTGTTTGTTGATTAAATTGTGATGAAAAGAAATTCTCGATTTTTAATAATCCTAACGAGTGATATATAATTACTGAAGACCTTTGGTCTTTACTTAAATTTTGTGCAATTTTGTTTTGAATTTTTTTGAGAAATAAAAATCTTTGAATCACAAAAAGCGGCTTAAAGACACTATGACTACATCTAAGGTATTTAACTGTCAGCTTGTGCCCATTTTTTTCATAAATTACTTTTGTTAGATCTTTTTTCAACCTTTTTCCTTTTGCTGGAATCATGCACGAAAAAATAGTTACATTGTCTTTTTCCAGCAAGATTTTTGCAATGTACTCTATTTTGCTACACGATGCGGCATTAAAAGAATATTCGTTCGGATGATTGTTGTCTGTGTAATGTGCTAAGTAATAAATCATATCATTCCCTATATTTTATCTTTCTCGCAGGAATGCCAACATTAATTGAGTTGGCTTCAATTTTCTTCATTTTGTTTTCTGCTTTCTGCATTATGGACAGCTATTACTGCACCATCGTGTATTAATGGCCCTTTTAAAATTGTTGCATTCGCTCCAATCCAAACATCATTGCCAATAATAACCGCCTTTGCACTATTATCTTGCTTTGAAATAAGTTCTTCTTTTCTCATCCCATGATCCATATCTATTATGTAGCATTGACCTGCAATAACTGTGTTGCCGACTATTTTAAAATCATTGTGACTGCATGAAATACTTTTTTTAAAAATATTGTTTCTTCTTTTTCTTTTTAACTTATTGCAAAGTTTATATAAAATCATAACCACATCTCCAATTATCTACGTTTTATAAAAATTGATTTGATCATATTTTTTTCATTCTGATTCAAGACCACAAAGAAACATCCAATGAAGTATAATATAACCATTATTAGGCAAGAAATTAAAAAGCCCATTATATTGGCAGGCATATAACGATTTATTCCAAAACCAAAAGCAATAATAAAAACATCCAAACATATAAATGCCACATAAGTATTAGTAAAATAATTCATCAAAGGGATTTTTAGCTTTTTTTTAAAAATTATCATCGACACAACAACATCACCTAAAATTAAAGAAATAAAAGTCCCAAGTGAGGCACCAATAAGTGGATCCCATCGCACAAGAAAAATTGTAAGCACAATGTTAAGCAAAACCAGACACAATTTTGCGATTGACTGTTCTTTGTGAGCGTTCATGGCCCAAAGTATTTGAACACCCACTGACTCGCACAACACAAATATGTTTCCAAAAATAAGAAATAGAGCAACATAATATGCATCACTGTTTTCAGACCCCGCCCAAGTGTTGATAAAAAACTTGCCATTTACAATAAAAACCGAAAGAATTAAACCCAAGATAGCAAAAGAAATTCTACCTATTTTAATCATCTCTTTTAAGTAACTATTTGGATTGGGATCTTTTTCTACCATTTTAACAACACCTGGCATTAGAACTCCAGAAACAGCAGACCCAATCGAAGAAAAATATTGTGAAATTTGAGAACCAACAGCATAAACACCCAATATAACCGCCGAAGAAGAAACAAATGAACCAATAAGTATTTGGTCTAAAGAAGCATTTATTTGAGTAGCTATCATCTGAAGCAAAATAAAAGATGAATAACTTATTATCTCAATAACAAATTTTTTATGAATTCCCTTAAATGTAACTTTCAACCCTAGCTTATATCTTGAATAAAATACAAAAAAAGTTCTAGAAAGGACTGTACATATAAGCTGAACCACACAAATCCCAATGCTTCCAAGTCCAAGAAACAACGCAGCGAAGCTTAATCCAATTTTTAGAACAATAAAAATAATTGAGACAAGTTTTGAAACAGCAAACTTTTCATATGCCATCAATGAATTAAATGATGGCACAGTCAATAAAGTGAAGAATGAATTTGCCGTTACAAGCAACAGAAGCTTTTGAGCCAACTTAATTTCTTCATCAGTAAGTCCTTTACTAAAAGCAATTGGAAAAACACCAGCAAGAACACACCCAATAATTAAAGCAACAACAGAGACAACTAAATAAAAAATTGTCACAACTCCCATAAATTGTTTTGTTTTTTCTATGTTGTTATTTACCTTATATTTGGATAGAAATCTGATGATGGAATTTCCAACTCCAAGATCTAGAAGAAGCAAATAAGAATTAATGGATATTATTAGTTTATAAACGCCATATTCTGCATTTCCAAGGGTTCGTATCAAAAATGGAGTAAGCAAAAAAGTTGAAAGAATTTCAAATATCATTAGCAGATAAGACAAAATTACTCCAATTTTTCTATTCATATAAAAACCTTATTAGTTTTATTTATTGCATAAATCACTTATGAAATCAATTAACTCAGAAGTTAATTTGTTATAATCAAAATGCTCTCTTGAAAATCTCATACACTCATCCGAATAAAACTTTTTTCCTTTTCCTTGAATCTCTAAAATTGCTTTTTTTAAATTTTCTAAGTTTAAATCTTCCAGTAAGATACCAGTTTTTTTTGTTACAAGTTCTTTATTTGCGGTTGAATCCACAGTAATTAAAGGAACTCCACAAGACAAAGCTTCTGCCGCAACCTTGCCAAACGATTCTTCTCTACTTGCTTGCAAAAATACATCGGCTGATGAATAAATTTTAGCCAATTCATCAACACTGCTTGTGGATGGTATGTGGATTATGTTTTTTGGCAAACTTTCTTTGCAATCTCCAACCATTACAACAATCTGGTTATTATCAAGATTATTGGATAAATCGATGATTGATGACAATCCTTTCTTTTCGCTCCATGAAGAGGCAACACACAAGATTACGAATTTGTCTACCAAACCATATTCATCTCGAAACTCGCTTGGTGTTGGTTTGAATGCGTTTAAGTCAATCCAGTTGTAAATACATTTTATGGATTTGGCCTTAGATAATATTGATTGTGTAGCCTCAGCAACAATCCAATTAGAAACGCCAATAACACCTAATTTTTTATTGTTGGAATAAAGTTCCTTTTTATCATTCCACATTCTTCTTGTTCTATCGAAAAACCAACTTATATTGTCCATTTTAAGTTTTGGACAATTATGACAACCAGTTTTCCATCTACAGCATTCATATAATGTATAATGGACACATTTTCCAGTAAAATACCAACAATCATCTAGATTAATAATCGTCGAAATGTTTTGATTATTTAAATAGTTGAATAAAATTTTCAAATTTATATAGTTTGCATGAATGTTTCGCAAAATGATAGCATCGGGGTTAATAATTTTGATTTTTTTGATGAACCTTTTCGTTGCGCCTTTTGAATAATATCCTTGAAGACCAAAAATTCTAGAAAATAAGGCATGAAATTTCCAATCTAAACGATTTCCGATTTTAATAATTTTATCATTGCCCTTTTCGAAAAAAGGACCCGCAACATATGAATCAATTCCATGGTTAAGAAAATGGTTGTGTAATTCGAACACCGTTCTTCCTGTGCTTCCAAATTTATAAACAGCGTTTATTTGTAAAATTTTCACGAAACTATTATATTTGAAAAAAATAGTTTTTTCGACATAATAATATATAGCAAATTATGAAAATTTTAATTGTTTCTAAAACCCCTCTAACATTAAATAACAGTTTTGGAATCTCCTATTCAAACATATTAGGCGGCATCCCTAATTTGAAAATTGCAAATATTTTTTTACGAGATGAAGAAGTTACAAATGTTGATCCTAGTTTAGATATTGTTTTTTTTAAAATAAGTGAGAAAAGTATCCTTGATAATTTTAAAGATAAAAAGAATCCTTTGGGTTCTCGGATTGAGCCAAGTGATATTAAAAAAACGAATGGACAAGATTTTTATACTTTTGGAAGAAAACACAGATGGCAAATTTTATATTGGGGACAAGAACTGCTTTGGAAATTTGCGAGATCGAAAACATATCACGTTTCTAAAGATTTTGTCGATACTTTCTCCCCAGATATTATTTTTCAACCTATTTATTACGCATCATATATAAACAAAATGGCCAATTTTATCAAAAAATACACTGGCTGCAAAATGGTTGGCTATATATCAGATGATAATTATACTCTGAAAAAATTCCATCTTTCTCCTTTATATTGGATAAATCGCTTTATCAAAAGACCACTCATAAGAAAAACTATCAACAATTGCGAAGTTTTATATACAATCACACAAATGCAAAAAAATGAATATTCTAAATTATTTAAGCCTGAATGCAAAATATTAACTAAATGTTATGATTTTGTAAAGAGACCACCATTTAATCTACATAAAGATACCATTATTTGTATATACGCTGGCGGTGTTGGAAATGGTAGGTGGAAAACACTGTTAAAATTAGCAAAAGAAATTAATCAAGCCAATTCCATATGTATAAATAAAATGAAATTAAGTATTTATACGCCAACGCCACTCAAAAAAAGAATAATAAGACAATTCGAGAAGCAGGATGCCAATTTATTTGATCCCATTCCATATTCTGAACTCGTAAAAATACAAAAGGAATCTGATCTAATGATTTTTGTTGAAAGTTTTAATTTACGGGACAAATTGGACTCAAATATGTCATTCTCGACTAAACTTGTTGACTTTTTTTATCTAGGAAAACCAATACTTGCAATAGGTCCTAAAGAAATCGCTTCCATAAAATATTTGCAAGAAAACAATGCGGCTTTAGTTTCTACGAACAAAAAAGAAATAAAAGAAAAAATCAGTCTTATAATCAATAATTCCACAGTTCTGGAAAATTACTCCAAAAATAGTTGGGATTGTGGGAAAGCAAAACATAACAGAAAAGAAATGTGTGAAAAGCTTATTGATGATTTTGTTCAAAATATATGAACCAATCAGTACTAATGATTGAGCCTTAAAATTAATTTACAAGTCAGCTTTATTCCAAAAACGCGCTGCCTTTAAGCCAAAATTAAGTCAATAGATGATTAGATTTGATGACTTTATACACATTTGCAATAAAAGTTTTCGTTTATTTTTTTGGCTACCATCGGTAGAGCCGTCATTAACCAAATAACTTCTATTTCAGAATTCGCTTGCCGACAAATACTTTTTATACATTGTTTGAAATATTGTTCAGTGTTATATAGATACAATTATTGACAAAATGGATATATTTATCTTCTCCTAAATTATATTGTAATTTCAGTATAGTTGTTTTCTAGAGAGGCATCCTCAATTACAATATCGGCTTTATCATTTGGATTGCGATTGAAGATCAAACCAGCAATACATATACCAACCAAAAAAACCGCCCAATACAAAAGCATGAATAGATATGCCATCGAATGCACAGTTGATATATATATATTTCCAAATTTTTTGTTATTAAAAATTAGGGCAACTAAAGGGGAGAGAGTTAAGTATGAAAGGAATGAGATGCTGTAAAATAGAAATTTTTCCTTGCCTACTTTTAAATTACATTTTTTGCGTTTGCAATATTCAAAAGCAAACCCACTTACAAACGACAATACTATTAACAATATCAGTAACGTTGAGTTACTAGGGTTTTTGTAGACACCCTGACAGTCAATAATGAAATTAATTTCCTCTTCTAACCACTGATTATTCGGAATAGTCATTTCAAAATAATGAACTTTTGTTAATGGTTTATAAAGCAAGAAAAAATAATTAAGTAAAGAGTAATTATAATAGTAATTGGTGCCCAAAAATAATCTAAGCGTACTTTTTCTATTTAAAGACATAATAAACATATAATTGGAGCAAATAAACATTTCATCGATATTTATATTTTGTTTTAAGGGAAAACAAGAACTTTTTACAATGCATGATATAATTAATTCTTTTTTATCCGAATCAAAAACAACTCTTCTCCCAATCAAATCATTCAAATCAGATAAATTTAGTGTTTCCGCCAAACTTTTAGCGTACGCTTCAGAAATAAAACATCCCTTGTCTTGAGATGCATCAAGAAAGCTCAAATAGTTTTTTGAAAACAATCCTTGAAATTCTTCCATTTCTATAAAATCAAGAGGAATTGTTTGCGGGGTACTTTCGTTGGTGCAATATCCAATGATATCGCCTTGTTCTATTTCTACTTTATCCCCTCCATTTAAATCAGCAATATATATGTAATCATTAGTCATGTCAAAGGTGAAAAATGAATTTGTTTTATCCATATAGTTACACATTTTTTGGACAGTATAATGATTCGATGCAAAATAATCTCCCCACGTTTGAGCTAAATCAACTTCTGTTAAACCGTTATTGTTTTTCTTACAATAAATCAAATTGTTAGCAACAAGTTCTTGAGGAGAACAATAATTAAATGTCGAAATAGGCATTGAAGCCGCATTTATGCAAATCAAACCAAAAATCAATGCCACCAAAGGTAACTTAAATTTGATAAAACAAATAATCTCTCTACCTAATTTCATACGGTGCAATATTCCATGAGCGACAATCATAAACAAAATATAAAGCAAAACAAATTAAAAGAGTAGTTGTCAATAAAAATTTAACAGTGCTATTTTTGTGAGTCTCACAAACTTTAATGTACAAATAAAATTGTGGCAAATAAAAGAACATAGCAAGTCTAGTAAAGGTGGTTGTAGCAATGTTGAAAGACATAAGAGCAGCACACATGAAAAGGAGCAAAAAAGTATTTTTAATATCAACGCTAAAGGAAATTCTTTCAAATTTTGTTATCTTAAGCAAACGATCTGATATTTTTGAATAGAAAATCAGATAGAAGATAGCAATTGTTACAATAATCACTATCATTTTAAATGAAATTCTTGATGGCCATGGTTGATAAGCCAAATCTAAAAAAGAAGATAACAAAATGTACAATTTCGGAAAAATATAACACATTGGGATAAAAAACAATAAAATCCAAGGAATTTGATATTCTTTTAGTTTTATTAACATAATTAAAGGGATTAATAAACATATTGCGGATGAAACATGAAACATGATTGCACAAAAGTTTAAAAGGTAATATGCCAGATATTTGGTTATTCTTTTTTTAAAATTAAATTTTGAAAACAATATCATCGCTAGTACACAAATCGCCATGGCCATTGCTTGTCTTATGCCCGAAAAACTCATACAAAAGAAACCAATAAAGAGATAGCACGAAAGATAAACACATGAATTTTCAAACTTGCGGAAAGCAAAAAACAGACAGCCTACAATAATTAAGAAATTAAAAATATCAAAAAAGATTTTATTTAAAGAAAGGACTTTTGAAAATAAAATTTCTATTCCGTAATATAGAAATTCTGGTTTAACAGAATTCATAATTTTGAGAAAAGACTGATCTCTGGCAATAACATAATAGTGATCGTAATATGCATTTGAGTCGGTTCCAACATTTGAACTCTTTAATATCGATAACAAAAAATAAAAAAGTAAGATAGAACAAAAAAGGATGAATTGAATCTTTTTCTTTTTAACAAAATATTGGATTAGCGATACCAACAGACAAAAAAGAGCAAAAACAATATAAATCAAATACTTAGTCATTTTTTTCTCCCAAAACATCAAGAATAGTGTTGTTAACTTTCACGACATCATATTTTTCTTTTGCAATCGTTCTGCTCTCTATAGACATCTGTTTAAGAATATTGGCGTTATTAATGAAGTATTTCATTTTCTGATACAGTGCATCTGAATCGCCAACAGGAACTTTAAAACCATTGACACCATCAATTACTGTAGAATCACAACCGGGAGCAGTTGTTGTTAATATTACTCTGCCCATAGCCATTGCCTCTAATGTACTTTTTGGTGTTCCTTCGTGATATGAAGGAAGCACAAAAACAGAATGCTGTTTTAGGAATGGCCTAACATCATCTTGAAAACCACAATAATTAATTTTGGTGCCACTAAGCAATTTTTCGAATTTATCTTTTTGAAGTGAGGATGGATTGCTATCAAAATCACCTAAAATCGATATTTTCGTGTTTGGAAATTCAGATAAAATTTTTTTTGAAGCTTCTATAAATTCATATATACCTTTATCTCTTAAAATCCTACCAACAAAAATAAAAGAGGGTTCAGAAGGCAAATCAGCCAAATAAAAATGTTCAAGATTAACCCCGGAACCACCCAATATTTTTATTTTTTGTTTTTTAATTATTTTGTTTTTCTTGAAAACATCTATTGCTTCTTGGTTGTGTGAAAAAACTGTAGATGCATATTTAAAACTCTTTTTAAACATAGGCACCGAGTATGCACGAGCCAAAGACATCTTTAATGATTTCATTGTAAATATCGAGCTTAATCCAATTAAAAATGGATAAAATTTTGATTTTGCCTTTTTTGCGGCAATACCGCCATAAATGCATGGTTTAATAGCCATTGTCATCACTATTTCCGGTTTTTCCTTATTAAAAATTTTTCTCAGCTGCCTGTAATAAGAAAAATCGCCTATTAGATTAGTGCCAGTCCTTTTGTATTTTACGATTAAATATTTGATTTTGTTGGAACGATAAAATTCTAAATCTTTGATTGATGGTTCGCCCGAAACGACAACCACTTCATATCCATGGGATTGCATATCACATCTCGCTCCTAAAAATGCGAATATTTGACGAAGAGTTTTCAACAATGATAATTTTTTCACTCATATTACAAGTTTGCCTTATACCAATCTATTGCTTCTTTAATTCCTTTTTCAAAATCATATGATGGGTCATACCCAAGTATTCTCCTTGCCTTTGAAATGTCCGCGTTTGAGTGTTTAATATCACCCGGTCTATCGCCCACATAAATTGGTTCCAAATGACTGCCTAGGGCAATTTTAATTTTTTCATATACATCGTTCAAAAATTCCCTGCCACCAAAGGCAATGTTATAAACTTCTCCAGTTGCCTCTTTGGGGGCAAGACAAGCTTTTAAATTAGCTTCAATAACATTTTCAATATATGTAAAATCACGAGATTGTTTGCCGTCACCATTAATTTTAACACGCTCGTTGTTCAGCGTTTTTTTAATGAAAATTGGGATGACAGCGGCATATTCTCCGTTTGGATTTTGTTTCTTCCCAAAGACATTGAAATAACGCAGCCCAATCGTTTCTAAACCATATAATTTAAAGTACAATTTAGCAAATTCTTCATCACACCTTTTTGTTAATGCATATGGGGAGAGTAAGTTTCCTTCATTTCCTTCTACCTTTGGAAGCTTATCCGAATCACCATAAACAGAAGAACTTGAAGCATAAATAAATCTCTTAACATTCCTTTTTCTAGCAGATTCCAACATGTTTAGAGTTCCAGCAATATTGTTTTTTTCATAAAAAAGAGGAAGTTCAATACTTCTAGGAACACTCCCCCAAGCCGCCTCATGAAAAACAAAATCAATATTGTTACATGCTTTAAGACAGGTATCAAAGTCCGTTATATCTCCGTTAATAAATTCAAACTTAGGGTTAGATAAAAATGGCTCAATATTTTTCAAAAATCCTGTAGAAAGATTATCAAGACATCTCACAAAACATCCTTTTTTTAAAAGAACCTCGCATAGATTGGATCCAATAAATCCAGCTCCACCGGTAACTAAAACTTTAGTATTGGGATTGAATTTAATATCGTCATACGCCATAATCACAATCTCCAATAAATATATTCTTCCAAATTGTAATCTCTATTATTCAAAACTCCTTTTACATCAACAATAACCTTTTTCTTTTGAGAGTTATTGAAAAAACTAGAGACCTCATCTTTTGAAAGTTTCAAAAAATCTGAATGACTAACTGCAATGATTAGGCAATCCAAATTTGATAGTTCTTTTTTGTTCATAAGAGTAATGCCGTAAAATTTTGCTGTGTCTTTTTCGTCAGCAATAGGATCATATACAACTGGTTCGATACCGTATTCTTTAAGTTCTTTTATAATGTCATAAACTTTACTATTCCTAACGTCGGGACAATTTTCTTTGAATGTAATTCCAAGAATACCTATTTTAGCCTTTGAAATAGGTCTTTCTGATTTTATAAGTTGTTTAATTGTGCTTTCCGCAATATATTTCCCCATTCCATCATTTATTTTTCTACCAGAAAGGATGACTTGTGATTGGTATCCAGACATTTGAGCTTTATAAGTTAGATAATATGGGTCGATTCCGATACAATGTCCACCAACTAAGCCGGGATAAAAATTTAAGAAATTCCATTTAGTAGATGCAGCTTCCAAAACACTTTTTGTATCTATTCCAAGTCTATGAAAAATGATAGATAACTCATTCATAAATGCAATATTTATGTCTCTTTGCGAGTTCTCTATAACTTTTGCAGCTTCTGCAACTTTGATGGATTCTGCTTTATATACGCCAGCTTCAATAACTAAAGAATAAATTTTGGCAACCTGCTCTAGAGTTTCTGCATCCATTCCAGATACAATTTTTTTAATATTTGTCAATCTGTGTTGTTTGTCGCCAGGATTAATCCTTTCGGGTGAATACCCAACTTTGAAATCAACGCCACATTTTAATCCAGATTGCTTTTCCAAAATAGGAACACATATATCTTCTGTAACACCCGGGTAAACAGTAGATTCATATACAATGATTGAACCCTTCGAAATATTTCTTCCTACAATTTCACTCGCAGAAACGACTGGAGATAAATCCGGAGTAGTATCTTCATTGATTGGAGTTGGAACAGCCACAATAAAGAAGCATGCTTCACATAAATCTTTTTCATTTGATGTGAAAAATACGTTTGCTTGTTTTAATTCTTTATCGCCGACTTCTTTTGTTGGGTCAATGCCACTTTTGTAGAGAGCAATTTTGGACTCATTAATATCAAAGCCGATAGTTTCAACATGCTTACCAAATTCAACCGCAATTGGCAGCCCAACATAACCAAGTCCAACAAGTGCAATTTTGCTCTCTTTCTTAACTAATTTCTCATAATTATTCATAATCAACACCTCCACTATTTTTCCCTTCTACTTCATCTTTTCCCCTAAAGGCTTGAAATATGGTTTTAAAAATGATCATGATATCAAACCAAATATCAAACTTAATGGTATATTCACCATCCAGTTTTGCTTTCTTAGAAATTGTTAATGTGTCTCTTCCATTACATTGGGCCCAGCCAGACAATCCTGGTCTTATACTATTTGCGTGATATTTATCTCTTTCTTCAATCAAATCATTTTGATTCCATAAAGCAGGACGTGGCCCCACTATTGACATTTGACCAACAAAAATATTAAATGCTTGTGGTATTTCATCAAGCGAAGTTTTTCTTAAAAAACGTCCAAACTTAGTAATATATGCGTCTGGATTTTCTAGTAGATGTGTCGGAACATCTTTAGGTGTGTCTATTCTCATAGTTCTAAACTTTAGAATATTGAATGTTTTTTTGTTTTTTCCAATCCTCTTTTGTTTGAAAAACACAGGGCCTTTAGAACTACATTTAACGATAATAGCAATAATGATGTAAAGTGGCGAAAATACAATAATAGTAAGCAAAGAAAGCAAAACATCAAAAAATCTTTTAAATGGTAGATATATTTTTTGCCTCGTTGATAAAAATTCGTTCTTGCCCATATTAATTTTTATCCATTGTGTATGTCGCAATCAAAGACGCTAATAAATTTTTAATGTCGGATGTTTCGTCCATTTTAAAAGCCCTGCTCGCTTCTATAACATCAGATTCAAGGCGTTCATTAATTTCTTCTTTTTCTTCAATATAAATTCTATTGTTTTCTGTTTTCTTTTGATGTTCAGTATCTAGAAGTAATTCTTCAAATAATTTTTCTCCTGGTCTTAAGCCGGTTTCAACAATATCAATATCAACATATGGCACCAAACCAGCCTGTCTGATAAGTTTTTCTGCCAAATCTAATATTTTGACTGGTTTACCCATGTCTAAAATAAATATTTCTCCACCTTCCGCAAATAAACCACATTGAAGAATTAAAGAAACAGCTTCAGGAATGGTCATAAAATACCTGATAATTGATTTATCGGTAATTGTTATTGGACCACCATCTTCAATTTGCTTTTTAAAAAGTGGAACAACACTGCCATTGCTTCCCAAAACATTACCAAATCTGACGGCAGCGTATTTCGTACCCTTAGAAATACTTGCGTAATATTGAATAATTGTTTCGGCAAATCTTTTAGTGGCTCCCATCACATTAGTGGGTCTGACAGCTTTATCCGTGGAGACTAAAACCATTTTCTTCACACCGTATTTATCCGCTAATTTAGCTACGTTATAGGTTCCAATAACATTGGTTCTAATAGCTTCTTGGGGTGAATCTTCCATAAGCGGAACATGCTTATATGCGGCCGCATGATAAATATAATCCGGTTTATATTTTTTTATAATTTGTTCCACTCTTTGCTCGTTATAAGTCGAACCAATTAGTGTTACCAAATTAATATCCTTGATGTTTTCATTTCGCATCTTTCTTACTAATTCTTGCTGAATGTCATATGTTGAATTTTCGTAAATATCAAAAAGAATCAGTGTTGCGGGATGTGTGTAAAATACTTGTCTCACTAATTCACTACCAATAGAGCCTCCGGCACCAGTAATTAAAACGGTTTTGCCTTTTAACATATTTACTACTTCGTGATTATCCAATTTAACGGGTTCACGGCATAACAAATCATCAAGATTAACATCTATCATTCTTATATCATTAGGACCCTGCATTTCGGAAAGTAATGGCATTCTTCTTACTCGGACATTGCTAGATGAAAGTATATTCAATATTTCGTGTAATCTTTCTTCTTTTAAATCAGCGATGGCAATAATGACCTCTTCTATATCATAAAAATCAATAATTGTATTAATTTCATTAATTGGTCCTTTAACAGGAATATTAGAAAAAACACCGCCAATTTTATTTGGATCATCATCCACCATTACAACAATATTGTGTTTGTTTGTTTTGTTATATCTACTATCATCAACCACTACTTTGCCAGCGGCGCCAGCCCCAATAACTAGTGTGCGAATCGTTTTTTCAGATACAAGTCTTGTTTTAAACAATTTAAGAAAACGAGTAGCAAATCTTTCGGAAATCATCAAAATAATTGTGATGATTGTGGATATAGACCAACTAAGAAGTTCCTGCCATTGGAAAAATAAATACTTGTTTGGAATCACAATTATAAGGACCAATCCAACAGCAGAGATACCAAAAGATACAAGTCCAATCTTCATGGCATCAACTAAAGAGAAATTAGCAGATAATATGTTATAGACTTTTAATACTAAAAATAAGATGATGTGCATCAAGGCGAATGAACCACTATAAATCAAAATGCTGATTTTTTGTGTTTCGGTGAATGAAGAAAAGCCAACAACGCCAGAATATCTAAAACTAAAAAGACCAAATCCAAATGCGATAATTGCGTCAATAATTATGTAAATTAATTTAATCCAAATTTTGCGTTTCATTTTATATGTAAGAGTATTATACACTCTTAAACATTAAATATGCACACAAACTTAAAATTGAAAAATCATTACATGTGAAATCCACATGAAGCATTATTACAATATTGCTTTCATAATTGTTCTAAAAGAACCGATTTTAAGCAAGCGAAACGATATTAATTTAAAAGCAATTCTCTATCAACTATATCTAGAATAGATATTGCTTTTTCTAAATATTCAGAAATTAAATTCTTTAGAATGTTATATTCTTGAATATTTACTCCACCCTCAGTCCATGTATCAAAATATTGATATACCCATCTTTGAGAATAATTACATGGGTTTTTACTCATTGATGTTGGGTGGTTAAAAATCCTCCTGTTATTTTTCTTATCAAACGTTTTATCAAACCACTCATTATTTATTCCTACACGAAGAATGGTGTCCACATCTTTCTTTTTATCTTCTGATACACCTATAAATAAACGGAATTGGTTATCTTCAATTTGAATACCCATTTGACCTTGGTACACCTTATCAACATATTTAACAAGTTCAAAAGATAATGTGGCCTTGCCATTGTGAAATTGTCTGGAAATATTGAATATCCAACCATCGTGTGACTTTAGTAGTTCATTCATTTTGCTCTCTAAATCTTTGCATTCAAGGGCAAAATCATCCGCTTTCAATTTTCTATAGACATCCAAAAGTCTAATTTCACGTAACATATCAATAGATTTAGTACTATATGACAGTTGACCCTTTGTTTCTTCTAAAGAAAGGTTCATAAGACAATTAATAGAATCTAAGACCTCACAATACTCAGATACAATTGATAATAAATACTTATCATCGGTATTAACATCGCGAAGAAACTCGGCAATATTTGCATATGAAACATATTTCCATTTATCAGGCAAAGCAAAAGGTGGTGGATTAATTCCAGTTATAATACCTGAAACCATATTTGGGTTTTTATCACGATATTTTATCAATTGTTCTAAATCAGGGTAGGATTTAATCTTGTTTTCAATCACAAATTCTTTGCCTTTTTGAATAATAACAATATCTCGATTTTTATATTCTCTTTCTATTTGAATATCTTCGGAAGGATCCAATTCTGGAAACAATGAATAAAGGAAATGCCTATAGTCTTTGTGTTCCATTAAAAAGGTCCAAAAATTAGAATGGAATAATTCTTTTGATCCAAGCGACATGGCATATATAGGGGATCTTTCTAATTTCTCAACATTAGAAACAAATCTTTCTAAATCATTCATATTTTTTAATTATCCTTTCCGCTTCTTTTTAGCTCTATCAATCAAAGATTGAGGAGTTCTCTCCTTTTGTTAAGGTATGAAAAAAGCCTAGGGATTTCTCCTTGAGCTCTTCTATATAATGTTTTAATTAAATCTAGCGTGGTAATAAAGTTACTAACAAATTGCCTGTTCCAACTCTATTGCCATTTTTGTCTCTAGTGACGTTTTGGCTTTTGTTGTAGGTGCCACATCTATTGCCATTTTTATCGCGTAGCACTAACTCACTTCCATTATCCTGAATTGTCCCAATTCTGTTACCATTTCTATCTCTTAATACTTCTTCCATAGAGGTCTCCTTTTTACAATCAATATTGGTCTTTTGATAAATTTTATTATACCCCCCCCCGCAAAATTCAAGAGATTTATGAAAGGTGTTAAATTTCATCTGATATTATGTCGTCAACAAAGACCTTTACTTTTGGCTTTGAGATCTTTGAAATTTGCTAAATCAGATTTGCTCCCATATCTTGATAATGAGTATTTGGAGTTAAGTAACAACCTTGCTGAAAGATGTGTTAAACCTTTTGTTGTTAATCGAAAAGTATTTCAAACCTCTGGAAGTGAAGCAGGGGCGTAAGCGTTAATGTTTTACAGGTATGAAAAACTCGAACTATCGAACGTCCGAGTTATTTTCTTAAATTCCAAGGCATTAAAGCATCTATTTCTTCAAC
>CAJOND010000069.1 GCA_905236675.1 Candidatus Rifleibacteriota bacterium | reverse complement strand
ATTTATTGCTAAAATGTAAGAAGTTAGGTGAATATTCATACTTTGTGGATTGTGTAAGAAAATATTCTGCAAAAATGAATTTCCCAAAAGCTATTGACGGAGCTGTTAAGGAATGTATAGAAAAAGGTATTCTTGCTGATTTCTTGAAAAAGCATATTGCGGAGGTGAGAACAGTGCTTTTAACTGAATATGATGAAGAAAAGGACCTCAAGATTATTGCTGAAGGCTATAAAGAATTATACAAAGAAGAATGGACAAATGAAGGCAAAGAAGAAGGAAAAAGAAGTCTTATAAAAACAATGATTTCTAACGGAGCAACAAAAGAAACTATACTTAAACTAACTGCTATAAGCGAAGATGAATTTAACAAGATAATTAATTCTTAATATCTTTCAACACAATTCTTCTGGTCGCTATTTATTTTTATAGTGACTAGAAGAAATATAATAACTTTTTCAATATATTTATTAAATTTTCTCACAAAATTAGAAATGATGATAAAGGATATAAAGAAATTTCAAACCAACTTTTGAAAAACTGCCGAATTACAAAAGTTGTTCAAAAGTTGGCTACTAGTCTTCATAAACAAGACTAGATGGTTTTATTTTTGCGTGTAAAAGTAGTATTAAGAACGGATTTCTTATCTTTTGAAAAATTGTCGAATTTCAAAAGTTATTCAAAAGTAGGCTTCCAGTCTTCATAAACAAAACTAGATGTTTTTGCTCTTGTGTTTAAAAGTGTCATTATAAGCGATTTTTTATCTTTTGATAATTTGTTGAATTACAAAAGTTGTTCAAAAGTTGGCTTCTAGTCTTCATAAGAAAAACTTGTTGTTTCTATATTAAATGTGAAAGTATTATTATAAGCTAAATTGTGTCTTTTGAAATTTATCTAAACCACTATTAAAAGCAATAACATACAAAAGCTTATAAATCTGTTTTGTTTTGAGAAAAGCTTTGCTCTATATCCACGAGTTTTTCAACGATATCAGAGACACTTTGCAACATTTCGGGACAAAGTTTTTTCAGATTGCTTTCAAGCTTTTTCATCTTAAGAGGCTGTTTGCTATCTGTATCAAAAAATTCTTTTGGTGTGATTCCAAGATAGTCGCATATAAAAAAGAACGAAGCCATCGACGGTAAAGCTTTTCCGTTTTCAATATTGTTAATATAGCAAGGGTTTTGTCCAATCGACAAACTCATATCTCTTGCAGATACACCTTTTTGATTGCGTAATTTACTTAATCTTTCAGAAAAATCTTCAACGTACATTTTTAGCCTCTGTATTATATATTAACTAATACAGAAGCTATATCTGTTAGATTAAATCTAACCAAACTATTGACTTTATAGATTTAATATATTATTTTTAGAGAAGTAAGAGATTTAAAACTATACTGTTTATTCTATTTACTTTTGTCTAGGAGTCGTTTATGAAAAAGTTTGCTTTTACATTTTTAGTATTTCTCATATCAATATGTTTTCTTTTAGGTTGTGGAGGCGGTGGTGGAGGTAATAATAACAATCAAAATCAGGAATTAAAATTATCAAAATCACTTCTTTTAGCTAGTAAATGGTATATGGTCAGAAATACAACGAGAGATAATCCAACTACAGAAATAAATGTAGCTAGATTAATAACTTATACATTTAATTCTAATGGAACTTATAGGGCTTATTATAGTGATACTAAAATCACAACTAATGGAACTTGGAATATTGAAGACGGGGTTCTTTTTGCAACATATTCTACCAATGGAACAAGCCAAACCCCTTCTATAACTATTAATTATAGAGGAGAGCTAATTAATGATAACGAAATTCGTATGAATTATGTTGATTACGAAGATTATTTTGTTCTATCTAAAAAACAACCTAATTTTAGTCAAAGCAATAACCAAACCAACATTTATTTCAATAACGATGTTACAGCATCAATGATAGTTGGAACTTGGGAACATTCAAAAGAATCTAATCCACAAAATTATTCTGAATTGATCAAAGTAAATAAAAGTCCTGTGAACGGATATATTAGTGAAATGCAGTTTAAGAGTAATGGAACAGTAATAGATACAAGTTGTGAAATGTCTATAGAATCAAGTTCTCAACCAGTCAATGGTAATAAAAACATGCCTAATAGTTTTTATGAATGGTTCTGCGTAGATGAAACTCCATTGGTTGGGACATATAAATTTACTATTTCCAATAATAGAATCTATATAACTGATTTAAATGGGAACAATGGATTCTCTGCTCATATTGAATCTGATGGAAACACACTTTATCTTTTTGCTGATGATAATGCTATTTCTCAATATATAAAAAAGTAAGGCTTTCAAGCAGACTTGTTTTTATTTTACAAATAGGCTTTGTATCTGTTTACTTTTGATGAAAATTGATAGGATGGCTTTGCTATGACGATTTTGTTATAATATGACATTAGAGACAATAAAACCGAAAAAGGCATAGCCTTTTAAAACCAATTACAATAAATAACTACTAATCCCTCCTTAAGTTGTGTTTTGAGGTTATTCCAATTCTTATAATTTTTTTTATTCAAAAAAATTATATCTTAGACCAGATCATTTTTATGTGAGGAATACCATCCATGATGAATTCTTCAGAAATCTGTTTAAAACCAGATTTTTCATAGAAAGCTTTTGCATAAGTCTGAGCTTCTATGTAAATCTTGTCTGCCTTAAAACGTTCTGCTGCAGTTTTTATCCCTGCTTCTAGTATGAGTTTCCTATATCCGCATTTTCTTTTTGAAGAAATAACTTCTGCCTATGGAAACAAATTGGCTTTCAACGCCTCTGTCGAGTATTCTTAAATAAGCGAGAATATTATCTGGTCTTCCAACCAAAGATGTAAAGCGTTTTGGTCTAGATCATCCAATTCTTTATAAGGGCAATTTTGTTCAACTACGAAAACATCAACTCGTAATTTAAGCAAATTATATAGTTCTAAGTTCGTTAATTCTTTAAAATTTTTTATATGTAATTTCAAAAGCTAATGTAATTCCTATCTTTATTTATCTAGTATTCTATATTACTTTATCAAGAATTTAAATATATCTCTATTAGTTTTTATTTTTTTAGCGTGGATTTTTATTCTTTTATTTTGCCTTATGATTGTAAGATGTAGAAATATATCAAAATTTATCTAAGAGGAGAAAATAAAAATGAATAAAAACGAAAAAGTAGTTTTAACAAGTTGGTGGCAGGATAGTGATTAGGCCAAAAAAAAGAATCTAAAGGCAATTTCATATAAATCATTAGATTATTTTCAAAAAAATAATTTGGTAAACAAATTTTGTAATTATGGTAATAGGTATTTATTGTAATTATAGTTTAAACGTAAGTATGTAAACTATTACTTCGGCAATGAAATATCGAAAATTTCTGGATTTCCACGCAGTCTACGACTGCGTGGAAATCCAGAAATTTCAACCAATATTATTTGATTTTCTCTTAAAGCTGATCAATAATCTATTGTATAAAATAAAAGGAGAAAATCTTGATTTACAAAGTAACAATAGAAGAAACTGTAAGTGATGAATTTGAAGTTGAAGCAGATTCAGAGAAAAAGCTTTTGATATTGCCGTAGATAATTACAATAATGGCAAATTTGTTCTAGAACTAGGCAATTTAATTTCTAAGCAAGTGCTAATTTCTATATTGTAAATTATAGAATTTTTAATCACTAGGAATCGGATAAAATCTAAATCTTCAAGAAAGCTCTTTGCCTGATTTCAGATAAAATATTACAAATAATTTTGTCTGAATCTGTATCTTCCAAATAGCTTTGAGGGATTTTTTTATATCTATAATCGTTAGGCAGTTTTGCATACTCTATGAAGTAGGTTGAATTATTTGTTTTTATATCAATAAATTCGTCTTTACGAGAAAATGAATTTATATCGTTTAACCATAAGGGTTGATAATCATTTCTAAACACGAAAAAGACTCTATCGCCACTTTTATACTTTAAATTTTCACATTTCCAATTTTTTCTAATTTCATTCAATACTTTTAATCGTTTTAATTCGCAATTTACTGTTTTCGTGTTTATTACACTATTGCCAACTTTAATGTTATTTCCATTAAAAATATCTGTAATTCCATTACATAATAATAGAATTATGGAATTAGGTTTTCTACTTTTTTCTATCTTACGACCCACACAAAACTTTCTATCTGCCATTTATAACATCCTCTGAATGTGCGAAAGGTATTGCTCCGTATCTTCCTTGCAGATAGTTCTTTTCTATGTTTTCAGTCTTTCTAATAGAGTGTTTGTCTAAGGAATATAAATCTGTTACTCCAGTATTGAAGTCTTTTTCCGTGAAATATACCTGATCTCTCCTGAATATATCCAAATCTAGAACAGAAGTTTGATGAGTGGTCATTATTAGTTGACCCTCATTGATGTTAAGCTTTTTATCCCTGAAAGCGTTGATTATAAGCTTAACTATTGAAGGATGCAGGCTTTTTTCAATTTCATCTATAACCAAGGTTCGCCCTTGGCTGAAAGCCTGTTTTAACAAAGGTGCAAATATAAATAGCTGTTGTGTACCCAGAGATTCCTCGTTAAGCATAAGTGGGTAGTCTTTGTTCTTTCCTTTTGAATCCTTCAATTTGTGATAAGTTGTGATTTTGTATTCAATCTGTCTGGTTGGCATTCCTATGTTGAACATCAATCCAAATGGGTTAGTTTTGGCAGTTTCTACTGGAATTTCCCTAAATTCAATATTGATATTGGAAATATTTATGTCAGCTTTTCTTAGTAAATCTAAAGCGAAGGAAGTATACTCTTTGTTCACTTCTGCCCTATATTGTTCTAAAACAGTTAGCTGCATTTCTTCTATGTTTGTATATGTGTCTATTCCTGTTGCAAACCATTCAAAGGCTGGCTTTGTGGCCTCAGAATTCCAGCTCGTTGCAGTTGAAAGGAAAAGCTTGTTGGAAGTGTTGCGTTTTTCTATAACTTCAAACTCAGCTTTATAATTTCTTGCAAATTTATATTTTGTAGTCTGGGTTCTGTCAAAAATAAGAGTTGCCTTTGCTGAATTATAAACATAAAGGTATTCATCAATTATAACAAAAGGAGTTGCAGAAAACCCATAAATATATTTCTTATTGTCCTTGGCTATAAATACAAATTCAAAACTAGACGGCTTTTTATATGATTCTTCATCGAACTTGAAAGGAACCATCATTAGCTGGTTTGTAATTTGTATATTATTAGAGTTCCTGATGGTAATTATGGCATGGGTCATTGCTTTAAAAAGGTTTGTCTTACCAGAAGCATTGGCACCATAAATAGCTAAAGTGGTAAGAATGTTTTCCTTACCCTTTCTTGTAATATTTTCAGGGTGTTCCTTAAAAGAAGTGGCCTCTAGCTTTAAACTAAGTCTTTCTCTTATGGAAAGGAAGTTCTCTACAGAAAATTCTACTAGCATTTATTGCTCCTTAATTAATGCAATAATAAATAAAATTTTTAACAAAGTCAATCGTATTTTTATGAAAAAATACGGTTTTTTGCAATAATATAAAATATTATGCATTATCTTTATAACATTTGAGTATATATAACTATTAAATCCAATAGCACTTAAAACCGTACTTTTCAAAATAGAAAATGAATGCTTTCAGTATGTTTTCAGAAATTTTTTTTATAATTCTGTTGTCTGGAATGGTTCTATCTTGCTTTATTAGTATGCTGGTGTTTTTGTTCAATGTTTTAATTCTTTTAACGAATTTCTCTTCGTTTTCTATTGTTTTATCTAGTTTTTGGAGTGATAGTTCTGTTATTTGCAGGAAGTTTTCCTTGAAAGCAAAGATTCTGCTTTTTAAATCAATGCTTTCATAATCACAATTCATCAAAAATTTTTGATATAGGTAATGTTCCATGTTTTTACCACCAGAATACAAGAGGGCTGTTATATTTAATAGCTAGATTTATTGCTTCGATAGCCTTGCCGAAAGCTTCTTTTACCTTAGGATCTGCCGCTTTATTCTTGAACTCTAGAGCAGTTTTCAATGTTTCTGGTAATAGTTCAGGTTCAAGAGTTTCATCTTCATATAAATCTATTAATTTATCGAATTTCTGATTTAGAGCAGATCCGAAATCCCATAAATTAAGTGTATCTTCTTCTGATAGCTCTATACAGCCTATGTTTTTTGAATAAATAAAGTTCATAGTTTCAAAATCTTTCAAACCTTCTTTATTTTTAGCGAAGTAAAAATAATTTGTTTTTGGCATAATATAAATCCCTTCGTTGTAAATTTAATTATAAATATAAAGCTTTTGTTAGAAATATTTGTTATTTATTTCATTTCATGTCTTTTTTTTTATTCTGAAATGTGTAAGTTTTTTAAACTCAGACGGTTTTCTTCCATGTGTTTTACCGTTAGCATCTTTGTAGTTTCTAAGGTCTTCGCCATTCAAACCCACATAGGTATTTAATTTGGTGTCCTTTATTCTAAGATAGCTTCCACCTATATCGCAAATAACTTCATATCTGCCGTCTTTGCTAATGAATATTAATTTGCCTTTTCTCAACTCTATTTTACCACCAGGTGCGAATTTATCAATGACTTCATTTATATCTACTGATTGCCAGTTCTTAGAATATTTTTCACTTCTTTTTTTACCAGCTTCTATCTTATTTTTTATTTCTTCATCAGTTTTTGCCAATCGCTTACTTTTAATTACAGCATTGGCGTATTCTGTCTTAGCGTCCATTTTCTAACCTCCATTTCTTGTAAGAAGCTGTTCTAAAATCAGTAAAAAGTTTAAATTCAATTCCGTAGTCTTTCAGATAGGCCTCATACTCTTTCCTTAAATTGCCGTAAATAAAGAGTTTGTTAGGTCTGGCATAGAAGAGTTTCATTTTTAAATAAAAGAGATTTGTTTCTATATGATTTTTGGAACAGCCTAATGAACCTACAGCATAATTTGAATTAGGAGGGTAAGAGGAAAGCGAATGTAATGTACTTTCGTTGCCTATTCTGAAATTAGGTAGGAGCTTTATTCCATTTAAGCCTCTGTAGGCATTGACCATTAGGTTTATAAGAATATTGAATTTTTGAGTGTCTTTGTCCCAGCCAAGTCTTGGGCTTAGGTCAAATCCTGTAACGCCTTGAAATTCCTTGAGGATTTCTATGTCTTCTTCTAATTTGTTAAGTCTTCTGTAGAGTTCTATATCGTCTTCAAAGAAGCATACGACAGTTTTTGATTTATCTTTGCATTGGTTTTTATGAACGAATGGAATTATTTCTGATGGTTCTGTTTTTAGAATCATTTCTTTTGGTATAACAGGATAGCCATATTCGTTGAAGTTGATTCCGTTCAGTAAAAGGTGCTGATGTAGTTTGTTGGCTATTTCAAATAAATTTATTTCCAAAATAGAACTCCTAAAAATAGAATCCAAAGGTATTTTGTTGACACCTTTATATTGGTATGCTATTCTGGAAAAAGGACTCAGATAGCATATCTGGGAACTGCTCTTTTATTGGTGGTACAATAAAAGAGCTTCTAACTGATGCCTGCCGTTAAGATTGGAACCCTTGCCGGCAGGCATTTCACTTTTAGTTTTACATAAAATATCGATAATTGTCAATGTTGTTTTTGATAAATTTGCAAAATTTTGTGATTTTATTAAAAATAATGTAAATATATAGCTTTTTTATTAGCATTTGCATATATAAACAGTTATAATTAACTTACAGCAAAGATAACAAATTATCGTTCAACTTTAGTTTCTATTGATACATTAGTAGTATTATCCAATACCATTAAGTTATGATATTGCTTAAGAAATAAAGATTATAATTTGCTTTTTCTTCAAAACTGATCAATAATAAACCATTACAATAATTTTTGGTAATCAAATGATTTATAAAGTAACAATAGAAGAAACTGTAAGTGATGAATTTGAAATCGAAGCAGATTCTGAAGAAGAAGATTTCGAAAAAGCTTCTAAAGAATATGATGAAGGAAAAATTGTGTTAGAGCCTGGAAAATTAATTTCTAAACAAATATCAATAACTGATGAAAAAGGAAATCCTCTTATAGATTGGGTGGAATTTTGATAATAAATATTACGAATTGTTTAATAATTCCTTATTTAGCTGTTTGATAATATAAGTATTGTTAAGCCAGAAACAATAATTCGGCATTATTGTTCCATTGGGTAATTCATTTGCATCTTTTTCTGTTCCATCACCTATTACTGAACCATCTTTGAATCTGAAATATCTTTTGCTTGCGTGCGGTCTGACGTGAATTATTGGATTATCACTAGCTTTAGGTAAATCATTTGCAACAATTATTTTTCCGTCTTTTTTCGTTTTTATTTCTAATTTTACACCACTGTTTATTTTATCTACTATGTTTTGCCATCCTTGTTTAACTGTATTTTCTAAGTCAACATAAGGCATATTCCAGAATTGACAGCCTTGAAGATAGTAATTGTCATTTTTCTTTTTAAAAACAACAAAGAAAAATTTTGTTTCACTGAAATAATTTCTAAGAGTTGAGTCTTCCCAAGTTTCTGAGGCTAATTCCTTGTATTTAAAAGTTGGGAAAGACATAGATTCACGCATCTTACCATTTTCTTCAATTCTTATAACTTTTGTAACAATTCCTGCTTTTTCAAATTCTTCTGCCCTATTGCTTTTAATCCCCAACATTCTATAGGTTAGAGTTGTCCATTGAGATTTATTCTGTGTATAAGGCAAGTTGAATCTTTTACATATTTCTTCATCTGATAAACCCACATAAGAACTCAATCTTTCAGCTATTACCTGATTAAAGGTTTTGTTTTCTAATTCCTTTATACTTTTTATTATTGGTTCACAATCAAATTTTCCTTGTTTTGTATACTTATTTATAACAAGAGTCATGTACGAAACTTTATAACAAAAAGCTCTCTTTTTTGCCGGTAAGTAAGGTGGATAGAACTGTTCTACTATGCTTGTGGCTGCTGTTGCACCTTTTGTACAAGCTCCAAGATAAAAAGTATCTGATTCAGATAATTCATGTGCTTTGCCCGAAATTATTTTATTTGCAATTATTTCATAATCTTTCCTTATTATGCATAGATCTTCTTATGGAAACTCTGCAAAATGGGAATTTCTAAAGGGATCCAAGAGACTAGAAAGAACCTCTAAAACAGGATATAAATACACTTTCAGCGAAGGGGCTATAGCTTATCCCGACAGCATAGATATGCCTGCAAGGACAATGCTTACTTCTGAATCTAGTTTGAACAGAAGCACACACGTTATAGAAGATCCTGAAACAGGACGCAAAAGACTGCTTACACCTCAAGAAGCAGAAGCAATACAGGGTTTCGAAAAAGGTTGGACAGACACGGGGATGCCTGAAAAATTCCGCTATTTTTGTATGGGTAACGCTTTAGTAGTTCCTATGATTACAAGAATGGGTAATGTTTTAAATAAAATCTTTAAAGATGAATAAAAGAAGTTATCAGATTGTTTTATTGCCTTTTTCCTTATCAACAAAACAACTAAATTCTGGAATTAATAACTTTTTACTAGAACTAGGAATCATGTAATGAACAATCTTTTCTATTTCATTTACTATATCGTCTAAATTATTCTTTAATTCACATTCCCAAACTACTAGAACATTCCAACCCTCTTTTATTAATTCTTTAGTTTGACGTCTATCCCTCTTGATATTTCTATTGAATTTTTCTTTCCAAAAATCTATTCTTGTCTTGGGAGTAGTTGCGTATCTGCATCCTTTGTGTCTGTGCCAAAAACAACCATGAATAAATATTACTGTTTTATATTTAGGAAGTACTATATCTGGGTTTCCAATCATTTTTTTATATTTTTTCTAAATCTAAAACCTCTAGCAAACAAAGCCCTACGAAGTTTTATTTCTATTGAAGTATCTTTGCCATGAATATGGCTCATGATATTATGTCGTTGTTCTTTGGTAAAAACGTCTGTCATAGTTTTTTATTTTGTTTGACGCTAGTTTGTTAGAAATAAATAATGAATTATATGTTTTTTTTTGATTATAACATAAATATAAAACTACCAAAATATAGTACACTTTGAAATTTTATTTAGTCATTTCTTAGTTAACTTTTTCTCTAAAAATAGAAAACTAAAAAGCTTAATGTCAGATAAAAGATTTTATATTCTTAACCTTACACCTTAATTCTTAAAAAATAATTTTTGGCAAATAAATTTTGTAATTATTGTTTAAAAGTAAATTTGTAAATTAATTTAATTGCTGACAATATGTTAGCTTTCGGAGTTGTTATCTAAACAATAAAAACTATAATCTCATTAGCAAGTAATAATATAACCAAGCAATCTGTTTAATTGCCGTTATATTAAGAGCAGAAGAATCCCGATTATTGGTTAATCAATATCGGGATTTTTTTATTAATTATTATAAAAACATTTTTATCAGTTAAAATTGATTACTCCTCTAAAACTATAAGCAAAACTATTAAAAGGATAATGAGGGATTGAACAGATACTACCTTTTGAAAAAAAAATAAATATTAACAATTTAAACTTCGTTTTATTTTTTTTCGAAGTATTATACTTCCGTTTGTATAAGCTTGCCGTTTTGTTTTTCTATTTGGTAAAGCTCATAAACATACCAAGGACTTTCTCTATAAAGACCTGTTTCAAAATTTGACAATTTATCAAAAGTTTCAGATGAATAAAAATCTTTCATAAGTTCATCGAAATTTTTACCTGAATTTTTTACTTCATAAAAGATAATATCCTTTATAATTCCCTCTAAAAGATGCTTTTGAATATTCATGCCTTAAATCCTTTTTAAAAGTTTAATAGCTTCTTGGGTATGGAAAGAGCACTGAAGTGATAGTTTGCGATATTCCATTTTCTTTACTAAAGTTTCAAGGTCTATTAATTCATCGTTATATTGTCTTATAAGATTAACTAATGTGTCATTGGCAACAGGTCCGAAAACGATATCGTATTTATTATCTTGATTACACAAATTACTTTTTATATCTTTAAAAAATCTATCTCTATTGTTTCTGATGAATAAAGCCCAGTCTTGGGTTGCTTTAGTTCCAAAATTTTTTATATTTAAATTTTGAAAAGATAAAAACGAATCGTCAACTTCAAAAGCAGAAACTTCAGGCTTTCCACTATATATCGCAACTGTTCTTTTAGCCATTTCAAGTGCTTGGTTCTTTAATGGAGTAGTATAGAAGCCTTTTCCAAAATCTTTATACGGCTTACAGAAAGACAAATCTATTTTTTCTATAATTGTATTTGAACCATGATATAGAATCATTAAATACTGCCACCATTTTTATTACAAATCATTTTCAGATCATTTACAGCATCTTCGATTGATAGAGTATGTTCTATATTGTAGTGTTCTTTTAAAAAACTGATACCTTTAAATTTATATAAATAATTGAAAGATTCTTTCAATGAAATAGCATGATGATCAGCAAATTCACTAATACAAGTAACTATATATTCTATTAAGTTTTTTTGCTCTTGTTCTGACATATAAATTTTTTTCCATGTTTGTTTAATTATAACATATAAAAAGATATTAACAACCTGAAACAGAATACTTTCATTTTTACCATTTTTCTAACTTTTTTATATGCTGCAAAGCAGCTTTAATCTGCTTCAGGAACAAGACTAGATTCATTATATTTGCTCAATAAATATAAGCAATATTGATTCATGCTTATTCCTTCTTTTTTAGAGTGTTCAGCTAATGCTTTATGTAAGCTTTTGGGGATTCTGAGTTTGAATTGACCTGAATATTCATTAAGGCTTTTTTCTTTTTGAGGAAGTTGTATGGTTATACCATCTTCTATAGCTGCCTTTAACCAATTCTTTTTTGCGTCTAATGCATTGGCGATAACTTGTTCCATTGTTTCTGCACAGGTTATGCAACCAGGTAATTCTGGGTATGATGCACAAAAACCTCCTTCTTCAGTATCAGGTATAATTTCTAATTTGTAAGGTAAAGACAAATAATATTTTAAATTCTTAGTCATTGCTTTCTTCGCCTTCTATAAGATTTTTAATCATAACAACATAAACTTTTTTTATCGGTTCATGTTTAGGAATCGTAATAGGATTAGAGTTTTTCTTCCTAAAAGTTTAATGGCTGCTCCAACTTCTTGAAGAAGTCATAACATAACCATAAAATTCTAATATCTTTTTGATTTCACTGAATCTTAAGTCATTAGAAAGATTATGAATACGTTTTATTAGCTTTTCAAATTTAGACATTTAATTACCCTTTTACTTATTTATAGCTGGTATCATATTTGGTGTCAATGACTTTTAGTAAGAATTACTTATAAAACTTATAAAAATATCGTAGTCAGTTTATTGACTTAATCTAATCGAAATGTTAGAGTTATTCTTGAGTAGCAGTTTATAAATAACAACCTTGATTGATTTTTATATTACCTTTGAGAAACTGCTAAGAATATTTTTAACAGAAAGAGGTTGTTATGAAGAAAAAAATCCTTTGGTTATGTGTAATACTTGTTATCGTCTTGGTTGGTTGTCTTTTATGGGGTAATTACCGCTTTAATCCGCCACTCGCCTATACCCAATATTATATTATAGAAACTAGCTTGAATGATCCTGTAATAAAAAAAGCCATAGATGAAGCCTGCAAAATAGTTGATTCTTCAACTACCGAATTAGGCTGTTATCGCGAAGGCGAAAAAGAGATTTATCCATTAAAAAAGTTTAAAAGAATCAAAGGTATGAGTCTTTTTAATTGTTGTTTAAAGTCTGTGTTAGTTATAAATATAACCAGCAAAAACAAACTTGGAATTTATGAGGGTGAGGTGACAAGCGAAGACTGGTATTGGGGGAAAAGAAAAATTACAGCATTAGCAGGAATAGGATTATGTGATTATAAAGATGGTAAAGCTACTCCACCAATGTCTTATCAACAACTAGTAAAAAAAATAATAATAAAAATAGATGACAATGCATGGAAATATGAACCATTAATCAAAGAATTTCGTAGAGAACAAAGAAGACTGAATTCTATTTTTTCATTTAAAAATATCAATAAATTTTTTTGAATCTGATTCAGAAGCTTGCGAAATTTATTTTCGCTTGAAAAACTTAATGACAAATGGAGATTATGAAGGATTTTTAGATGTATATATAGGAAATAAAACAATCTGTAAAAATGTTTATGCGAAAACAAAGCTAGTATTGCATCCCAATAAATACTATGATTTATTTGTTCCTGACCGTCCACATGAAAAAGCAGACATATATAAATCTGATACAAAATTTCCATTAACCTGGTTTAAGATTGATTTTGATACTGGTTCTCCTAAAAAAGCATATTATTTACATTTTGGAATGAGGACTGACGGTTGCGTTACAGTGACAAAAGCAAATGCAGATGGCACTTGGGATAAAATCTGCAAAGCTATAATGTGGTGTAGAAATAAAAATAAAAACGGTGTAATAGGGAAAATAATGCTAATCGATATGACAAAAAAACTCAAAGACGACCGCCTCATCTCCGTAGTCAGAATCCCTTCAAAAGAAGAACAAGCTGACTAAATTAAAATAAAAAATACCTCGGTAGATACCTATCGAGGTATTTTTTATTTTAGCTGTGGTTGGTATTATTGTTTAGAGCCTAACGGCTCTTGGTGTGATTGTTTTATTTATAGTTGCTCCTTTTATCATTACTTCAAACATGTTTTATCTATTTGCCAATTAAGAGAGGAGTAAAAAATATGGGTAAAATTAAAAGTTATAGAGAGCTTGAAGTATGGAAAATTTCTAAAAAACTAGTTATAAATATTTATAAATTAACTAATTGTATAGTCATTATCTTCTTGATAATAATTTTCAATAAAAGATTGATGGCTAATTACATAACAATCATAAAAATATTATATATTCTAAATTATTGAGAAACAGCAATTATTATTAACCATGAAAACGCGCTTTATAATAAACGTTTGGTTGTGATAGGTATTGTTTGTTTAAGAGTCTAAAAGATTCTTGGTTTTATTGTTTAAATTATTATTTTAAATGTTACTAAAATAAGTAAAAGAGTATATAGGAAGAAAATCATAGTAGAATAAAAATCGAAGTATTTATTCTGTCTAAAAAACATTGTTCATATTTGCTTATCGTAAAGAAACAAAATACGCGAAAAAAAACAAATGACGATTCTATTTCAGAATAGTATTAGAAAAAGGTTTTATGTTCCAAGTTTTTCCCCAAAAAAAACAATAAAATTTTGTGATGTAAATTTACTTGAATAAGTTTTGTTAATACGATATATTTAATTCAAATTAATTTGATTAAAATTAATTTGAATTAAATTAAAGAGATAACAAATGTTTATTGGAAGAAAAAGAGAATTAGAGTCTCTTGAAAAGGTATATAAAAAAAATGGCTTTGGAATGACTGTCGTGTATGGTCGTCGCAGAATTGGAAAATCCACATTAATCGCTGAATTTATAAAAAACAAAAAGGCTATATTTTATACCGCAAGCAAAGTAGGTGCGGAAAGAAACCTTGAGTTGTTTTCAAAGCAGGTTTTAGATGTTTTAAATCCTGATTACCGCAATCTGACTTTTTCTTCATTAGAAAGTGTTTTAGATATAATAACAGGCAAAATTCAAAATAAAAAAAAGAAGCTTATTCTAGTAATCGATGAATTACCATATTGGGCAGAAAAAGACGAAGCTCTTTTGTCGATACTTCAAAAGTATATTGATACAAAATGGCTAGACAAGAACTTGATGTTAATTCTCTGTGGTTCTGCTTTAAGTTTTATGGAAAATAAGGTGCTTAGTGAAAAAAGTGCGGTTTTTGGAAGACGTGATTCACAAATTAAGCTTGAAGCTTTCAACTACAAGGATTCTGCATTATTTGTTAAAGACTATTCGTTAGAAGAAAAAGCCATTTGTTATGGCGTAACTGGCGGAGTAGCAAAATATCTTGCAATGTTTAATTCATCTGAAAACTTAGATGACAATATTAAAAGATTATTTTTCAACCCAGATGGTTATCTGTTTGATGAAACCAAAAACCTTTTAACTCAGGAATTTTCAGACATTTCGATTGTAAACAACATAATAGAGCAAATTGCGTATGGCGAAAATGCTTTGAATAACATAGCATTAAAGATAAAAGAAAAAGAAAACACCATTCTTTATTCACTTGAAAAACTAATAGACGTAGGATTAGTAAAGAAAAATAAATGCATAACTGATGAGAAAAACAGAAAAAAAACGCAATATGTTTTAAAAGACCATATGTTTAAATTCTGGTATCAGTTTATTCCAAAAGCTATTAGCGTAATAGAAATGGGGCAAGGCAACCTATATTATGATAAAATCGTAAAAAGACAACTACATTCATTCATGGGAAGTGTCTTTGAAGATATGTGCCGATATTACACATTAGAACAAGGTATTTTAGGAAAATTTGAATCTTTTATTACTGAAGTTGGCACTTGGTGGGGTATGGAGCAACTTCCAGATGGAAGTGGAAAATGCCATCAGCAATCCGCCGATATAGATATTGTAGGAATTTCAGCGATACAAATCAGCAGTTATAGGCGAATGTAAGTTTAAAAATGAAAAAATCGATAAAGAAATATACGAAACTCTTATAAGGAGGTCTAAACTTATTTCTCAAAAATACAAAGTATCAAAATATCTGTTGTTTTCGCTAAGTGGTTATACAGACTGGTTTGATAATATAGATAAGCCAAATACCTTTATGTTTACATTAAATGATATGTATGAATAACTCTATTTTTAACTTTCAAAAGGTCAGGGCAAACGCAAACTTTTTTCATTGTTAAAGTCTCTTTTCATTATATGGTTATTTTTTTAATATCCACTTTTTCATAACCGCCAAGGATGGCGGTATACAAGGGAACAACAGTAGGGTAACCGAGTCGTAAGGGGATTTTTAAGAAGTATATTAAACAGTAGAAAGTTGATTCCGAAGACTGTTTTGTTATAAAAAATCTCCCTATCATGCATAATATGCATGACATCCCTACAGCGGTTAACACATCCTGTTACCCAATGTCATTAAGTTAAGCTGAAATTATTTATTAGAGCCTGTTATGAGGCTCTTTTTTAATGCCTTTTTTTATATAATTACAGTATTTATGCTTATA
>CAJOND010000068.1 GCA_905236675.1 Candidatus Rifleibacteriota bacterium | reverse complement strand
TGTTTCAATCCCCGAGAATGGGGTAATACCGTTCGAACGGTAGGCTTTTTCAAGCTAGTATTTATCATACTCTAAAAGGCTAAAGTGGTCAACCCCCCTAAAATTTTTTCTAAAAAAATGTGCGAATTTTGCACGTATCGAGCAATCTCGCTCGTAGAGCCAATCTAAAAATGGCTAACCTAAACGGTAGAATGCGGTTTTGCGAGGGGTGGTTTAGGTTGACCACTTTTTAAACATTTTTATATCGAAAAAGATTTAAAAAAAATAAATTGTTTCTCTTAGAAATTAGTTTATAACCAGATATAACGACTATTTGATGTTAAAAAAATAATTTTTTACGACCAAAATTACATTTGGATGTTGTTTTGGTCGTAAAAATATGTTAACTTATAAATTAGGGGAAAGTATGTATATAAAAAGAACTGTTGAAAATTCAATTCTTGACCTTGCTAAATCATTTCCTTGTATCGTTGTTTATGGACCAAGACAAGTCGGTAAATCTACAACGGTAGACTATATATTTGGTGATAAGTGTAAAAAAGTAACATTAGATGATTTAAATGATAGAGTGTTAGCGGAATCTAATCCAAGATTATTTCTAGAAACAAATGGTTGGCCACTTATTATAGATGAAATCCAAAAAGTTCCATCTCTTTTGGATGTAATAAAAAAAATAATAGATGAGCAAAGACTTAAATGGCTGAAAACAGACTCAAAACGTAAATTAATGTACATATTGACTGGTTCCAATAAGTTTGAATTACAACAGGGCATATCTGATTCGTTAGCTGGAAGATGTGGAATTATTGAGATGGCTTCATTTTCACAAGCTGAAAAAAATAAGCAAAAGAGTAATTTGTTTAATCCTGAAATACAAAATCTAGTGCTTCAAGAGAAAGAATCAAAATTAAAATATAAGAATCAAAAAGAGATTTTTGAAAATATATTTATGGGTGGTATGCCTGATATTTGCACTAAAGTTTCAGAAAGAGAAGCTTATTTTAAAGCATATGTAAGCACATATATTGAAAAAGATATTAAAAAATTGCTTGCCGTTTCTAGTAGTGAAATGATGTTCAGAAATTTTTTATCAATTATTGCTCTCAGAACATCATTAGAAGTTCATTATGATGAAATTGCCGCAAATGTTGGAATAGATGTTAGAACCTGCAAAAAATGGATTTCAATATTGGAAACTTCTGGAATAATTATTCTTTTGCAACCATATATGGCAAATATTTCTAATAGAATAATTAAAGCTCCAAAATTATATTTCATGGATACTGGTTTATGCAGCTATTTATGTAAATGGCCTAATTCAGAAATGTTAGAGAATTGTGCAATGAGTGGAGCTTTCTTTGAAACTTATGTGGTAAGCGAATTGTTTAAAAACCTCTTGCTTACAATAAAGACCCAAAATCATATTTGTATTATTATAGAGATAAAGACCAAAAAGAGATAGATTTGTTATATGTAGATCAAACAAATATTTACCCAATTGAAATAAAGAAAAACGTAAGTCCCAATAAACCAACAAAGAATTTTAATGTGTTGAATAAATATGGTTTAAATATTAAACCAGGTTTGGTAATTAATAATTGTGATAAAATTAGACCTATTAACGAGGCTGCTTTTTATTATCCTATTTATCTATTGGGAAGTTGAAAAAGGAATAATATAATTTATATATTATTAGCTTAAAAACTCTTGTTTTAACAATAACTACTATAATTACTAACAAACAATAAAAACTAAAATTTTTTTTGAATGATAATGAATTTCCGCCCTTTATCTTTATAACAATAAACCAATTCGATAAAGGAGAATGGTCGTGGAAAATACATTATCAATGACAGCAGCTTGGCAAGAAGCTGAAGAAATGCGTAAATCTGGTAAATTTGAAACTGCTTTTTTAATTTTTATGGAAAGCTTTAAAGCTAACGCTGACGAAGGTAGTCTTTGGAGAGCTGTGCACTGTGCACGAAAATTAGGCAAGTTTGATGAAGTTGTCGGTCTTATAGAAGAAAATAAAGGAATGCTTCTTTCTTCACAAGCTTTAAAAAATCAATTCTGTTGGCTTCAATACGATTCGTTAGTTGACAAAAACAAAAAAGCAGGTAATTGGGAAGCTGTATTAAAAGCATCAGAAGAGATTCTTGAAATAGTAGATGATTCAAATGAATTAATATTTAGATTATCTCTTTTTTCAGCTATAGATGCAGCCAAAAATTTAAAAGATACACAAAAGCTATTAGAACTAACCGACAGAATTGGTCCTGAAAAATTACCTTCAGAATCAGAAAGTTATAAAGGGAAGAAAATATTGTCATATCGCGAAAGATGGTATTTTGCACGACTCAGTGCTCTTTTTGATGCTCAATTATATGAAGAATGTCGTGAGTTGTCTTTACAAGCTATCAAACAGTATTCTCGCAGAATAGAATTTAGTCGACGTGCTGCATTGTGTAAGATGATGTTAGGGAAATATGGCGAAGCTGAGGAAGAATTACTGGCTATTTCCAGGATGCGAGGGTGCCCTTGGTATATTGTTGCTGATCTTGCAAAATTAAGATTTAATATAGGCTCATTTAATGGTGCTTTAGAAGCCGCTTATGAAGCAACTCTTATGCACGGAGAATTACAGTCTAAGGTTAATTTATTTACTTTAATTGCTAAGATACAACTTGTCTTAGGCAATTCTGAAAGTGCAAAAAATCATATAATGTTAGCTTGTTCAATTCGAAAAGATATGAAATGGAAATTTAATCAAGAGATTACTCAGTTGGCGTCTAGATTTGGGATAGGCGATAAAGTTCCATTGCCAAAAGTTGCTTTAAAGGCATGTGAAAAAGAGTGGCATGAACACACAAATAATAATTCAGAAAAATCAGAGACTGTCGAATGTAGTAGTGAACCTATAAAAACTGCTTTACAGGGCTTTATTACTTCTATCGTTGATGATAGACCTTTTACTTTTATTTCTAGAGCAGATAATGACCAGAAAGTTTATGCAAAAATTAGCGATATACCTGAAGATTTGAGACTTAGTGGTGCAGAAGTTGAATTCGATTTGGTAGAAAGTTTTGATAAGCTAAAAAATAAGAAGAGCGTGAGAGCAACAAATATTAGGGCTATCGAAGCTGAGGTAGTAGCTGCATAATTGAAAAATTGGATTGCCACGTTGCTACACATATTTTTATATGATCGTAGAGGGCGTATGAAAATACGAATTTTGATGAAAAATAGCATTTGTTTGTTGGCTACACATTGTCATAATCGTATAACTCTTAGAGATAAGAGGCAAAACTCCCAACAGGATGTTGGGAGCGCAAGCTAGCCACAGGATGTGAGCGAGTCGTAGATTAGCAATGCTTCGCTTTCGCATCGACTCGCTGACCTAACCAGTAGTTACCATGTTCTTCATGTAGTCATTGTAGTTGGTAGTTGTTGTAGTTATTGAAGTTGTTGTTAATAGAGGGTTAGAAAGTTATCGATTATATCAAATATTCGATAACTTACTAAGTTTCGATTTAACAATAAAAACAATAAAAACCAATTACAATAACTACCTAAAAAACGTCATCGCGAGGTGTCGTTAGACACCGTGGCGATCTAGAAAAAATATTTGATAATTACTAGCTTTCGTGCACCCCATCGTAATAACTGTTTTAACAGAGACTTTAGTTTGGGTAGTAACTAACCAATCCTCTAATCAATTATCTCAAAATAATAGATTGCTTTACAAATTGTCTTAAATTAGAAAACTATAAATTACTAAAGAAATTAAGGATAATGATATGGAAATTAATGCTTTATTAAAAGATGTAAGAATGAAAATTGCTACTGGTGATTTTGGAAATGCAAAAGAACTGTTATTTTCTACAGAAGAACAGGAAGGCAATGTCGAAACACAGGCTTTAAAAGCTAGAATACTTGGTTTTACAGATGGCGTTGAAAAAGCACAAAGTATGTTTTTTGACTTAGAGTCAGTATGGCCGGATAATTTCAAGCTATTTAAAATGCATTGTGATTTCTTACAAGAAATAGGTAATTATAATGAAGCAATAGCTATTGGTCGTCAGGTGGTTTCGAAGTTTAAGTTAGAACCCGATGCTTATATGCTTCAAATAGAAAATTATGAACTTGCAGGAATGAATAGCGATGCTTTAAATCTTTGCAATCAAGCTTTGATAAATTTCCCTGATTCTATAGATTTTTATAATAAAAAACAGATGCTGTTGTCAATTACTAATGATGATTCGCTTATAGATGAAAGTCTAGAAAACATAAAGTCTGAAATGACTGTTAAACATATTGTAACTTCCGATGAAAATATACTCATTTATTTGTCTTTGTTTAAGGGAAGAAGGGGAGTGCACGCTGTGCAAACAAAAATGGGTAAAATGTGGGGCTATATTCCTGAACATAGAGACATGCTTGCAGAAGATATTAGAATGCATATTTCAGGACAAAAGACTCTTGGCATATATGTAACTGATATTCAAAATGTTTCAAATCTTATGGTTTTAGATTTAGATATTAGAAAACCTTATATGAAAAATTATGCACAGAATCCAGAAGAAAGAACCAGATTAACAGAGTTATTAAGAGCAAATTGTAAAAGTTTATTAGCTTTGTGCAACGATTCAGGCTTGTTCCCATTAGTAGAATCATCGGGAAATAAAGGCTTGCATTTTTGGTTTTTCAGTAGTGAACCTATAGCCTGTAAATATTGGCGTGCATTAGGTGGATGGCTTATAAACAGATTAATAAGTGTTCCTGAAGAATTATCCTGGGAAGTTTTTCCAAAACAAGATAAAGTTTCTGCTGATGGTTTAGGAAATCTAGTTAAGCTTCCTTTGGGAACTCATCAAAAAACAGGTAGACAATCTTTGTTTATTGATGTTGAAAGTTTTGAACCCTATGAAGATCAAATTGAAATATTAAAAAATGTTAATAAACTATCTAAAAAAGACTTTGAGCATATTCTTGGAACAATTACAATACAAAACTGTAAATCTGGAAATATAACAGGTTTTAAAGATATAGAATTTAAACCAGCTAAAAATGATTATGCTCCTAAATGTCTTGAAGAAGTTAATGAAAATTTTAAAATAGATGTTCAGATTCCATTGCCTGAACGGAATACTATTGAAGTAGAACAGGTTTTAAGTGGTTGTCGACCTATGTGGGAAATAATGCAGAAAGCTAAAAATGAGCATTATCTAACCCAGGATGAGAAGCATGCATTTGTTTATGTTTTTGCATCTTTGGGTGAAGAAGGAAAAGTATTTGTACACCAGGTGCTAAATCAGCTTGAAGACTATCAGCCAGATTTGGTAAATCAACTGATAAGAGCTGTGCCTCCGAATCCTACTGGTTGTAATAAAATAAGAAAACGTATTCCACATCTTTGCTCAAATGATTGTTGTAGCTGCCAATTCAGGCTTCCAAATGGAAGTTATGCTTCACCAGTCGTTCACGCAGGCATTTTCCCTAATACTGGGAATTTTAATGTTTATGCCGTTAGACAGCCTGCAAAGCTTGCTCAAAATGAGATGTATGGTGGTGAAAGTGGTGGAATAGACAGACTTATGAACGAATATATCGAATTAAATAATCAGATTGGAAATCTTCGTGCTCGTGCAGCTCTTTTACGAAGACAGATCAATAAGATTTTTAATGATGCGGGTAAGGATGTAATTGAAACCAGAATAAGAGTTTATAAGAAGCTGCCAGATGAAGATGCACCAATAAAAAGTATATAGGGGGGGGAATAAATGGTTGATTATAGTTCAAATATGTACCGTAAAAAATTAATATAATTATGATTATTAGTTCTTTTTTTTGAAAAAAATATTTATTTGTTTGTTCTGTGTTTTATTTGTTTGTATAGACAATTTAATAAAAATAAATGTATATTTATAAAGTTGAAGATATAGTTAGGAGACATTATGCGTTATATTAGTTTGAAGCTGACTTTTAAAACAGAAAACGAAATCTTTTTCCCTATGAACCCAGTAAATACATTTCGTGGTGCTATGGGCTTTGCTTTAAGACATATTTCCTGTATTCAAAGGAAAAACGCAGATAAATACGCCTGTAATAGTTGCAAAATGGCTAATAATTGTGCTTATGCTTTGTGCTATGAAACCAACATTGGACATTTAAAAACAGATATTGATAATTTCAAATCATTTGAAATTCCTCATCTAATGAATATAGATTCTGGATTCCCTGGTAATAGAGTTGTTAAGCCAAATGAAAGATATTCTTTTAATGTAAGACTTTTGGGAAATGCGGTAACAGTTGCTCCATATATAATAGTTGCTGCTCAAAATGCAGCTATGAAAGGTATAAGAGGCTCAAAAGCAGAACTGGAGACAATTACAGATGAGTTCTCTGGAAAACTAATTTGGAGCAAACAAAATGATAATCTTGTTCTGCCTGAAATAGAAAATTTTACAGTTCAGGAACCAGATTGGAATAATACTGAAAATTGTGAATTAAAGCTAAATTTTGTCTCTCCAGTAGCTTTTAAAAATAAAGGTAAAATTACACGAGAACCTGATTTCAGCCGTATCATAGGCTCCTTGATGAGACGTTATACTTTCTTTGAAGCTTCAGAAGGCCGCAAGCTAAACTGGCATTTCAGTGAAATATCTGAGTTGGCTAAGCAGGTTAAGATTTCAGGTATGAACATTGAAACAGTTTGCTGGGAGCGTTATTCAAATCGTCAGGAACAACGTATTCCTGTTTCTGGTGTAATTGGAACTGTTAATTATATAGGACCAGTCGCAGGCTTTGAAGAACTCCTTAATGCTGGAGAAATATTGCGTTGTGGTAGAAGCATAACTCTAGGCCAGGGCCGCATAAATGTAGCCCGCATACGCCACTTAAGCAACCGAGATCATTTTGAGGCGTTTTATCCAAAAAATAATTTTGAACAGATTATGAATTAGAAACTTTAATAAATTGAAAGATGAAAATTGAAAGATGAAAAGTGATAAATTTGGAGAGCGAATATGAAGAACATTTTGTTGGCTAGTTATGGTTACAGAAAAAATGGAGAACTATATCCTGAAATAGAATATTCTTTTAATGGTAAAAGTTATACTAGTAGTTATTTTTTTATTGCTTTACAAAATTTGTTAGATATTAAATTCGATAAAATTATTTTGTTTTTAACCAAAGACTCTCGCTCTGCTTATGAAACTTATATTCGAAAATATTTGGACAAAGATTTACTTGAAATAGTAGATATTTCAGATGGTAAAACTATAGAAGAAATATGGAAATTGTTTGATGGAGTTGTTAATAGAGGAAATAAGCTAGATGAAAATGAAAAAGTAAATGTATATTTAGATATAACAAATGGTTTTAGGCATTTACCCTTAGTTCTATATAATTCATTATCTTATCTTGAAAGCTTAAATAAGGTTAAGTTAGAAGGTATTTTTTACGGGGCTTTAGAAGCTAAACAAAATAATACTGTTCCAGTATTTGATTTGACAAACTTAGCTAAAATAATAAGAGGTGGGTATGCTGTTAAGCAGTTTGAGGAAAGTGGCAATATTATTGGAATTAAAGACTTTGTTAATGAAGCAATAGTCGAAAATTCAAAAGAAAACGCTGATTGTCCTCCTAGAAATAAGGTAAATCTTGACTTTGAAGAATTGCAAAATTTAATTTCTGCGGGATTACCTTTGGAATCAGGTTTAATAGCTAAAAAGTTCTGTGATTATAAATACGTAGATAGTGGTATTAACTCAATAAATGACCTAATTCAGCGAATTGTTAATAATCTTAAAAGTATAGCAGCTTTAAAAAGTGGAAAAGACAAGAAAAAAATAGTTCTAAATGAGCAAGAGTTGGAAAGAACTTTATGTTTCGTTGAAAATCAGCTAGAAGCTCATAATATTTCTAATGCATTAGTGATTTTAAGAGAATGGGTTGTTAGTAGAATAATCTTGTCTAAAGGCTTGAATGAAAAATGGCTTGAACATAAAGTCAGAGAGAATGTAGAAAAACTGATTGGTTATTGGGTAGTTAACAGAGAAAAAATAAAAGATTATCCTTGTTATGATTTATTGACGGAGTTTTATTCACTGGGTGATAGACGAAATGAATATGCCCATGCCGGTTATCGCGAGAAAAAAGTTGAAGTTAAAACAGGTAAAGAAAAAGCTCAAAATTTTTTAGATTTATGTATTGCTCAAAAATCTAATGATGAATTTTGGAAACTTCCTGAAAAATTGCCTGGTAATGGTAATGTATTAATTACGCCTATGGGTGCTTCCAGTGGCTTGCTTTTTACTGCTGTAAGCCTTGTTAAAGCAGATAGTATTATTGTTCTAACAAGTGAAAAGTTTATTCCTAAAGTTGAAGAAGCTTGTTCAAAAGCAGGATTGGATAATATGGAAAAAGTTCATATTATTACTATAAATGATGCTTTTTGTGGATTTAATGAAGCTAATGAGCTTTATAAAAAAATGACTGAATATATTAAAAATCCAGAAGAAATTAATATAAATCTTACAGGTGGAACAACAGCTATGCAATGGGCAATGCAAACAGCTTATGAAAAACTTTTAAAAGAAAATCCTAATGTAAGACGTATCGCTTTTGTAGATCGCCGACCTGCTGTTGAACAACAGTCGAATCCTTATGTTCTAGGAGAATTACTTGATGTAGAACAATTGATTAGCAAATAAAAAATACCCTCTTTTTTAAAGGGGGATGTCATTCGTAAGAATGACAGGGGGATTTTTTAGATATTTAGAAATAAAAATAAGTAATTAGATTTTTAAGAATAAAAATATTAGAAAGGAAAACAATATGCCTGATAGCGATTTGAGTAACAAAACGATGAAGATTGCATTAGCAGCATTTTTACACGATATTGGTAAATTTGCTCAACGCTCTCGTGGTGATACTATTAATCCTGGCGATCCTGCGTTTTATCCGTCTCAGGAGTTTTTAGATAATCACAGAGCTGGTTTGCAACCTTTCAATAAAGAAACTCAAAAATACACTCATGAGCACGCAATTTATACTGCTGCTTTTATTGACCATCTTGAAGCAATATTGCCAGATTGTTTCAACGACATTGAATGGGGTGGAAAAGCTTGGATAGCAGAATTGGCGGCTGGTCATCATCTTTTTAAAGAAGATGAAGGTGGAAAACAGCCTGTAATGCGTTGGGTTATTTCTGTTGCTGATAGATTAGCTTCTTCCCTTGATCGTGAGGGGGCAAAGGAATTTGAAAATAACTATAATCTAAAAGAAGATATAAAGAATTTCCGTTGTGCTCGACAATGGCCAATTATGGAAGCTATAAAGATTAACAGAGAGTCAGAAAGCCAAAAAGAATCTGCTTTTAATTATAGAATTCCATTAGCGGAATTAGCAGAAGACAAGTTTTTCCCTGATAAAAAAGAAAAAATAATTCCTGAAAACAATAGTGAAGCTCAAAAACAATATAGGGAGCTTTTCTATAAGTTTTATGAAGAACTTGAAGGTCTTAAACAGTTTAAAAACAATGTCCTGTTATGGTTTAACCAATTTGATAATCTTTATATGCGTTATGCTGGTCAGATTCCTGCTGCTACTGTTGGTGAAACAATGCAGGATATTTCTTTGTATGACCATTCTAAGATAACAGCCGCTATTGCTACTGCTTTATATTTATATCATGAAGAAACTGGTAAAACTAGTTTTGCAGATATAAAAGCAGAAGATGACAAGAAGCTTTTGTTTATAGGAACTAGTTTCTTTGGTATTCAAAAGTTCATTTTTGCTTCCGGTGCTCAAACAAATAAAAGTGCTGCAAAGATTCTTAGAGGTCGTTCTTTCTATGTTTCTTTGTTCTCGGAAGCGATAGCTGATTGGTTACTTAAAGAAACTGGTTTACCCGTAACTTCTATAATTTTTAACGCTGCTGGTCAAGTGACAATACTAGCTCCTAATTTAAAAAGAATAAAAGAAGCTGTTAAAAAGGTTAAGGAAGAAGCCAATAAATGGCTGTTAAATCGTTTCTATGGACAAACATCACTAGGTATTGTTCATACAGAAGTTTCACAAGAAGAAATTGGTTTTAAATACCGTGAAATTTGGAATAATTTCAGTATTCAAATGGAAGAGGAAAAATATTCTAAGTTTGATTTACCTGAATTTGGCGGAACTCAAACCCAGTTTTTCAAAAATTTCGATGATAAAATGGGCGTTTGTCCTTTCTGTGGAAAAAGACCAGCGAAACATTATACTGAAAATGAAAAAACACCTGTTTGCGGTGTCTGCAAAGATCAAATAACTATGGGAGCTAAGCTTGTTAGAGCTGATGCAATAGTGCTTTGGGAAAAAGGTAAAGCAAATTTTGAGGAAAAACTTTGTGAACCCATTTTTGATAAATACAATGTTTGGCTTGGCGGTTTAAGTGAAGCTGTAAATTGTGTAAAAAATACAGATATTAAGTTTTTGGCTAGATTAACTAATTCTAATAGTGAAAAAGAATGGCGAAAAATAGCTTATAGACCGTTAAAAGCTTATGTTCCATGTAATGATGATGGAAGTATTTTAGATTTTGGTGAAATAGCCGAAAGAGCTGTTAGCATAGACCCTAAAACTGGTGAAGAAATAGGTGTTGAGGCACTTGGAATACTAAAAGCAGACGTTGATAATCTGGGTAAAATATTTGGATTAGGGCTTAATCCAGTAGTCCAAACACTTACAAGAACTTCTGTTTTAAGTAGACAGTTTAATAACTTTTTTGCTGTTTACTTGCCTAATCTTTTAAGAGATAAATTCCCTAATATTTATACTGTTTTTGCTGGTGGCGACGATTTGTTCCTTATTGGTCCTCACAATGAAATTCTTGAATTAGCACCAGTTATAAGGAAAAAGTTCAAAGAATTTGTGTGCAATAATCCAGATGTAACAATTTCTATGGGAATTAGCATTCATAAACCTGGTGAACCTGTTGGAG
This sequence comes from Candidatus Rifleibacteriota bacterium, assembly GCA_905236675.1. Classification (GTDB taxonomy): domain Bacteria; phylum Muiribacteriota; class Ozemobacteria; order Ozemobacterales; family Ozemobacteraceae; genus RUG334. The sequence goes on along the minus strand of CAJOND010000068.1, from coordinate 5,900 downwards.
CAATGGCTGAAGCAGCAGAAGAAGCCCTTGAAAAAGCTAAGAATAATCTTGGTAAGGATTCTCTATCTGTGTTTGGTGAAGTTATAAAATGGGATAAATATGAAAAATTATCTGTTGTTAGCGATAAGCTTAGAGAATGGGTTGAAAAAGGTGATGTTAATACTGGTATTCTTTATAAATTCAACACTGCTCTTGAAGAATTGTCTAAAGAACAGAAATTGAAGAAAAAATTGAATGAACATAAAAAGGTAAACTTTGCAGAATTAGCAAATGCATTATCTTGGAAAGCCCGTTTAAAATATAGCCTGATTAGAAGTCAAAAAGATGGAGCTAATTTAAAACAGGGTGATGAATTGGCGAGAATAGCTGATCTTGAAAATATGATAGGTTGGCTTGAAGAATACAAGACTTCTGTAAGAATTCCTTTGTGGAGTGAAATTTACAGAAGACGTAAACATTAAAAAGGAGAAATAATATGGCATTAGAGTTTTTTGAAATAAAAGATAGCAAAAAAGTATTAAAACAAGATTTGTTTACTTCTATTGCTGAAAATAAGGCTAAATCATTAGCAAGAAATTATTATGAATCTAAGGAAAAGCGGAATAATCCAACTCAGATTAGACGTTTTTTTGATGAAATTGTTACTTTTTCTAATCGTTGTGAACTGTTAATGAAAAATACTGATGCAGATAAAAAAACATTGGTATTTCAACAACAATTACCTTTGATAAAAATGTTAATTCCAAAAGTTAGATATGCTTATGCAAGAGAATTAGTCAGTGAAGATTTTGTTGATTTAATGGCAGATTCAATAAATAACATTAAAGAACCAGAAGATATAAAAGTCTTTTCTAGCTTCTTTGAGGCAATAATAGGACATTTTAAATATTATATTACTATTTTAAAAGATGAATATAAAAATAAGATTTATTCTAATTCTAATACTAATAGTAATAAAAATACCGGAAATAATCACAGTAAACGATGGTAATAACATAGGGAGATAATAATAATGGAAATTAAATTGCAAAAAATAGTTGAACTTAAAGGTACACTCGTTCTTGAAAGTAATCTTCATATTGGTTCTGGTAACTTAGAAATGCACATAGGTGGAACTGATAACCCAATAATAAAACACCCACATACACAGGAACCCTATATTCCTGGTTCCTCTATAAAAGGGAAGATTCGTTCTTTGTTAGAATTGTCAAAAGGTGTTGCAGCAAAATCTTATAATAATAATCAAAAAAGTGGTGGAATTGCAGACATAAATACTTATATGATTGACGAAAGTCCTGATACCGCTGCTATTTTAAAGATTTTTGGTTTTAGTGGTTCTGACAAAACAGATAATGACAATAAAGCGCAGAAAGCAAAAGAACTTGGTCCTACTCGTGCATCATTTGCTGATTGTTATTTGAATAAAGAATGGAAAGACGAAGCTATAGAAAATCTTTGGCCTCTTTCTATAGAAAAGCAAGAAACTGCTATTGATAGAATCTCTGGAACTGCCAAGAAAGGTTCTCTTAGACAAACAGAAATGGTACCTGCAGGAGCTAAGTTTGATTTCAGAGTTTCGTTTAAGATTTTTGAAGATTCTGACATTAAGTTACTTGAAATGCTAAAAGAAGGCATTGATTTGATGCAAAAAGACGCTATAGGTGGTTATGGTAGCCGTGGTTACGGTAGAATAAGAATTGAAAATCTGCATGAAGCCTAAGGGGGCATTATGAAAGTTTATGAAGTTTGCATAAAGCCAACTTCTGATTTTGCTACACCTTTGCAAGGTGACTGCTTGTTCGGTCATATTTGTTGGCAGATAGCACATGATTCTGAAATAATTGGAGAAATAAATGAAGTTTTATCTAACTATGACAAGAATCCGTTTTGTGTTGTTTCTGATCCTGTTATGAGATTTAAACGCAATGAAGAAATAAAATACATTTTCCCAAAAGCTTTTGCTCCCACAGGTTCAAAAGAAATAAGTGCTGTTGATAGTTTTGATAAACGAAAAAATGAATATGATCGCAGGAAAGCTGCAAAAAAAGCAAAATGGATGCTGGTTTCTTCTACAAATAAAATATCGTTGAATAATTTTGCTAGTCTTTCAGACATTTCTAAGCAATTAGGCTTGGATGATGAATTGATTCCTTTTGTAGAATATAGACAAAGTCATAATTCTATTGATAGAATGACTGGGACAACAGGAACTGGTAGTGCTTTTGCTCCTTTTACAACTAATGGAATAGCGTGGAATCCTAATTTAGAAATGGCTATTTTTATAGGTGTCAGAGATGATATTCCTAAGAGTGGTATTAGAACTGCATTAGAAAGAATAGGTCATTTCGGTTATGGAGCAGATGCCTCTATAGGCAAAGGTCGTTTCGATGTCCTAGGAATGGAAGAAACAAATTTGTCTAAATTGGGAGATATATCTGGAAATGCTTTGTATGCTATGTCTGCTGTAGTTCCTGAGAAGGAAACATATAAGAAAGTTTACTTTGAACCTTTTATTAGAACAGGTAGACATGGTGATGCTAAGGCAACATCAGAACATCCATTTAAACAGCCTGTTTTAAAAGCTGCCGCTGGGGCAGTTTTAATCCCTAATGAAATAGGTTTGGTAAAAGAAACTTATATAGGCTCAGCAGTTAAGGATGTTAGTCTGTTCAAAGAAACTGTAGAACAGGGTTATGCTTTGGTCATACCTATGAAAGTTGAGAATGTTGAATGATAAAAAATTATAAAGTCAGATTACATGTTTTATCACCTATTCATATTGGTATGGGCGATGCTTATGACCCGACACAGTTTGTTATAGACAAAGATGGATTAATGTATGTGTTCGATACTAATGATTTTCTTAAATCTATAGATTCTGAAAAATCTATAGATTTCTGCAAATTAGCTGAGGATGCTAAAAATCCAATTCCTGTATTTAGATTTTTTAGAGATAACTTTGATAAAACCAAAGTTAAATATCGTGAAGTAAAAGTTTCTAAGGATTTATGCGAAAGATATGAACAAATATGCAATTCTGGTTCTTTAAACAAAGATGTAATAAATCAGTTTGAATTAAAAAGAACTATTTATAATCCTATAAAAAATGTTCCTTATATTCCTGGATCTTCTTTAAAAGGTTGCTTGAAAACTATATGGATGAGTGAAGTTAATAAACGTTTGGAACGACCTTTGAAAAATGAAAAAGATATTAAAGTTATTGAAAGTGTAACTTTAAAGGGGAGTTTTGAAAAAGATCCTTTTAGATTTATTAAAATTTCTGATTTATACCCTTTAGAAACGGAAGATATTTTTCTAACTAGAATTATGAATGCTGTTATGTTTCCTAGAAAAATAAATCCAGATAAAAAGCAGAGAGCTGATTTAACTGTTGCATTAGAAGTTATTCCTAAAGGTAATGTATTTGAAGGTGTTATTTCAATAGATGATCAGGGGAACTTGCCAACAGATAAAAGAAATCCTCGATCTCAATATTTAAATATAGATTCTCTAATGAAATATGCATTAGATTATTATTTGAAAAACCCAAAAATAAAAGAAAAGGACGGAAAGGAAAAACAAATAGAATCAAAAACTTTATCTGAAATTAATTGCCTTAATAAGATGGGAGCTAGTGGTTTTTCTTGTAACCAAGAGTTGTGGGCAAAAAAAGGTAAAAGCTGTTTCCCTGTAAGAATAGGTCACCATTCTAGTGCTGAATTTATTACTATTGATGAAAATAAAAGTATTAGAATATCTCCAATTAAGGTTAAACCTCCTGTTTTTGCGAATAGGGCAACAACAGTATGGTTAGCTTCTTCTAAAAGAAAACCAGAAACAGCAAAAGGCTTACAATCTTTTGGTTGGGCAATGCTGGAATTTGAAGAAATGAAGTAATAAAAGCTTGTTAGAATAATGAAAACTGCTAACTCAAAGGTTAGCAGTTTTTTTGATGGTCAATTCTTTTTCTCTATTCTTATTATTCTTGGTTGTCTTTTTATTTCATTAACCGAGTTAGCGTTTGATGAAAAATTTTGATTTATTTCTAAATCTAATTTGTTTTTTTCAAAGTCTTGATAGCCAAATACCTTCTTTATTCCTAACAAATTAGTTTTTTCTTTTAATTGCTTAAATTTTATACTTTCGTGATTCATATCACTTAATGTTAATAAATAAGAATTAACTCTTAATCCATAATTTTTGGTAATAGCAGCTAATTTATAAATGAAGCTATTAACGCTTAAAGCATCCCATTCTTTTTTTATAACTTTACATTCAAAGAAGTAAAGATTATTGTCCTTTACAAACATAACATCTACTTCGTTGTTTTGTTCATCTGGACTATTTCTATATATTCTTGCACCTTTTATTATCGCATTATCAGGAATATTTTGTTCTCTTTTCAATCTGTTGAAACAATACTCTTCAAACCATTCGCCACACAAATACTTTTTCTTTTTTTCTTCTATATATTTAGTTCCTTTATAATCAATGGGTGATAACCCTTTAAACTTATTAAAATAGTTGTTTTTCAATTTTTTATATATTAAATCAGGATTTTCAAACTCAGAATAATCTACATAATCAGATTCAAATTGAAGTCCTTGCAAATCAAAATACTCTTTTAATGACATTTTATATTTTATTTGTTGTTCTGAAGATGTTTCAACACTTTTTATTATATTTTTCCCTATTGGAACATAAAAAGCCTTCATAGAATAATTATTGTTTTTGAAATAATTGTAAACAGCCATAGGGATGATTTTGGTTCCACCAGTAAGATTTAAAATATAATCATTTTCTCTAGAAAAATGTTGCAGGTTAAATCTTTCAAGAAGATTATTGTAGTTGTCTTCATCATTTTCAATATTGAGAATTGAAACTATATTTTGTGAAATATTCAATGCTTTAATAAGAAAATGACTTTTATTTTTGTTCGAACTTTCCATGGTATTAGTGGTTATAAACACTAATCTGTCATATTGTTTTTCAAATTCTTTTATTAGTAAAAAATTAGGTTGTAGATAATCGCTTAATATAGAAATTAGTATTTTCATTATTATCCTCAAATATACTGATTCTTTATATTATATCATTTTTTTTGAATGATTGATATTTTGTAACCTTTATATATATAAAGGTAAAACGAAAGAGGGTGATTAAGTTCGATCCAGCAATAATAATAGCTACAGGTAAGGTTTTGGTTGCAGTTGGTGGTTTATTAGTTCTTTTGATGGGTGGAAAAAAATAAGATAATTAGCAATGGTAAGAAAAAATAAAATCAAAAGTTATAGTATAGTTTTAATAATTTTATTCTTTAATCCTGCTTGAAGCAATTCAGCAGGATTTTTGTTTTATTTGTTTTCTAATATATCCAAAGCTAATTTAAGATTATTCATATCGCTAACATTGTTTAATGCATAGTTTTTTAATAAATAGTATTCTTTTTCTTGATCTAATCGAATAATCGTCATTGCTTCAAATATTTGTTTCTCTAAATCAGAAAAGCCGTGTATTGGTTTAAATAATTCATTTATGTCAGAATCACAACCAAATACTCTTATAAATTCTACTACAAATCTAGAGTTATTCAATTGACTTCCAAGTTTTTTTACTTCATACATAGCAGCTGTTTTAAATCTATATTCTTGTAAAAAGTAAAAAATAGGATATAAAAGCTGTTCTGTTCTTGTAATTGTATGAGAAGGGTTTTCTTTAATTTCTGCAAAAGTATGAATTATATCATACTCAAAATGATTATACTCCAATACTCTATTTGATACCCTAAAAAGGGCAGCAATAAACTCAAATTCCCTTTTAAATTCAGAGTTTTCTTTTAAAGAATCGACTATGGATAGAAGATATTTTTCTAATTCTGGAATAATAACTTTTTCATAATT
>CAJOND010000067.1 GCA_905236675.1 Candidatus Rifleibacteriota bacterium | reverse complement strand
GAATCAATAGTATTGTTTAAGTTCGTTAGTTGTCTGAAAATGTCTTTTCAAAAAAGACATTTTGATAATGATATTTGAGGCTTTCGATTAGTGTTAATGCTTATTTGATTTATTGGAATGTACATTAAAAATAACTTGCTCATAGAGGTAGTTTATATTATAATAAAAAAATAGGAAAACAAAAATATGTGAGTTAGGGAATGAATAGTGTACCGAGCACAGCACAGCACAGCACAGCACAGCACAGCACAGCACAGCACAGCACAGCACAGCACAGCACAGCACAGCACAGCACAGCACAGCACAGCCATATTTAGCTTCTAATACTTTCTACTGTTGTAACCGTCATTGCGAACGAGCGAAATCGAAGTGTGGCAATCTATTATTTTTTAGAGATGAGAGCGAAGAGCATAGAGAGCAGAGGATTGTTTTAGCTAATTATACTCTTTGCTATAACCGTCATTGCGAACCTCTGAAGGAGGCGTGGCAATCCACTAAAATACTCCCCTTATTAAGGGGAGATGTCAGCCGTAGGCTGACAGAGAGGTTTCCTGAACAATCCGAAATAGATTTTTACCATCATTCAGATTTTTGTGTACAAAACAAATCATATTTCCCATATTTCTTAACTCTAACATCTAATTGTCAAAAACGAATAGATAGATTAAAGGTTTTTTCGGAAAAAACATTTTTTAAAGCGACTGGAAGTCGATACAAACAAAATTCAAAAACGATTAACAACCAATTCTTTTGGAGAAATAGCTATGTTTCTATTTAGAAAAACAGTTGATAAATGTGTGTTGAACCATGGGATAACTATTCCTGTAAAGTTTCATAACCTTATTTATGATAAATTTGGAGAAATAGAAAGAGGAACTAGTAAAAATTTATCGGTTTATTCAGAAAATGAATCTTTTGAAATTATGTTACTTCGGGTTGATTTTAAAAAAGAAAACCGTGAAGTTATTCAGATTAGATATACTTCTCCAAACAGTTCTTTGCCAATATATCTTAGGAGAATGTTCCCCAATACCAATACATTTGTAGAAGAAGCTGATAAACGAAAGAAAATGGGTTTGCCTGTTACTAAACTTAGTGAATCCGATAAAGAATATATAGATATTGAATTGGTAGAAGATGGGTTCAAATTTATTTGCTACCCTAATGATTCTGCTATCCCAATGCATCCAAAAGAACCAGAATCACCTATTCCACCAACTAATCCGCCTAAGTCTACAATTGATTCTACAAATAAGATAAATGCTTTAATAGCAAAAGGAAGAATACTTGGCTTTGTAAAAGAAAGTGAAGTAATGGCTGTTCTACCTGAAGGGACATCGGTGGATAAAATTGAAGAAGTCTTTAATACTATTATAGCAAACAACATAGAATTAAGGTGGGAGGAATAAGTATTTGTCATGGATTTAGAATTTGAAATTACTAAGACGATCGCTTGTCTTTCTCAAGAAAAGAATGGTTGGACCAAGGAACTTAATTGCGTTGCTTGGAATGGAAGAGAACCAAAATATGATATTCGTTCTTGGTCGCCAGACCATAAAAAGATGGGAAAAGGCTGTACTCTATCTGAAGCAGAACTTAGAATTTTAAAGGATGTTTTACAGGAATTGTTATAATGTTGACTTCGTTAGTTCCATGGAGTGTGGAAGAAACAGCTCTACTTATTGATTTGTATCAAAGAGTAAAAAATAGTGAATCACAGCGTCAAAAAGCCATTCACAATATGTCTGATATTTTATGTAATTATGCTATAAGTAGAAATAATCAAATCGATGGTACTTATCGAAGTTATGTGAATATTTATGTACATTTTCTTGAAATTCAAAGAATTTTTGAACAAGATTTAGGTAAAGTGTCTAATGCTAATCCTTTATTTGTTTGTATGGTAAAAATGTATAAGATTAATCGTTTTGCTTTTGAGGAAATTTTACAAAGAAGTAAAATAAAATATGGAATTATAAATAAGATTGATGAAGATTCTTCAGAACAAGCTAATGTTAATTTTGATAAATTTTTGAATTTATATTTTGGTCATTTAAAACAAACAAATACGTTAGATGATTTTAAAACCAATGTCTATGCAGATTTAAGAACTCTAGAAAAATACTTTAAAAAGACTAATGTAATAAACCAATCCTTATTTAATATTAAAGATAAAGGTTTAATTGTGAAAATTAATTCTATAGTTGAGCGTAGCAAGCTATTTAAGATTTTAAACAAAACTAAATATGAAGATTTATTAGGATCTTGGCATATTTTTTATAAATATGTTGAAAGTGGTTATGACGATGGAAATGAATCAGAAATAGAACCAGAAAATGAACTAGATAATAATTCTCAAATAGATAATGATACAAATATTTCATTTGATAATAACGAACAAACTAAAGAAGAATTGAAGGATAAGGTGGCGGATGGATTGTCACCCCATTTAACGATGGTTTACAATGATGATTCTGAAAAGCAAGAGTTTTCTAATAGAAATAATGAATTAGAAACAAATAATACTAATATTAAATCTTTCTCTTTTGATCAAATACCTGATTTGACTTTTACAAAAGTTAAATCATATAAGCTTTTCGAATATGAAGAAAAGGTTACTCTGTGGAATACTTTTTATGTTTCTGTTGTTAGAGATTTGTGCAAAGAGCATTTAAGCATAATAAAACAGTTAGTTAATAAAAGTATTACTAATGCAAACAGAATTGATTTTGGAAATGACAAATCTTATCTAAGTATGAGTGCTCCAAAGTATATCAAACAAGATCTGTATGTTGAAACAAAATTGGATGCAAATACAATTGCTAAAAAATTGCAACGCTTATTGGATATCTGTGGAATTAGCCGTAATGAATTAACTGTTTATTATTTTTCAGAAAATAAAGAAGAAAATCTTTTAAAAATAAATAACAATAAAATAGCTACAATAGATAATGCTGGAATTAAAGCCAAGAAAATTCCTTGGTCAGAAGAAGAAACAGCTCTTTTGATTGAAACTTATCAAAATATTGTTTCAGGAAAAATTAAACGCAGTGATGCAATCAAAGAATTGTCTGAAATATTAAGAAATTACGCTATTAAAAAAGGTATACGGATTGATAATATTTTTAGAAACACTAATGGCATAACTATGCGTTTACTTGAAATTCAGTATTTATTTGAAAAAACTGGTGGATTTTATAAAACTTCTGCTTTGTATAGTCGTATGGTTGAGATGTATAAATACAACAGAAATAGTTTTGATAAAATTTTACAGAGAAGTCATATTGAATTTGGAATTAAAAGCATAAAACCAGACCTAGAACCAGAACCAGAACATTTACAACCAACTTCAAAGTATAAACCTTCTATTGATTTAGTTAATAACTCTACTGAAAAACGTTTATTTGATAGATTCCCTCTTATCTATAAAAGAATATTTGATTTTCTTAAGGAAATGCTTGGTTCAAATAAATGGTTTTCTGTAAATGAAATTTATGATGCAATAAATAAGATTGCAAGACCTGCTGATATTGAAGAAATAGTAGATAATGTAAGCTGGGTATTAAATTTAGGTAATAAATATAGATTTGCTTCAAATAGTAAGACAATTCCAAATCCAGTAGTTAATTCTCCAGGAGTTGGCGAACCTAAAACAGGTTTTATAATAAATTATAATGAAAATGTAGTTGATTTCAACAATATGCAAGAATATCAATTTACTAAGCCAATTTCATGTTTCTGTTTTGGCGAAAATTTAATTGTTGGAAACACTTGGGCTAAACTCTATGTTGCTGTGATTTCAAAAATCTATTTTAAATTTCAAGATTATTTTATTCCAGGAATGTCTTTCTCAGATAAAAATGGTTCAAGAATGGATTTTTGTAATAAATTCAGAGTTCATCAAATGGTTCGCCCTGTTGAAATAGAAAATACCTTCCTATATTTGGAATCAAATCTTAGTGCTAGAGATATAATTAGAAAAATCAAATATGTATTAGATTTATGTAACATTGATTATAACGATGTAGAGATAAAATATTCATCATCTGAAAGTAATCCGCTAATTCAATCTCCTGTATCAATTCCTTTACCAAAGCTAATTGCTAAGAAACCACTATCAAATCCCAATTATAAGAAAGTTCTTGAAGAAAAGTTTCCTCATGGTTTTAAATTAAATTCTGGAGTTAATATTAGAAAATTCAAAGCATATTATTTAGAATTAAATGGTTTATCTCTAGATAATGTTAATGAATCATTAATAAAAAAAGAAATATCTAGCTGTGGAATAGAATATAATGAAAAATTATATGTTCCTGATAAAATTTTACCAATTGAAGCAAAAACAAAGCTGTTAAATCATATAAATAAATCATTTAATGATGGTAAAACAGAGATTTATTATGAAGCTTTATTTAATGAGTTTAACGAAGAATTCTTAGATTATGATTTATTAGATGCTTCAATGCTTAAACTATATTTAGATTTTATAAATGAAGGTAATTATTACATAAAAAAAGATTATATTTCTAAAGATAGTGTAGCTTCAATAAATCCATACGATGAAATAAAAAAGCTATTGATAGAAAGTTCAGAACCAGTATTGGTAAGTGATATTAATAAAAAATTATCACATTTACCTACAGAAATTATAAAAAATACTTTAGCTTTTAATTCTGAATTTGTTAGAAATGCTAAAGGAGTATATTTTCATGCTGATTCATTATACTTAAATTCTGAAGAATTAGAAACAATAGCTAATTATATTGAAAATACTATTAACTCACAAAATTATATTACTGGAAATGAAATATATAAATTCATTGAAGAAAAATTACCAAGCACATTTGCTGATAAAATTTCATTTTCTTCATTAGGCTGGAGAGATGCTTTAAAATATAAGTTAAAAGAAAGATTTGATTTTAAAGGAAATATAATTAGCCATAGAGGAGAAACGTTAAGTACGACCGATATATTTTCTATATTTGCTAAAAGTAAAAATGAATTTACAATTGACAATCTAATATCTTTTTCAGACGAATTAGATACAAATTTAAACTCTTACTATTTTGATGCCATTTACAAATTTGCATTAAGAATTAATCAAAATAAATTTGTTAATAAAAATCAAGTTCACTTTGATATTGAGGCAACAGATAAGGCTATCGATAGGTTTTTTAATGGTAAATATATTCCAATAAAAGAAATAAATGAATTTGGTTCTTTCCCAGATGCATCTTTTCCATGGACTGACTTCATGTTAGAACAATTTGCGGATCAGTATAGTGAAAAATTTAAATTGATACATAGTGGCTATAATAGAAATAGCATTGCAGGGGCTATTGTAAGAAAAGAAGCTAATTTAACTGAGTTAGATGATTTGGTAATAGATATTTTGGTTAGCCAAGATTTACCTCTCAATCAAAATGACATTTTGAATTATTTGGTGCAAAAAGGCTATATCGTAACAAAATCTTATAAAAATATAAATGCGTTAATCTTAAAAGCAAATTCAATTAGAAATATGAAAAGGAAGAATTAATACAATGTACTCTTATTGCTGGGATGCCCAAACTGGTGGTTTATTATTAAATAGTTCACCAGCACAATTTAGCAAAGAGCCTAGACCTGTTTATTATCAGGAACTAGATATGCTTGGTTTTGATAAATATTGGAAATATGAAAAGAACGATGCTTATCCTTATATGTGGGCTGAAAGCAATAATTACTATTATCGTGGAAAGCTTGTTGCTAAAACAAGTGGAGGTTCTCTTCTTTCAAAACCAGAAGTAATAATAATCGAAGAACCTGAATCTAATAATCAATCACTAAGATTTATTGATGTTAATTCAATGGTAGAAAAAAATCATGATTTAATGGAAAACTTAATTCAAGATACTATAAAGAAAATATATAATACTTATAATCAATATCTTAAAAAGGTAGATGTTTTTTATGTGGCTTTTAGTGGTGGTAAAGACAGTGTTGTAGTTTTGGATTTAGTTCAAAAATCTTTGCCACACAATGCTTTTGAAGTGTATTTTGCAGACACGGATATGGAATTTCCAACAACATCTGAACTGATGAAAAAAATATCTTCTTTTTGTAGTAATAATAGCATTTCATTTTATACTGCCAAATCTGAGCTTAGTTCTTTGAAATCTTGGGATATATTTGGACCGCCAGCTAGAAGAATAAGGTGGTGTTGCACCGTTCATAAAACTGCACCAGTTATTAATCTTTTATGTGAAATACATAATATGAATAGAATTCATTCGATGATGATTACAGGGGTAAGAGGTGATGAAAGTCCATCAAGGTCAGAATATGACGAATTAAGTATAGGAAAGAAATTGCCTGGACAATATAGTTTTCACCCTTTATTAGAGTGGTCTTCGGCAGAAATATATTTATATATTTATAGTTGTAATTTATTGCTTAATGAAGCATATAAATTGGGTTTTAATAGAGTTGGCTGTATAATGTGTCCAAATTCTTCTGAAAAACATGAATTTATAAAGAAAAAATGGTTTCCAAAATTAATTAATTTGTATACCGAAAAAATAATAAATAATACTTCTAAGGATTTGTCGGGTAATAATAAGAAATATTTCTTAGATATTGGTATATGGAAAAATCGTTTGAGTGGTCGTGAATTACTTTTATCTGAAGACGACCGTTTCTCTTATGAAGAAGATAAAAAATATCATATTTTTAAAGTCAAAAATTTAAAACAAGATTGGAAAATTTGGTATAAAACACTTGGTGATTTACTTGAAAAGAATGAATCTGAGTATTTGCTTGAATATTCTGGAGTAATTAGAAAATGTATTATTAAAAAAGACAGAGATGAAAGTGTTTTTAAGATAGAAAATTTAGGAAATACTAAAAATGCAATAGAGTTTATTTCATATTTTAGGGCTATATTATCTAAAACACAGTATTGCATTCAGTGTAAAACTTGTGTTGCAGAATGTCCAAATAGAAATATTTCTATGGTGAATGGAGTATTAAAAATCTCTAATAATTGTATTAAATGCCATATGTGTTTAAGAATCAAAAATGGCTGTTTATTATATAATTCTTTAAAAGGAAGTAATGACATGAAAACTTTAAAAGGTATTAATCGTTATTTTAGTGTTGGAGTTGAAGCAAATTGGATTGAAGAATACTTGAAAGACCAATGTTTTGAACCAGGTAATAAAAAAACTGAGGCTATGTATTGTTTTATGAATGATGCAGGATTAACTAGTAAAAAGAAAATAACAGAATTTGGAAAATTTATTCAAGAAAAAGGTTTGGAAACAGCAAAGTATTGGGCATTATTACTATGTAATTTAGTTTATTCTCCAGCTTTCAGTTGGTTTGTTAAAAATATTCCTTTTAATGAAGAATATATAGAATCACGTTTATTAAAAGATATGGAAGACGATCCATCGTTAAAAGATGGTGGGAAAAAAGCAAGAAGTGAATTTTGGAATGGATTTAAAACTATTCTTGATACAAATAAAGCTTTTAAAGAAATCGGTTTTGGTATACCAGAAATAAAATCGAAAACTAATAAAAATGGTGAAGAGAAAAGATCTATGCTTGCCGTAAAAAGATTAGTTTGGTTGAATCCTGATCCTTTGATTATTTTATATTCATTATATAAATTCGCAGAAGCTTGCGGTGATTACTGGCAATTTACCTTAACAAGATTGTTGGACAATAGTATTGAAAGTGATGGAATAAGTCCTTCTCAAATTTTCGGTATAGATAGAGAAACATTGGTTAAGCTTCTTAACGGTTTAGCAGTAAATTATCCTGATTTTATAACAGTTCAATTTACTCTGGACTTAGATACTATAATACTCAATTCTGAAAAATCTTCTTCTGACGTAATAAAATTATTTTGAGGTTTAGAAAATGCCAACTTTTGAAACTTATAGACACTATTTCGATATAGATCCTGAATATTTTCCAGCAGTAAACGAAGCTGTAATTAATAACAATCCAGATTTGTGGAAAAAGTTTTTCCCACATGAAACATTTGTTAAATTGATAAAAGATACTATAAAGGTTTTATCAAGACAGCAGAAAATGTGTGTCTGGGTTGAAGGTGCTTATGGAACAGGGAAATCTCATGCTGTTCTTACATTAAAAAGACTTTTAGATGCTGATGAAAGTGATACAAGAGAATATTTTGAAAAGTATAATCTTGATATGGATAGTTGTAATAAGCTTCAAAACCTAAAAAATAATGGTAAAATTTTGACTGTTCACAGATATGGTTCTTCTAAAATATATAATGATGATGACTTAGTCTTGGCAATTCAAGAAAGTATTGATAAAACATTTGAAAAACTAGGTATAGAAAATAAAGCCAGTTCATCTTTGAAAAATTCTGTAATCAAATATCTTGAAAATGAAGAAAATAAACAAAGTTTTAATATTTATGCAAAAGGTAGTTTAAGAGGTTTATTTGGTGGTGATGACGCTGATGCTGTTATTAACAAATTAAAGACTTATGAAGGTGAATCTCTTCATACTCTTATGAACAAACTTTTTCAATATGGGAAAGGTCATCCAATTTTTTCTATTAATACTACAGACTTAGCTAATTGGATAAAAGAAACAATAAAAGCAAATTTCTTATCAGCTATTGTTTTTATATGGGATGAATTTACAGAATATTTTAAAAATAATAGAAATTTGACAGGTTTTCAGGAACTTTGCGAAATAAGTGAAACAGATCCTTTCTATTTTATATTGGTTACTCATGTTAGTTCTGCTTTATTCCCAGAAGGAGATCAGGAATTTAAAAAACTAAATGATAGATTTGTTTCTCCACACAGTTTAATTAAATTACCAGAAACTATTGCTTTCCAATTAATGGCTGCAGCTATGGAAAAGAATAAGGATGAAACGGTCTTGGAAGATTGGGAAGAAATAACAGAAGAGCAGATTGGTAGCACAAAAGAATCTAGAAAGTTAGTAAAATCTATAGCTAGAATTGATGATCAAATTTTAAAAGATATATTACCAATACATCCTTATACGGCTTTGTTATTAAAGCAGATTTCTACCGCTTTTGATTCAAATCAAAGAAGTATGTTTGATTTTATAAAAAATGATCATGGGGAAGAAATAAAAGGCTTTCAATGGTTTATTGATAATTATGGACCTGAAAATGAAAATCCTCTTTTAACTGTAGATATGCTTTGGGATTTTTTCTACGAAAAGGGTAGGGATTATCTAACTCTTAGTATACGTTCTATTTTAGACTATTATATTCAAACTAGAAGTCAAGGATTATCAGAAACAGAAAAACGTATATTAAAATCGGTTCTTTTATTACAGGCTATATCTCAACAAGCTGGAGATGCTATTGAATTATTTGTGCCCAATGATGAAAATATTAATAATGCTTTTGAAGGTTCAGATTTAGATGGAAGTGCACCAGCTAGATGTGCTAAAAAATTAGTAAGGGATAAAATTCTTTTTAAAAAGGAATTTGGTAATGGTAAGTTTCAATATAATGCTTATGTAAACGAAGTGAGCAATGATGAACTTGAAAAATTTAAAAAAGAAATAGATAGAAAGAATACAACTTCATTAATAACTGAGCCTCTGAACGATAATAATTCTGTTGTAGATGGTATTAAATTTGATGGGGCTTTAGGTTTAAGATACTGTATCAAATATGCTAGTTCAAATGATTTTGATTTTCAATGTCGCCAAATTGCAACAAATGCTAATAGTATAAATAATAAAATTGTTGCTTTGTTTTGCTTTGCAAAAAATGAAGAAGAAAGTATTAAGATAGAAAAGAAAATAAATGATGCAGTTTCTTCTATGCCTTCAAATTGTATAATCATAGATGCTACTAAGACACCTCTAGGAAATGACTTTTTTGAACAATATAAAGAAAAAATGGCATATTCCACATATTATCAAGGAAAAGACAATACGATGGCGAAACAATATGCTAACGATGCCAGAGATTATTTAAAAAAGTGGAGAATACGTATTTCAGAAGGAGAATTTATTGTTTATAGAAATGAAAATATAAAAGGGGAACGTGTTGCTACTCTTGATTCATTAGCAAATCTTTTAAAGACAATTAATAATGAAAAGTATAGATATTGTCTTGAAGGAAATTATAATGTTTTACCTACAATGTATAGTAGTTCGGCATTAAAATTAGGTGTGGAATGTGCTGTTACTCAAAAAACAAAACTAGCATTTTCCTCAAAAAATGAAACTACGAAATTGGAAAATGCTTTGGAAGGTGCTTGGAATGTTTCTGAATATTGGTTAGTTAAACCAAATTTATTAATTTCTAAAATAAAGATAACAGTAGACGACCTTATTAAAAAGGCTTTTGAGGCAAATGGAAGAATAAGCATAAGAGAAATATATGATGCTTTGAAGGAAGCCCCTTATGGTTTTATGCCTTGTAACTTTACTGCATTTATACTTGGTTTTGTATTAAAAGAGTACACAGATGGAACTTATAATTGGAGTGATAGTATTCAAAATGACATTCTTGATACAAAGAAACTATCGGAAATGATTCTTGAAATTATCAACTTACAGGTAAATTGTAATTCAAAGTATAAAGATAAATATATTGTTGCAATGACTCAAGAAGAAAAAGCTTTTACAGATATTTCTTCCAAGGCTTTTGATATTCCTTTATATTTGTGTTCTTCAATAGAACAAACTCGTGAGCGAATTAGAAATAAGATGAAAGAACTAGGTTTCCCTCTTTGGACTTTGACTAATATTTTGAATGAAACTAAATTAAAAACAAATAAGTCGCTCATAGAAGATTTAATAAAGAATTATTGTGGTATTGCAAATAATGGAAATATAGATGGAAGCAAGTCAGACAACGATATTGCTATGACAATTGGAAGAATAGCTATAGCAAATCCAGAAGCTAGTGAAGATTTAAAACTATTAATTAATTCTGATAATTGTATAAAAGGAATGAAAAAATATGTAGAATTCTATGAAAAAGGGGAATTGTTAAGATTATCACAAGAAATAAATGATAATGGACAATATATTAATGTTTTAAGAGACAAGTTTGATGCTGAAGCAGCAAATTGGGTTTGGAATATTGAAACTGCTAAACAAAAAATAGATGAAGTTATTCTTGATTATAGAATAATTGCTGAAAGTAATAAAATAATAGGTAAAAATATCAATTTTGATAAAACTATTTCTGAATGGTGCGGTAAATGTTCTTTAATTAAAATATCATATCATGCGTTGAAAGATATAGTTAATGAATTAAAGCCATTTATGGAAATGCTTTATAATATTAAAAAATCTGGAGTTTTATTAGATTCTAGTAAACAGAAGTTCTTAGACCTTTTAGAAATTAATAAAGAAGCTTATTTAGAATTTCAAAATAATCAGTTAGATTACTTCAAGAGAATTTGTGGCTTTTATTTAAATAAACTTTCTGATGAAGATATAAATAAAATATTTATCGATATAAGTTCTAATTGTTTCACTATGGAAAAATCAGAATATATGGAAATGATTGATAAAAAGGTTAATCTTTTCAAGTCTAATTTAAAAAGTGAACAATTAAAAGAACTTTGGCGTAATAAAACGAACACTGATTCTCCAAAAGCATGGTCAGAAAAGAATAAAATGCCTATTTTGTGTCTAATTTCTGAAAACGAAAAGGGAGAAGCACAAAATGCATTTGATGTTTTGAATAAGAAATCTACTGAAAATTCAGCAGTTG
Organism: Candidatus Rifleibacteriota bacterium; assembly: GCA_905236675.1. Taxonomy (GTDB): domain Bacteria; phylum Muiribacteriota; class Ozemobacteria; order Ozemobacterales; family Ozemobacteraceae; genus RUG334. The sequence continues at coordinate 9,989 of CAJOND010000067.1, read as the reverse complement.
AAAAAGCTATTGAATACTTAGAAAGAGCAACTTTCTTTGAAATAATTAATAACAAAGATGAATTAGATAAAGCTTTTATGGAAAAAATTGTAAAAAGTAGCTTATCTGTAATTTTGTCTGATGTTGATAAAATCAAGGATTATCTAATTTCTAGTATTAGTGACAGTCCTTATGATTGGTCTGGTTATGCTTATTCACAAGTAGAAAAGAAATTAAATGAAATGGCAGAAGCTGCATATATTCGTGATGGTTACGATAAAGCTTGGAAAAAGATTGATAGTATGGACGATGCAGCAGTCAAAAAATATTTAAAAGAATTAATAAAAGACAATATGACTGTTGGAATTGAAATAATCAAGGATAACTAAGGAGAAAACATTGATTGTAGATAATATAAATAAAATAATTGCTAGTGTGGATAAATACATTTCTGATAAAAACAATTTCGATACTCCAATCGTTGTTGATTTCCAAAATGCTAGAGATTTGTCTAGTTTTATTACTCATTATAAGGTTGGTATAAATAGATTCGTTTCTGCGTCAGAGTTTTGTTTTAATGATGAATTTCCAAGATTAGAAGATTTATTCAATCAACTGTCTAATAGTTATGATATTATTTTTGTAACTGGTCTTTCTGCTTTTCTTAAATTGAAAGGTGAAAAGGTATTAAGAAATGAGCTAAGAGACCTTTTACAATTATCTATTAATGGTCGTGTTATTGTTTTGACAAAACAGTGTCACAAATACTTAAACTTTACTGATCCAAGACTCGCTCAAAAGATAAAAGTATTAAAATCAGATAAAGAAAGTATTAAACCTGAATTGGTTTTTACTAAGAATGAATTACTTAAAGACTCAAGTTTGATTGATGGTATTGATAAATTACCCAATATTTTGGAAAGTTCAAAAGAATCAAAAGAGACCATTTTTATTAATACCAGCAAAACAAAGATTAGTTATCCAAACTCATACTTTTCAATTAGTGAATTAAAAAATTCTTATGATATTCTCTGTAAAAAAGATTCTATGACGTATGATTTAGATGTATCTTATGGCTCAGAGGAAAATTGGAAATACGCCTTAGAAAAAATTGGAACAAACACTTGGCAAGAATTTGCTGATAATGAATATATTAATCATAAAAAACTGTCTTATTATTTCCCCAAATATAGCTCTTTGTCTGATAATGAAAAATGGTTGTATTTTACAATTTTAAAATTATTTGGATGTGAAGAAGACGACTATTTAAATTATGTAATAAATAAGACAAATAAAATAGAAGAATTTGTTTCGAATATGTATAAAGCAATATTAGACTTTTCCATTAATGATGAGAAATTTAAAAAGTATTATGTTAGCAGGAAAAATCTAATTTGTAATTTACCAAAAGAAAATTCTGAAATTGGTGAGTTTTGTAATTTATTAAAGGGCTATAAGAAGAATGCCATTTATTATTTAACAGATATTACTCAAAACGAAAAAGAATATATTATTGATTTATTAAATAATTATGGTTGTGAATTTGAACGTAATGAATTAGAAAAAATATTAACAGTAGTTTGTCCAGATTTTGCTAATTATCTTGCATCGTATAATTACAAAAATGAATTATTAAATAATTATTTCTTTCTGTACAATTATCAAAAACTAATAAATAAAATATTGCCTGATTTTGAAAATATTGTTAGAGAACAAGCAATTAAGAGAGAGTATAATAGTATTTTGTCTGCAAGAGCAATTTGCTTAGAAAAAATTGATATAGAAAAATCAAAAGTTTTCTTTGTTGATGCTTTGGGAGTTGAATATTTGGGATTCATATCTGCTTTGTGTAATGCTTTAAAATTGGAAATTCGCTCAACAATTTGTCGTTCAGAGCTACCATCTATTACATCAGAAAACAAAGATTTTGAGGATTATTTTAAATCAAAAAATATTTCAGTAATTTCTTGTAAAGAATTAGATGATATTAAACATGGTGATAATGTTGATTATAATTATCAAAGAACGAAATTACCAATTCATTTAATTAAAGAACTTGATATTATAAAAAATCTCATAGAACGAATAAATAGTAGTTTGATTAATGATGAATATAAAAAGGCTATTATTATTTCTGATCATGGTGCTAGTAGATTAGCAGTTATTCACGAAACCGAAAACGTTGTTGAAATGTCTTCTCGTGGAGAGCATTCAGGACGATGTTGTTTAAAAACGGATTCTGATAAACAGCCAGAGTTTGCTACAGATGCAGGTGATTTTTGGGCCTTAGCTAATTATGATAGATTTAAAGGTGGTAGAAAAGCTTGCGTAGAGGTTCATGGTGGGGCAACTTTAGAAGAAGTATGTGTTCCAATTATTGAAATAACAAAAGCAGATAATAAGTTTACTATTCGCATTTTATCTGCTGATTCTGATAATCTTGATGAAAATACAATACCAACAATTTTAGTTAGTTTCCGTAAAAAGGCATCTATTAAGATTTTTTCTACGACAAATTTTGACGATGTGTCTGTAAAAATTGATGGCAAATCTTATGATGCTAAAAAGCTTGATGGTAATTTTTATTTGGTAGAAATGCCTGAAATAAAACGTGCTAAGGAATATGAGGTTGATGTTTATTCTGGAGCTAATAAGATAGCAGAAAAACTAAAATTAATTGTGAAAAAAGAAAGTGGTAGCGAAAGAAATATTCTTTAAGAAGGTATATATATGGATAATGTAGAAAGATTACGTGATTGTTTTGACGATAAAGTTGTTTATAAAGATTTGAAAAAAAATAGTTTTTTTAAATCTTTAAAGTTGCCTTCTTTTCTTAGAGATTGGGTTTTAAGAAAATTTGAAGATGATGACGGTAATTTTGAAGTTACTGATATATCTGAATTTATAAGTACATATATGCCTTCAAAAGAAGAATGGCTTAGCATTAAAAATAGAATCATTGTTGAATGTGAGACTGTAAAAATATTAACTAGAATTGAAGTTGATATAGATATTAAAACAGAAATTATTTCTTTTGCATTGCCAGATTTTGGTGTAACTAATAAAGAAACTATTATAGAACCACAAGTTTGGGATCAGTATAAAAATGATTTAGTTGGTGGAAATGAAACTTGGGGTGTAATAGAACTTGGTTATAGACCACCGAATGATGAAGCCAAACCCAAAATTCCTGGTAAAATTAAAATGACTGGTTTTACTAGCTTTTGCCCTTATGATAGTGATGTTGAATACTATAAAGATGTTAGAAAAGAGTTCACTACACAAGAATGGATAGATATTTTGCTTGGAGCGATTGATTACAATGCTGATGGCTATAAAGATGAAGATGAAAAACTTGCAATGCTAACAAGACTTCTTCCATTTGTAGAAAGAAATTTAAATTTATTAGAATTAGCACCAAAGGGAACTGGTAAATCATATGTTTTTGGCAATTTAAGTAAATTTGGTTTGCTTACTGATGGAGGAAAAGTATCTCGTGCCAAGATGTTTTTTGATACAGCAAGAAAAACTCCTGGATTTATTGTTGGACATGATTTTGTTGCGATAGACGAAGTTAAACTAGCCCAATTTAGTGATGTAAAAGAGATGAGAGCGATATTCCAAGCCTATATGGAAAAAGGAAGTTGTACCGTGAATGGAAACAATGTTGTTTCAGATGCAAGCGTTGTATTCTTAGGAAATATTGAAACAGACAATATGGATGAATACAAAAATATGTTTACAGAACTACCTGTATTGTTCCAGGAAAGTGCTTTGGTTGATAGATTGCATGGCTTTATTAAAGGCTGGAATATTCCACCAATGCAACCTGGATTAAAAGTTTCTGGATGGGCACTTAACACAGAATATTTTTGTAGTATTCTTCATGAATTGAGAAAAGATATTAATTATAGAGCTATAGTTGATCAGTTAATTGAATATGACAGTCATTCTTATGAACGTCATGTTGAGGCGGTAAAGAGGATTACAACTGCTTATCTTAAATTGTTGTTCCCAGATGTTAGAACAGTTGAAGATGTAAATAGAAAGAAATTCGTTCAATATTGCTTGAGACCAGCAGTAAAAATGAGAAATATTATTCAGCAACAACTTTCAATTCTGGATAAAGAGTATAAAAAGGATGAAAAGCAGATGCCAAGCTTTTCTATTAAAAACATAGATGAAAATAATTAATTGTTGTGCTTGTGGAAAAGAGCATTTAAATAAAGATACTATCGGTATAAACAAAAAATTAATAGGTAAAAATATTAATAATTATTATTGTATGGATTGCTTAGCCGAGTATTTGAATTGTGAAGTTCAGGATATTCTAGATAAAATTGAACAGTTCAAAGAAGAAGGCTGTGAACTATTCAAATGATTTACGCAGATAACGCAGCTACAACAAAATTATTGCCTAGTGCTTTTGAAGCAATGAAACCTTTTTTGCTTGATGAATATGCTAATGTTTCTCAACCTTATGCTTTTTCGCAAAAAGCAAAAAAGGCTTTGAAAGAAGCTAGAAAAATAATAGCTGATTGTGTTGGGTCCTTACCTGATGAAATATTTTTTACTTCTGGTGGAACAGAAAGCGATAATTGGGCGTTAAAAGGTGTTGTTTTAAGTGATAACACTCCAAAAACAATTATTACATCTCAAATAGAGCATAAAGCTGTTTTAAATAGTTGTCTTGCTTTGGAAAGATTGGGGCATAAGGTTATTTATTTGCCTGTGAATAGAGAAGGAGTGATTGTAAAAGAAAAATCCCCCTGTCAGGCAAAGCCTGACATCCCCCTTTACGAAAGGGGGTGTGGATTGCCACGCAATCTAACGACTGTTCACAATTACGATAACGAAATAAAGATTGTGTCGGTGATGATGGCGAATAATGAAGTTGGAACAATTCAGCCAATAAAAGAATTGTGCGAAATAGCTCATAAAAATGGTGCTATATTTCATACTGATGCTGTTCAAGCTGTAGGTCATATAAAATTTGATGTTCATGAATTAGGTGTTGATTTATTGTCTGCTTCAGCACACAAATTTAACGGACCTAAAGGTGTTGGTTTTCTTTATATGAAAAAGGGAACAAAATATCCTTTAAATGATGGTGGGGCACAAGAATTTGGTCTACGTAGTGGGACAGAGAATGTTGCTGGTGTTGTTGGTATGGCAACAGCTTTAAAATATAATGTAGAAAATATTGATACTAATATTTCTAAACTTAAGACTCTGGAAGATATAATAATTAATAAATTAACAGAAGCAAAAATAGATTTTATTCGTAATGGCTCAAATAATAGAGTTCCAGGTAACGTTAGTTTATCTTTTAAGAATAGTGAAGGAGAAATGCTTCTTCATAGACTAGATTTAATGGGTATATGTATTTCAACAGGTTCAGCTTGCGATAGTAAAAAGACCCAAATCTCTCATGTTCTAAAAGCGATGCAAATTCCAGAAGAATACGCTAAAGGCACAATCAGAATATCTTTGGGGCACAATAATACCGAATCAGAAGCAAAAAGCATCGCCGAAGCCTTGATTAAAATTTTAAGATAGAATTAGCAATGTAATTTTTTAACGTTTTCGCCTTTGGGTATACCAGTGGTTACAAATTAAATCTAAATAATTATGTGTTGGTATTCCACCAAATTTTAATAAATTATTGATATTAAATATTATTTTCTCAAACAATTTAAATGTGAAAGACGGTCTGTTTAGTAAAAGTAATTTTATATAATATAATTCATTTATATTATATGTTTTTTTGTTTACTACAAAGATATTAAATTTGTGGTTTAACCTTTTTATTCTTAATCTTTTTCTTTTGCTATTTCATGAATTGAATTTACTATTATTTCAATTTTAGAAATATAATCAGAAACAAATTCTTTAGTAATATCATTTTGTTCAGCTGATTCATGGCTACGATCATTCTGATGGGCTATTTCATTTCGTCTTTTAAATAATTCAGCTATAATCATTGCACCAGTTTTATATGACTTTTCTTCACTTTCGCATGGGAACGCTTTAGTCATTACTTGATTAAATCCAATACCTATTAAATTTAATTGTTCTTTCATACTTTCTTTTGAAATAAAAACATCTCGACTAAAGCGGTCATTTAAATAAGCAAAGAACCAATCTTTTGATTCTGAAGCATCTATTGCTTCTTCTACTTTACCTAAAGGAACCATAAATGAAGCATATTTTTCTGATTTACTCCAGTTGTTGGTAAACATTCTAAAAAGACAGTATTTACTCATTTCATGAATATAAAAATCCAATAGTCCCTCAGCTAAGACAATCTGTGAACGCCAGATCGTTTTACAACCGTTTATATTACCTTCATTTGCTAAGGAATCAGCGACTTCATATTGCTCTTTAACAGAATTCATGCTTTCAATAAAATGCTGTTGAATTTCAGATAAAGTAAAATGAATTGGCATAGAAACTATTTGAGCTTCACGTTGTTTTTCTTTCCTAGGAGCTAATGCAAGATTTCGTTTTTTCGCCATACCTTTTTCTTTCCAACTCACAATTTAGATATAATATCAGCAAAATTCAGGTTTAACATAGGTATAGCACCGTATTTGCCAGCAATATACCCTTTTTCAAAGTTTTCTTCTTTCCTTACGTTTTTTAATTCTGCAAGAGAAAAGAGATCGGTAGATCTATCTTTTTTTCTTAGCTCAGTAAACCAGATTTGATCGCGTCTGAGTAAATCTAAATTCATTAATCCTGTTTCATGAGTAGTAAAAATTAATTGTGCAAATTTACCTGCGTCTGTATTGATAAATAATTTCACCAACCCATAGAAAAGAGATTCATGAAGACTAGATTCTAGTTCGTCGCATATAAGAACCTTTCCTTTAAAAATAATGTCGATGAATGGGCATAGAATACTAAATAATTTTTTTATTCCAGTAGATTCTTCTAACATTAAATCTATTTCAAAATCATCATATATAACTTTTGACGTAATGGTATCTATTTTGTTTTGAAGAATAATCGTTTTAAATTTATCAGATAAAAATGGCGGTAATTCAGAAGGCTCTAATTTCTTTTGATCAATAGATACATTAATATCTTTTATATCTGTTCCAAGTTCTGTCAAAAAATTAATTACTGCTGCCTTTATTTTAGGATTGCTATTTATTTGATAAAGAGAGTAGTTCATCCAGTTGTCGTGATTCAATGGACTATACACAATAAGTTCATTGGCAAAAAAACTATAAGCGTTAGCGACTTCTTGAATAGAACTAAAATTTGCTGCACAGGAAAGTAACAAGCGATTTGGCTTTAATACCTCTTTGCATACGGAGAATTTCCCTTTAAACTTATTTCCTTCGCTGAAAGTTTTATCATTACGTTCGTATATTTTTGTTTGCCTGTTATTTGGAAAATAATATAAATATTCATCTGAAACAAGCATGTTCTTTAATGAAAAACCAAAAACATATCTTATATCTTTAATAATAAATTTTATATTGTAAGAACTTTCTTGATTAAAATCGTTAAGTTTATGTGGAGTTTGGCGTATACCTTGACCAGGCTGATTATGTATACTATTAACAACAAGATTTTTGACAAAAGAAATAGCATCTATAAAATTGCTTTTACCTGAACCATTTGCTCCATAGATAACAGCTGTTTTCAGGATTTTTATATTATCAATCTTATAAATTTTTTCTTCGTAGGTGTTGTCGTTTCCAGCTATCATTGAAAATAATACTTCATCACGAATAGACTTGTGATTCGAACAAGTAAATTCAAGCAACATTTATTTTCCTTCTTTCTAATAATTATTGTTATTATAACACTGGTTTATTTGCTTAACAATCGAATTTGAATAAAATTCTGTAAATGTAAAGCATAAATTTTTTTTTTTTTTTTTTTTTGATTGTTGCTCTAATGTAAAAAAAGCTAATAGGCAATAGACTACTTTTTTGTTAGTATACCTTTTTTGTAATGTGACTCAATTAAAGTTAAGACTATAAAATATTTTGAATTGGATATGCATAAGTGATATTTTAGCAGACAAACAGGATAATGAATTATATAACTATTGTTCTTTTGTTTTGAGAGTTTTTCGTTAAATTTAATAAAATATCAAGCACTGTGGTAAATATATAAAAATTATTTTAGAGAGCTTATATTATTGCAACGTTTAATTTTTCGTCATTTGGTAAAATTTTATGCAAAAATCTATCATGCTATCAATTACAAAGAGGTTTAGTTAGTCAAAATCTTCGTATTGGTCAACAAATTCCAAAGCTGCTATATACTCGAACCTATTATTAGTTTTTACATAAAATGGCATTAAACCATATCTTAAAAGCATTTGGTTCATAAAACCATGACTCGTTCTTCCGTTTCCATCTGGGAATGGATGAATTACCGTTAATTTATGATGGATTTTTGTTATTTCCTTTATTATTTCGCTCTTTTTCATAGAAGTATAATTTTGCTCTAAATACTTAACTCTATTATTGAGAGCATCTAATTCATTAACAATATTTGTATAATCAACTGTTTCGAATTTAGCTCCGAGAACTACTGGATTAGATTGGCGAATTTTACCTCCATATTCTGGATATTCAAAACAAGAATATAATTTTTGATTCTTTACTTGTTGGTAAATATAGACCTTCATTTTTTACGAAATTTCTAAATACAAAATGAATCCCAAAATCTGTTAGTATTTGAAATGAATTAATGGGAAATTCTCTTTTATGGTTTGAAAAATACAAATCTGAAAAATACTTTGCCAAACCTTCCGCATCAATTCGATATTTATTGATTATATCTTCACTTAACAATGTTTTTACCTTATTATTGTTGCTTTCCCATTGCTTTCTTGAACGCAATCAAATTTAAAATCTCTTGCTGGTCTTGTTCGTTTGATTCGTTAAAATTTCAAGCAAAGATAGATTAGTAGGGGAAGAGTATGGATATAATTAGCATTGCCCTGCTACAATAACTTGCTTTTATTTTACGAACATCTTAAAATAATATACAATATTAATGACATTTAAATGATTTTGTAATGGAGATTATTATGGCAACACTACAAATTCGTGTAGACGATTTAGTTAAAAAAAATGCAGATCAACTTTTTGCAAGTTTGGGATTAGACACTTCTACTGCTGTTCGTATGTTTTTAAATGCCGCCATTGAGTTTGATGGAATCCCTTTTGCTATAAGTCATAGGCGTATCAATAAAGAATCATTACAAGCTATTGAAGATGCAAGATTGTGCAAAAATCTAAATGGTCCATATAACACTGGAGAAGAAGCAGTAAGAGCTATGTTAGAGGATTAGCCACATGTTTAAAATAGAGTTTACATCTAAAATGAAAAAAGATGTTAAAAGAATGAAGAAACGTGGTAAGGACTTGGCTAAACTTGTAACAGTTTTAAATCTGTTGAAAAAAGGAGATGATTTACCTGCTAACTATAGAGACCATCAATTAACAGGAAATTTAAATGATTTTCGAGAATGTCATATAGAACCTGATTGGCTTTTATTATATAAAAAGCTTAATAATATTTTAATTATTGTTGCAACAGAAACAGGTAGTCATTCTGATTTATTTGGTTTTTGAATTTAAAACATATATTTTATACTATGTCTTTTTCCACTGAATTTTATCTAAAATGCAAAGCCCTAGGGCTTGCCAACATCTTGATTATTGATGCGGTTACTGTCTAGGGCATAATCATAAACAAATCTTAGCAATTCTTTTGTATTTATGATGTTAGAAGTCTGATGGGAAACTAAATTTGTTTCTTTATTTTGGGAAGATAAAAGACGTTGATAATAACCAGTTTTTATATTTCGCTCTAATTGTCTATATGACCAATTTTGTTCAGCAGCCTCTTTTAAGTAATAATTTCGTTCTTCTATATTGTCTAAACGAATTATTTTAGTTATATTTGACCAACTCAAATTCCCTAGACAGTGTCTAGGGAATTTAGGATAAGCTATATAAAAATTTCTCATATTT
>CAJOND010000066.1 GCA_905236675.1 Candidatus Rifleibacteriota bacterium | reverse complement strand
TTTTAAAAATTTAAATCAAAATTGCAGGACTAAATGCAATTTCTATTTTTGCAGAACTAAACGCAATTTAACTTGCATTTACTTTTGCAATTAACATTTTAATAATTTGCTAATATAGCATACTTGACTATCAAGAAATTTAGTAGTATAAAAGCCTACGAAATTTTATTATTATTCTAGGAGATATTATGAATAAATATGCTGCCGAATTTATCGGCACTTTCTGGTTAGTATTAGGCGGTTGCGGTAGTGCAGTTCTCGCTGCTGGTGCACCAAATGTTGGCATAGCCTGGGCAGGTGTTTCACTTGCTTTTGGTCTTACCGTTATGACTATGGCTTTTGCTATAGGCCATATTTCTGGCTGTCATCTTAATCCAGCAGTTTCAATTGGATTAGCAACAGGTGGAAGATTTGACTCAAAAGAACTTGCTCCTTACATTATCGCCCAGGTTTTAGGCGGGATTGCTGCTGCTGGCGTTCTTTATTTTATTGCTAGCGGAAAAGCAGGATTCGATGTTGTTGCTTCTGGTTTTGCATGTAATGGTTATGCTGATCATTCTCCGATGGGCTACAACATGGGTGCTGCCCTTGTTACAGAAGTTGTTATGACTGCTGTTTTCTTATTTGTAATTATGGGTGCTACAGATGAAAGAGCTCCTAAAGGCTTTGCTCCAATAGCAATTGGTTTGTGTTTAACTCTCATCCACCTAATAAGCATTCCTGTAACTAATACTTCTGTAAATCCTGCAAGAAGCGTTGCAGTTGCCCTTTTTGTTCGTGGTTGGGCAATCCAGCAGTTATGGCTTTTCATTGTTGCTCCTATCGTTGGTGGTTGTCTCGGTGCAGTTATTTATAATAAAGTAGCTTGCTGCAAAAAAGCTGAAGAAGCTCCCAAAGAAGAAGTAAAAGAAGAAGCTCAAAACTAAAAATATTATTATTCACTTACTGTTTTGACACAAAAAAAAAATACCTTCTTAAATAAGAAGGTATTTTTTTCGCTTAAATATGTCCATTATCTTGAGCTAATCTTGAAATAAATCTCTCGTCTAGTTCTTCATAAGCTTCTTTAGCATCAAAACTATTATTCCATTTAACAAAAGGCAAAGATTCTTCTGAAAAAGCTTCTTGGAAATCTTTTTTTTCGGGTATTTTAGAAATAATATCTGGTAAATAATCAGAAGCATCCCAAATCTTTTCAATAGCCAAAGCCGAGGTTTCAAGCTGATCTACTTCAAGTTTATCTATATCGTCGGTTAATTCATCAATATTTATTCTAGGATTAAGCCATGCAGACTTTTTCCCTGGTAAAGCTACCATAACATGTTTTTGAAGTATTTCTCTCAAATCCATTGGATAATTAAGATATTCTGTGTAATCAATACCTTTTTTCAAAGAACAGAGAATTTCTATAATATCTTTGAATTTTATAGAAGTAGCTAAACAAATTTTACTTATGAGCTGCATTGGTGATAAATGAAATTGGAATGCTCCAAAACACAGCCACAAACCTGGCTTGTCTTGAGCATCCCAAAATTTATATAATCCCTGTTCTCTAGGGAAAAACAATCTACACCCACTTAACACTTTACAATTATATTTAAGAGGTAAAGTATATATTAAATTAGCTGCTTCATCCTCGTTTTCCAAAAGAGTTTCTATTATTAATTGACGTTCTTTTCTGGAAAGAACATCTTTAATTTCATCATAAGCGTTTAATAAAGCATTATAACGTTCTGTTTCTGGTTCATAAGCATGTTCTGCAAATTTTTTCATCAAAGCCAGAAGCATAGGCCGTTTACCCAGCTTAGAAGCAATTCCTTGGAAAGCTTTTATTGAAACACTTAAAACAGAATTCTTGTGCTCAGACCAAAGAAATTCATAAATTCCTCTATGAGCAGTCTGAATCATTAGTCAAATCCTACCACAGTCTGCCATTGTCCATCTTTATAACGACTGACAGAACCGCCAACTGTTCCTACCCAAACGACATTTCCTTTAACTTTAATAGAATGTATACTAGCCTGAAGAAGGCCATTTTTTTCATTTATGGTTTTCCAATTTTCACCATCAAATACAGAAATCCCAGATGGTGTTCCAACCCATAAATTTCCAGAATTATCCATAGCAAGAGCCCTAATTACATTATTAGGCAATTCCTTACCTTCAACGTATCTAGTCCATTCCTGGCCTTCATAGTCACAACAACTAAGCCCCATATTGGTTCCTATCCAAACTTTATGTCGTATTTCATCAAAAGTAATACAGGTAATATAATCAGAAACAAGCCCATCATCTACAGAAGAAGATCTTTGTAATTTTTTTTACGCTTTTCCCATCTTTTATAATGACTCCGTCACCATAGGTACCAGTCCAAAGCGTATCATCCAAAACAGCATAACAGGTTTTATAAGTGTTCAATAAAGAATCTTTCTTAAAATATCTAAGCCAGTTTGAATCAGCTTGAACCGTATTAGAAGAAAACGACAAGCTAAGAATACTTAAAACAGTAAATATAAATAACCAGCGAGATTGTTTTGTTTGCATAGTTGTTGCCTCACTTTATAGTATCTGTCCTAGATTATCGGCTAAACTATGTATAAAATTTAGAGATAAGAAAGAATATATGTGATGGTTAGTGATTGGTGATTAGTGGGTGGTGAGGGTTAAACGTAAGAATGCAGGCTGCTGATTAAAAAGTTTACCGCAAAAAGTGTAAACAAAGTTACAGAAAAACCAGCAACGGCAAGACAAGCCGTCCATATTCCGCTCCAACCCCGAGCAATCCTAACATGTAGATATACGGAATAGACTAAAAAAGTAACCAAAGCCCAGGTTTCTTTAGGATCCCAGTTCCAATAACTCCCCCAAGCCTTATTTGCCCATATCATGCCAAAAACCAAACCGCCAACTGTATATAGAGGGTATCCCAAAGCAATTGCTCGATAAGTTAAATTATCCAGAACAGAATCTTCTGGAAGCCACTTTTCTGCACCTTTTCCAATAGCACCCCTGAAAAAATAAGTAAGTATAGAAAGCAATATTGAAACAACAATTGCAGGACATATGAGCCAATACACTACATTTTGCCATTTATCAGCATAGTCAGGTTTTTCTTTTAAAGTAAGTGCTAATAAAATCATTCCTGCAATAAAAATAAAAGGTAAACCTACTGTCACTACGTAACAGGCTAATTTTTCAAATCTATTATTAAAAGTAGTTTTTCCAGCTGCATTACCTAAAATTCGCCTTAAACAGTACATATAGCTTAATATAAAAGCAACAGCAAAACAGGCTTCACCTAAAAATGCCAAAGAAACGTGCACATAAAGCCACTTTGACTGTAAGGCTGGTATAAGAGGTTGAACTTCATCTGGAAAAAGAGAAGCAATACCAATCATCATAATAGCAAAAACGCTAGAACCCGCTTCCAATAAAGCTAAAGGGTGTTTTATAGTAAATAAGACACCGCTTAATACTATCAATGTTGACAGTGTCAGCATTGATTCATACATATTAGACAATGGAGGATGACCTGCTTCTTGCCATCGCAGACCTAAACCAACTAAAGCAGAAATAAGACCAATCCAATTTGCAAATCGAGCGAATTTATATATGTTTTCTTTTTTATAACTCATATAAATACAGTAGAGTGCAAACGAGATTAAATAGAAAACCATTGAAATTGTAAATATGTTAGCTTGGTTCATTTAATTATCCTCTTTAGAACCGTTACGAAGTTTCTCTTCAAAAGTAGGCAGTTCTTTTTTTATTATTTCTGAAGAACGATTAGAACTTAATGCAATAAAAATACTTTTATCTGGTTTTATAATTATCCATTCTTCACGATATGACACGTAAAAAGTAAGCATCATTCCAAAGCAGAATAGAAAACACCCAAGCCAAACAATTGGCTTGCCAGGATCGTAACTCATCTGCATAGTTACTTCATAACAAAAACTAGCATCCTGAAAAACAAATTTTAATGGTAAATTTGTACTTGCGTGAGCAAATTCAAATTTCTTTGCATTACTTTCTCCGAATGCCCAAGTATGCCCAACTTCACAATTCGCTTCGTTGTCATACGCTACAATAATACAACCAGGATTCTTTAATTCATTAGAAGAATTGAAAATCTGATTATTGGCTTTAGATATTTTAAAATCATTAAAAAATTGACTAATTACAAGAGAATATGGGAAACCCTTTATTGAAAATGGTTCGCTTACAGAAACCTGAATGTTTTGAGGGAATTCTCCTTCTTCTGGTTTGTAATCTTCCCAGCCTTCAATATTAGGAACATAATCAACACTAAGTTTTATTTTTTCCCAATTTTTATTCCAGTTTGCGAGATAAAAATCAAATTCTCTATAGCTTAGAGGTTCATTAACTTTTATTACTTTGGAAGAACTTACATTTGTTTCGTTAAATAAGGAACCAGAAGCTACATCTATGAATCTTAATTCTGCATTCCAGCTTTTTATTCCTTCTCTGGTTCCACTTGCATTAGAATAATGCTCTACCCAAAGCTTATCAAAAGCAACTTTAAATTCAGGATGCATTAATCCTTCGCTATAAATCTGATGTAGTTTTTGTATTTCTTCCCGCATTTCTTCTAATTTAGGATTTGAAGGAGAAAATTGTCGGATCTGTCTTGCTTTTCGACTTAGGTTATCTGCTTTATAAGCTGCTCTTATTACTTTAAGAGAAGGAACAGGTATTTTTTCACCTTCCTTACCATTTATAGGTAACTCAACTCCTAGAATTAAACCAAGCAAACCACCAGCAAATATCAAAACTAGCCCTAAATGAAGTATTAAACCACCAACTAAAGCTGATTTACCATAACTTTTAAATGCTATTCTTGTGTTATCTTGAAGAGTATGAACCTTATAATCATTGATTATATTATCTGATAGATTAGTTCCTTCTAGTTTTTTAGAAACTTTTAATGCGTATATTTCATCAATACTAACACTTTCTAGTCTATTAAATAATTTTTTAGATACTACTTTCCAACGAAACCAAACGCATATAATAGCTGAGGCAGAAAGTAAAAAAAGGGTTCCTATAAATAAAGGGCTTCGATACATATCATCAAAGCCAAGCCACAAAATTGGCTGCCATAAATTAGGAAATCCATTTATATAATTTATAGCTTCTAGACGTTGTGGAATAACCGTACCTATAATGGCAAACAAAGTTAGCAAACATATAAAGAATATTGCAGTTTTAATGGAAGCAAAAAAATCTATTATTATTTTCATACAATTATTTTTTATATTCCATTTATTATGAGCCTATTCTAATGATTGCTAACATTGCCATTATATATTTTTATTTTTTCAATCTAGCTATTGTTTCTTCACGACCAAGAACATCTAAAATGCCTACTAGTTCTGGACCATGACAAGAACCAGTAATTTTAACTCTTATTGGCATATAAAGATCTTTGCCCTTGACTTCAGCGATTTTGCTAGCGGCTTTAATTGCTGCATTATAGCCTTCTCTAACCCAATCACATTTTTCAAATTCGACTGCGAGAGCTTCAAAAAGCTTTTTAGATTTTTCTGTTTCAATCATTGCTCTAGCTTCATCATTTTCTGGTTCACTAGCTTCAAAGAAAGTCTTTGCAACTTCTGGAGCGTCAGTCAACAGAGTCATCTTTACCTGAATAAGTTCGACAAGCTTGTGCATTATTACTGGGTCATCCAAACGCTTATCATCTGGCATAGCCTTCTTCAGTAATGGAGCAACCAATGGAATAAGTTCGTCAACAGGCATTGCACGCAAATGCTGACCGTTCATCCAGACTAATTTGTCTTTATCGAAAACGCCAGGAGATTTGCTTATATGGCTTAATTCAAAGCATTCAATCAATTCTTTAACAGAATAAATTTCTCTATCGTTGCCTTCGTTCCAACCTAACAAAGCTAAGAAATTAATCATAGCTTCAGGTAAGAAACCTTCTTCTGCATATTGCCCAACAGAAGTAGCACCATGACGCTTTGACAACTTAGACTTATCTGGACCAAGAATTAACGAAGCATGACTGAATCTAGGAGGCTTCATTCCAAGTGCTTCATAAAGAATAAGCTGACGATGAGTATTTGTAAGATGTTCTTCAGCTCTAACTACATGAGTAATGCCCATAAGAGCGTCATCTACCACAACACAGAAATTATAAACAGGCATTCCACTAGAACGAAGAATAATGAAATCGCCTAACGTTCCAGCTTTCCATTCAACTCGACCACGAACTTCATCTTCAAGAACATAATCTTTTTGAGGAACTCTTACTCTGATTGTATAAGGTTCACCAGCGTCAATTCTTCTTTGAGCTTCTTCTTTTGTAAGATTACGACAGGTTCCATCGTAATGAACACTTCTATGTTCTTCTTCAGCCTTTTTGCGTTTTTCTTCTAATTCTTCATCAGTACAGAAGCATGGATAGGCAATACCTTTATCCATTAGTTCATGAGCTATTTTCTGATAAATTTCCAAACGCTGAGATTGAAAATATGGACCTTTATCGCCTTTTTGCTGCTTATATGGGTCTATTCCTTCACCATATTCAGGACCTTCGTCCCAATCTAAACCAAGCCATTTCAAATCATGAAGCATACCGTTAACTGATTCTACAGTAGAACGTGCTTCATCAGTATCTTCTATACGTAAAACGAACTTTCCACCAGTTTTTCTAGCCCAAAGCCAGTTAAATAAGGCTGTTCTAGCTCCACCAACATGAAGATAACCTGTTGGAGAGGGTGCAAAACGAACACGAATTTCTTCAGACATTTTAAATTATATTGCTCCCCATAAAAATTTGCTCATTACCATTAGAAAGAGCATGACCGCAGCGACCAAAGGCAGCAACAGCTATTCTACCTTCGCCACGGACTATTGCGACTTTAAAACCACCACCCAAACCTGGGTTAATGGTATAACATTGACTATAAATATCTCGAACTGCTGTGCTAACAGCATATTTTTCTCTTGTGTCTTCTCTTATTACAGAACGGGCTATTGAGGCTACAATAGCTGCTTCTCGTAGTTTTATTGGAAGCTTTTCTGCTGTAGCTCCAACTTGAGTTATTGCCGCTCTATAGCCTTTGTTTGTAACTTTTTGCAACCAGTATTCTTCCTGTTCAGAATCTTTCGTCATAGCTAGATATATTACTGCGGATTCCGGAGTCAGAGCTGTTTCATGGTCTTCTACCAAATCTTTTACTATGTCTTTATAAGTTACAACTCCAACGATTTCTTCATTTTCATCAATTACTGGCAATGCTTCTAATTCACTTGCAGAAAGTAGTGCGGCAGCTTCTTTTACAGACATATTGGGATTGACACGCATAAAATTGCGAATCATTATACTGGAAACTTTATCGTTGCTATCTATTTCGTCGACAGCAGCTAAATGGGCATTTGTCAGTATCCCTTTTAATTTCTTATCTTCATTAGTAACTAAAATACAATCAGGCTGTCTCAGAATAATAATTTCTCTAATCCCAAATATCGTATATTCTTCTGTTACGACAATGGGATTTTTATCCATTATTTCTTTAACCAGTAAGCCCATATAAGTTCCTCTTTCTAATTAATTAACTTCCTTTTTTTCGCCAATTCTACAGAAGACTATTCTTCCTGCTCCTGTTTGCAAAATATTGTTAACTTTGGTTTTAACCACTTCGCCGACATGGTCTCCGCCATCTTCTATGACGACCATTGTTCCATCAGATAAGAATCCAACACCCTGATATGATTCTTTCCCTTTTTTTACAATCTGAATTTCTATGTCTTCTCCGCTGACAAATATTGGTTTCAAAGCATTAGAAAGATCATTTAAATTAAGAACTTTTATGTTTTCTAATTCAGCTAATTTTTTTGTATTAAAATCCTGAGTGATTAATGAAGCTTTTAATTCTGTTGCTAGTCTGACTAATTTACTATTTACTTCATCAATATCTTCAAAATCGTTATTTATGATTACAAAATTATCAGGAAAAGACTTTTTAAGCTTTTCAATAGTATCCAGACCTTTTTGTCCACGACTTTTCTTGTTTATATCATTGGAATTATTTAAATATATAAGTTCGTTTACTATGAAGTTAGGAACTATAATGTTTCCTTCTATAAAACCCAGTTTGAATAAGTCTGCAAATCTTCCGTCAACAATTGCTGTAGAATCAATTATTTTTGGTAAAACCTTAACTTCTTCACCTTTAGCCATATTTTGATATTTCTTGTATCTTAATATAATTCTTATTCCTAGATATGCAAATACTAAAGTGAATATAAGTGGGAGTACCAAACAAGCCAAAGAAACAATTGTTGCTAAATATTGGCTATCAGTATTTATATTGCCAACGTATTTAAACATCAATATGTATACAGGTATAAACAAAAGGTTTGCAACTATAGTACCTAAAGTAAATCCAACAGCACTCCAAGTTAAGTTATATACATTAGTTTCTTCTATTTTCTTTTCAATCCATTCATTTAGCTCCCTACCAATCATAGAACAAAGCAAGTATCCTATAAAACCAAATAAAGAGGCCAAAACGAAATAAGGATTTTCTAGTGGAACTAATTCTCTTACTGCTGCAGGATAACTATCTGCTAAGGAATAAGCTAATGAAACCCCTGTTATAGTTCCTGCTAATACTAATATTGTTTTTAAAATATGAAATATCATCTTTAATTATTTTCTCCGAATGGAAAAATATCATTATTCTTGGATAAATTCAAGTAATCTCATTTATATCATCTATTACAGGTTATTATCGTTCTAACTGGAGCAGGCAGCCCTTCTATTGTTTTTGACCAATCATCAGGATCTAACCAATTGTTTAAAGATTCATTGGTCATCCACAACGTCTGGCGTTGTTCTTCTTTTGTTGTCATGTATTTATCAACAACTGATATGTTTTTAAAACCAGCTTTTTTTAGCCAAACAACTAAAGCTTTATCTGAAGGGAAAAACCAGACATTTTTCATTCCAGCATAACGATTTTCAGGCACTAATACAGTTGTTTCGTCTCCCTCTATAGTAATAGTTTCCAAAACAAGCTCCCCACCATTTTTTAACATATATTTTAATGCTCTTAAAAAATCAAAAGGATCTCTCCTGTGATATAAAATACCCATAGCAAAAATAGTATCAAAAATAGCACAATTTTCTGGCATGTCTTCAAATCCTATTGGTAGATAAAAAGCATTAGGATATTTAAGATACTTTTGCAATGCTTCAAATTGCATCCAACAAATTCTTGACGGATCTATCCCTAAAACCATAGCTGGATTATATTCAGAAATTCTGTATGTGTAATAACCGTTACTACAGCCCAAATCTAAAACGATTTTATCTTTTAAATCTCTAATCCCCTTTATTAAATGATTCCATTTTATATCTGCACGCCACTCAGCATCTATTTCTACCCCACAAATATCAAAAGGCCCCTTTCGCCAAGGCGATAGCTTCATTAAGGCTGTTTTCAAGTCATTAAGTTGCTTGGAATCTACTTCTTTTTTAGCTTTAGCCGTTATCCATGCATTATCTTTTATAAAAATACCATCTTCTGTTTCAATATCTGGTAATTCAGATAAAGCTTTCATCCAATCAGGAAGGTTGCCGTCAGGTTTATTGACAGCATTCTCTAATATGATTTCAAATTTCTCATTCCATTTACCAAGACCACATCTGGTCATGCATTTATAAAATTTTTCAAAATCAAACATAAGGGGAAAAATCCTCAGCATAAGTAAGATAAGTATTAATCAATATAATTTGATTATTTCAACATTAAAAATGAATCTAAACTATACAGCTTCAAAATGTCTACCACGAAATTCTCCCTTCATATTACCAATTTCATCGGACATCATTTCTTTAACAGAATGTGTGGCTTTTATTGTAGTCATAATATCTTCAAACAAACTTCTATTAGAACCATAATTATGTCGGGCAGCTTCCTTTATAACATATTCTATATCTGCCCCGCTAAATTCATGCATTTCTTTAGATAGTTTTCTAATATCATTTTCTTGAATTCCAGATAACTTTAGTTTCCTAAGATGAATTCTAATAATCTCATCTTTTTCATCTAAGCTTGGAAAATCAACGAAGTAAATTTTATCAAAGCGACCTCTTCTCAATAGTTCTGAAGGCAATTTACTTATGTTATTTACTGTTGCTGCTGTAAAAACAGAAGATTTATGTTCCTGTAGCCAAGTTAATATATAGCCAAGAATTCTTTGAGAAATATTATTGTCTGAACCACTATCTTTTGATGAACCTATAGCTTTTTCAAATTCATCAAACCATAAAACACAAGGAGAAAGTTGTTCTGCTACTTTCAAGGCTTTTCTTATATTTTCTTCCGACTCTCCAACATATTTATCAAGTATTCTACCAAAATCCAGTTTAAGAAGAGGAATATTCAGTTGTTTGGCAGTTGCTTTTACGCACAAAGATTTTCCACATCCAGTAATTCCTACAAGAAGCATTCCTCTAGGCATTAAGTCAGGGCGATTTTTAAATTTATCGATATTATTCACCCATTCTTTCAAATTATTAAAACCAGCTATTTCTTCAAAACTATTTGTTAATTCAATATAGTCTAGCCTGCTGTTTTGACTTATCGCTCTGGTTCTATTAGATTTAAAGCTATTTATTTGTTCTCTTGTATTAGCATAAGTAGCCAAAGCATATTTTATGCTATTTATTATTTCAGCTCTAGACATTCCATAACATAGATTTATATTTTTTAAAAGCTCTTGCTTAAAGCTGGCATTTTGAGAAGAATAATTTAAGCTTTTAATAACTTCTTCAATCTCTTCATTTCTTAATGGTTCAGTCTCGTATGTAATAGAAAAAGAATTAAGCTCTGGTGGTAAGATAAGGTTTCTTGATATAAAAACAACAACAGAGTTATCATTATTAAAAATCACGTTTTTTATGGTATTTACTACACTTAAAGATTTTACCATTTCTTGAAAATCAATAAGCACCAATATTTTATAATTAAAATAATTGGCTTCTACACCATTATTTATTTTATCTAAAAAATCTGAACCTATAAGTTCTTTGTTTACTGGCTGATTAAAACCAACTCCTGGCGAATAAATAACTGTTTCTGTAAAATTGCTATCTTCATGCTGGCAGTATTTTTGAATCAACTCTAAGCAATATTGTTCTTCTTGAGTAATAATATTAACAATTTGAGGTTTTGTATTTAAAAGCTTAAACAGTATTTTATCCATAAATATAATTTATCCTTAGAATATAAATTATGGTAATACTTATATTCATAATAAATTTTTATATATTTGTTTTATTTTATTTATTCTATTTTTTACTAAATATTTTTTTTATTAGCCATAATATTCCAGGACCTATAACACTACCAATAAATACTAAATTATGTGTAGTTGATAAGGATTCTTTTATATTACGCCATTTTTTTGTAAACCAAGACAAATACTCAATATCATAACCACTAGCTTCTTTTACTAATTCATCTTTGTTTCGTTCATTAATAGCCTTATCGCCTTGGGAGCTATCTATCAACTTTTCCAATAATAAATACAACTTTTGTGTAATTTCTTTTTTCTTAGATGGACTTGCTTCTTTTGATTGAATATATGGAATTACATAATCCATAGCTTCGCATGCGCTAGAATAATTATTCTTTGTAATATATATTTTTGATATTTCGTAATATCCATCAAGATAACCTTTTTTATAAGCTAATTTAAAATAATCTATTGCAGAATTAATATTTTTTTTAATATCTTTAAAGTAATAAGCTAATTTTTTGTATTCATCTAAAGAATCACCTTTTTCTAAAAGAGGTATTGCCTTTTCATATTCTTTCATACCAAAATAGGCATAACCTAACTGAACTTCAGCAGGATGTCTGAATTCTCTAGAATCATTATCAATAGATTTGCAAAAAGTTATATTTTTTATTTTTTAAATAATCCTTACCTAATTTGAACCAGGTTTCACCAGGTTTTAATGTGTTCGGTAATCCCATATAAACTCCTTAAACATTAGCTAAATTGCGTATATAATTACTAGTTTCATTATAATATTTTTTCACATTATTTGAACTATTTATTACAATTTTATTTATAGATTCTATTTCGTTAACTACTTTTATCTTTAAATCTTCTGTTAATTTTTTATTTAAACAATCAACGATAGCTTCAGAATAAGTTTTTCCTATACCAGAACCAATAGCACTTCCGACACCAGTTCCTACTGGACCTCCTAAGCAGCCTCCAATAGAACCTCCAATTGCCACACAACCTAGTTCAACACTTCTTTTTACCATAAATTTAAAACAACGTTCTTCTGCTTCAATTAGAGTAATATTACCTTTTTGAACTTCATTCAATTGTTTTATAATTTCAAAACCACTGTTTATTGCTAATAATAAATGATTACTTGATGTTTTGTTTATAAAATCAATATCTTTAATAGCAGCATAAGTTTTTATCCCACAAAAAACACCGTATTCTAAAGAATCTCTAGCGGAAGACATTGCTGCTTCTGTTATAGGAGCAAAAGTCTTGTTTTGAACTGATTTTATTAATGCAGGAACAAATCTATTTAATAAACTACAGAAGAACCTATCTTTAATGAGTTCAAATTCAGCATTAACTATGTCTTTTAGAGGATAATTATCCATTTTAAAAAAGTCATAATTACCATTTCTCAAAGCCTCTGTAGCATTTACACACTCAGAATATGTATATGGCTTGCTTTTTATTCCATCATAAGATAATACAGATGTTACTGTTCTTTTTGGAAAAGCTTTTCGAACTTCTTCAACTTGATCATCAGGAACAAGCAAACGTTGTCCAAGATAATCACCACCGTCTTTAATTGCTTGAATAGTTGCTTCGCTTGTTTTACAGCATTTTAAACAGTAATGTTGATTAACTCCATTTGGATTAATGATTTTTATATCTATTGAATTTTTACCGAAATCACCATTTTCTGGTCTTTCAACTATTGCATAAAAATTTTTACCAGCTAACTTTGCTTTTAAATTAAAAAAAAGTGCTTGAATATCTTCAAACACAAAACCGTGCAACATCGGATTTTTACTTAATTCGCCTGTTGTTTTTGCTATATTGTTTAAAAAAACAGAATAGTTTTCTTTATCAATAGAACCGGATAAATCGCTAAAAAACTTTGTAATTTCAGCAAAAGCGTTCGCTTTATCATTCAAACATAGAGCTTCTGATAGTATATCTACAAGACTCTGGTTTTCGTAATTACTATTGATAGTATTGTTGGTAGACAGATTTAAATCATAAAAGTGAGGACTAACATCATATTTTTTCGATAAATATCTAGATGCCTCTGTTTTACCTTTTTCTAGCGTTACTTTTATTGCATCTAAACAAATATCATCAGGATTTTCTATATTTATTGCCTTTTTTATTCTGTCAATATGAACTACCATCTTTGAATAGGTCCTTTCATCAAGTAATTACAATATATTATCAAATATTCATGGCTTTAACCAAATAAACAAAAAATAAAGTTCTTTTGATATGATTTTATATTATATAAAGTTTATAAAAACAACTTGTATTATACATAAGTTCAATAAAAAAGTTTTTTTATGTATTAATCATTATTTATAGCAAATCTTTGTAATAACAGTTTTGGTCGTTACTTTTGCTTTTGAGACAATATGTTGAGCACCTTTTTTATAATTTATCTCACAACTCTCATTTCTCGGCTTTCAGTTTTCAATTTTCCGTTCTCAGTTTTAAAAAGCGGAGGAGGCGGGATTCGAACCCGCGTACCATTGCTGGTAAACGCATTTCGAGTGCGCCGCGTTATGACCTCTTCGCTACTCCTCCAAAGGTTAAAAAATCCTACCTAGAATATTACGACATATACACTTAATGTGCAATTATTTTTGTATTTTTATCTTCCACCAGATTTCATACCGCATAATCCAACTATCAATAAGCTTTTAAATTTGTTGACGATGAAAAATTCAAATTTTATAATATTATAATCACATAAGGAGAAACAAATGAAAAAATTTTTATTAATACTTTGTTTGTTTACGTTCGTAGTAAGTTCATGTTATTCAAAACCATTATCCGATATTTATCCGAATCAAACTATTGGCGTATTATGTTTTGGAATTGATGATATAAAATCATTGCTGGATAATAACGGGAAAGAAACAGCAAAAGTTAATGAAGAAATATTAAATTGCTTAAAAAATAGACTTTCTATAGACATAGATAAAGACATTCAACATTTTGGATTTTACGTTCTTCAAGTTCCAACAGGTATTGAGATAGTTGGCTTCTTAGAAGGCAATTTTAATATTGAAGATATTATCACAAAAATAAAAGCTATGAATACCTCTGATAAAAACTTATTATCAATAGGAACACAAAACATAAATGATAAAAAGGTTCAGACTATTAATACCAACAAAATTAGAATAATATTTAACAGCAATAAAACTATTTTAATATGCAATGAACCAACCTCTAAGCTAATCGAACAAAAGAATATTACCTTTTCTACGATTCCTTTACCTATAAAGAATATGATGGAAAGAACAGACAGCTTTATTTATCTAGGCAAACAAATAAGTCTTTTCCTATCTGCATTAAATTTACCAATTAAAGGCTTAGAAACAATAGATTGCGTATCTGCCTATTATAAAAATAATACTATCTGTATTGAAGCCGGTTTTAAAAATAAACAAACTGCAGACAACATGATGAATAATATCGAAAAAATCAAAAAAGACTTTTATGAAATGCAAAATCATACATATGAAAGAGCTAAAGGAAGCTTAAGAGCACCTGATTTTGAATCTAAAAGCCTTTTGGATTTAATAGACAAGATGCTTTCTTCTTCAAAAAATAAAGATTATATTGATAATCTAAATATTTCCCAGAAAGAAAATTCGATTATACTTGTCCAGAAATTAGATACAAATCTGAAACTATTGCTAGGTGCAGCAGGTGTAGGATTCGTATCCTCTGTTGCCATTAATTATTTTGGTAGAGCTAAGAATATAGCAAGAGAAAAATCATGTTCTGCAAATATCAGAGTACTGACAGGTGCTGTTGAAATGTATAATATGGATCACAGCACAATGATGACAACTTTAGATATGCAAACCTTAGTCAAAGAAAAGTATTTAAAAGGTGTTGTTGAAGGCGTTGAACCAGGTTGTGAATACTATTCCATAGGTGATTTGACCCAAGACGGCGTTATTGCTTGTAAAAAACATGGTAAAATTCCAGCTATGAGAAGATAAAAAGAGGTTAATTATGAAAAAAATACTTATATTTGTTTTGTTTATTGTTTTATTCCAAATAAATTCTGTTGTTGCCAGTCCTCTACTCGAAACATTCCCAGAACAAGCAACTTCTGTTATCTGTTTTGATACAGAATGGGCTTTAAAAATTTTAGGTTATATTGAAACAGAAAATAATTTAGCCAAAGCTTTCAGTGAAGTTAGAGAATGTATTAAAAACAGATATTCAATTGATTTAGTAAAAGATGCTAAAAAAATAGGAATTTTTACTGTTAAACCAAATGGAGGAATAGATTTTTTATCAGTAATCAGCGGTAATCTAAATACAAAGAAAATAATTTCAATGATAAAAAGTGCTGTAAACAACACCAGTTACCAGAATATAGAAATAGGTTCTATTTCTATGGATGGACAAAAATTCCAAACAGTTAAAGAAAATAACAAAGTTATTATATTCTACAGCGATGAAATAATTTTATTTTGTAATGAAACAATCTGTAAAGCATTAGAACAAAAACAAATAACTTTCTCCAAAGCTCCTAAAGCTTTTTCTGAAGTAATGGAAAAATCAAATTGTTTTCTTTATATTACTAAATCGCTTCAAGAATTCATCCCCTCTTCGACTTTGCCTTCAGAATTAACTTCAAAAATAGATTCTCTAGCTGGCTATTTTAAAGAAGATTACATCAACTTAGAATTGATTACCCAAGATTCTAACCAGGTCAATCAATTAAAATCAGAAATAGAAAAAATGATAAAAGAATATACTGAAAATTATTATAAAGAATTTGAAACAAATAAAAAATCATTGGAAACTGCTTTTATAGAAGATTTACCTAAACAAATAGGCACAATGTATGCTTCTGCAAAAACTATAGACTTTATAAATAATTTAAAAATAGAACAAAACAACAATAATATTATTCTTTCTAGTAAAGCTGAAATAAAACAATTTATATCAGAAATAGTCGGATTTGCTATCAGTTCACATTCAAACAAAATCCAAAACTCCAGATATCATGCTAAAAAAGCTTCGTGTTTTTCTAATCAGCGAATTTTACAGGGTGCCATAGAAATGTATAATATGGATCATTCCACAATGATGACCACAATAGATATGGAAACCCTTGTTAAAGAACATTACTTAATAAAAGAACTTGTTGGACCAGAACCCCAGTGTGAATATGAATCTATAGGTGACTTGACCCAAGATGGTTATATTAATTGTAAATTTCATGGAAATCCAATGAATCGCTAAAGTTCATTGGATTTAGAACTAATAAAATGAAAATATATTTGAGGCTTAATAATGAAGAAGAATAAAGAACCACGAGTCATATCTATTTTAAAAGATTTGTTGAATATTTATTCTCCTACAGGATTTACTCATGAAGTTCTAAATTACATCGAAAATATAATGAAACAAAATGGCATAAAATGCCATTATACAAATAAAGGAGCTTTAATTGCTTCTAATCATAAAAAACCTTCATTAGCAGTCGCCGCCCATATTGATACTCTCGGACTTATGGTCAGAGATTTTAATAAAGACGGCACACTCAGCTTTACAAAGCTTGGAGGTCCCATGCTCCAGGCTTTTGAAGGTAACTCTGTTAAAATATTTTCTGAAGAAAAAACTTATACAGGAAGTCTTATATTGAATAATCCTGCAGTTCATGTAAATAACAAGGCTGAGCAAGAAATCAGATCTGAAGAAAATATGCACATTAGAGTAGATGCAGAAGTATTTAAAGCTGAAGAAACAAAAGCCCTTGGAATTCAACCTGGTGATTTTATTGCTTTTGAAAGTGGATTTGAATATACCGATACAGGTTTTGTAAAAAGCCATTTTCTTGACGATAAAGCAGGAACATCAGCAATCATTGATGCAATACTAAACTTAGGTTCTGAAAAAGTTAGTAAAATTCCTGTCATGTTTTTCTTTTCTAATTATGAAGAAGTTGGTCATGGAGCTTGTGCAGGTATTCCAGAATCAGTAAAAGAACTTTTAGTTGTTGATATGGGAGTAGTTGGTAAAAATGTTACAGGCATAGAAACCTGTGTTTCAATCTGTGCAAAAGATTCATCCGGACCCTATGATTATTTTTTCAGAAAAAAACTGACAGAATTAGCGAAAAAAAATAACATACCCTATAGAATAGACATATTCCCTCATTATGGATCAGATGGATCTGCGGCATTAAAAGCTGGTCACGACTTAAGAGTCGGTTTAATCGGTCCTGGAGTTTCTGCTTCTCATGGAAATGAAAGAACCCATACCAAGGGAATCATAGCAGCTAGAGACCTACTTATGGCATATTTAAAAGAATTTTTATAAAAATTATTTAACCAAATCAAAAATCATTCACCAGATGTTTTGGATATTCTAAAAATCCTTACTACTTCATAAATAATCAGTCCAAGCAATATAATAATAAGAAAATATTTTAACCAATCCACATAATTAAAAGAAGGCTTTGGACTTTCTATGCCTAAAAGTTTACGATGACTTTCAGATTCCTCTAAGTCTTTATTTTTTTCTGCTAAATCTAAATAAACTAATCTTAAATTTCTATTATTAGGATTAAATAGAAGTTTTTTATCAAGCTCAATTTTTGCCTTTTCATAAGGCATTTCATAAAGAAGTTTTATAAATTTAGCTTCATCTGTATATATGTTGTCATCTTTGTTTGTGTTTTTATAAGCGTTTTTTTCTAGCCAAGCAGGTTTTTTCATTGATGAATCTATACCTTTTACCTGCTGCCAATAATTTTCTGCCATTTTATAATCGCCAGAGATTAAAGCATTCTTAGCTTTTAATAAAAGGGAAGAAATAATCTGTTTTTTATTTATGTCGTTTTTATTACTAGAAGCATTTGCCGAAAACTAAAAGCAACCAATAAAACGGTAAAAAAAATAAACAAATAATGAAAAAAATCTTTTTTCATTATTAATCATCTAACCTGATCATTTGAATAGAATTAGGACCCTTATTACTATTCCCAAGCTTATTTTGGTAGGGATATTCATCTATCGCCATCGAATTAAGATGTATATTACTTACCATTGTTGGGGAGGCAGTATTTGAATCAAACTCCCAACTATCTGGCCATGTAGCAACATTGTTTACTATTTCAAAACTTGTATTACTTGCATAGTTTGTTGATACCAGCCAATATATTTTTGAAGAACCTGTTCCCCATTGAAATTCAGGAACAGAATTGTCTTTAAGATCTGATTTACGTAAATACTCCCATTCAGTAAGAGAGGCTAATTTGGCCTCAATTGTTTCAGGGGTATCAGAAATAGAGAAATCTCGCCAACCATAAGGTGTAGACTCAGGATTATCCGGGTTAAAGTATGCTCTGCTATTAGGATCTCTTGATGCTAATCTAACCATGTCTATTGCTTCGCGAAGCTGGCTCAACTCAGAGTTGTATAAAGCTTCATTTTCCCTTACAACCTGAGTCTGTTCATCAGGCATTAGTTTCATAGCTACGATTGCTGCTACTATAAGCATAATCATAACCATCATCAGCATGGAACCACGTTTGTTTATAGTTCTATACATTTTTGCCTGATTTCTCCTTTAACTATAATTTTAAATATATTTTTAAATAAAATCAAGTTGGTAAAGAAGAACTATTATTAACAATCTTTTATTTTACTGTTTTATTTCAGCATTACGAAGTGCTTCAGCTGCATCTTCTGGAGGTGTAGGATTTATGTAGAAACCAGAACCCCATTCAAAACCTGCTGTTTTTGTAAGTTTTGGTATTATTTCAATATGCCAGTGATAAAAATCCTTATAAGAATCAGAACAGGGAGAAGTATGCAGAATGAAATTATATGGCTGTCCAGGCAAAAGAGTTTCCAGTTTTCTTAAAGCTAACTGAAGTGTATTGGCAAAAACTGGAACCATTTCATTTTCTATCATTTCAAAGAAAGGAAGATGAGCCTTTGGAGCTATTTCCATTTCAAAAGGAAATCTTGAAGCAAAGGGACAAAAAACAATAAAGTTATCATCTTCGAAAACCAATCTACTTTTGCTTTTTGATTCCTGTTTTACAATATCACATATTAAACATCGGTCATGATAATGAAAATATTCTCGAGTTCCTTCCAATTCTTCTTCTATTCGTTTAGGAATTATAGGAGTAGCTATAATATGAGAATGGGAATGAGATAACGCAGATAAACCAGCGCCAGAATTTTTAACAATCATCAGATGTTTGTATCTTGGATTTTTTTTCAATTCTAAGAAACGTTGCTTATAGGCCCAAATGATTTCTTTCATCTGAGTTGGAGTCGCATTAGAAATAGTAGTATTATGATCTGGTGCCTCAATAACCATTTCATGAACACCAATAGAATTCATTGCATCAAACATTCCTATTCCTTCACGGTTAGAGTCACCTTCTGGAATTAATATAGGAACTTTATCTGGTATTATTCTTATCCACCATCCAGGAGAATTTGCTTCTGTTCCTGCTGTTCTAAAAGACAAGGTTTCTGGTGGGGTCATAGATTCATGCCCCTGACAGAAAGGACAATTAGATGCATCATCATTTGCTACTTCTACTTTTTTGAAATCAGAGGGTCTTTTACCTCGTTCAGGAGAAATAATAACCCATTGTTTAAGGATAGGATCTTTTCTTAGTTGCGGCATATAAATTTCCCCTTTTTATTTGGTTTTTATCATAAACTGAGCAGCTTTTTCAGGTGCTACAGGATTGATATAAAAACCAGAACCCCATTCAAAACCAGCTGTTTTTGATAATCTTGGCAATATTTCTATATGCCAGTGATAATAATCAGCACAATGTTCATCACAGGGAGAAGTATGAATAACAAAATTAAATGGAGGATTGTCAAGAGTCTTTATCAGCTTCTGCAGAGTAGAGTGCATTACATCAGCCAAACCTTCTATTTCTGATTCATCTATGTCTCCAAATGAATCCTTATGATCTTTCGGAGCTATCCAGGTTTCAAAAGGGAATCTTGAAGCAAAGGGCTCAAAGGCAACAAACTGTTCATTTTCATGAACAATTCTATCTCCTTGACTCAATTCCTGACGAATTATATCACAAAAGACACATCTTTCTTTATAATAATAGTAGGTTTTTGCTCCATCTATTTCTTCCATTGCTCTTTTGGGTATAATAGGAGTAGCAATCAATTGTGAATGTGGGTGGTCAAGACTGGCTCCAGCTGCCTGACCATTATTTTTAAAAATCAAAATATAACGAAAACGTCTATCTCTTCGTAAATCACGATATCTATCTACATAAGCATGAAGAATACGTGTAATTTGTTCCGTTGTATAATTATGAAAACCGTCTTCGTGTCTTGGAGATTCGATGATAACCTCATGCGCACCTACTCCATTCATCATGTCATAAACGCCGATACCTGTTCTGTCTAAATCACCTTCTATTTGTAAAGCAGGAAATTTATTAGGAACAACTCTGACAGCCCAACCAGGATTATTAGGCAAAGTATCAGGTCTACGATACGACATAACTTCTGGCGGAGACATGGTTTCGTTACCCTCACAAAAAGGACATTTTATTGATTGACGAGGCGGCTGAACAGTCTTGAAATCTTCCGGAGTCTTGGCTTGTTCATGAAGAATTATAACCCATCTTTTTGTGACCGGGTCTTTTCTAAGCTGAGGCATTTAATGCTCCTTAATCCTTGAATAGTGTGGATTATACTATAGTATAATACAAATTAGCAAGATTTTTAATTTAAGTGCACTTACTATTAAAAATTTTTTAAGCTGTTGTAATAATTGTTTGTTTTGTTTTTCTGCTAAATCACGGAATAAAAAAAGTATTCACACAAATTTCTCTTTTGTTTTTTATAAAATATGTACACCATAAACAATAAAAAAGTTGACAAGTTGAGTGCACTCGTTTAATGTAATGGTGTACTTAATTTACACACTTATCAATAATATATTGTATTAGAGGTAACTAAAGTGGGAAGAAAACGAACCTGTGAATTGCCTTTTTGCCACGGAGTGGTAGAGGGCACGAAAAATAAAAGAAGATGTGATAATGATAGAAATATTCATCTACACCAGATTATTTCTAAAAGTGTTAAGCGTATTATGCGCTATCTTGAAAATCATTCTGAAGTAACTGCTAATGATGTTAATCATGATTTATTCAAGGGTGAACTAGATAAAAACGAAAAAGGGTCTATGTATCGTCTGTTTCAGGCAATGGTCCGAGAAAAATATCTAGTTGAATGTGGAAAAAAAGATGGACTAAAAGTTTATCGTTGTACAAAAAACGATGTTAAAACCGAAGAAATAACAGAAAATGAAGTTGAAAACAAACAAGAAGAACTTCAGCAGCAGGTTCAACCAGCTCCTATAGTTATTGAAAGAAGATTAAGTCCTGAAGAAATTTTACTAGGCAAGCTTCGAGAATTTGTCCATATGAAAAGCGGTCAGTGGAATCATGAAGACTGGATTTGGCTATTGAACCGACCTGATATTAGAGAATTCGGAATGTCTGAAAACGATATAGGGAGACTTCTAGAAGAAGAAAAAGCCAGATACTGGCTGCAAAGAAACAATTATTGATAAGTAAAAAAGCATTTAACTTAAAAAGTTAAATGCTTTTTTTATGCTAATTTAATAGACATAAAAAAACACCGATTTTCATCGGTGTTTTTTTTTATTCAAAATCAATTATTATTCGTCATCGTCATCGTCGAAGTCATCATCATCTTCGTCGTCGTCATCGAAGTCATCATCTTCATCATCGAAATCTTCATCATCGAAGTCGTCGTCTTCGTCATCAAAGTCGTCATCTTCGTCGTCGAATTCATCGTCTTCGTATTCGTCATCATCGTCGAAGTCATCATCATCTTCGTCGAAATCGTCATCGTCTAAATCATCGTCATCTTCATATTCATCATCATCTTCATATTCATCGTCGTCATCATCGTATTCATCGTCGTCGTCATCGAAGTCATCATCGTCGTCATCGAAGTCATCGTCGTCGTCATCGAAGTCATCGTCTTCATCTTCGAAGTCGTCATCTTCGTCTTCGAAGTCGTCATCTTCATTATATTTTGGTTTTGCAGCAAGCAATTCTAAATCTTCATTATCATAATAATATTTTGGCATGATGATTACCCCTTTCTGGTTGTCAGGTGTCAAAATTTAAATTAAACTATTCAGATTGCAATATATGCATAGTTATAGATTAGTGTCAACATATTTTTTTTAAAATTTTATTTTTTTTTATTAAAGACTAACCATAATTATGTTAAGAAATATAAATTAAAGATTTGAAATCCCCTTTGATTCTTATTTTTATCAGACTAAAAAGTTATTATATTTGCAAAATTCAGAAGCATAGAGTATTACGATGATACACATACTCTATATCCATTATCTAGAAAGAATTACATAGTTATAAATCTAAAAAAACATCTTGTTTTTTATCAAGATATTCTAAAAACAAGTATCTTTTTTAGAAGCAACTCTATATAAATATGATTATAAGTAAAATAATTATTAAAATTTTTTTTAAAAGTGTACACTTAATTTCTTGACTATAAACAAAATATGGTTTATTATACCTCAACCGATTTGGAATTAGGAGTTTTTTTAATGTTTCAGGGGCTTTCAGAAAAACTTATTGGCGTATTTGAAAAAATACGTGGTGTTGGTAAGCTAACCGAAAAAGATATAGATACTGCTTTAAACGAAGTCAAAATTGCTTTGTTAGAAGCTGACGTCAACTTTAAGGTTGTTAAAAGCTTTATTAAACGCATAAAAGAACGAGCTTTAGGAGCTGAAATATTAAAAAGTCTCACTCCAGGACAACAGGTTATCAAGATCGTTCACGAAGAGCTTGTCGATTTACTAGGTAAAGATAGAGTTAAGTTAAATATAGCTTCCAAGAAGCCTACTATTATAATGATGGCTGGGCTTCAAGGTTCTGGTAAAACTACCACAAGTGCAAAACTCGCTTTGAATCTTCGCAAAGAAGAAAAGAAAAAATCTCTTCTAGTTGCTTGTGATATTTACAGGCCAGCAGCGGTAAAACAACTTCAGATACTAGGTGATCAGCTTGGAGTTGAAGTATTCGTTGGCGAAGAAGGCCAGAAACCTTCTTTAATTGCTAAAAATGCAGTTGAATATGCCAAAAGCAAAAATTATGATGTAGTAATCATAGATACCGCAGGTCGTTTGCACATAGACGAAGATATGATGGGTGAAGTAAAAGACATTAAAGAGTCCGTAGAACCCAATGAAATTCTTCTTGTAGTCGATGCGATGACTGGTCAGGATGCTGTCAATATGGCTACTGCTTTTAATCAGATGCTGGAATTGACAGGCATTGTATTGACCAAGCTTGATGGCGATGCTAGAGGTGGTGCCGCTCTTTCTATACGTGAAGTAACTGGTAAACCTGTTAAATTCGTAGGCGTAGGTGAAAAAACCTCTTCTCTTGAGCCTTTTTATCCAGATCGTATGGCTCAGAGAATTCTTGGCATGGGCGATGTGCTTTCTTTAATAGAAAAAGCACAAGAAAACTTTGATGAAGCTAAGATGAAAGAAATCGAAAAGCGACTTCTTGATGCAGAATTTAACTTTAACGATTTCCTTTATCAGCTAAATCAAATTAAGAAAATGGGACCTCTTGATCAGTTATTGTCCATGATTCCAGGATTTTCTCAACTTGGAGATCTTTCTGGTTTCTCATTTGATGATAAAAGATTTAAGAGATTTGAAGCTATTATTCTTTCTATGACAGAAAAAGAAAGAAATCGCCCCGAACTGATAGATTCTTCTAGACGTAAAAGAATTGCTGCTGGTAGCGGAGCTGATATTACCGAAATCAACCAATTGCTAAAACAGTTTTCTGAAATGCGTAAAATGATGAAACAACTTGGCAATTTTGGTAAGCGCCGTGGTGGTAGATTTTCAAGAATGTTTGGAAGGTAAGAACTGGATAAATTCAGT
This sequence comes from Candidatus Rifleibacteriota bacterium, assembly GCA_905236675.1. GTDB lineage: Bacteria > Muiribacteriota > Ozemobacteria > Ozemobacterales > Ozemobacteraceae > RUG334. The sequence continues at coordinate 11,354 of CAJOND010000066.1, read as the reverse complement.
CTTAACAAATATAAGGAGTTTATATAATGGCCGTTTCTATTAGATTAAAAATGCTTGGAACTAAGCATAGACCTAGTTACAGAATCGTTGCTCTTGACAGTCGCAAGAACCGCGATGGTATTACTTTAGATAACCTTGGAATGTATGATCCTTTGGCATCAGAAGCTAAGGTTGAAATCAAAGAAGAAGAAATCATCAACTATTTAAATAATGGTGCTATTCCTTCTCTTACTGTTAAAAACCTTCTTCGCCAAAAAGGTATAGTTCGAGTCCAGCAAAAGAACGAAAAGGGTTCCGTTAATCTTGTTTGGACTAAACGTGCTTAAATAGAGCAGGAGTTTTTTATAAATGACTCAGATAGCTCAAAAAACATTAGAACAGCTGGTAAAAGCTCTTGTTGAGCATCCTGATGAAGTTGTCGTTACTCCAATTGAAGGAGAGGGCACAATCGTATTTGAAGTTCAGGTTAATCCTGAAGATGCTGGCAAGATTATTGGCAAGAAGGGCAAAACAATAAATGCCCTTAGAACAATTATTAGAAGTTCTGCCAATACTGGCACCAAGAAAGTTATAATGGAATTAGTATGATTTTTAAGGTCTTATGACAAACAAGCCGAAAAAACCTGAAATAATCTGCATAAAATCTTCTGATGTTGTCATTGATTCTGAAAAAGAAAAACAAATTGTCATTGGTCAGATTAGAAAAACTGTAGGTTTGAAAGGTTGGCTACGTGTGAGTCTAATGACCGATTTTCCTGATAGATTTGAGCCTGGCGAAGAATTGTGTTTGAAAAAACAAAATGGTCAACTTGAATCTGTCATAGTAAGTGATTGGAAACCACATTTCACTGAAAATACTGTCGATATTCTCTTAGAAGACATTGACGATTGTGATACGGCCGCAAACTATGTAAATAGGCTTGTTGTCATATCAAAAGATGAGCGGGAAATTCTGGATTCTGAAGATGAGTTTTATCCAGATGAATTGGAAGATTTTCAGGTTTTGTCGCCAGAAGGTGAATTTTGTGGTAAAGTTATTAGAATGGAAGTTGATGCTCCTTGTCCTTACCTGGTAGTTTCGACTAAGGAGTTTGGCGAAGTTTACATTCCATTTCTTCATAAATTTTTAGGGAATATTAATAAAAATAATAAAACCCTGAAACTTGTAGAAAGTATTTCCTTTCACATACCTATAGAATAAAATGAGAGTAGATATTATTACTCTGCTCCCGCAGATCTTTGAAAATGTATTTGATGAAAGCGTCTTGGGTTCCGCTGTTAAAAGTGGTTTAATAGACATAGTTCTTCACAATTTTAGAGACTATGGTGATGGTAAACATAAAACAGTTGATGATACACCTTTTGGTGGAGGACCTGGAATGGTTTTTAAGCCAACACCTCTAGTTAACTGTATTAGAGATGTCAGAAAAAAATCAATTCCAGCTCCTGTAATAGGTTTAACACCACAGGGTGAACCATTTACCCAGAACCTAGGTAAGGAACTTGCAAAATTTGACCGCCTTATATTAGTCTGTGGAAGATATGAAGGATTTGATGAACGAATCATTCATGAATTTGACTTCCAACTGTCTATAGGTGACTATGTGCTAACAGGTGGTGAATTTGCAGCAATGACCGTAGTAGATGCTATTTCACGTATGATACCAGGAACTGTTGGTTGTCAGGATTCTGTGATTCAAGATTCTTTTTATGAAGGAATTCTAGATCATCCGCAATATACCCGACCAGCTTCTTGGGAAGGATTGGAAGTTCCAAATGTTCTATTAAATGGAAATCACGCTTTTATCAATAAATACAGACGTTCAAGGGCCTTGCTGACAACTATAGTCAGTAGACCAGATGTATTTGCGACTACTAACCTGTCTGATTCTGATAAAGATATTATTCAGGAACTTATTAGTCATATGTAGTAGCTAATAAATAAATTTGAAAATATATTCCGAAAAGGAGTTTTACTATGAATCCGGTTATTGAAGAAATCGAAAGAGTTTATAAGAAAAAACAAGAAGAAATACCTAGTTTTATTTCTGGCGATACCGTTCGTCTTGAAATAAAGGTTCGTGAAGGTGATAAAGAACGCCTCCAGGCTTTTGAAGGTATTGTTATTTCTCGTAAGAATACAGGCTTACGTGAAAACTTTACTGTAAGAAAAATTTCTTACGGTGTAGGCGTAGAAAGAAAATTCATGCTTCATTCACCCAATATCGCTTCTATTACCGTTCTCCGCAGAGGTAATGTTGCTAGAGCAAAACTCTATTATCTACGTGATAGAATTGGTAAGAAAACTCGCGTTAAAGATAAAATCTTTGCTAAGGATAAAGATTAATCTTGGAAGAACCAACGAATCCCAATCCCAGTAGTCCTACTGTTCCGGGAGTATTTATACATGATTTATCTGTTCGTTTTAACGAACAGGTTATTCCATTAGATGCACTAGAACCAACCGAAGTTTTGGCTGAGTCAAAACTTCAGCTGGTTGGTAGTGTTTCTGGTGCTGTCAATAATCTCATTCACATTCGCTACAAACAATCTTATCGACCTTTTATTGAATATAAAAAGGAAGAAATAGAAGACACACTGAATTCAGGGAAATTCAGATTTGATTTAAATCTTCATAATGGGGTCAATGCTTTTACATTAGAATTATTTACCCCAGAAGGCGAAGTCTTAGACACAAAAGAGTTTAATTTAAGCTACAAAGGTTCTTTTAGAGAATGGAATGAAACTATTTTTATAGCTTTCTTCCTTGCTATTTTGATACGTGGGCTAGTAGTTCAAGCTTTTTGGATTCCAACAGGTAGTATGGAACCTACTCTTCTTGGCGAAGAAAAAGATATAAATCAGGTAGTAAGAAGAAGTGGCGATAGAATATTAGTTAACCGATTTGCTTATGCTTTCGACTTTTCTCTTGACGGTAGATTACCTCTAGGAGCAAAATCCAAGTACTGGATGAAACTGCCGGAAAGAGGAGATATAGTTGTATTTAAATTTCCTGATACCAACCCCAATAATCCCCCGAAAGATTACATAAAACGTGTTATAGGTCTACCTGGCGATGAAATTAAAATAGTAGACGGGATTACATATGTAAATGGAATTGCCTTAGTAGAACCTTATATTAAAGCAAAACCAACCTTCGATTATCCAGAGCCAGAAAAAGGTTCTTTTCTTAAGGTAGAAGAAGGACATTTATTTGTAATGGGTGACAACAGAAACAACAGTTGGGACAGCCGATATTGGGGTTTAATGCCGTTAAAGAACCTAAAAGGTCAGGCGATATTTAAATATCTTCCACTTAATAGGTTAGGTCCTATAAAAAGCTACAAACACAATAATCTTGCTCCAACAACCAAATCTGATTTTTAAGTATTTATGAATAAAGATTTACCTGGTCATATAAAAAAAGCTTTTCGTTCTGTTGACCGTTATCTCCCTGTGGTTGATGTTATAGTAGAACTTGTTGATGCAAGAATGCCTAAAGGTTCCAGATTAAAAGATTTTGTAGGAAAATTAGGGAAAATATCTGTAATAGCTTTATCAAAAGCTGACTTGGCCAACAAAGACAAAACAAAACTTTGGATAGAAAAATACAAAAATGATGGCTATCCTTGTGTCTCATTAGATTGTCGCGACAGAAATTCTGTTAAAAATTTAGCAAAAGTAATTCGTTCTATTGCATCCAAAACTACAGAAACAGCCCAAAAGCCTTTACGTAAAGTAAGAAGAATTATGGTTATTGGTATACCAAATGTAGGAAAATCTACTTTGATTAATTCCTTAGTTGGGAAATCGGCAGCGAGAGCAGCAAATATGCCAGGTGTAACTCGTAGCGTTCAGTGGATAAAATTATCGGGAGAATTAGAATTGTTAGATTTGCCTGGAATTCTAGACTTTAATCTACTGCGCCGTGGTGATATTTTAAAATTAATAAACTGCTTACCTGGTAAGGATGACGATACTTACACTAAAGCAAAAAATCTTTGTAAATTACTTTATTTAACTAAAAATGAGAATTTGATACCTGATTTTAATACTTGTAACCAAAACTTTGATGTATTTATTTCTGATTATGCTAAGAAAATGAATTTTTTTATTAAAGGTGGTAATCCTGATTTGCAACGTGCCACAAACGATATAGTAAAACGTTTTCAAAATGGCGGTTTTGGTAGAGTAACATTAGAAGATCCGGAAACAGATTTTTCCGATATTTTTTTACAATATGAACAACAAACATTTGAGGAGTCTAAGGCTTAGCAAATGAATGATTCACCAGTCAGTCTCAATCTTTCAGAAGAATTAGCACGGCTAATGTTTTCTTCTAATGAAGAAAATGGTCTAACTTTACTTCGCAGTCTTCCAGAAATCACTGTGAAAGCAAGAGGGAATACTCTTACCCTTGACGGCAGTTCTGAAAAAATAAAAATTATTAAGCAATTTGTTAAAATACTAAATTCTAGAATAGAACATCATGAGGAACTTGAATATGCTGATGTTCGCAGAGTTTTCAGACAACTATCAAATCTGAGCAATGCTCAATCAGAATCTGACAGAGAATCAGTTTTTTCAGATATTGTTTCTACTCACAGCGGAAGATCAATTAAAGCTAAAACTTCTAATCAAAGATATTATATAGATTGCATAGAAAAAAATATTATAACTATAGCTCGTGGTCCTGCTGGAACAGGAAAAACATACTTAGCAGCCGCAATGGCCGTAAAAGCTTTAAAAGAAAAGAAAATAAGCAGAATAGTTCTTTCAAGACCAGTTATAGAAGCAGGTGAAAATCTTGGTTATTTACCTGGAGATTTAAAGGAAAAAGTCGATCCGCATTTTCGTCCTCTTTATGATTCATTACAGGATTTTATTGGCTTAAGCAAATTTGAACAATTCGTAAGACAGGGTATTATAGAAATCACTCCTCTTGCTTACATGCGAGGCAGAACTTTTAACGAATCTTTCGTAGTATTAGACGAAGCGCAGAATACAACTTTGGCTCAAATGCGAATGATTTTAACAAGATTAGGTTATGGTTCAAAAATGGTCATTACTGGAGACCAAACCCAAATAGATCTTCCAAATCCATTAGATTCTTCTTTGTTGATTCTAGACGAAATTCTTGGAAAAGTTGAATCTGTCAAATTTGTTAATTTAACTTCTGACGATGTTGTTCGTCACGATGTAGTAAGACGCATAATCAATGCATTTGACGAATATCAATCAAAAAAACGAGAAAAATAAATGAAAGAAACAAATAATAATATTATAGCAAGAATTTTGTCTTGGTTATCTGTTCCAACAAAAGGACAGCATAGATTTATTATTGGATTAATTATTTTTTGGATAATAATAACACTAATAATAGTAATCTACCCGAATCAAGGTTTAGACGATGTTGTAATAGGCAAACCAGCACCCAAAAGTCTTATTTGCCCTCAATATATTGATATTACAGATGAAAAAGAAACTGAAGCTCTTAGAAATAAAGCTAAAGATGATGAGCCCAATGTTTATAATATAAATAAATCTGCTAATCAAAAAATGATAGAAGATTTTGATAAGAACATTAATAGAATTAATGATTTCTATGATACTGTCAATGATAAAGCAAATAGAAAAGATAGAACACAACTAATCAGAGAAAAGTTTCCTGATAAATTTATTCTTGATAATAGAGAACTTATTCAGTTATCACTGTTGCAAACAAGTCTTTTAGATGATTTAAAAGATAAAGCAAGAAAAAAGCTTGTAGAATTAACATCTAAGCCTATTACCGACCAAAACCTTCCTGGTATAAAAATTGAAATAAAAAATGATATAGATAAAGTATTCTGGGAATCTTCCGCCAATTTCAAGCATTTATTATTATCTATAATAGAAAATTCCTTAACAATAAATTCCACCTTAAACGAAGAAGAAACTGTAAGAAGAAAAAATGAAGCTGCCAATAAAATTCTACCAGTAGTAAAACGTTACCAAAAAGGACAGAAAATAATTGCTGAAGGTGATCTTGTAACAGAAGAAGTATTTAGAATATACAAGAAAATACAGAAAGAGTTAACCAGAAATGTTTTACTAACTCTTATTGGTAGTATGCTGTTCTTAATAATATTCATAGGAATAGCTATTGTTTATATTAGAACTCAAGACTCAAATATTTTTGTTGACGATGTTCAATACAAGTTAATAGCTACAATATTCTTATTGTGTTTATTAGCAACAAAATTTGTATATGGAATCAGTCATGATTTTGATAACAGATTCTACCTGATGGTTCTATTGTCTCCTATGGCATCTTTAGCTCTTTTGTTAAATTCGACTATGAGTAATCTCAAAATAGTTTATTTTTCTGTATTTTGGATGGGATTACTCTCATTTATAGTAACATTAGGATGCGAACCATTCGTTGTAGGTTTGAATATAGCTCTTGTAATTGGAGCAATTGCCGGAGTTCTGTGTTGGGAAATTGCCTATAAAGACAAAGAAGGCAATATGCGCTCCTTCATAATAAAAACAGGCTTAAATATAGGTATTACTTCAATGATATCTGTATTAGCTGTTTTGCTTATTGATTCTGAAATATATTCTTCAAATGGCTTTATAACCTTATTGGGTTATGCTGTTTGCGGACTGATCAATGGTTTTTTCTCTGGAGTAGTTACCAATGGTCTTCTTCCATATATAGAAGATTATTTCTCTTTTGCAACACCTACCAAATTGCTTGAACTAACTTCAGAAGAAAGTCCTTTATTGAAAAGATTAGCAGAAGAAGCTCCTGGAACCTATCAGCATAGTAAAGCTGTTGCAAACCTGGCAGCTCAAGCTGCTTCAGCAGTAGATGCAGATCCTTTACTTACAAAGGTTTGTGCTCTTTACCACGATGTAGGAAAAATAAAAAGACCCGAATATTATACTGAAAACCAGCACGGTGAAAATCCGCATGATGAGAAGAAACCTACTATGTCTGCCTTGATTATTGCTACTCACGTAAGAGATGGAGCAGAACTAGCCAGAGACTATAAACTTCCTCACAGAGTTATAGAAGTAATGGGACAACATCATGGAACAACCTTAATAGAGTATTTTTATAACAAACAGAAAGAACTTACTCCAGATTCGGTAGATGAATCTCAGTTCAGATATAAAAGTCTTAAACCTCAAAGTAAAGAAGCAGCTATATTATTGTTAGCCGACGCAGTAGAAGCTTCTACAAGAAGTTTAGACGAATTAAATCCTGAAAAAATCAAGGCTAACGTAAAGAAAATTGTTGATCATAAGATAAAAGACGATAATCAATTAGAAGAAACAAATTTGACACTAAAAGATATAGACACTATAGAAGATGAATTCGTCAAAGTTCTTATTTCTGCTAATCATAAACGTATAAAATATCAGAATCAGTTGAAAGAAGAAGCTGCTGCAAAAGCTTTAGCTGCAAAAGAAGAAGCTGCTGCAACAAAAGCTGATATTGAAAGAAGAGCTATCATTGAAGAAGAAAAAATGGATAAAATCGAAGCAGAATTAAATCAGAACGACTCTAAAAAAGAAATAAATTATGATGGAGCAGAAAACAAACCTAAAGAATTACCAGACTACACTTCAAAATCTGATTAATAAATATGTTCTTATTAATCTTAAAGTTGTCTAAAAATATTTGATGCTGAAAGAGAATTAAAGAAAAATATGGAAGTATTGATTACTAATGAACAAAATGCAGTAAACATAAATACTGATTTTGTAAAAGAAATTGCCATCGAAATAATGTCTTTTATAGGACTGCCAGATAATTCGCAATTATCAATGGTTTTTTGCGATGATGAAGCAATAAAGGAATTAAATTCTCAGTATAGAAATAAAAATGAACCTACAGATGTTCTCTCTTTCCCTATAGAACTGGAAAATTTCATTCCTGAAATACGAATGCTTGGAGATATTGTTATAAGTACAAAAACAGCTATTAAACAAGCTAAAGAATATAATCATTCTACAGAAACAGAAATAGTCATACTTCTTATTCATGGTTTGCTTCATTTGAATGGTTATGACCATATAAAAGAAGATGAACGAGAAATAATGCAATCAAAAGAAAAAGAAACATTTAAACATATTTGTGGAATTAATAAGTTTTCTAATATTTATAATAACTCTACGGAGCCCTTAATAGAAAGAGCTTCAGAAAGTGTGTAAACAAAGGATAAAATCCAATGGATGATGGTATTGCGGGTATATTATTATTTATAGTTTTTGTTTTATTTTCAGCCCTGTTTTCTTCCCTAGACACCGCTCTTTTCTCTATTTCACCTTTAAGATTAAAAAAACTCGAAGGTGAAGGAGACAAAAAAGCTACTGCTATACTTAAAATATTATCAGATAGACAGCGTGCCTTAATAACTCTTCTTATAGGGAATACCCTTTGTAATGTTGCTGCTACTGCCTTAGCCATGGGCTGGCTTACAAAATACCTAAAAGATTATCTGGGAAACGGCTATGATATTTTGGCTAGTATCTTAATAGTAGCTTTTGTTCTAGTGCTCTTTGGGGAACTGATTCCAAAAACAGTTGCTATTTATGGTGGATATACTTTTGTTTGTTTAACTTACAGAATAATTAGAGTGATTATGTTTGTTTCATATCCTGTAGTTGGTCTGGTAGTATGGCTTATAAAGAAGCTAGTTCCTAAATATTCTGACTGGAATGATCACATAGGCGGTTCATCAAGCATTGAAGAAATAGATAACTATTTCGATTTAGGTGAAGAAGTTGGAATAATAGAAGAAGACGAAAAAGACATGATCAGCTCTGTGTTTGAATTTGGTGATACCATCGTCAGAGAAGTTATGGTTCCAAGACCAGATGTTACTGGAATACCAATTAACGCTAGCTTTAAAGAAATGCTTCAATGCATAAGAACGGATGGACATTCAAGATTCCCTGTATATGACGGTAGCATAGACAAAGTTGTTGGTATTCTTTATGTTAAAGATATACTTATAAAATTAGAAGAAATTGAAAAATCTTATGACTTGTTCAAGCTTTTACGCGCTCCATTTTTTGTACCAGAAACAAAAAAACTAGATGATTTGCTCGCAGAATTTAAGAAACGCAAACAACATATCGCTGTAGTCATTGATGAATATGGTGGAGTTTCAGGTCTTGTTACAATAGAAGATCTTCTAGAAGAAATAGTTGGCGAAATAGATGATGAATACGATGTTGATGAACTAGAACCTCTGGTTAAACTGTCAGAAAACGTCTATAGTATTGATGCTAAATTCTGGATCAGCGATTTAGAAAATGAATTGGGCTGCAATTTTGAATGTGAAGATTCCGACTCTGTTGGCGGTTTTGTTTTTGAAAAACTTGGCAGAATTCCTCAAAAAGGCGAATCTTTTGAAGTTCCTCAAGGCGTATTCCAAATAACAGAATTAAAGGGCAATAGAATTTTAAGAGTCAAATTTACTATGAATAAAGATTTGGCTGAAAACAATTCTGAAAATAAAGATGATTGATTCGTTCTCTTGTTTCTGTTAGTTTAAAAAATAACTTATGATTAAACATGAAAGACTAAATAGAACTATAAGACAGTTTTCCCGTAGACTGACACTAGTCTGGGGTTATATTCGCAACTACTTATTGACAGGTGTACTTGTTATAGTCCCTGTTGCTGTTACTATTTATATAATTTATTTTATATTCCAATTTGCCGACAGTTTTTTAGGAAGTGCAATAGGCGAAGCTATAGGTTACAGCATACCTGGGATGGGTATATTCCTTACCGCTCTGTTCTGTTTAATGATCGGGGTTATTGCCCAAAACTATTTCGGAAAAAGATTAATAGCCTGGATAGATAATTCTTTAAGCCAGATACCAATAGTAAAATCTGTTTATAGTGGAATAAAACAAGTTGCAGATGTTTTTATACAAAACAAGAAAAGCAACTTTAAAAGAGTTGTAATGCTTGAATACCCCAAGGAAAACTCGTGGGTAATCGGCTTTGTTACTTCAGATTTTTTGGTTAAAATAGATGGAAATGTTCCTGAAAAAGAAAATATGGTAACTATATTCGTGCCCACAACTCCTAACCCCACATCTGGTTTTTTGCTAATATTACCAAAAAGCAAAATTGTTGACATGAACATAGATATAGAAGATGCTATGAAAATTATTATTTCTGCTGGTTTAGTTCAACCAACAGGTAATACCTCATTACCATCAGATACTAATAAAACTCCTATACCAGCAAGCAATCTTCCCACACAAACCGATAATAAAACTTTACCTGCAGAAGAGAATAATACCCAACCTGTTATAGAACAAAAAGAACCATAATATAAATTAATCAGTTTCTTGCTTAAAAATTTATTTATGCTATTATGAAATTAAAGCTTGTTCTATTTGATTTTTTCTAAATAAAAAAGCTTTATAAAAAAAATAAAACAATCAAGGAGAGACTACCATGGAAATGAAATTTTTCAAATGTGCTCGCTGCGGACAAATTATATCAGTAGTAAAAAAGACAGGCGTTCCAGTTATGTGCTGCGGACAAGCTATGCAGGAAATAGTTCCAGGAACAACTGATGCTTCTCAAGAAAAACATGTTCCTGTATTTGAAGTAAAAGAAAACAAAGTCTTTGTAACAGTAGGTGCAGTTGAACATCCATTGACTGAAGAACATTATATTGAATGGGTTTCTTTACAAACTAAGTTTGGCAACCAACGTAAAGCCCTAAAACCAGGAATGGCCCCAAAAGTTACTTTTGCAATTCTTGAAGGTGATGAAGTTGAAGCTGTTTACGCTTATTGTAACCTCCATTCTTTGTGGAAAGCTTAATAAAAACATTTAAAAGAGATAAAAAATGAGCGAAATAACCATTACAAATGATAACTTCAAAAAAGAAGTTCTTGAATCAGATAAACCTGTTTTGGTCGATTTTTGGGCTGCTTGGTGTGGTCCTTGTCAGATGCTAGGCCCTGTAATCTCTCAAATCGCAAATGAACATACTTCCGATTTGAAGGTTGGCAAAGTCAATGTTGATGAACAGCCGGAATTAGCAGCTATGTTCGGCATTTCCAGTATTCCGAATGTTATATTATTCAAAAACGGTAAAGCTGTTAAAAATTCTGTTGGATTCAAGCCCAAGGAACAGTTAGAAGAATTTATTAAGTAAATTAAATTTTATACGAAAAACCTGCTTGAAGATTCAAGCAGGTTTTTTCTTTTTATAAACAACATAAAGCTAAAATGAAGAAGCCCCGGAAGCTTTACTGCTTTCGGGGCTTCATAGACCTGGCGGCGACTGACTCTCCCACGGAGTTGCCCCCGCAGTACCATTAGC
>CAJOND010000065.1 GCA_905236675.1 Candidatus Rifleibacteriota bacterium | reverse complement strand
TTTATCTTTTAATTCTGAAAAAAACATTATTAATTCAGAATGCGAATACACTAATCTTGATGAAGTAGCATGGTATTACGAAAATTCAGGTGGTCAAACTCATGAAGTTGGGCAAAAATGTCCTAACAATTGGGGAATATATGATATGCTTGGCAATATTAGGGAATGGTGCAGAGATTGGTCTGGAAATTGTCTTGAAGATAATGTAACAGATCCAAAAGGTCCTAATCATGGTTTTGACCGTGTAATTCGTGGAGGTAGCTGGGATGACTTTGGTAATATTTGTCGTTCTGCTTATCGTGGTAGTTGGCCAGGCAATTGGAAAGATAAGCGCTTTGGCTTCCGCCTCGCCCTTGTGCCTAATGATTAACAACAATAAAACTTCTATTCCCCAAATTTACAAAATTTTATTTTTGGGGGAATAGAACCTATTATGTTATAATAATAATAGGAGTTTTAAAAATGAAAATTATAAAAAGAACCGATTATCTAAACGAATTAGTAGAAGTTAAAGATACTCCAGATATCAAGGTTATAACTGGGGTTAGACGAAGTGGCAAGTCAAAACTTCTAGAATTATTTATAGAAGATATATTAGAAAAAGACAAAAAAGCGAATATTATACATATAAATTACAATTTGACTGACTACGAAGATTTATTAGAATATCATTCACTTGAAAAATATATAGAATCGAAATATAAAAAAAATAAGAATAATTATGTTCTTTTAGATGAAGTTCAATTATGCAAATATTTTGAAAAAGCAATAAACAGTCTTCACGCCAAAGAAAAATTTGATATTTACGTAACAGGTTCTAACGCTTTTCTTCAAAGTAGTGATTTGGCTACATTATTTGTAGGAAGAACTTATGAAATTAAATTATTTCCCTTTTCATTTAAAGAATATTTGAATTATTACCCTTCAAAAAACAATTATAAAAGTATGACTGATTATATATTAGAAGGTGGAATGGCTGGTTCTTATAATTATAAAACCACAAAACAAAAATATAAATATTTGAATGACGAAGTTTTAAACGCATTAGTAATTAGAGATATCGTAAATAAATATAAAATAAGAAACGAATCACTTTTAAATAGACTTATAGATTTCTTAACAGATAATATTGGAAATTTGACTTCAACTAGGGCTATCACTGGTTTTATTGCCGTTAATGAAAAAGCCGATCATAAAACATTGGCAAAGTATATTGAATATTTATGCAAGGCTTTTGCGTTCTATAAAATTCGAAGATATGATATAAAAGGGAAAAAGTATTTACAAACAGAGTGTAAATATTATCTTTCAGACCACTCGTTTAAGTTTGCTAGATTAGGAACAAAAAACTTGGATTATGGTCGTGTGTTAGAAAATATAGTAGCTATAGAGTTACTTAGACGAGGTTATGAGGTTTATGTTGGTGTCTTGAGAAATAAAGAAATAGATTTCGTAGCTATTAAAAATGGTGATAAAAGCTATATTCAAGTTTCTTATGATATATCAGACCCAAAAACTTTCAATAGGGAAGTAGCTCCACTTCTAGCTATTCCAGATGCTTATCCGAAAATTTTGTTATCTAGAATAAATCAGCCTTCTTTTCAACATGAAGGAATAAAAGTCATAGATATTTCAGATTGGCTATTAGAATAATTTTCCTTATATCCTTGAAAAAGGCTTAGCCTTTTTTTCCTTCCGACAACTTCTGTAGCAGGTGTATGTTATTCTTGAAAAATAAAACTTCTATTCCCCAAAATAACAAAAGTAGTTTTTCATTGCGTCTAAGGTTGCTTCAACTATTCCGTCGATATCTCTGGGAATATTTATATCACCAGCTGTATCTAAGCCAAGTTTTCTTGAAATAGATGATCTTACTTGTTCAAGATTCAGTTTCTCTCCTTCTATTTCAGAGGAAGTCAAGATTGTCTGGGTGACGCTTGTAAGCATTGCCTGATTTTGACTGGCAAAATCAACCATTTTCATTTTACCTATTATTTCGCCTTGTAATTGTTTTATTTTCAATAATATTGGAAGAATGGAATCATTGTTCCAATAAAAGCAAGGCCAGTTAGGGTTTTGATATATGTACTTCATTTTTATCTCCGAAGATTCTTCGTATATTTTAGCATTTAATCTCCGAATTTACAATAATATTGAGATATAAGATATAAGATATAAGATTGAAGAAATACTAATAGTTTATTTATAGTAAGTTGGTTTTTGTTGTTTTTATTGTTAGATTTAAGTCCTAAAATTGAGACAACAAAAACAATAACTTCCAACTACAATAAAAACAATCTCTTGCCACTTTATTTTAAAATACTTTGCGTAAAGTGTAATATTTTGTTATAATTTATTTTGCGTATTGTGTAATATTTTAGACTTATATTACTATGCGTATTATGCAAAATGTTTTACAAAGGCTCTTTTAATGGAAATAAAAAGAAGAATATATAATAGTTTGTTAAGTTGGAAAACTGATTCCAAAGGCAAGAAAGCCTTAATGGTTGAAGGTGCTCGACGTGTCGGTAAATCTACTATTGTAGAGAAATTCGCAAAAGAAAACTACAAATCATATATTCTTATAGACTTTAACAAAGTAACTAAACAGATAAAAGATAATTTTGAAAACTTAAACCACTTAGATGTTTTTTTTCAGAATCTTTCGCTAGAATACAATGTTAGGCTTTTCCCAAGAGAATCTCTAATTGTTTTTGATGAAATACAGAAATTTCCAAAAGCCCGTGAAGCTATTAAATATCTTGTTGCCGATGGAAGATACGACTATATTGAAACAGGATCTTTAATATCTATTCATGAAAATGTAAAAGATATTACTATTCCTTCAGAAGAAAGAAAAATTAAAATATATCCTGTCGAATTTGAAGAATTTTTGGAGACTATGGGTGAAAATCTTCTGATGGATTACATAGTAGATTGCTACAAAAAGCAGATTCCATTAGCAGAAAAACAGCATTTGAAAGCAATGAGGCTTTTTAGAGAATATATGCTTGTCGGCGGTATGCCTCAAAGTATAGTGGCATATATAGAAAACGAACGCGATTTCCATTCAAGTGATATTGAAAAAAGAGATATTCTTAATCTTTATAGAGATGATATTAAAAAGGTTTCAAAAAGATATAGTTCGAAAGTGTCTGCTTTATTTGAGAATATTCCTGGTTATCTTTCGACTCATGAAAAAAAGATTGTATTAAGCCAGATAGATGAAGGAGCAAGATATTCTCAATACGATGACCCGCTGTTTTGGCTTGACGATTCTATGATATGTAACCTTTGTTATAAGTGCAACGACCCCAATGTTGGTTTTGCTTTGAATAAAAACGATGCTTCAGTAAAATGTTATATGGGTGATACTGGACTATTGGTAAGTTTGGCTTTCAGCGAAAATGAGATTTCCAGTCAGCAATTATATAAATCTGTAATGAATGGCAAAATTGCTTTGAATCAAGGTATGATTTTTGAAAATATCATTTCCCAAATGATTACTGCTAAAGGGAAAAAGCTATATTTTTATACTAGATATAATGAAGAAAAGCATAGAAACGATATAGAAATTGATTTTTTACTTTCTAACGAAAGTAAAACTAGTTTTAAAATATATCCTTTTGAGGTTAAATCATCGAAAAATTACACTAACACATCGTTAGATGAATTAAAAAAAATATATCCAAAAAAAATTGCTCAGTCTTATATTATTCATCCAAAGAATTATTCAAAGGGAAACAATATTATTAAAATCCCCCCTTATATGTTTTTCTGTTTGTTTTGAATTTTGCTCTACACTTTCTCATTTCTCATTTCTCAATTCACATCTCTCAATTTCCTAATCTCTTGCCTCTGACCTCTAGAAAAAAGCTCAAGCTTTTTTCTTCTACGACAACTTCTGTCGCAGGTGCCTATAATTCTAGAAATATATAATCTGATTCAAAGAGATAAACAAAGACTACAAAGGTCAATAATTGATTTCTAGTTGTTTATTATAATGTAGTATATTATACTTATAATAAGTTTAAGAGGTTTATTATGCTAATTTATCTAGACAACTGCTGTTATAATCGTCCTTATGATAATCAGTCTTATGTATCTATTTTTATAGAAAGTCAGGCTAAATTATTTATTCAGGAGCAAATTAAAAAAGGTAAAATTGAATTAGTAACCTCTTATGTGCTTTTTTATGAAAATAGTCAAAATCCTTTTGAAATAAGAAAAAATACTATTGAAAACTTTGCTAGTGAATATGAAACAGTATATGTAAGTAAAGAAAAGCACGAAAATGTTATTGGATTAGCAGAAAAAATGGAAAAAACAGGTATAAAGCATAAAGATGCTTGTCATATTGCCTGTGCTATTCTAGCAAATTGTGATTTTTTTATAACTACAGATTATAGATTATTAAAATATAAAACTGATTTGATAAAAATCATTAACCCTACAGATTTTATAAAAGAATTGGAGGCAGAATAATATGGATGCGTCTTTATCTTCTTCTGAGTTGTTAAAAAACGGTATGCAATGCTTGACAGAAAAGTTGGGAATTATTAATGCCGAAAGATTTATTTCAATAATTATAAAAGAACAGTTTGACTATACTAAATGGCAAAAAACATATTTTGATAATATAAAACCACAAAATTTTGACAGTGAATTATTAAAATATTCAGAAGAAAATCCCCATAAAGGAAAGGCTAAAAAGATTTTATAATAAAAACAGTTTAAATTAGCAAAAAGTTATTACCAAAATATATTAGGAATATGTTGTTTTACATACTGACATTGTTAAAGCTTAGAAGAGAGAGTCAGAGAATAAGGGGATGAATGGTGCTGTCGTTCGGCATTTCGATGGCGTATTGATCCTTCTTACGAAGATTACTGAATTGGCTTCCGCCTAGCTCTTGTGCCTAATGATTGAAATAAGTTTCGCTTTTTCCAAAAACGAGAGATAAGACGAGTGTTTAGATTACATTTTTATTCGTTATTTTATTTTTTTAATAAAATGAATTGCGAGGCTCTTTCAGAGCCTCGCAATGTAGAAGGTTTCCTTAAAAATTGAGTTTTTATTGACAAATAGCATTATTTTATATAATATTATTCAAAATTAGATTAATCTAATTAGATTAGAATTATCTAATTAACGATTGCAATTAATAATTAGACATCTTAATCAAAGGAGCCGCTAATGGAAAATATATTTAAAATATTCTTACTTGTTATTCTATATGTTTATGCTGCAGTCAGAATGCCTTATATGAAAAATCGCGACAAAATAAAATACGTAAAAGACAAGAATAAAAAATTAGAAAAATTGAATGTATTTATTGCATGGTTAGGTATGTGCTTAGTTCCGCATTTATATGTTTTTACGGATATATTTATGAAATATTCAATGAAAATTCCTATATGGGGAAGATGCTTAGCGGCATTTTTAATGATTCTAGATGTGGTTTATTTTTATTATATTCACAAAGAATTAAGCAACAACTGGTCACCAATATTAGAAATTCGTGAAAATCAAAATTTAGTAACCACAGGGGTTTATAAATATGTTAGACATCCTATGTACACTCAATGTTGGACATGGGTTTTCCTTCAGGGAATAGTTGCCTCTAATACTTTTGTCTGGATTTTTGGTTTACTTTCTTGGGGATTATTATATTTTTCAAGAGTTTTCAATGAAGAAAAACTAATGATAGAACAGTTTGGAGATGAATATAAAGAATATATGAAAAAAACAGGAAGAATAATTCCAAAATTATTTTAATATATACTTTTACACTATATCTAGGGCGTTATCAACGCCCTAGATTATTTTGATTTAAAGATTAATATGCTGCTTCAAAAATAGCTATAATATCTTTCTTACTTAACGGTTCATAGCAACCTTTACAGCCATTTTCTGCCTTTTCTGCCATTTTTTCGAAGTTTATTTTTTCTGTTATTCCGACCGCTCTAAGATTTGCAGGAATATGCATATCTTCAAACAAATATTTACGCAGAGCAGCAACTGCTTTTTCTGCACAAGATTTGTCGTTATCTTCTTTAATTCCAAAAACATTTCTACCAAAAGTAGCAAAATCAGCTATTGTATCAGGGTTCTTTTTCATGCAGTGTTCTATCCAAACTGGAGTGAGAATAGCAAGACCTTCGCCGTGAGTAATATCATAAAAAGCAGAAAGTTCATGTTCCATTGGGTGTATACACCATGCAACAGCCGAACCGAGGCTTACAAGACCATTAATAGCCATAGAAGAACACCACATTAGATTGGCTCTGGCATCATAATTATCTGGTTCGTTATAAGCTATTGGACCAAACTTAACTAAAGTTTTCAAAATAGCTTCACACATATTTTTCTGAAAATCATTGCCTTTTACTGTAGTAAAATAATTTTCAAGAGTGTGACTCATAATATCAGCTGTTCCGGCAGCAGTTTGCTTTTTTGAAACAGAAAAAGTATAAGTTGGGTCTAAAACAGACATTTGGGGTTTAACATTTTGGCTTTCTGTTCCCCATTTTTCATTTTTGGTTAAATCTGAAATAACTGCATACGGATCCATTTCAGAACCAGTAGCCGAAAGAGTCAATACAGTATAAACAGGTAAAGCCTTTTTTATCTTGCTTCCATCTAATACAAGATCCCAGGCGTCACCATCATAGCAAGCACCTGCAGCAATAACTTTAGAAGCATCTATAGTAGAACCGCCACCAATTGCTAACACCATGTCGATATTGTTCTTTTTGCAAAGTTCAACACCTTTTCTTACTGATTCAATACGTGGGTTAGGTTCAATTCCTGATAATTCAATTATTTCTAAACCATATTTTTTTAAAATTTCAACGGCTTTATCATAAATACCAATCTTTTTTATACTTCCGCCACCATAAACCATTAAAACCTTATTCCCGCTTTCTTTTAATTCTTCAAGATGAGAAAGCTGGTCTTTGCCGAAGTGAATAACAGTAGGGATATTCCAAGTAAAATTATACATATTTCCTCCTATATAAAAACAATGTCTTTATATACAAAATCATACTGCAATGTAAAAATCAATTTGAATTATTATATTATGTAAAAAGATTACACTAATCATTACAAAGTGATTTTTTTGCAATATGATTCAAAAATAGAGAGTTAACACCTATTTACGTTGTTTTTTATCTGTTTTTATTGTCTCTTTTCATTCTTTTTTATCATCTTTTTTATCTTTTAGCTTTTCTTCCTTCTTGTCTTCTTTTTTACTATCTTTTTTATCATCCTTTTTGTCTTTTAGCTTTTCTTCCTTCTTGTCTTCTTTTTTGCTATCTTTCGTGTCATCCTTTTTATCTTTTAGCTTTTCTTCCTTCTTGTCTTCTTTTTTACTATCTTTCTTGTCATCCTTTTTGTCTTTTAGCTTTTCGTCCTTCTTGTCTTCTTTTTTACTATCTTTTTTAACATCTTTTTTATCTTTTAACTTTGCTTCCTTCTTATCTTCTTTTTTACTTTCTTTCTTATCTTTTTTCTTACTTTCTTTTTTATCTTTTTTCTTTAAATCAGACTTAGAGCGTTTATTTTTATATCTTTCTAATTTTTTATTTATATTTATTTCTCTATTAGTGGTCAATTCATTTATTTGTTTTTCTAATTTAGCTAGTCTTTCTTTCTTATTTTCTAAAGTTTTGTCATAGTTGCTTTCAATTTGCTTTTTTAAAGCTTCAAGGTTTTCTGGAGTTGGATTTTCATTATACGCTTTAACTAATTTATTTAACTCTTCACGATCCAAATTAACTTTTTTTGGTGTTTCTTTGCTATCTTTTTTTTCGGAATCAACCTTAGTTTCAGGTTCTACTATTTTTAAACTATCGCTTCCTATATTGTTTTTTTCTGTTTTATCGTTTTCTGCATTAGCACTACAAATAAAAATGAGTTGAAGAATAAAAAAGAACATCACCAGTCTTTTCATTGTTAATCTCCTATATTTTTTGTTATTTTTTTCAATAATATAAAACCATTCTACTATTATTATTCTACAATAAAAACTATATTTTTATGTCTTAATTTTCAGTTCTCTACCACGTTTTCATTATAGTTATAATAAACAGATATATTTTTATTATTCATTTATATCAGATTTTATATCACCATAAGAGAATGAATTACTATCACCAGAAACAGTATTAATTAAACCTGTTTTAGGAGAACTCTGATAATGGATATCATATAAATCATTCTTAAAGGTTTTCCCTTCAATGCCATCTTTAGTTACTCTAAAACAGAAGGTCATACAGTCTTTGCTTATAATATAAGCAGTACCCTTAATTTCTGTTTTTGATTTATCTATAGCAAAATAAGAAAGTATTCTTATATTCTTTCCTTCCCAAACATCATAAGTCCAGGAATTATAGAAACCTATATTGTAAGCACCAGCATCAACAATTATAAAATCTGAAGCATTTCTATCAATAATATTTTTTTCATATTTAATTCTTTTCTTAAAAGTAGCAAAAGTATCCGGGTGATTGATTATATAGCTTTCTTTAATATTGCTAGCGCTAATACCACTCAAAACAATAATGTCTTTTCCAGTAAAATTCTGACTTAGTGAAGCTCGCAAATAATCATTTCCACTTAATCTAGAGGAAGTATTTTCAGATATTTTACCATTGAGATAATCTATAAAAAATTTAGCAACATTTTTGATTGATGCGATTTGCAGGTCTTTATTTTCTAATAAAACTACATTTACATTTTCTAATGATTCAGCAGTTGGCAGATTATCTGTTGGAATAAAGCTAGATTCATCACTAGATTCACTAGTAACTGGAATCTTACTTATATCAACATCATCGGCCTTTGGCAAAGAAGCTTCCTGCCCTTTTATAATTTTAGCTAGATTTTCTTTATAAGTAACATAAGGATAAACTACTTCAAAATCTGTATCTTCCTTTAAATTAGCCTTAGCAGATTCTTTCATGAAGTTATTAAAAGTTTTGTTGGAAGGATTATTATTAACCCATTTTTCATAGGCCAAGGTTTTCAAAGTTGTACGGATATTTACATTAAAAGCAGCATCATTAGTTATGCTGGCAACAGAGACATGGTTTTTTAACAATTCTTTATTATCATATATAGCTGAAAATCTATAGTCAAAACCTATACTCAATCCATTTAACTCAGCTCTGTAATTGTCATCATCTTTATATGATGCTTCAACTTTTATTGCTTTTATATCATTATTAGCTGACCCATTTGCAAAAGGAGTTGCCCGAATAATGAGCTTTTTAGAAAGTTTGCTAGCTCTGTTTGTTTCAGTAGAAATATCAAATATATTTCCAGGAACAGTAACTCTAACATTTGCAGTTGTTGGGGGTGTACTTCCTCCCCCTCCACCGCCGCAAGCAGTGAGGAAGCAGAGCGAAATAATCAAAAACATTGCAAGAAGTGATTTATAGAGCATATTTTTCATTATAAAAGCCTCCGAATTTGTAAAATGAATTATAATCTTCAACTAATAATAAAGCAAGAATGATAATATGATATAGAATAATACTCAAAAATAAAGCTAATTGAAAAGAATGAAGAAAGCAAAAAATATTACTCATGCAATCTGTTTATTCCACAAGATTTAGAAAGTATATAATTATAAGCAAATGTAGATTAAAACATATGAATAAAGGAATCTGAGCGATAAGAATTATTCTATGTAAGTATAGCAATAAAAGTATTTGAGCCGATATTTTCTGATGAAAACGTATTGTTACTTGCTGTTCTTAATGCAATTAGAGCTAAGTATATAAATGTTTTATTATTTACTAATTAATAAGAATATATTATATTTTTTGAAATAATATTACATTTTTTTAAGGAATATAGATGAACGAGCTTTTGTTAATATTATCAGTAGTCTTTCTATACGGTTTATTGCTTCTTTGGTTTAAACTCTTTGGGAAAATAGGAGTATATTGCTTTACTGTTTTCGCAACTTTATTAGCAAACATTGAAGTTTTAATACTAGTAAACGCTTTTGGTATTGAAATGACTCTTGGAAACGTCCTGTTCGCCACAACCTTTATAGCTACCGATATTCTTTCCGAAACCGAGAGCAAAGAAGCCGCTAAAAAATCAGTAAATATAGGAATTTTAACAAGTATAAGCTTTATGCTTTTAACCAGTTCATGGCTTTTGTATACACCTAGTGCAAGTGACTGGGCCATGCCATCAATAACTAAGATTTTCTCATCAACCCCAAGAGTTATATTATCATCATTAACAGTTTATGCAATTGTTCAAAGACTTGATGTCTGGCTTTATCACAAAATTTGGGATTATACAGAAAAGAAAACAGGAAGCCGTAAAAAGTTTTTATGGCTTAGAAATAATCTTGCTACTATAACAAGCCAGCTTGTTAATTCCATTTTATACAATGTCTTTGCTTTTTATGGAACTTTCCCAAACAACACACTAGTTATTATAATAATTTCTACTTTCGCTATTGCAATCGTTACTTCTTTATTAGATACCCCTGTGGTTTATATAGCACGAAACATTGCTCCCAAAGATTCGAATCAGAATATTGAGTTAAAATAATATGGATGTAAATTTTGACAAAGATGATTTAAAGTCCGTTCTCTATTATTTGAAAGATACTTATGGAATGCGATGTTTCAAAGATAGAAGATTTATTTGGATGATTGAAAACTTAATGCCAGATAGAGAAAAATATATAGGTTTAGATAATTTGGATTATGACGGCACATTGATGAAGATTATAAATAATATTTCTTCTGACCTTCAAAAGAAAATAAAAATTATTGAAGAAGCTAGAGAATATAACTTTAAACTTCATCTAGATAAAGATGGAGGTCAATTATCAATTCTAACAGATGTCATAGATTACTTTAGCAACAATCATTCTGTTGAAGAAGAATTAACTGAGTCCGAATTAAAACCTTATTTTGATGAATTATTAGCTAAATTAGAAACTGATTATCGTTATTTCATAGATAATTATAAAGAAATTGTTGACCCAATAGGAACTGATGGTCCCTGTGTTATTCGCGGTGGCAGTGCTTTTGAAACTCCAGATTATTGTAGATGTGCAAGAAGAAATAGTGCGTTTAGCGGAACTGTAGCTCAATATATCGGTTTCAGAGCAGCATTAACTCCTGTTCACAATCATTCAGGCAAAAAATTTTAAATCTGCATAAATTCTAAAACATAAATAAACTAAAAAACCATAAATAAACTTTGCAAATATCAAATACAAATTTAAATTTGCAAAGTTTATTTATTTTAGCAATTTAGAGAAAAATCAAAAGGAATAAATTATATTAAATATATAATAATAATATCTCTTACTCATAAAGGTTTTTGCTGAAATATCTATCGCCTCTATCTGGAAGAATTACAACGATATTTCCTCTAGCTCCTGAATTTATTAATTTTATAGCAGCACTCAATGCTGCACCAGATGAAGAACCAGCAAATATTCCTTCAACAACTGCAATTTTTCTTGCACCATTGAAAGCGTCGTCATCATTTACCTTTATAACCTTATCAACTAGAGACATATCCATTGTTTTTGCTATAAAGTCGTTCCCAACGCCTTCGATATTATAATCATGATGTTCGCCGCCTCCCATTGTAGAACCTTCTGGATCAGCCAAAACACCTATAATATTTGAATTCTGTTCTTTTAAATATTTTACCACACCAGAATAAGTTCCACCACTACCAGCACCAGCAACCAGATAATCTATTTTGCCATCAAGATCTTTATAAATTTCAGGTCCCGTAGTTTCATAGTGTGCTTGCGGATTAGACATATTTTCAAACTGTTTTAAAGAAATAGAATTAGAAATTTGTTTGCATAATTCATCAGCTTTTGCGTCGGCACCCAACATTCCTTCTTCTCTTGGAGTATTGATTATTTGTGCCCCTAAAGCTTTCATTAAAGTTTGTTTTTCAACAGAAAACTTAGTCGGAACCACAAAAATAATTCTATAACCCTTGTTTAAAGCTGCAAAAGCTATTCCTAAACCAGTATTGCCAGCAGTAGCTTCAATAATTGTTCCACCAGGTTTCAATATTCCTCTTCTTTCAGCGTCTGCAATCATATAAAAACCGGTTCGATCTTTTACACTGCCAGCAGGATTGAAAAGTTCTAGCTTAGCGTATAAATGTGTGTCTTCTGGCAAATCTAAATGAGTAAGTTCAACTAACGGAGTGTTACCTATTAATTCATGCATAGAATGATATAAAGTCATTTATTATTTCTCGCTTTCTTTAATTGCTTGTTCTAAGTCGTTTTGTAAATCAGAAATGTTTTCTATTCCAACTGATAGCCTGATTAAACCATCTGTAATACCAATTTTCTGCCTGATTTCGTAAGGAATAGAAGCATGAGTCATTGTCGCGGGGTGACAAACAAGACTTTCAACACCGCCTAAGCTTTCAGCTAATGCTATTAATTTAAGGGAAGAAAAGAATTTTTTAATGTCGCAATTTTCGTTTAATTCAAAAGAGATCATTGCTCCGCCATTCTTCGCCTGTTTTTTATTAATATCGTAGCCTTGTACATTTTTTAATCCCGGATAATAAACATTTTTTACTGATTTATTATTATTTAAATATTCTGCAAGTTTTTCAGCATTACTAACATGGCGGTCCATTCTGACAGAAAGAGTTTTTATTCCTCTTATAAGCAGGAAAGAATCAAATGGCCCAAGAACTCCACCAGTAGCATTTTGAATAAAAGCAATTTTGTCTGCTAATTCTTTGGAGTTTACAACGACCAAACCGGCTACCAAATCGCTGTGCCCGCCTAAATATTTTGTAGCACTATGAATTACAATATCTGCTCCTAATTCTATAGGTCTCTGTAGATAAGGAGTCATAAAAGTATTATCTACTATTGATAAAATGCCATGTTTTTTTGCTATTTTTGATATGGCAGATATATCTGTAATAGTTAGTAATGGATTAGCGGGGCTTTCGATTAAAATTGCCTTAACATCGGAAGTGATTTTCTTTTCTAATTCAGATATATTTGTAGTGTCTTCGATTGAATATTTTAATCCAAAATTATTAAAAACTTTGTCTAATACTCTAAAAGTACCACCATAAACATTGCTTGAAATTATTATTTTATCGCCTGATTTAAATAAACTTAAAACAGCAGTAATCGCAGCCATTCCAGAACCAAAAGCAAAACCTGCAACACCCTTTTCCAATTCAGCTATTAAAGCTTCTAAAGCCGCTCTTGTTGGATTTCCTGTTCTGGAATATTCCCAGCCTGTGTTCTGCCCAAGAGCTATTTGCTCATAAGTTGAAGTCTGAAAAATAGGCACGTTTACTGAGCCTGTTGGTTTATCTCCGTAAATTCCACCGTGAATTACAGCAGATTCTATTTCTTTATAATTTTTCATAAAAAACCTTATTATAAATCTGTATATGAGAAACAAACACCTACCAATTAAGTAGGTGTTTAAAATATCATTAAAAAATCTCTTTGTCAAAAAATAAACTTATTTTCAAAGAAATATATCTGATGTTGCCGTTTTAATAACAACCTCTATATTCATTAAATTCTATCTAAAATTCTTTTTGACATTGAATCTAGAATAGTTTAGTATCTCCTACTGATTGGGTAGGGAATACTAAAAATAGAATTAAAAACTTATTTGCTAGGAGTTAATATGTCTGATTTAACAAATAATGTTCTTGAACTAATTGGGAACACCCCTCTGTTAATCGCTTCAAAATACAGCAAACAAGCTGGTCTTGCTGATACTACTCTTTTAACCAAACTGGAATATTTGAATCCCGCTGGTTCTGTAAAAGACAGAATTGCTTTGGCTATGATAGAAGATGCAGAAAAGAAAGGTATTTTAAAGCCTGGTGCTACTATTATTGAACCAACCAGCGGAAATACAGGAATTGGTCTTGCAATGGCTGCAACCGCTAAAGGTTACAAAGCCATATTTACTCTTCCAGAAACAATGAGTATTGAACGAAGAAAGCTTTTGAAAGCTTATGGAGCTGATCTCGTATTAACTGAAGGTAAACTTGGAATGAAGGGCGCCATAGCAAAAGCAAACGAATTAAAAGAAAGCATTGCCGGGGCTGTAATTCTAGGACAATTTACAAATCAGGCTAATCCTGAAATGCATTATAAAACAACTGGACCAGAAATATACAGACAAACAGATGGGAAAATAGACATTTTTGTCGCTGGTGTTGGCACAGGTGGCACAGTTACCGGCGTTGGCAGATATTTAAAAGAAAAGAATCCAAATGTTAAGATTGTTGCAGTAGAACCCGCAAGTTCACCAGTTATTTCTAAAGGCACAGCTGGCGCACATAAAATTCAAGGAATTGGTGCTGGCTTTATTCCTGAAACTCTTGACACAAAAATTCTTGATGAAGTTATTACGATTGAAAACGAAGAAGCTTTTGAAGAAGGTAGAAATTTTGCAAAATCTGAAGGTATTTTGGTTGGAATCTCTTCTGGAGCAGCTTTAAAAGCTGGTGTAATTCTTGCAAAGCGACCAGAAAATAAAGGCAAGAATATAGTTGTATTACTGCCAGATTCAGGTGATAGATACTTATCTACTGATTTATTCTAAGAATAATCCTACAAAACAGAAAAAACGCCCATATTCGGGTGTTTTTTCTGTTTTTGGTATTTATAGAGGCTAACACCTCTCTTGTTTTACTTTTTAATATTCTTGTGATATACTTTATTTAAGATTTAAGGGAAGAGATGTGAAAATCATCCGCTGGTCCGCAACCGTAAAAGTCGGAATGCTTAAATCTACTAAATATTACCTCGAGACAGGAGCAAATCATGAGAAAGTTTTCTATTTTATTATTAACAACCTTACTAGGTTTATCTTTTACCCCAACTTACGCAGAAACTAAGCCTATAAAAGATTGGACTGTCGCAGTTTTTCTAAATGCTGACAACAATCTTGACAAATTCGGTGTAGAAGACCAGAACGAAATGGCAAAAGTTGGTTCAAACGATTTTATGAACGTTGTAACTCTGATAGACAGAGAAAAAGGACCAGCTCAAATAAATTATATAGAAAAAGATAATATCAAAAAGTTAAAAGACATGGGCGAATTGGATATGGGTGATTACAAAGAATTTGTTAAATTCGCCAAATTTATAAAAGCTAATTATCCTGCTAAACATTACTCTTTTACTTTTTGGAACCACGGTTCAGGCTGGAGAAATAAAAAAGAAAAAGCATTATTCAGAGGCGTTTCTTATGATGATTCATCAAATAACCATATAACTACAGAACAGCTCAGTATTGCTTTAAAAGAAATCAATACAATACTCGGACAAAAGGTCGACATCATTAATTTTGATGCATGCTTGATGCAGATGGTCGAAGTAGCTTATGCCTGCAAAGACTACGCTGTATATATGGTTGGTTCAGAAGAATCTGAACCTGGCAAAGGTGCACCTTATGATGACATTTTAAAGGGAATAACTAAAAATATGTCTCCTAAGGAATTCGCGCTTAATTGGGCAAAAGCTTTTGCAGATTCCTATAATAATGGCAGTCAAGGAAATGATTTATCTACTCAATCAGTTGTTGACCTTTCCAAAATAGAAAATCTAACTGACGCGATTAGCGGTGTAGCAAAAGCTGTTATGACCGGCAAATATGGCGTTGCCATGAGAAGAGCGGCTTTCAGAGCTCAAGGATACGACGACATAGACAACAAAGATATTTATAGCCTTTTTGAAGAATTGAAAACAGAAGGTGCGAATGACAAACCTCTTATTGAGGCTTTAAAAAAGGGTCAGGCTGCGGTTAAAGAAACGGTTCTTTATAGTAGATATACCGGCTATAAAGAAAAAGATTCAAACGGAATAGCCATATTTATACCTACCAGCTATATGCTAAGCGATTTATATAAAAATCTAGCTTTTGCCCAAAAGTCTATGTGGGACGAAATGATTTTAGATTTAGGTAAAAAAGTCCAGGTCGAACAGCTAATCATGGGAATCAAAGCTGGAAGATTAAACGAATTACAAATGGTTATCAGGCAAGCTAAGGATAATCCTAAAAATCCAATATACCGTATGATGCTGACAGAACTTAATATTTTAAGTGCATCTGAAAATGAAATACCAGAGAAATACAGAGAAGAATTTAAAACTCTGCTGGCAGAATTCATTGAAGTATTAAAGAAATAATAATTAATTAGTTTTTATCGTTTAACCGAAATCCGGATTTCCACACATACTTTGTATGCGTGGAAATTTGGTAACTCGCATATTTTCGACAATTTGTTGTCGAACCATTAGTCATATACAAAACAATCTATCTATAAAAAATGGATAATATTATAAATTCTAATATATCTTCTGTTGATGTACCTGTTTCTGTTCATGAAAGATTTTTTATTTATGAGTTGCTAGTTCTAGTCGCTGGTATGATGGGAGCATATACCATAATACTTCGCGGCGGCGTTTTTTGTAACGCCCAAACTGCTAACATAGCCTTAATGGGAATAGAACTCGGCAAAGGGAATTGGCAATCTGCTTTATACTATTTAATTCCTTTTTCTGCATATTTATTAGGTATAATCTTTTCTGAAATAGTCCCAATAAAAATGGTGAAATTGCATATTTTAAAATGGGACACTCTTTTGATTCTTATTGAAATAATAACCTTTTTAATAATAGGTTTTATTCCACTAACTTTTCCTGTTCAAGCAATTCAAATAGCAATAAATTTAATTGCTTCTATGCAATATGCTACTTTCAAACAAACTCATGGAGTTAGTATGGCTACAGTTTTTGTAGCTAATCACATAAGACAGACAGGAATATTCTTAGTAAAAGCTATTAGAGAGAAAAATATAAAAGACTCTAAAAGAGCCCAAATGCACCTTAGAATGATTTTATGCTTTTTAATGGGAGCTATGATTCTAGCTACTTGGTGCAATATTATAAAGGAAAAATCAATCTGGCTTGCAATTCCACCTTTAACTGTCTGCTTTATCTCATTACTAAGTGAAGATATAAAAATCAATAATAGCTTAAATAATAATTAATTCAATTATTTAAAGTTCATATAATGGATATTATAGGTTCTATATGTATTTTATCCACAATTTTTATACTTTCTAAAAGCCCTAAGGAAATAAAAAATATTCAAAAATAATAAAATAAATCATATACCAAACACTTACTATAAAAGCGACTGGAAGTCGCAACATTAATAACCTAGGGCGTTGAAAACGCCCTAGGTATAGAATATAAAAATAATGCGTCTGGAAGACGCTACATATTACAAAATACAATTATAAGTAAAGCTTCATAAATAACAGTAAAAGTTTGCGTTTGCCATGGTTATTAACAGCTAATATAATTTACTTTTTTATTTTACTATGATAACCTTTATTTAAGATTTAAGGGAAGTAGCGTGAAAATCGTTCGCTGGTCCGCAACCGTAAAAGTCGGAATGCTTAAGTCTAATTATTGACTCAGTAGTTAAATAAAGAAAATTTCTGTGTCCAAGTTCGTCATTGCTGTAAATGTTAATCAATTAGTTACATTTTTACGAAGTTATATAAAATAAAAAAGGACTAAGTAAAAATGGAGATAACGAATAAGAATT
>CAJOND010000064.1 GCA_905236675.1 Candidatus Rifleibacteriota bacterium | reverse complement strand
TTTTTAGACTTTTTATCCATTTCTATAAAATATAAATTTTCCCAAATTATATTTTTTATTATTCCAAAATACTTGTATGAGTTTTTGGACAGCCTCCTTGAGGAGAGGTGGCCTGCCAAAGGCAGGACGGAGTGGTGACCGAGTTAGAGTTAAGCTTGTTCAGCATAAACATATTCTAATCCAAAAAACTATGGGTTACTATAGTTAGGTCACCACTCCGGCTGCTTTCTGCAGCCACCTATCCTCAAGGAGAGGTTTTAGGGCATCTCGCCTCTCGATTCTCAGTTTTCAGTTTCCCTACACCCTAATCACTAAAGAGACCTCAGCATCTTTGTCTATTTCAACTTTATAAGTTCGTATTCACGGGTGCCAAGACCAATTTTTTCTGAATGTTCAAGAGTTTCTTTCCAGTGAACATTAGGGTTGCTATCTTTGAAATGGTCATGATGATGGTGCCAATCGGGTTTAGCAAGATTTTCACCTAGCTGGCTATCTGCAAAAGGAGTCTGTTGCTGGCAAATATCAACTGACGCCTGGTCAATTGCAACTGGGTCGAATGAAGCGAACATACCAACATCTGGAAGTATTGGAGCATCATTTTCTCCGTGGCAATCACAGTTTGGAGAAATATCCATAGCTAAATTTATATGGAAACAGGGTCTATCCTGGCAGACAGCCTGAGCATATTCAGCCATTTTTCGATCCAGCTTGTCGCCAGCATCCCAGTTATCGTTGCTGATTGCGTCGAATCCACAAACGCCTATACACCGACCACAGCCTTTACATATATTTTTGTCTATAACAGCTTTATTGTTAACGTAAGTAATGGCATTAGAGCCACATTCCTTGGCACAGCGCCTGCAGCCTCTGCATAAATTTGAATTTACAGTAACTTTGCCATTGCAGTGCTGTTCCATCTTTCCAGCACGACTTCCGCTACCCATACCTAAGTTTTTAATAGCACCGCCAAAACCAGTCATTTCATGACCTTTAAAATGTGCCAAACTTATGACGATATCAGCATCCATTATAGCTTTACCGATTTTGGCTGTTTTACAAAATTCTGCATTCTTCACAGGAACTTCAACTTCGTCTGTTCCTCTCAAGCCATCGGCTATAATAATCTGACAACCAGTAGTAACAGTATTGAAACCATTAAAATTAGCACAGTCCAGATGTTCGATAGCATGTTTTCTACTACCAGGATAAAGCGTATTACAATCTGTTAAAAATGGAATTCCGCCTTGTTCTTTTACTAAATCAGCAACAACTTTTGCATATTGCGGTCGAATAAAAGCCATATTGCCTAGTTCACCAAAGTGCATTTTTATTGCAACAAACTTGCCCTGCATATCTATTTTTTTAATACCAGCAGCAATGCAAAGATTTTTAAGTTTTTGTAAAAGGCTAGTGCCAACAGTAGTTCTGAAACTAGTAAAATAAACTTTTGATTTTTCCATATTTTCCCCTTTTTGGTAGTTCTCTGTTTTTTATATTATCATAATCTAATATTTATAACAAAAGAATAATATGTTTCCGATATGCTTTGCATGAAAAGAATTATAACCAAAATAACTTTATTAACATTAATATATATACTTACTCTGTTTTCACCAGCCTATTGCATAATGGGCCCAACTTTAATGCTCGATCATAAAGAAGAAAATGAAAATGAATTTACTTTTGGAATAGGGCCTACTTTAAGATATAAACATAATGAGTCTTCCGCCTTAGATTTCAGAGGCGACATGGCAATGTGGGGTGTAAGAGTAGTAGGTGGCACGATGAACGACCCCAAATTTGGTTTAAATTATTGTGCTGGTGAGCAAACCAGCGAAATGCTTAAATATAATCTGGATATGACAGGCTTATCTATGGAAGATTCCTTTAAGTCTGACCCTAGATTCAGATGGCGAGTAACCTGTGGAATAGGAAATTTTGAATTAAAGAGCAAAGCTTCTGGTCATATTTATAAAAAGGGTAATTTTAGTTATTGTGAACCAATGTTTATAGGTATTTTGCCTATGAATCGCAATATTATATTGGAATTCGGTGTTGGCTATACTTTTGCAGATGCTTCTGGAGTTAAAGTTGAAGGAATAGCAGTTCAAGGCGAACTGCTATTCGGAAAATTCTAATTTCAGCCTTTCATTTTTACATAAAGCTTATCTGATTTATCAAAGGCATCTTTATAATTAATATCTGCGTTACAGATTGTATCATAAAGCTTAAGAGCAGCAGGATAGTTTTTGTTCATTTCTAAAGCAACAGCTGTTCTATACATAACATCCTTTACTTCTTCCGACATCATTTCAGGGTCAAAATCAAGAGCCTGAATAATTTCTAAAGCCATATCCGGCTTATTACTACCAAGCCAGGCGTCTACTAATAGCATACCGACTTCTTTGTTCCTGTCAGAAGCAAATTCTGGACTTAAAAGATCAATAACCTGATCCCACTTTTTATAGACAACAAGATTTTTTGCATTAAGAATCTTTTCCTGTAATTCTGATGATATAGTTTCAGAAGAATTACTTACAGAAGAAGCAGTAGTTTCTGCCTTAGTAAAGTGACTATTATCATTTGATAATTCTTCGTTAAAATCGCTAACTATGCTATCTAACTGACTAGATGGTGAAGTAGGATTACGAGCTACTCCTCCTAATTCTTCAGGCAATTCATCTGTATCAAAACCATCAAACAAAGAATCATTATCGGCAAAAGGATCCATTGTTGGTAATTCATCTGGTAAAACCTGATCGTTAGATTTTGGAGAAGTTTTACCTGATTCAGAACCACCTAAAAAATCAGGTCTAGGAGTATTATCTTCAGGCACACTAGCTGTGGGTTCTTCATCCATACCAGGCATTCCTAAAGAATCCATAATGGAAGGAACCTCATCAACAGGTGTCGAAGAATCCATTTCATCCTTTTTTAAACCTTCTAAAATTTCAACTAATTGATTGTTGGTAGGATGAGACTGTATAAATTCCTTATATTGTGCAATAGCTTTAGGAACCTGTTTCAACTTTTTCATAGAAGAAGCATAAACAACATGTATACCGATATTGTTTATATTACGATTCAAGACATTAATACATTCTCTGGCAGCCTCTTCATACATACAGCACTTAGAAAAAGTTCTAGCAAGCAATTCCCTATATTCTATTTTATCTTTAAGCTTTATAGCATTATTCAAAATAGAAATTATTTCTTCGTTCATTGTCCTATTTTTAACATATCCCTCAGCTAAAGCTATTATAATATCAGTGTCTTCAGGATTGATATTGTAGTAATCGTATAATATTTCCATGGCTGCAGGCGACTGATCTTTGTTTGTAGCATAATGTTTGGCAAGCATCGGAAGCAATTCTTTTTTTGAAGGATCACTTCTATAAAGTTCTTCATAAATTCTAACAGCTTCATGAGATGAATCTTGAATTTCAATAGAAGCTTTAGCCAGATATCCCCATGCTATACTATTTTCTGGGAATGACTTTAATACTATTTTTGCATGTGATTGACATTTTTCGAAATCATTAACAGCATAATAAGCTTGTATCAACACTTCTCTTAACTGTCTATCCAATTGAATAGGCTGCTTTTTCTGTAATGCTTTTTCAGCATATTTAATTGCTTTTTGGAAATTAGCGACTTCCAAAGCTTTCTGAGAATTAGTCAGAGGATCTCCGCCTATTTTAGCCAAATCAGGCATAAATTGTAAAATGAAAACAATAAAGATTATGGTTAAAGCTATAGCAAAGCAAGCTATTATCCATGGTTTATATAGATTCCACCAGAACTTATAATAAAGAGAATAACCGCCATGACTTTTTAAATAGTCTTTTTCATTATTTTCGAAATATAAATATATTTCGTAACCCTCTTCATAATTTTCCTTTTCCAAATATATTTCCATCATGTTCCAGCGAACATCACGTCTGTATTCCTCATCAAAATTTGGTTCTTTCAAAACCAGTTTGTAATATTTTAAAGCCTGATCATAATCATAATCTTCTTTTAAGAAATAACAATCCCCTATATAAGCCGGACAATCAGGATAAGTTGTTGGACTATGATTATAAGCTTCTTTAAAGTAATTCAAAGCTCTATCATATTCCTTATTTTCAAAAAGCTCTTTAGCTTCCTTATAATGACTTTTAACTGTTTTTTCTATTTTAATTTTGTCTTCTAATTCTTGTTTTCCAGGGAAATTTGGATATATAGCGTTAAGATTTTTTAAATTTGTTTCAGCTGTTTCAAAATTCCCCTCTTTAAATTTATTTTTAGCAGAAGCTAACAATTCCTCAGCCTGTTTTAATTTCAACATTTCTGGATCTTCTTCGTTTTCTGTTACATTTTCTTTAACTTTAGATTCAGAAATTTCAGTCGTCTTTGGATTTGCTGGCTTAACCTTCGGAGTTTCTTCTGTTTTTGCATCATCAATATTAATGTCAAAATCATCAGAACCCATTACTTCATTATCGCTTTCATCAGATAAATCTGATTCTTTACCTGATGATGGAGTATTTTTATCTTCTGTTTTCAAAGAAATATCTATCTTAGACAATTCATCTAAGTCGTCTTCAACTCCTGTTTCATTATCTGATTCATCAGGTTCAGGATATTCCTTAGTTCTATTTTTTGAAACTTTATTATAATCTGAAAAATCTGGAGATTCTGCAGTTTCTGTCGGATCATTAACGTATGGACTTTCTGGAACTTCCATTTCTTCATCGTCATAAGCTATCGGAGTTGCTCTATCAAGAAAAGTACAATCTTTATATATTTTTCTAGCCGTTGTTACACCATATTGCTTACAACCATACAGAAACTGGAAATCATTGAATACGATAACTGATTCAGGCATAGCTTCCAATACTTTGCTCATTTCATCAAATGCTTGAGAAATATTGCCCTTTCGGAACAAAATTTTAGCAAATACATAGTGAGCGATAGGCTTAGCATCATTAGCTATTGCAGTAGAAATATACATAGAAGCCCGATCATAATCACCTTTTTGAAAAGCAATATCTGCTAATACTGTAAAAAGAGCAGCATCATCAGGATTAACTTTGGCTTGTTTCTGTAATTTCTCGTTTGTTCTATCTAGCAAATCAATTTTTAAGGACTTTAACTTTGAATCTAATTGAAGTCCAGCAAGCTCTCTTTGCATAAGCTCATTATAAGCTTCTCCATACATTTGAGCGCTCATAAAAGTTCGCAAAGTCTGATAATCATTATCAGAGGCAATGACAGCTCCTGCTAAATAAAACAGAAAAAATATTATTAACCAGATTTTTCTCATTAGATCATATTAGCCCCACAATATTGACATACATAGCCTCCCTGTGGATTTCCCTTACCACAATTAGGGCAAGGAACTTCGCCAGGAGCTAGTTCTTCTGATTGAACCGCATTAACATCTGTTTCTACTACTTCTGGGCTCATATTTTCAGTAGCCATTCTCATTTTTTCCATAACAGCAGCAGCTTCATTAGCTGCTTGAGCAGCATTTCTATTTTGAATCTTATTATAAGCATCTTGTGCTGCCCTTAAACCATTTTGGAAAGCCACATTATATGGATTATTCTGTAGAAAATTTGCATAAATGTCAAGAAGTTCGGACAGACGGTTTTGTTTTTTATAAGCTTCTAACAAAACTGAATGAACATAAGTATTATTTATATCCTGATTAATAACCTGTTCACATAACTGTAAACAGTTATCATACTGCCTTGTTTTTAGATATACATTGGCTACACCAAGCATAAAATCAGAGTCTGGAGAACCAATTTCCATCATCTTCTGGAAAACTTTCATAGCTTTTTCATCTGATTTATTTTTCTTCAGATAGTATTTCCCTAATGGTTTAAGAACTTCAATATTATCACTATCAAGATTTAACCATTGTTCTAATATAATGATTCCTTCATCACTAATAACCTTCTGCTGAGCATAATAAGACCCCAAAAGGGAAACCAAAGCAATATTACGAGAATCCTTTTTGTAAAGGTTCAATAATTCTGGTAAAGCTTCTGGAGCCAACATTCTACGTCCAAGATATGCATAACCCAACCAAGTATGAGCTTCTTCATATTTTGGAGACATCGTAATCAAATGTTTACATTCACCAATAGCTCGGTCATAAATACCTTTTTTCAAGTAGCACTGAGCAAAAAGTTTAGCAATTTCAAAATTATCTGAAGGAGTTAAAAGAGGAGAATGCCGTACATCCATTAAAAGCTTGATAGCTTGATCATAATCTTCGCGTTTGAAAGCCCTTCCTGCGTCTTTAATTTTTCCATTTTTCCTATAAATAGGCAACCTTTTATACATTATCCATGCTATCCAACATAATAATATCAAAGCTGTATAAAAAGCAATTTTGGGCCAATATTTCACACTAGTTTTAGCTAATTTATCTCCTAAAGCAGGATATTCCGGGTCGGTTTCATATATTTCATAGAAATATTTATGAGCCATTTCATTATCGCCAGCATCTAACTTAATGTTTCCCAAAATGAATTTAGCTCTGTTATTTTCTGGCTGTACAGCCAGCTGTTTTCTAGCACATTCTTCTGCTTTTTCACTATCGCCGGTATTATAATAAGCCTCTGCAAGATAACTGTATAATTGTATTTCGTAATCCTCAGGAATCATTTTTAAATATTTAATAACATCATTGTAATCGCCTGATTCACGAGCATCTCTTGCTTTATCCCAATTGGCTTTGTCTTGGTCCATTTTTTGAAGTTTATTCAAGTATACTTCAATTCCTTGTCGTTCATTTTTAAGACTAGGATCTGCTTCGGTCATAACTATAGCCATTTTAAAAGGAGCAACGCTATCTTTATAATTTCCTAACTCAAAAAACTTTTCTCCCCTTTTCTTATAATTATTAAAAACCAGTTTTCTTTCAGAAGCAGTTAATGGAATTTGAGTAATATCTAGTGACTGAAGGTAAGTTGCTTCTTTTGCTTTTATTTCATCGAGCATCTTTTTGGCATTGTCGCTATTTGGATATTTTTCAGCTACCTTCATCAATATTTCACGAGCTTCAAGCCATTTTCCGCTTGAATTAGCCTTACGTGCAGTTTCTAGAAGTTTATTAACATCGATTTCGTCAACAAATTCAACTTTAATACTTTTTATAGTATCATTTTCAGGTTGATAAACTTCTGCCTCATCCAATAAAGACATAGCCTTTTTATGATTTCCAGCTTTTTGAGCTGATTTAGACTGTTCAATTAACTCTTTGACTTTATTGTCAATATCTGCTCTAACCTCTTTCAATAAGGTATATGCAATATCTTTATTCTCAAAATTATACCTGGTAGAGTAATCTGCATAAGTCTTGGCTTTTACCAAATCACCTTTTTCATATGCAATTTGTGCAGCAATTAAGTTAATCTCACCTAACTCTTTTAAATCATAATTCGAACGATTTTTAGTATTTTTAGCAATAATATCTTCTGCTAAAGTCAATGCTTCTTCTGTTTTACCAGCATTTTTCTTTGCTTCAACGAACTTAAAACCTAGTTTTAAATCGCCTGGATTGACTCTGAATATTTCAGTCTGAATACGGTCCATTTCAGCGTTATTAGAACTTGTTTCCGCCTTTTGAAATTCATCATAAAGGGCTTTTAAATATTCATCCAGATATTTAGCATTACTTGGTTCAATCCCATTAGCTTTACGAAGCATCTTTACCATGTCTTCTCTTTTTCCAGTCGCCTTAAGAAGACGGGCAGCATTATAACAGGGTTCTCCCCAAGTAGGTTCCAAAGTCATAGCCTGTTTCAGGAACTGAAAAGAATCAGCATACTGACCAGATTCTAGAGCAGCAACCCCTTTGCGGTTTAAATCACGAGCTTCTTTGCTTTGAGCAAAAGCTGTAGAGTATAAAGAAGAATCTGCAACAATAGCAGAAAGAATAAAAGTTGATATAATTAGTGTTTTATTAAAACGGTTCATGACTTCCTCTATTTTTTTTAAGTATGACCGTTATATAGTTTATGATATTTTTGTCACTTTTGCTAGTGCTTTTAGTGCACATCTTCTAACATCAGGATCAGTATCGGCTGTAAGGTCTTGTAGAACGTCATTAAACTGTAATGCACCAATTTCTCCAAGTGCCCAAGCTGCCGACGAACGCATCTGTTTGTGAGAAGACTGAATCATCTGTTTCAAAGTCACTATTGCTCCAGTTCCGCCAAGTTTCCACAAAGCAGTAGCAGCATTACTACGAACACGATTATTTGGGTCATTTAAAAGAGGCAATAGAAGTTCAACAGCCTGGGCATCATTGAGCAACCCTACTGCTTCTACGGCATTAGCTCTAACTCTAGCATCAGAATCTCTTAAACCCATCGCCAAAAGAGGAAGAGTTTGAGGAATAGCTGATAAACCTAGACATCGAATAATCATGGCTCTATTTCTAGAATTAGTTTCTCTTGTGTATTTTTCTGTTAGTCTTGCCATAGCAACATCTACGCTTAATTTTAGAGCAACAGATACTATTGTTTCTCTAATAGCTGGTTCTTCTTCTCTCATAAAAGCCTCTATCAGGCTAGAAATAACCCTTGGAGAACCAACTTTTTCCAGACTTAAAACAGCTCTATTTCTAACGGTAGGAGAAACATCATCCAACAAACCAACTAGCAGTTCTAATGATCTTTCTTCCCTAATTTCACCTAATATATAAGCAGCAGAAGCTCTTTTTCTTGTATTAGGAGATCGAAGTTCATCAGCCAGATTATTTAAACCGAATCTGATTCCTTTTTCCCAAAGAGCTTTTATAGCATTTGCTCTAACTCTGTTATTTGAATCATTTACCAAAACTTTTAGCAGTTCTATAACTTCAGGAGTATTAATAAAACCTAAAGCTTCAACAGCATTAGAACGAACTCTATCATCATTATATTCCAAGAATGCTTTTAATAGCGGAACAAATTCTATGGCTTGATAATTACCGACTACCATTATTGCTGTTGCAATCAAAGAAGTATCTTCTTCTTTTCTTAAAAAATCACATAAAGCATCTTTAACAAATTGATAATTACGACCATTTAACGCATGAAGTGCTTCATGACGTAAAATGCCATTAGGTGATTCAAGATAGGCTGAAATCATTCTGAATACTTCTTCATTTTGGCTTTCCTTAGAAGCTTTCATTGCAGCAATAACTATTTCTGGTCTGCCATCACGAAGAGCTTCCATTAGAAACTCGTCAATATCAGTCATATCATATTTCAAAATGCTTTTAAGACAAAACAGACGAACACTTTTGTCTTTATCTTGGAATAACTTTTTCAGTGTAGTTTTATCCATTTTTTACCACCTAGTTCGATTCTGCTTCATCTGCTAAAGATATTTCAAAATCATTCAATTTGTTAGCCAAATCTGTCATAGTAACTTTTTCAGGGCTAATTGAAGCCAGTTTAAAACTTGTACGTCTAACTTTTGTTCCAACTTTAGTGAGTAGAACTTCGTCTTCCTTTTTCAAAATTGCTACTTTATCATTGCCAAGTGTAAAAAAGCCATGGTAAGAAATATCAGGTTTTACCAACACTTCTTCAACAGCCTCTTTAACAGCTTCAACTATGATTACAGGCTTTTCAATTTCTGTGAAAACATTTCTTCCTTTAGAAAAAGGATAATTAATATTTGTAGAAAATCTATCGTCTAGTTTTGAAGATAATTCTGGGAAAGTCACTTTTACGAAAGGTGCTGGAGGTATAATTTCTGATGATTTAGATGAATTAGACTGAGATACATTTGTATTGCTGCTTGTCGAAGCACTCAGCTGAGTATTACTTCTATTAACAACATTACCTCTTTGCTGCTCAATTTGTTTTGCCTTTCTCATAGGTTTTAAAATATAGCCATCAATGATAAGTATACCTAAAACAATTAATAAACCAATAGAAAGCACTTTATTCTTTTTAAAATAATCCATCAGACTTTGATTTTCCATTTTAAACCTCAATCGAAGAGATTAACTAATTAAATTTATAGTTTTATTAGTTTTAATTAGATTTTAGAAAGGTCGTAAGTGTGAGCTTAAGAGTCATATTACCCTGTTTATCACATACAGGAGGCACGATTTCAATATTACTAACCTTTACAAACCAACCCATCGCATTTTCAACTTCCCATAAAAATCTCTTAACTTTGTTGTATTGGCCAGAAACCATTGCACTAAATTTGCATTCAAGATAAATATCCGATTTAGCGGGCAAATCATATGTTGAGTTTTGAATGAGAATATCTAAAGCTTTTGCTTTTCTCTGAACTTGTTCAATAAATTTTATATAACTATCAGAGTTTCTCAATCTATCATCAAATTTCTCTTTAATCTCTGCTTCTTTTTTCCCAACATCTTCATCTATATCAGCACATAGCTTTTTACGGTTCTTTAATTCACCTTCAGAAGCAGCTATCTTTTGGTTTAAATCTGCAATTTCCTTCTCCAGATCAGATTCCTTACGCTGCTGTATTTTATTTTC
The DNA here is from genome assembly GCA_905236675.1 of Candidatus Rifleibacteriota bacterium. GTDB lineage: Bacteria > Muiribacteriota > Ozemobacteria > Ozemobacterales > Ozemobacteraceae > RUG334. The sequence continues at coordinate 7,234 of CAJOND010000064.1, read as the reverse complement.
TGTACCAAAATAATAAATTATGGCTATTATAGCAATCACAGCTACAGCATAAGTTATGATTTTTTCTATTAATGATTGTATTTTAGTCTTCAAAGTTCTTAACCCTTTACAATCCTTTGTAGTGGAATTCTAAAACGAAGTTCTGTATTATACGATCTGAAATAACAGCACTATTATTACTTTTTAAATGGGCAATAAATTTATTACTATTTTGTAATCTATTGTTAAATTCTAAAATATCTTGAATTGTTGACGCTTCACCATTTACAGTAAAAGGAACTTTTAAATCCGTTAATTTTTTAGGAGTTAAATCCCTTATTATTATTCCATCAGGAACACAAGCTTCAAAAGAAGTTAAGAAAGCAACAGCATCTGTGCCAGGAGTATCTAAATTCTTATTTATAAATTCAATTTTTCTTTTTACTTTATTAACATCTTTTTTGGGTTTTTCACCGCTAATAACATCATATTTACCCTGAAGTACATTAATTTTACTGTCTCTTTCAGAAACTTTGTCTCTAACTTTTGCATTTAATTCTGAGGATTTTACTCCAATAGAAATAAAAGCTACTATAACAAGTATTAAAGCTAAGCTCATGCCAAAATAATCTCTAGGTGTGCTTTTATATTCTTCTGGAAGTAAATCAAACTGGTATTTCATATCTTATTCCCTCATAAAACAGCCACAGGCAGCAGCTAAAGAATTTTTTTCAGCATCACCCACAGGATTACCATTTGAATATAATTGATAAAGATCGCAAATTCTTCTAACAGGAGTATTAAGATTTGCAGCTAGTAAAACGCTTATATTCTCAAAATTGGCTCCGCCACCAGAAATAATAATTTCATGAATGGTGAATTCCCTGAATTTTGTGAGATAAATTTCAATAGCACTAAATATTTCACGGCAAAGAGCAGTAAAAATATTCTTTATAACAGAATAATTATATTGGGTATCCTGTTCAGGAGTAAATTCTGGCAGGAAGAAAATTTCATTTCGTTTAAACTGATCAGCATCTTCTTCAGCAACATGGAAATGGCGGCTGATTTGTCTAGTAAAATCATATCCGCCTACAGGTCTATTCTGCATAGATTTAAGCATACCATCCCTGAAAATTCCAATAGAAGTAGATTCATGACCTAAATGAACCATGCAGATATTCTTACCTTTATTGTCACTACTTATCAGATAGTCTTCTATCAAGTTAGCAGTATTTAAAAAATTGGTATCTATTACAACTGGGTTCAATCCTGTCTTTTGAACAATACCGCCAATTTCAAGCAAATTATTCTTCAATATTGCCATAATATAAGTTATTTCATCGTCTTCAAAAGTTCCCAACGATTTGTGAACCACATACCAGTTATCGTAAGGCAATGGCATCATTGGTTCAAGATCTTCTCTGACTGCTTCTTCCATCTCTTTATTTGAGTATTTTGGCGAAGCAATCAACATTTCAGAAATAGCAGAATGGTCTGGCAACAACAAAAGAACGTTATCTCTGGAAATTCCAGCACCCTTTTTAAGGGAAACAATATTATTCTTTATAGGAACTTCATCCATAATTGGCAATTCGATATAAGTAGAGGCAACATAGTCTTTAGGAGTATTCACGGATAAACACTTCTTTAAATGTATTTCTCCTGATTCTGCTGATTCAAAAGTCAGCAGTCTTGTTTCGTATGTTCCTACTTCTAGAACGGTTTTAATCTTAGCCATTGATTTAATTTCCCATGTGAATCATTATGTATTCTTCTACTGGAACCTCTCCAGCAAGAACTTTTTCTAAACAACAAGCAGAAAGGGTTTTAACCTTATGATCGCGAAGATACTTCTGTAATTCTATAGTACTTCTTCGTTGGCTTATCATTTCTTTCAACTCAGGATTTACTTCGATAACTTCATACAATCCTGTTCTATCTCTAAATCCTGAATTATTACAGTTTTTACAACCAACACCACGGTAAAGCTTATAGCCTTCCAAGTCTTTCATTTTCATATCAAGACTTGCAGCAACATAAGGAGTAACTTCTATTTCTGTTTTGCATGATGGACAAATCTTACGAACAAGACGTTGTCCAACGAGCAGACATAGAGCTGAAGCATATAAATATGGGTCTATACCTATGTTTTCCAATCTGCTTATAGTTTCTATAGCAGTATTGGCGTGAATAGTAGAGAAAACCATATGACCAGTCAATGCTGCTTTAATTGTTATTTCAGCAGTTTCATAGTCACGAATTTCTCCGACCAGAATAATATCAGGGTCAAGACGCAATATTGAACGTAGACCTTTTGCAAAGGTCAGCGAACGATTGGGGTCGTTTTTGTTTTCCATAACCTGCATCTGATGGACGCCAGGTATTTTAAATTCAACAGGGTCTTCAACCGTAATAATTTTTTTCTGTCGGCTGTTGATAAGAGAAAGAGCTGAGTATAGCGTTGTTGTTTTACCAGAACCAGTTGGACCAGCTAACAAGCACAATCCCCAAGGTCTGCCTATATTATATTCAAAGACCTGCAAGTCGTCCTGGGCAAAACCAAGACTCTTGAGATCAAGATTAACACGTCCAGAATCCAATACACGGATAGTGCAGTTCTGTCCATAAATTGAAGGTAATATCGCAACACGGAATTCTATATTCTGATTCTTTACTTTCAGTTTAAAGTTTCCATCTTGAGGCATAAATCTTTCTGTTATATCAAGATTGGACATAATCTTGATACGTGAAATAATAGCCTGATGAGCACTTCTTTCAATTGGCAGAATATCGTAAAGAATACCGTCAATTCTATATCTGACCTGAATTATCTTTTCAAAGCATTCTATGTGAATGTCTGATGCACGCATTTTAACAGCATCTAAAATTATTTTGTGAACAAGAGTAACTATGGCAGTCTGATCTGATTCACGTTTTAATTCTTCAAGATTTGTATCTACAGTTTTAGTAATAAGACCATCTGTGTAATCGTCTTTATCATTGCTGAACTCTAACTTAACGTCTTTTAAAAGTTCATCAATAGACACATTTTCTAGGACATTCTTAGGTCTGTAAATTACGTTGTTTATAGTATGGAGAATCTGAGTTTTTGTTGCAAGAACCCATTTTATAAACATAAAACCAGTAGCCATTTTAATACTATCAAACATTTTAGTGTTTGTTGGATCATAAATAGCTATGGTTAACGATTTGGGCTCTTTTCTAATAGGAATAAACTTATAAGTCTTTATTAAGCTTTCTGGGATCTTGCTAATAAGGCTCATATCAAGATCTATGGTATCTAAATCTACAAATTCTACGCCATGCTGAATAGCCAAACCTTTGTAAAGAGTAGGTTCTGTAACAACCCCATCTTTAACAAGATTTTCACCAAGCATATGTTTTTCAACAGGCTGACGCTTCAACGCAGCATTCAGCTGTTCATTGGTGATAGCATTCATTTCAACGAGAATTTCGCCAATTCTCTTGCGTTTAAAGAAATCGTTTACGACTAAATCCATTGATAGTTTACCCTTCCTCACCCATATCGACAAAGCTTATAATTATATTAACTTTATTTAAAAATAAATTTTATTCCTTAACAAAAATATCTATATAATCTAATGATCTAGTTGCTATACATCCTGGATTAGGCTTTTTGTTATTAAATGGGTTGGCATCAAAAGAATGATATTTTCCTTCTCCAATGGAATCTATATAAGCCCAGTAGTCATCACCACCATTTATAACAAATTCCGCATTACTTCCGTCGATAAGACAGGTACCTGTAGCTAATATTAAACTGCTGGTTGCTATTGTTAAACCAGTCACAGGGTCTTCCAAAACAGGTCTTGAATTTAAGTATTTAATATTTGATCTTCTGACCCATCCCGCACCTTCTATATATTGCAAAGGACCATTAACCAATTCGTCAAAGGGATCACTTTCTCCATTAACTATAATTAATGAAGAAGGATCAACTTTTATATTAACCATTGCAGGTCCTCTTTTGTTATCGGCTCTGAATTGATTTATTGCTTTACGAATTGTAGCAAGGTTATTTTGTAATATAGATCTACGTGATTCAACTATATAGTCATTATAATATGGAACAGCCACTCCAGCTAAAATAGCCATAATTGCTATTACTATAAGAAGCTCAATTAGAGTAAAACCTTTTTTCTTCATAATAATTCCTCACCAGTCTTCGTATTTTGTACCATCAACCGAGATATTGTAGCCTCTTCTTGTGTAGTAATCATCAGGGTCAACGGCATAAGAAGGTATGCAGGAAACATCAAAAACTCCTTTATAACCTATTCCCGCCTCAACAGTATAAAGAGTTCCAGAAGCTAAAGCCGCTTTAGAATAAACTTTTGTTTCGTTTTCTCTTAAACCATATGCTGCACAAATTTGAGTGTCAGCTGTACCTATTTGATTAGCAACATGAACAAACCAGCAGGCTCTGCCTACAAATGGATCTTCTGGTATTTTATCCAAATACTTTCTAGGAATAAATGTAGCAATAGAATTTCCATATTTATCTTCTATAACATCTACAGGAATTGGGTATTCATCTTTATTTCCCAAAACATAAAAATGAGTATCATCAGGATATCTAATATCTCTAGAACAGGAAACCAAAGCTTCTAAATTAGGAGGGCATAAATTACAATAAGGCACATCTTCTAATTTGTCATATCCTGCTTGAGCAACAACAGCATTTCGACAATCTCTACGCCATAAAGCAATAGCTTCACGCATAGACTCTAATGAGGTTTGAAGTTCTTCTTCTTTAGAACTATTATAGGAAAGTTCAGCAACAGGTACACTGGCTGACGCTAGAATTGCAAGAATACCTACAACTATTAGCATTTCTATGAGAGAAAAACCTTTTTTTGTTTTACCAGTCATTAGTATTGCTCCCATCTAAAGCTATACCAACACCCCTCGAAACAATGTCTTTAACACCTGTTAAACTAGCTTCATTTGCTTTCCAGCCAGCATAAGTATAAGTTGTACCAGTGGCATTTCCTGTATCATCTTTTACAGGAACATATTCAAAGTCTGCTGCAGGATACCAGTCGTGAAAAGGATGAACTGGTTTTGAACGATAAAAAGGACGCCCCAAAGTAATTTCTGTTTCATCTAAAACTAATACTTCTGATGGATCATCAGGATTAAAACCCGTCAGAGAACTTGGAAAAATAGCCTTTGGATTAGAGTTCCAAATATCATCAGGTGATTTGGGATACCCATACCCCTCACTAAGCTTTGAAACAAAAACACCCACGCAATTTTGAAGAATAACAGAACCATTAGGGTAAGTAGGAGAATACCATCCATGAACGCCAGCATATTCCTCTATCTTTTTCATTCCCTTAAGTCGGGCAACAGTTCTAAAACCTTCTTCAAAAGAATTTGTAGAGTTATGGGATTTAGAGCCATTAATAGCTGTTCTTACATCAGTAAGAATCTTTTTTAATCTTTTTTCTTTACTACGCTGCTGAAAAATTGTGTAAGTAGGAAAAGCCAAAGTAGCAGCAATAGCAATGACAACAGTAACGACAACAAGTTCAACCAAGCTCAAGCCTTTTTTTTTGAGCAAACCTGTATATGTTACCTTGTCATTGCTTTTCCACATTAATTTTTATTATCCAAGATTGGAAGGAAGATATTTGTTGATTTCAAAATATCTATAGCACGCTGAAGCTGTGTATCGTATGGGTTCACAACATATTCTTCAAGCTTGCCGTGAGAAAGACTATCTGGTGGTTCAACAAAACCGCTAAGTTTATGAGTTTCAGAAGCGTTTCTGTTGACATAGTTAATAAAAATCGAACCAGAAGCAAGTTCTGCTGTATAAGTATCAGTAGCAGTCTTGTCTTGATGAGCGGCATTGCTCAAAAGCTGCAGATATTTCTGATCGTCTTCGATTTTTTTCCTTATTTCATCAACTTTATTTTCTTCAAATTTTGGAAGATCGACTTCTATATCAGGCATAATACCTGTTTTGTGAATATTAACACCAGAAGGAGTGTAATAAAGAGCAGTGGTAAGAGCCATAGCAGAACCGTCATTCAAAGAAATTACAGTCTGTACAGAACCTTTACCGAAAGATTTCTTTCCGAGCAATAAACCACGCTTATTATCTTTGATTGCACCAGCAACAATTTCAGAAGCAGATGCAGAACCTTCGTTAATTAAAACGATAAGAGGCAAATATGGATGATACTTATAGAATGAGCTATAAGTATTTTGTTCACCATCTCGACCCTTGATTGAAACTATGTCGCCTTTGGCAATAAACTTACGGCCTACTTCAACAGCTGCAGTTAGCAAACCACCAGGATTGTTGCGGAGGTCAAGAATTATAGCCTTAACACCATTCTTTTCAAGATTAATAAGAGCTTTTTCCAAATCTTCAGACGAAGTTTGGATGAACTGAGTTAATCTGATATAACCAATATCATGATTAATAGTCCAATATTTAATACTAGGAACTTTAATAATCTGGCGTTCTAATTCATATTCTTTACTTTCTTTGACACCTTCACGTCTGATTGTCAGTTTAACTTTTGTACCGACAGGACCTCTGAGAAGGTTTACGGCATCGTGTAAAGGCATATCAATAGAATCTTTACCATCTATTTTTATAATAAAATCGCCAGCCATCAAACCAGCTCTTGCGGCAGGAGTGTCATCAATAGGAGAAATGACGGTAAGCATACGATCTTTTACAGAAATAACTATACCTATTCCACCAAATTCACCCTGAGTTTCGGTCTGCATATCAGCAAAATTCTTTGGTTCCATAAAGCGTGTATATGGGTCATCAAGCTTTTTTAACATTCCTTCGATAGCACCATATATAAGCTTTTGTTCATCGACATTTTCGTCAACATAATCTGATTTTACTAATTCTAAAACCTTACGAATAAGATCAAGAGATTTAAAATAAGTAAGATTTGTTGTTGCTGCAGAAGCATTGTTATTAGTAGCTACTATAAAGATTCCAAGTATCAAAGTAACTACCCAAGAATATTTAAGTAATTTTTTGAGCATTAAAACACCTTCAATTAGGTAAAATTTATCAATTCTATTATTAATTCTACCATATTAGCAAAAAATATACAAACGTAATATTAGAGAATCAGGGAAAACGCATTAAAAATCTTGTACTTTTCTAAGAAATATGTTTTAGTCATATATACTCCCTATAAAAAAGAGGAAAATATGGCAAGACATTCAA
>CAJOND010000063.1 GCA_905236675.1 Candidatus Rifleibacteriota bacterium | reverse complement strand
TTTTTAGACTTTTTATCCATTTCTATAAAATATAAATTTTCCCAAATTATATTTTTTATTATTCCAAAATACTTGTATGAGTTTTTGGACAGCCTCCTTAAAGGGGGTATTTGCTACGACAAAGAATGTTGTCAGCTGAGTAAATCTTCGATTGTTAGTTTAAAACTTCCACCACAGTCACATTGTTGCCATCTTGGACCACTATTTTTACGACAATTGTCGCAATAATATATCTCCCTATCACGCGACGCCCCACCAGCTACTTGGTCAAGTTCTTCGTCGGTGAGCTCCATTCCAGCGTTTTCTATAACTTCCTTTGTTTCTTCCTTGTTCATGGTTTCTTTTACCTGCTTCTTGAGATTTCCTATTAGTTTCATTCTCTGCTCTCCTAATGCACAGTAGCTTTTTCATGGATTTACCGACCATTTATTGGAAAGATAAATTCTAATTAGTTCTATAACTTTTTTGGTGTCATTAATTTGGTTTGTTACGCTGTCTTTTGAAATCATAAAAAATCATTATAGTCACAATCTGTTCTAATATCGAAAGAATTAGATATTATTCTTGAAACATCTTTACTGAATATATTTGTCTTAATATATATAATTTATTAAAAGTTGAAATTATCCCACTATGTTTTTTAAAATCGAAATCATCATATACAAGTATTGCTCTTAATGCGTGAAAAATAGCATAATAAGAACGATTTGCAGCTCCTTTGTAATCAGAATCTTTTAATAGGGTTTCCGCTGATTTTAAACATTCTTCGGAATGATTAAATCTAACTTTTGATAAAGAGGTCTTTTCACTAGGAGTCATATCTGATTCCTTCTTTTAAAATATTCTTATAAAAAGGCAATATGCGAGAATATTGCTCAAACTGTTTATTGGGGTGAATATGTATTGAAATCAACACATCGTTTTCTAGAGATAAATCAGAAGAAATTTCTGCTATCTGGTTTTTATACTTCTCTATATCTATGTAATCCAAATCAACGGTAAGCAAATAGTCTACGTCAGATTCCTCATCGTAATCTCCACGTGCATAAGAACCGTATAAAAAAGCATTCTGTATTTTGCATGGAAATACAGATTCTGTTTTATCGTATATGCTTTTCAGTAATTCTTTGGCTTTATCAGTATCCATAATATTCATTATACTTATTTTATAGGAATAAAACAATGACGAGTTTGCCACAAACTTACGCAGTAGAACAAACTAAACAATCCTCTTATCTCTTGCCTCTGATCTCTCATCTCTCTTATCTAAATATATTGAATCTATACCCAGCAAAGCATATAATAATAAACGACCAAGAATGAACCAACGGAGATAAACCAAATGAAACTAATCGGTGAACTGAAAAAACAAGTTGAAGAAAGCAAAAATAAAGAAGAAGCTAAATAAATTCTGGAAAAAACAGGCATGGAACTGACTGACGAAGAATTAGACCAAGTTGTAGGTGGTATGAAGATTGTATCAGAAAAATCAGCATAATTATTTGCTCCTTTGTTGAGATTAATTCAGAAAATAAGAGGCAAATAACATAGAAATATATTAGTGACAATAAAAACAACAAAAATCAGTTACAATAACAACTTAATAAATAATTGGGTAACAAAAAAGCCGCTTTGGGAGCGGCTTTTTTAAACTTTTTTGGTCTTTGTCGGACCTTAATTCAATAGCAAGGGATGGATTTGAACCTTCGACCGCACGGGTATGAACCGTGTGCTCTGACCAACTGAGCTACCTTGCCATAAAACAAATTGCGGGGGAAGGATTCGAACCTACGGCCTCCGGGTTATGAGCCCGACGAGCTACCACTGCTCCACCCCGCGATAAAGACACTGCCGAGAGCCGGGCTTGAACCGGCACGGGTTTAAAGCCCACCGGATTTTAAGTCCGGTGCGTCTGCCAATTCCGCCATCCCGGCGTGTGTAAAAAAGATATTACATCATTTTCAAATAAATGTCAATAGTTTTTATAACCATAATCAATATTTTTCTATGAAAAGAGTGTACAAAGCATTAATCGAATCTTTAGGAGATTTTTTCTATGGGAAGATAAACTTTATTTATTGATTAAAACTCAATAATAGCTTAAAAAGTTTGCATTTGCCTCCTTAATATATAGGAGCAAATTTTTGCCATATTATTAACAGAATATAAGAATTGTACTTAATTTTAATACTACCCAAAAACATCGTTAATAACATTAATTTATAGATAAAAAATAGCTTAACTAAGCCTGTAGGAATTTTATTAAAAGATATATATGTGTGAAAATTATTATAAGGTATCAATCTTTCTAAGAAAAGATCATTAGAATAAGAATTGGAATAAGAATAAGAAGAATAAGAATTGGAATAAGAATATGGGATTCTTGTAATAAAATTAGAAAAGGAAGTTCCAATAATAATTAGAATAAAAAAAATGGATAAAAAAATCGTTTTTCCTCTCCCAAAATGATTTTGTAAAGGATTAGCTAATAGTTTAAAAGCGAAGAATAGATTCAAGAAAAAAAATAAAAGTCCCATAAATATGATTATAGAAATTATTAAAGGATAAGGGATCGTTATTGTTTTAAAGATTTGAAACATGTATCGCCAACCATTATTGTTTAAATTAAAGATGTTCTCATATAATTATATCAAAATTTTTAAAAACTTAAGGTTTCTTATTTACAATAAGCATTATGATTTTTTGTAAAGGTAAATAATGAATACTTACTTATAATAAAAATTTATAAATAAATTTTTATTAAATAGTTAAATGAATTTAAATACCTGTCGATGAGGTTTTTGGAAAATTAGAAAATCGGGAGGGCATAGAAATGCTTAACTGTAAAAAGGAATTTATAGCTGGTCTATTAGTGGCGGCCATATCTGTTTCAGCGGCAACCAACATTTCATCTCTATATGCTGTAGAAAGAAAATATACGTCAGAAGTTGAATTTTCACAAAGAATAGGTTTATTCGATTCAGAACTTTTAAGTGAAAAAACCCTTAAGAGTAATATTGCTGAAATCGCTTTTTATCGTGGTCTTAATCTTATCCTTGTAGATAAAGGCATTGTAAAAAACTTTAATACAAATCATCTTGAAGATTTAGGTATTACAAATACTACTGATCCAATGAAGAGCATAACACGACAGAAAGCAGCAGAAACTATTTTAAGAGCAATGATGCATGCTCAGAATAATGGCAAAATAAAAGTTCCAGAAAATATTAAAGAAGTATATTTTAAAGACTATATCCCTGATGCCAAATATAGAAAAATGATGTCATATGCTATTCATAAGGGTGTATTAAAAGGTCTAAACAGGAATAATTTCAAGCCGAATAAAAAGCTTAGCGTTAGAGAAGCTTTGTTTTTCCTAAGAGATCTTTATGAATTAGAATTAAAGCCATCTGATTTACCAGTAAAAAAGGAAACTGTTGTTAAGCCTATCGTATCAAAACCATCAACAGAAGTACAGCCCAAGACAAAAACCGTATATATCGAACCCGATATTTCTAAATTTTTTAAAGACGTAAGTAATACTAATCCTTTAGCTGAAACAATTAAAAAACTTATAAATGCAGGTGCATTTGACACTGTTGACCTTAATCATGAACTTAATCTTCCAAAAAGTATTAAAAACAGTGATTTTGCAGAAATATGTAAAAGTATGATTCGTAAAACCGGTAAATCAGAAATGATAGACCGTATTGTTGAAATAGAAAATTCTGTAGTGCCACAGGAAGCTCTTTCTAGAAATACAGCTGTTCGTATGGGAGCTGTTATGACTGATGTTTATCCACATAAGGATTTTAACATCAAAGTAAACTATAAAGATGTTGCAGCTAATTCTTTAGAAGAAAAGGCTCTTAAGGAAGTAGCTAAAGCAGGAATTAAAATGGGCTATTCTGATGGAAACTTTAAGGGTAAGGAAAAAGTTAGCCGTTATGAAGCATTCAGCCTTCTTGGTATTATAGTTGGTGATAATGTTGGTTCTAAAATTAAAGTTGAAACGGTAGAACAGCCTGTAAAACAAACTGTAGAAACTACTGAAAAAGTTCCAGAAAAAGTTGAGCAGCAAAAAGTTCCTGAAAAACAGGTAAAACAAGTTAAACAGGAAAAACCATTAGTCCAAGACGGTTCTAAAGCTTCAAAACTTGAACAGCAACTTAGAAATAAATACGAAGGACTTACTTTCCAGCAAAGAATCGAAATGAGGAAAAACCAGTTCCGAAAGATTTTGAACAGAGAAAGTACAAAAGAATAGTTATACCAGCAATTAAGCCTGCTTTAAGCATTGTTATCAAAAAAGCTTGAAGCAGGCTTTTTTGATTGTCTATAATATGATTGTTATTTATAGAATGGTCATCATTATGGTTGTGTTCTGACTCGTGATGGTGATGATGGTTATCAGATTTATTTTTATCTAATCCAATATTTGAAAAATCAAATTTTACGTAAACACCGGTTTCTTTGTATTTAAGCAAAAGCAAGGCTAATTTATCTTGGCTATTTTCAAGATTGATACCGCTCATTTGCCAGGATTGCAGTGCCTGATCTGGTTGTTCGAGTTCCCATAATATTCTTGCTTTAATTGTATAATAGTTATCTTTTTTGAATACTAAATCTTGCTTGTCTTTATTCTCTTGATAACTTTCTATGGCTTTATCTATACATTCATTAGCCAGTATAAGTTCCTTTTTGTTAAAATCAGGATTTTGTCTTTTGAGTGAAAATAAATGAATAAAGGCTAGTGAAGCATATATTTCATGCAAAAAAGGTGTTTTGCTGCAATTTGAAATAGCATCTTTATAAATATTAATTGCTTCGTCTTCCATTTTAAGATGGTAGGCATAATTACTTGCTAATAAACGATAGGGAGCAACTTCTTCAGGGCAAAGAGCAATAACCATTTTAAGATAGGGGATAATATCTGTATTTCCAGCATAAGAACCCGCGAGAAAGTTTTGCCCTGGAACAACTGGTCCTAGATGCATCCTGCGGTCGGCTTTTTCCCATAAACGTGCGGCAATAAAAGAACGCAGTCTTTCTGGAAGAATATATATTATTTTAGAATTTGTTTCTTTGTTTAAATGAGTATTTGTTAATGAAAAATGCAGAGAAAACCATGCTAGAATAAAGGAAAGAATAGCAAAAGCAAATAGTTTTCGTGACTTCATAGGTCTTTCCTCTTTAAAACCCAGCCAGCTAGAGTAATATAAAAAGCACTCATAAATAAAGCATAAAGGAAAGCGAATAATAAAACTATCAATTGATCGCTTTCTATTGCTGCTTCAAATAGATTTGAATTTGGTAAGACTGTTAATATAATTTCTGAAAACCAATTTGGTAAAAAATTCAACAGAAATACCGACGACTGGGCGATGAAAAAAACGGTTATCATCATTCCAACAGCCATTAGTTTACTGAGAAAAGTTGAGAATAATATAAAAACAGATAACAACAAAGAATATTCAGCCCAAACCATGAATGCAATCTTAAACGGCAATAATAGCAAGCATCCTGAAGAAAAATAAATTAGTAAAGAGAGTAAAAAAGAAAAAGCTAATAAAATTATTCCTAAAACAAAGCTAATTCCTAAGAATTTCCCTATAGGGAATAAAATTCTTGATTTTAGACGGCTAAAATAGAACCAGGGTGTTGGTTGTTCACAAACCCAGAATAATTGTTCAAAACCTAGTGTTGTGACTACTATTATAGCTAATAATGACATTAAACCGCTTCCGGCATCTAATATGAAGCCTGTTTGAAATCCAGGATTAGAAGTTTCAAATAGCCAAGCCGAAAATAGCAGAGGTGCCATTATTAAAAGTGAGGCTATAATTAAATTTTTTCTTAAGGAAGCAGTAAAAACAACTTTAGCTGTTTCAAAAATCTGGTTTAGCATTTTTGTTCCCCGTCTTGCGAAACAAATTTTGCAAAACTTTCTTCTAGTGCTGTAAGGCTTGAATCTTTGCAAAATTCACTAACTTTTCCAGTAAAAACGACTCTGCCTTTATGTATAATTGCCATTTTATCGCATATATCTGGTAAATCTGCCAACATATGGGTTGAAAACAAAATTGTGTGACCATCTTTTTTTAGTTGTTTTATAACAGATTTTATTAGTTTTCTTCCAAGAGGATCCAAACCTGTTGTGGGTTCATCAAAAACAACAATATCAGGATTGTAAGCTATAGAAGCAGCTAAAGACAGTCGTTGGCGGTTCCCTTTTGATAAGGTCGAAACTAATTTGTCTTTATAATGAGTAAGCTCGAACATTGTTAAAGCTTTTTCTATTATATCAGGATTAGGTTTATAGTTTGCTAATCGGCAGGAAAGCAATAATACTTCTTCGACCGATAAATAAGTAGGGAGATCGGCGGCTTCGGGTGCAAAACTAATTTTGGGTTCAGAAGAATCTGGTGAAGATATGGTTATTTTACCTTCATCTATGTTAATTAGACCAAATAAGGCTTTTAAAGTGGTTGTTTTCCCTGCTCCGTTTACGCCAGCCAATGAGAAAACCTCGTTTTCCGATATTTCAAGGGAAAGGCCATTTAAAGCCTGAATAATTTCGCCTTTTTTGGTTTTGTACTTTTTGTATACTTTTTCAAACTTAATCATTTTTTATTGAATTTTACTAAAAACTTGACACTAACTCAATAGAATTTCTATAATCCAAATTATGAGTGAATTTAATACTGATATAACAATTAGAGATAACATTGTCGTCGTTAAGACACACGGATACCTTGATGACGCTGGAGGACAAATACTGCGTCAAAAATGTGTTGATCTTATCGAAAAAGGAAACATATATTTTGTTTTCAATCTTCATGATACACCTGTTATAAATTCAACAGGTTTGTCAATAATTCTTGATATACTTGTTCAAATTATTGATTACAGTGAAGGTGAAGCAGCTATATGCGGTTTGTCTTCGCTAACAGAAACAGCTTTAAAAATGACAGGCGTTTTAACTCTCTGTGAAAGTTATTCTTCAGAAGATGAAGCAATCCAGGCTATAAAAGATTCTATAGGATAAAAAATAATAATCAACTGAATAAAACTTATAAAGTAAATAGTAAAGTAATTGCTATTTACTAATCAAATGTGGTTTGGTGGCTGATTATGAATAAAAAAATAATTGTCATTTTCATGCTCTATTTTGTTGTCTCTCCAATTTTTGCAGCCAAAAATACTGATTTAAGTGAATTAGAAAAATATAAAGACAAATATAAAGAGTTGGCTGGGAAAAAGGGCAGTTCTGCTTCTGGAAAAATTGATGAAATAACAGTCGAACCACCTAAAAGCAGGTTTATTGATACCTCTCCCAAAACAGCTTCTCCAGAAGATAAACGTCATGTGTTAGTTCATATGAAATTAGCAAATCGCCATTTTTCTAAAAAGAATTATGAGAAAGCTATAGAAGAAGTTAACACTGTATTCGAAAGAGATCCAGCAAACTCTGGTGGTCATTTTATGTCCGCAGTAATTGCTGGTCGTAAAAAAGATTATAAAACAGCATGGTATCATATTAATATTGCCAAAGAAAAAGACAGTGGCAATGCAAAAATAGATGATTTTATTAAAAAATTAAAAACTGTTTCAACCGAACCTGACTACACAGAGTGGATTTCTGGAATATATAACGGTATTCAAACAAATGCTGCGGATAGAACTTTTGACTTATTAGAAAAACTTCTTTCGGATGAATGTACTCAAAATATAACTAAGGTGGAATCAAGTGATTACACCAAAGAGTCCAATAATTGTAGTCTGGAAGTAATATTTAAAGCACGTGACCAATTTGATTCTGATAAAATAGTTTCTTTGTTAAAAAAGAATAATCGGGCTGGAGTAGATGCTGTTGAGAGTTCGAACAAAAATTTGAAAGTTAAATTAACTTACAAACAAATTAAGTCAGAAAAAACTGATGCTAAATCTATATCAAATATAAATGACTTTATAAATGACTTAATGGAAGCATTGCCTGAAGTAGCTATAAGTAATACCGATGAAGGAGAACCTAAAGACGGGGTTCAAGAAATAATCTATGAAGTTTCTTCCAGAGAATTCTCTTCTTTAAATCAATTTACAAGAAAATTGTCTCCTTATGCTACTAAATATATCTTGCAAAGTATGGAACTGGCCTATATTCCAGGAAGCCAATCAACAATTTGGAAAGCAAAAATTAAAGTTTTGTTTAAAGTATAAAAGAAGAGGGATTACAAAATAATTTATAAATAGAGGCAAAAATTATTTTTTCCCCCTAGCTTTTTTAAGTATGTTTAAACAGTAGTTTTAGCAGATAATTACATCACAAGAGGCAAAGTAACATATAGCTGGTTTCAGCAACTAATGAGTATTTTTGAAAAATATTCTGAATCTTTAATAAAGTCTTCTAAAGATGTTTTGCTGTTTTTTGCTGTTTCTAAGCTTACTTTCGAATTTTTTTTCAAGAATTGGGTTAAACTCTGCAAATTTATTTGTCCATCACCTAGATGAAGGTGAGTATCTATTTCGGCACTAGCATTTTCCATATCTGAGATATGAAACATATTGGGTTTTAGTTTCATTAATTCTTTTATAAAATTTATATAATTAAAGTTAAAAGAATTGGCTGTACAAATTGCATGATTAAAATCCAGACAAAATCCACAACCAGACTCATTCTTTATGATTTCTAGCTGATTAAAATCGTAACCTATACAGGTTTTATTTCCTGCGATTTTTGGAACAGCTTTATACGGCTTGTTTTCAATTAGGGCTCTTGGTTCATTAAAAGATTTCAGCTGTTTGGCAGTCTCATTGACGTCTCCATCTAAACCTCCATGAATGATTATATAATCGACATTTAATCTGTCTGCGAATTCTCTGACTTCGTTGAATATCCTTTTATTATTTTCTTTTAATTCTGATTTTGCCAGATTAAAATTATGAGCAGAATGAGGACAATGCAATGTATAAGGAATATTTAGCTTTTTCCAACCCGATATACTGTCTTTTGTATTTGGAACAGCATAAAGTTCTATGTAAGAAAAATAGCCTAAATCAAAAAGCCTTTGAGCTTCACTTGCATAATTAGATAAATTGGTAGACCAAAGTTTTAACCCTATTGTCAAGTTTCAAACTCCAAAATTGTTATAATAATTATGAAAATAAGCGTGGCAATTCATAATTTGAATTTCTTAATTTGTACAGTAACGGCTACATTTTGTTAGCCCTTACTGGATAAATAACTGTTTTGAAGTAGAAGGACTTATTTTTTAAATCGGAAGATCCCATATTTAAATCTATTTCTACTCCTAAACGCTTTATTGTCGGCTTTTCTTCAGAAATAATATCTTCTTTTAAACTCCAGCTAAATGAAGCTATTTTACCGTTTACAATCGAACGTTCGCTTCCATTCGCAATGCGTCTGGTTATATTATAATAATTATTGGATTTCAGAACAGCCGAGTATATTACAGGTTTTACTTTCCCTTCTTCACTATCATAAACATTGAATTTAATCTGGTTCTTATCTATAGTGATAAAATCCCCTTCTTTAGGTTTTACTGCATTGTTTAAATCGTTACGTAATCTAGCAACAAACAATGCACATTCTTGCATTAAAACAGCAGAACCTTCACTAGCAGAAAAATTTTTACTTAATCCCATAAAAAGTGATATTGCCATTCCTAGAAAAATAGCAGTAACACTTGCTGCAACAAGAATTTCAACTAAAGTAAAGGCTTTCTTTTTAGATATTATCATTGTTTATAATAACCTTTACGCTAAAATCTTTTCTTTGTTCAGATAGCTTTGCTACAGGATAATTTATTGTAACTGTAATTTTTTTTAAAACGACTTTGTTATCTTTAGTTATATCTTCTATAAGCATTCTTGGTTTATACTCGGAACTGAAGCTTAAACGATAAATAGCAGGTGTGTCTGCAAAATTTGCTCCGTCAATGATGTCGCTCTCTTCATAATAACCAGGTTTTATCATATCGAAAGGTAGTGAAATAGTCTGTTCAATCAATTCTATCGCCGCATTATGTGCTCTGAATTCCGATTCTGTTAGTTGTAATCCTTGGTTCCCTGAAGAAAAAGCTAAAAAAGAAGGTAGCATTACTAGTATTAGTATTGCCATAGAAATGGTTATTTCTACTAGAGATAAACCTTTGCTTTTCATTATTATTACCTTCTTTTCTATTCGTTCCAGTAGGAATCAGTGTTTGAAATAAATAATTTATAAAATCTGTCGTAACTGTTTTTAGTGGGATCCTGAGTTGCTCTGTATCGTATGGTTCCTCCCTGAAAACGATGGTCAGCATATATATTTTTTACACATAAAGATCCATAAAGTTCGAATTTGGAACCATAATCAACCTCTGCATTTGGTGCTATTATATCTACCATATTAGTCATCGTTGATTCAAATCTGACTTTACCTTCTCCAGAAGAGGCGATAGTCAGAATTTCTGAGGTGTTAGCCAATGAAATGCCTCTTAATACTATACTACCTTGTTTCAACAATATTATACCTCCTCCTCTTACAATTAGAGGTTGGGGGTGCCCTGCGGGTGGTATAACAAATTCTTCTGCATTGTCATTTGTAATAGATACGACAGTATTAAGCTCTAATTCTCCATTTTTGTTTAGATATTTCTTCCAAAACTCATCTGGTGAAGCAACTTCGTTTTGAACTCTACTTTCTATAAGCTTGATAGAATCTTCTATTGAAGGTTTCCCTTTATAATAATCATTTCCCCCTCTTGAAATCACACTATCACCTTCATTGTCTAAGTTCAGAATCTTTTTTAAAGTGGGGAAAACTCTGTCGGTTTTTTTATCATAAATATCCTGCATGGAATTGTATGAATCTGCATATGGCATTTCTATAATACGGCTCATCAAGGCTGCGTATTCATCATAATCTTTAAATAACATTCCTGTTTTTAATATAGGTCCACCAACTTTTCGACCTGCAAATTCATGTATACCCATAGTATTGTCATACTGATTTCTAGGAATAGATTTTAACAAATAAATTGGTTTGGGTTTCTGGTTTTCAAAGATACGTTTAACATCAGGGTCTTCTGGCTTGATTTCAAGATTTGCAAATCTTGCAAAGGCTGCATATACTGGACCTATTACTCTTGTTCTAGATTGATAACCTTTCCTTGAATCTCCAAAGAGATGTAGAACTGAAGATTTTGCACCATAGGTTAAACGTTCATCGTTAGAAAGTATTTCTCCTTCGTACATTGCTTCAATTGCCATTCTGTTACTTTTATCATGAAAATTGTCAAGAATAAAACTATGCCAGAATCTATAAGGAGTGTTTTTTATATTTATATTACTTCTATCCCAAGGAAGTGTAATAGGTCTAAAAAATGATTCCGGTAAATTTTGAAACTCAGTTGCAAAACGAACAGGTTGAAAAACATTTGTTGTGCTTACATCATAAAAATGAAAAATTTCACCAAAATCTCCAGAGCCAGAACAAAGATTTAGTCGTGTTTTATTGCCTTTTAGCCATATCCATCCACGGTGTTTCCAAACATCCGATTCTTTTTCTTCTTTTAAAACATCGGCTATATTGGCTGATTCTATCTTATATTCTGGAGTTGCATGATTATAGACAATTATAGGCTGAGGCCCGTCGGTAATCATGCCTTTATAATCGTTACGAATTAAATTATAATCATTTTCGCTTTTTCTTACGCTGTCATTCAAATAAAGAGTGAATTTTCCCATAACACCAGGAACCATATTAAAAAAACTAACAGCACGTTTTATGATTATTTTTCGTCTTATCTTTTTATATTCGCCAACAGATTCAATAACAAGAAAACCGTCAACTGCTTTTGGGTCATGCCATATATTGGAATTTAGTTCTGTTGGTTTAAAATCTCTTAAGTAGACATTGACTTCTATGGAAGCTGATTTATCAACTTCTTTTGAAAAAAACTTCAGTTCGTTATTCCAATCATCACCAATTAAATTATTAATACAGATATTTTTTAGTGATTTGCCTGATAAAAAAATATTTTTTAACTGTTCAGAATTATTGCTGTTGGCTATTAAATTATTTGAAATATTTTGGCGGATTGTTCCTATTGTGGTATTTATTCCTGTTTCAGCTAAAAAATGAGCAATCTCACCGTTTACAATAACATGCATGCCTGTATACTGGCGACTTACAAAGGTGTAAAGGGTTACCGATAATAATAAGAGTACGGTACCTATGGCTAAGGCAATCATAATCGTAAAACCACGATTATGATTGCTAAGTTTTAAAGTCATTCTCCGAGAAGTTTTAACAAATTAGAACGAGTATCATCGTTCATTTTGAAAACTTTTAATGAAGCTTCTGACTGCAATTTTGACATGGTCATATTAACAATTTCGCTTGCCATATCAACATCGCCTATTTGCGACTGAGCAGAAACTGCATTTAAATATTGTGTTCCAAGATTTGCCAGATTCGAACTTATTCCGTTAAGTACAGAACCTAGACTGCTCTGTGTGGAAACAACCTTATTTAGTGCAGACTTTACAAATTCTGTTGCAGACATAGCATCGCCTTGGGTGGCAACCGATAGTCCGTCAAGCCCGAGTGCTTTTGAAGTCATAGCGTCAATAGCAAACTGCTGACCATTTTGAAGGGTTGTGGTAAATGAACCATCTAATAGATTCTGTCCATTATATTGAGCCTGATTAGCACTCATATTAATCTGAGAAGAAAGCTGATTAATCTGCTGCTGAATCATTGCTCTGTCAGAATCCGTTAAGTTACCATTTGAAGCTTGCAAAGTTAAGCTGTTGATACCCTGCAAAATGTTTGTGGTTGTTGTTAACGAACTTGACGCTGACTGTAAAACAGACGCCTGACTCTGCTGGTTCGACATCATCTGCGTTAATGCACGTGTCTGCGAGTCAAATGCTGATAGCATTGCACTTCCAACAGGATTTTCACTTGCGTGATTAATTTTCTTGCCGCTGGAAATCCGCTCTAAAGATTTAGCAGTTGCACTATCAGCGTGTAAAAGATTGGTATGTAAAGAATTACCATTTACACCTGCTAGCATATAGACCTCCTTGTCTTCTATACTTATGTACAATTATAACTATTTATTTGTTAACCGGCTAGATTTTCTAGAGCTTCTTTTTCATCCTTGTATGAATCGCCCATTTGAAGTAATCCAACCATTTTAAAAACACTGGCGGCTAATTCGCTTAATCCACAATAAGCTAAATCTCCACCTTTTTCATCTACTATAATTTCAGCTAATTCTATTATTTGAGCAATACCTTGAGAGTTGATAACAGGTGATTCTGTGAAATTAATTAGAATTTTCTGAAATCCTTCGCTCAAAGCCTTTTCTGCGACTTCAAACAGTGCTGCTCCTCCTTTTTCGTCTACATAACCACAAGGTCGCAACACAAAAACATCGCCATAAGTTTCTTTATTTATTACAATTCTTGCCATAGTGGAAAAATTATACTATGTTAATTTATCTAATGTCAATTATTAATCAGAATGTAAAGAAAAAAAGCAACAACATAATTTTGTGTTGTTGCTTTTTCACTGGTCTGGGGTGGCAGGATTCGAACCTACGAATGCCTGCTCCAAAGGCAGGTGCCGTACCGCTTGGCTACACCCCATTATCATCTTTAATGATTTGAGGATTGTATCATAATTTTTATAAACAATCAAGACAGATATTTATAATCTTTAAAAAAATTATTATGGTGCAGTCGGAGTAACTTCAATAAGAGATGTATCCGTAAATCTTTGAATTTCGTATAACCTAGTATTGGTTTTATCTATTGTTCTACCATAAATATCTGAGTAATTTGCACTGGATGTAACTATCAAAGCTTCTGTATTCCATTTGTTTGTTGTTATTATTTCAATACTTCCCAGTTCAACATTAACTTCTTTTTTGTTAAAATTTGAAATACAATGATTGTCTATCATGCGAAAAGGAGTATTTGTAACTCCACGTTCTAAAAATTGTTCATAATATGTATTATCGTTATACGGAGCTCTTGCCAACTCCCTGCAAACATAATAATCTGCTGGATACAACTGGTATTTCAATAATGCTAATTCGGAGATACTTTCCATTGCATAGTCCATTTTCAATCTTTCATCTATTTGTACAGACTGCAATTTAGAGGTTTGGGTTAATTTACTATATGCTAATGCCAAAACAAACATTATGAAAGCAAAAATAAGAACTAATGGTATTGCACTTCCTGATTTTGAGTTTTTTTTCATAATTATATTACCTTTGAACATTTGCCTTTAAAACAGATAAAGTATAAAATTTAGGATCTGCAGCAGGATCATCTCCCGGTTCTCTCCATGTAACAGTAACTGTATATCTTTTAACCATATTATGTACAGTTGTATTTTCTGTATGAATCCAACTTGCAGCATTATCGCAGCTATTATGAGGTTTTACTGAAAAATCTACAACTGGAACAGAAAAATTAACAGTTTCTGTTGCAACAGTTAATACTGAATTATAAGTAATATGTTTAATCTGTTGATTTCCTAATGTTAAAATTAATTTCCCATTAGCATTAGGGCTTTCGTATGAGCCATTAAACGGACTATTATTTGGCACAAAAAAATCGAAAGGAAATTGAAGAGCTATACCTAATTTTTCCTGACATAGCTGCATTCCTTTTATTATATGATCATCTTTTTCTGTGGCTCTTAGAGAAGAACTAATTACTCCTATTATTGGGATAAATGCAACAGCTAAAATCACAACTGCTAGCATTATTTCATTTAAAGTCATACCTTTTTTTATTCTTATCATATTAAAATTCCTGAATATGAAGAGATTTATCTATTCTTGCTCTCATTTTAAGCTCAAGCTGAGTATCTGGATATTTACGATTTCTCATGGTTACTGTTAAACCAAAAACGGGTGTGGTATTTGTTGCGCTATTTTCATAAAAAAGCCCATTAAATGTTACACTTGCTACATCTTCTAACTTATAACTATGAGCTCCACTGGGAAGACTGAATGGAGTTGCATCTGTTCCAAAAACATGAGCATTTGGATTAGTTGGTGGAAAACTAAAACCTCCATCATTTTTATTAGGAAAATTGGTTGTGCTAGTGTCTGCATATAACAAGAGGTCACCTAAGCCATCGTTTTCTTTAATATATAAACGATGGTACATTACTAATCCTTGGGTGGGTGTGGCAGCTTCAGAAAGAGATGTGTCGGTTTTTGCTACAACAAAATCTGCTAAATCTACTTCCCCCAAACCTGCTGTGGTACAATCTATAAATTGGTTTCTGTTTACAAAAAATGCTGTATCACCAGATTTCTCAATAGAATAAGTATTCGAAGCAGCGTTATGACTTATGTAAGCAGGAACAGAAGCCTGTTCAATTCTTTCTTTTAGAGTATGAAGAAATCTTTCGCCTTCTTTCTGTTTTGTGTATTTCCATGACCCACATATATACATTTTGCTGCCCATACTGAACAAAGAAAATACTCCCACAGCCAAAGCAGAAAAAATAGCTGCTGCAACTAATATTTCCATTAGTGTGAAAGCTTTCCTTTTATATTTATAAAGAAACATTGATTTTATCCTTTTTTATTCTTCCTTAACTAACATATGCTTTCAATCATATTTTGAAAAACAAGAAGTATTAGTTGTTTTTTAACGATTTTTCTAACATTCTTACATCTAAGCCAGATTTGAAAACTGCCAAGGATGTAGTAAAATATCTATGATTATTATAAGTACCATCGTTAACTGCTGGAATTAAATAACCATCCCATTTGAAAGAACCACAGGGCTTATCTGGTGAATTTACAAAATCAGGTTCAGTAACACCATAACTTCCTGCGGGTGTTGGATACTTATCCCAATCTTTAGCGTCATCATGAGTATATATTAAGATTGGTATAGCCAATGGGAATCGATCGTTTGGAGCTCTAAATAAAGCACCAATAGTATCTGAAGCTACAAAACCGTTAGCTACCCCTGTAGGATTACCTTCAATGAAAGCAGTTCCTGTTCCAACAAACCGAGAATGAACTTCTCCTCTCTGAATACTACTATCTACGTTTCCAAAAGTTGAATTGTAATATTTGAAAGTAAGGCTTGCAACAGAACTACCTGCATTATCGCTTGAATCAACTTTGAATAGAATTTCAACATTATCTTCTACGTAATAGGGTGTTACACCATTTCTTAACTGTTGAACAAAATTAGTATTATTTATTACTGTATTCCCATATGCGATTGTTAACCCAGATTCACTAGTTGGTTCACCACAGAAACTTAATAAAGCTTTGTAGTTTTGGTCCACAGGTATTGTGGACAAATCCTTAAAGTAACCAGTCGTGTTATTATCTGAACGCCAATATTCTTGTCTCAACAAAGAGTCGTTTAATAACATACCAAAATAAGCAGGTCCAGAAGCAACATTAGTAATATTCCAACCTAATGATGTGGTATCTGTAGCTTCAGCGGCATTGGCTTCTTGTGGGAAATATCTTGATGTAGAATATTTCCTATCATATAAGTAACCTAAAGGAATAGGTGGAATATCGTCTCTGACGTGTAATGCCATATTTAACAGCAGATTACCACCAGTTAATCGGTTGTTATCTGATTGTCTGTCGTTAACTGTATAGTTTCCAGAACAGTCTGTAGCTCTTACATAGAATTTATAAGGTTCATAACCAGGAGTATTGTTGGCATAACCATCAGGAACTATGTTTTCGCATGTTCCACTAGAAAGTTTAATGTCTGTTAAAGCCATTGAATATTTCATAATGGAATAATCACCATGAGTAGCATCATTTCTATTGTCAACTAAATCGAGGTTTAGATAACTATCTGTTTTTATACCTGGGTTATAGGCATAAGTTGCAATATCATTGTTAAAGATACTATTGTTTGTGTTGGGTATACCGTCTACCCATTTTGTATCGGCTTTCCCGTATGACATACTGCCGTCTTCATTTCTTGTCGCAGTATTAAATATGAGTCTCGTGTCTCTAGCATCCTTAGAAAACAATGGTTCGAAATTTAAGTCAGATGATTTGCTTGCATTGTTCATTTGGTTTTGTCGAATTCCTTCAATATTGGAACCGCTAAGATAGCTAGTCATTATATCGCTACCGTTAACATAAGCTAAAGCAGCGTTTGTTCCAAAATTCTTTTCATAATTCCTAACATGTTCATCAAGGTTTATACCAAAAGTATTGCTAGCTTCCATTGGATTGTTATCACGTAAAGTAAATGAAATACTTGGAGGATTGTTCCCTTCAGGCGTAGAATATGAGGTAGAAAGTTCTCTACCTGTTAAACCATACAGATTTACAGGTGAAGTTTCTCCATAAACTAATCTTGGTGGTTCTGTATCAAGTACTCTGATTTTTGCATTTGCTCTCAAAGTTAATGGAATTGGACCTACTTTAAATTTACCCATTTCATTAGAACTATTGTCAAGAATATGCATTTCATAATAGTACTCTCTTTGCATAACTATAGAAATGGTTCCTGTTATAGGGTCTGTCGGAGGAATTGCTAAATCGGCAGTGTTGGAAGCGAATAAAAGTTTGTCATCTGTTGGTGACCAAGGTAAGTCTGCACTTCCTTTTTCTCGATTTTCTGGTTGTCCATTAGCATCTCCAGCTAGAATTCTCTTTGCAATAGTACCATCTGATAAGGGGTAATATAAAACTGCAGATATTTTAATTGTGCTGGTGCCATAATCTGTAGGATTTCCAGCGCCATCCACACCTTTTTTTATTCTCCACCAGCATGAACCTGGTTCATCAGGATAAAATTGAAGGTTCGGATTTGAATTGACATAAAGAGGATTGGCTTGACCGTTAATGGTTGAATTTGCAAGCAAATATGCAACTATATTAAAATCCGAGTCTTCAATTTCATTTTCATGCCATTTAACCACGTCTCCAGTTTCTTTTGCATTTATGTTATAGCAAAGATTTGTTAAAGAAGCTACAGCCATACGCCAATACATGGCTTTACCTGGTTCAATACAGAAAGTATTAGTATCAGAAGGAGGTGGACTCCAATGAGACCTAGCCCCTTTTTTAAAAATATAATCATCTTCAGGAGGATAGAGTTGCCCGTTAGAATCAACTATAATATCACATCTTTCTACAGAAGCAGTTAATTCTCCTTCAAGCATAGCAGGAGCACTGCCGTTTGGGAAAACCAATGGTTCTAGAGCCCAGTATTCTCTATAAGGATCTGCTGAACCTATAATTCTTTGAGCATAATTAATAGGATTTCCTTCTTCATCTACAGGGTTATTAGATGGTTTCATGAACTGGAATTCTGGCAGGTTCATTATTTCGTTTAATCTGTCTGTTGTGCTAGCCATTTGATAACAATCAGGATAAGGGGGTGAATTCCAAGGAACTAAACTGCCTCCAACATACATATTTGTTCTAGATGGCCAAGCATAAGTATCTCTTATAAGAATTTCTGGCAGACTAGCTATTGTTGAACCAAATTCTAATCGGTCATAGTCATACCAATCGTAATAAACCCTGCTTGCTAATATAAATTTAGATTTTGTATATTGCCATACAGTAGTTTGATATGTTCCGTTCATATCATCATCGCATAATTCACAAGTAGCACTGGCATATGGATTTTCTACCATCCAAAGACGCCACTGATAATGAACTGTTCCTGGATTCGTATCGTCTGACGCAGGATTGGCATTTACTATAGAACTTACAAAACCGCCTGCTCTTGTGTCTATATCGTTGTCCAAAAATAGGTTTGGATTATGAGAACCGTTTCCTATTGGAGTTGGATAGTTTTCTACCATATAGAAATAAGCAGTTTCATTTTCTAGCTGATTGTAGCCTAAGTCAGCAGTATGTTGTGTTTCAGGGCTTACTGGGATATTGGCTTGTAGATATGGTCCACAAATATCTGTATAAGATACTTTATAAGGTCCTATGTGGGATACTTCGTCTGGAGTGGGAACATTGATAACTCCTAGTTTTGATTCAGGAACAGTAGCATTGGCTGGAACATCATAATCTGTACAGTATCCGGGCTTCCCAGAAGAAAACATTGATGGTTGTATTACTGTAATTCCATCATCAATAATACTACCAACACCACCTATAGAGACTTTTTTTCTTTCTGTTAAAGGAATTGAGTCATCGTTACAATAGTTTCTTATTACAGCAAACCAACTGCCTGCTCCGCCATTTCCTAACCCTAATAGAAGATTTTTCAAAGCAGTTGTAGCTATTATGTCAATATGATAGGGAGAATAAGCATAAGACATTTGATTAATTTTTTCAAAGTGATCACTAGGATCTTGGTAATCATGTTTGAAAACAGCTTTCCCATATTTTTGAACAAAAAGAATACTGACATCGTAAGTATCTTCAGCACTATTATATGAAGAAGTATCGCAATGAATATGACAGGCATCTGTTTCTTTAAACTCATCCGGAGGATAATAAATAGAGAGATCGGTCGAAGGATAGCTCATGGCTACATATAAACTTCCGAATCCATCAGCTTTTATGTCGTCAACATCAGGTTCATAAGAGTTTATTTGGGTCGGTATACTACTTGTTGGATAACCTTTAAATTCAGTAATTGCTGAAGCCAACCCAATTCCTATATGAGTAGAGTTGTTGCCACAACCACCAGTATCATCTCTTACAAATTTATATATATTTTTATTCCTTCTGTCGTAAGCAAAAACAATACCACCAATTTGTCTCCATTGATTAGAAACACTTACTGCTGTTATTTCAGGATTGTTTATATAGTAACCCCATTTTTGCTTATACCATTCATTTATTACGTCCTGGCCTAAACAATAAACATAATCACCATTTACATCCTTTAAAGAAATACCTATCCATTCTGTCGTTTCATTATCTTTATATCCAAATACCTGATAAGAACTGGAAGGATTATAATTGGAACCATTTAATTTAATATTTCCTGCAGTAGATCCATAGTTTCTTGTATAAAAATATTTTCTATTCCCAGTTGACCCATTTAAAGCTGGTTGAAAACCTACGTCTGCCAAAGTTCTAGGAGCTGTCATGCTGGAACCACCCGTTCCTGTTCCGCATCCATCTAGACAACTATTTCTTTTCCAGCTTTGAATAGTAATGTCGTAAGTGGTACCAACTGTTTCGCTTTCTGCTCCAAATGGTTTGTAATTATGATTTGTTCCATCGACATCAACAAAGTCATCGTCTATGGCAGTGCCAGCTGCATTGTGATTGGCATAAGAATCAACGATATATCTGTGTTCAGTTCGTTCTTCCAAGTCCCCTATAGTCCAATGATAATTATCTGATGCACCTGTATTGTCTGGATATGCAGTGGAAGTTCTTGCACGATTTCTGTTACTTGGAATCGGGTCTGTATGCCAAGATGAATACCAATGTCCATTTAAAATTTTATACCATTGTTTCCCTGGATATTCATCTGTAGGATAGCCTTCAGCTACTGATAAACTGCCACCATCCGGTTTTTGCCCCACACCGTATTTCCCACTAGGTTGTCCAACACCAAGCGACCAAATATAATAATTAACATTGTTTTTTCTGTAGCGACCAGCTCCAGTACTAAGTGTCTGATTTGCTTTCCATAATCTTCTGTCGGTGTTGGTTAAAATGTTACCATTGCAGTTAGGATCATACTGAATGGGTCTTAGGTCTGTAAAAACTTCACCGCGAAAAGTGTAATTAGCAGGTGTTCCTGAAAAACCTCCTGGTCTGTTTATATTTGATCTGTATAAAGGAGCTCCTTTACTAGGAAAACTATATCCAGAACGTACTCCAGTAAATTCATATCTATTGTCTGTATGTTGATAGGCATGATGTCCATAATCGCTTATTAGGAAATCTACGTTATCTACTACTTGTCTATAAATATAAAGAGGGTATTCCGGATCTTGAACCTGCTCATTAAAAGGATACAAATGCCTGTTTAAATCTACAAAAAAACCTATAGCATTATTAACCTGAGTATTGTCAAGATAACGAGGAGGGTCTGGAAGATAAACTCTATCGTGTTCAGGATCGTTGAAACGATAAATCCCTACTAAGCTGTCATTTCCACCACCAATAAGCAAATAGACTTCGCCGTTTCTTTTATATTTAGGGTCTAATGCATAAGTTTTTGGACAAATAAATAAACAGCTTAAAACAAAACTTAAAATAATAATACAACTATTCTTGCATAATTTACTCATAATAATCTCCGACAAAGCTATTTTTGGTGATTAATAAATATAATAATATATTTATTATTATACATGTTTTGTAAAAAAATGCAATAAGTGGTATTTGGTTGTTTTAAGTTGAAGAAAGTGTTTACTTCGTTTTTAGACAGTGTACAATTGCTTTTGTTAGGTTTGAGTCTATTTTATAATTTTTGTAAATCGCAAAAAGTACATCTTCTGTTAAATCTATTCCGCCGACTAATACGTCTTCGTCTACTATGCTTTTTGTAATACTTTCTAATACGTCGGTACTCTGGTTCAACCAGTTGTTTGTGTCAGTTTCAATGCCTTTATAATAATTAATGATGGCATTTTCACCTTCGTTTTCTAAATCTTCTTTCGGAAAAGGTGTGGTTAAAACAGAAGTAAAAGAATTATTTAGTCGGTTTATTGTGTTTCTTTTGTCTGGAATTAGAGCTAATAATCTTCTGTAACTAGAGTTTAAAACAATTGATATTCCTTTTTTTTCAGCTACTTGTTTAGAATAGTTTTTTACGTCATTTATTATTTCTAAAAATCTTTTTTTTGTTTCAACAGGAGTTGTGAATTCATCACTAAAATTATATTTTAATTTTTCTATTTTTTCATCGCAAACTTTAGCTTGACCATACATTGAGTAAAGTTTTGACTTGTGCGTCATATTCTCTTTTTCCATTTGTGATTTATATGTAACTTCGTATAGTATGATAGTCGCAGTACTTAATTCTTCATTATATTCTAAGTATTTTTTATTCAGAGTTGCCACTAATTCTCTATGTCTTTGTTCTTCTTTTTGTATATTTTCTTTTATTGATTTTTTTTCAGCTTGAATTTCATCTATTTTTTCTTTATTTTCAATTTTTTCCTGTTCGAATTTTTGTTTACCTTCTTTGTCTCTACTAACTTTAAACGCTTTTCTTGCAGGATCATACCACATCATATACGGGTGGAGCATCGTTAAAGAACATACATCAACTTTTCCAATAAAAGCCCCTTTTTTCTGAGCTAGTAATTTTAAGGGTAGAAATAATGCAAAAATATAGAGAATAATAATTTTAAATGTTTTATTTTTCATACAAAAATACCTTTCTCATAATCAGTGACAGAATGATGTACCGCATCTATTAATAAATATTTTTTCTATTCGTGTGTAAAAATCTAATGAAATATTGTATCTACAATAAATTTTTTTAATAACTTCCATGGTTATATCTTCAGCTCCACCTACAACTATATGTTGGTAATCAAATGGCAAAATCTCAATAACATCTGGTAATCTAGCCATTTCTAACCATTGCGATAAATAAACAGAAGAAGGCAAGACAAATTCGTTTAATTTAACTGCTATTGATAGATATTCATAATAATCATTTGTGAAATGCTTATATTTATTTTTTTTGAAAGCAGATCTGGTTTCATAAGGTGTTGGAAAAGAATTTTTATGAACTTGTGAGTCATTAAAGACTATTGAAATGTCTTGTTCCTTTGCAACTTCTTTTATACTTTCCATTACTTCATTATTTATTTCAAATAATATTCTTTTTGTTTCATCAAATTTGGTTATTTCATTGTTTTTTGCGTCAAATTCTATATCTTTTAATCTTTTTCTTAAAAGGGTTATTTGATTACTTATGTTTTGGATAGCGATTTTGTTTGATTCTTTTGTTGAATTCTTTGATATTTTATTTAGATTATTCAGTTCTTTGTTCAATTCAATAATTTTATTTTTTATTGTTTTTATTTCTATTTCTATTTTTTCATCTATAGTATTTTTTCTTATTTTTCTTATTTCATTATAGAATTCTTTATTCGATAAACTTAGTTCTGTTTTATAAAATCCTAATCTGTTAAAGTCAAATAAAGACATTTTGGGATGTAGCACTAGAATAAAAGATAAATCTATCTTTGCTGCTTTGTATTCGCTTGCAAAAATTAAATTATTGCTTAATAATAAAAACATACTAAGCATGATAAATAATGTTCTTTTCACTAATTTAACCATAACTATTTTTTCTTAGTAATCATTACCATTCTGATATGATTCAATTTTAGGAATTATAGATTCTAAAACTGTATGAGCTACAGGATTTATCGCATTTTTCTCATATAGTTTCTTTACTACATCAGATAAAATGCTTTGACCACCAGATAAAACTATAGGATATGGATTAAAAGATAATCTTCTTATATTTTCATAATCAGAAGAATTGTTAATTAACATAAACCATCGTTCTGATAAATAATTTATCTCTAGCTGTTTGTAAGGAATTTTTAAATGGTTGTCGCCATATAAAGAATGAAAAACAATAAAATCTGTTCTTGGATAACCCACACCAGTTCTTGGTAATCCAGCATAATTAATTTTATATTCATAATTCATTCCTAGGTTGGAATTTAAAACAAGTTTGAAACCTTTTTCGTTTTTTACTTCTTTAATAGTTTCATAAATATCTTTATAGATTTCCTTTATTATTTCTATGGTTTCTTCTGGGGTGGTAATATCAGGATTTTTTTTCATGTATTCAATATCAAAAATCCTCTTTTTTATTTCGTAATATCTTGCATTATAATGGTTTTTAGCAACCAAATTCTCTAATTCTTTATTTAAACTATCAAGCTCTAATAATGTTTCTGCAGGAATTGATTCTTTATTATCGTTATTGCTGTTAAATTTAACTCCTAAATTCTTTTTATAAAAACCTATTTTATTAAAATCATATAATGCCATTTTAGGGTGTAGGAAAAAAGCAAAACCTAAATCAATTATTCCTGTTTTATTTGAATTAATCTCTTTAGAATCACTGAAAAGAATGGTTTTATTGCTATTAGGAAACATACAAGCAAAAGGAATAGTTTTATTTATATATTGTTCAATAAATTCATCATCTTTTGAATTGAACAGATTTTTAGGTAATAAACCTACACCTATATTGGGTAAGACTATAATTGGTTTGGGATAATTATTTATTATGATTTTTTCTTTATTATATCTTGGTAATAAAATATCTTTAGTTATTTGTGTCGCAATACCATATAAATTAAGAATATTGGGTCTACCATTCCCTATTATAAGATTTTTATCAATGAGTATTTTATTTTTTAAATAATCAATGTCTTTGTCTTTATAGCTGATTTCACCCCAAAAAGATTCTTCGTCTTCATCATCTATATTAATAGTTTTAGAAGCCAATTCGTTTTCTTCTTTATTCAAGGCATCTAGTTTTTTAGTTAATTCTTCAATTTCTTTTTTTAACTCTTCAACATTTTTTAATTCATAATCAGTATTGTGAAAAAAACCAGTATTGTCATCATAGTTTTTCATTATTGGGTGGTTTAAGATAAGCTGTTCTAAATCAATTTCCTCAAAGGTCACAGAGAAAAGCGAGGGAGATATTAAAAGAAAGCTTATTAATATTAGAAACCAATTATTTTTCATTGGAAACCCTAGAAATACTATAATATGATATTAAGTATGTAGATAAAATAAATAATTGTCAAGAAATAATACTATAAATTATATAAAGATATATATAGTAGTATCAATAAATCAAAAATGAAATAATTGTTTTTGTGGTTTATCACACAATAAAAGGATTACTTATGCTGATTGTTAATTTGTTTGAAGGTGTAGAAAGTTTGAAAATCTGTTTTGTTCCGGAATGGTTTTTATTCTGAGAATGTTTAAATCCATTTTCTCAGCAAATTCTGGTCTTATTTTTATTGCGTCTTTTTCTGTACATACTAATGTTAGGTTTTTACTTTGAGCTTCTTTTATCAATTTTTCTAATTCGTTATCTGAAAATCTATGATGATCACGGAATTCTTTTTTGCTGATTATATTATATCCAAGTTGTTTTAGTTGTTCATAGAAGCTTTCGGGCCTGCCTATTGCAGAGAAAGCAAACAAACCTGTGTTTTTATCAAGATTAGCAGGTTTGCCATCATACTTAAAAATACCTTCACAACAGGTTTTGGTCTTAACAATAGGAACATTAGGAACTTTTTCATTCAGCCATTTTTGCCAATATTCAATCTGTTTGTCCGAAGCTGATTCACATCTTGTAAGCAAAATTACATTAGCTTGTTTAAGTCGTTCTATTGGTTCTCTAAGTCGACCGTCAGGAATAGGCTTTGCTTCATCAGGTGTTGACATCGCATCCCAAAGTATAAAATCAAAATCTTTATAAAGTCTGCGATATTGAAAACCATCATCTAGAAAAATTATATCAGGTTGATAGCGCATTTCGCCAATAATAGCGGCATGATGACGGTTCTTGCCTACCATGACTGGAATTTTGGGGAAGCGCTTATTTAGCATTAAAGCTTCATCTGTAAGTTCAAACGGATGTTCACAGCTTCCATAAAGTTCATAAAAGCTGTTTTCCCATGGACAACGATAGCCGCGAGTTAAAACCATAAGCTTTAAATCAGGGTATTGGTCTTGAAATTCATTTAAAATTTCAAATAGAACAGGGGTTTTCCCTGTTCCACCCATACTTAGATTGCCAATGGAAATAACTTTTGCTTTAGGTCTATATTTTAAGAAATGAAAGAATTCAAAGAAAGTTCTTTCTATATAAGACAGTTTTGAATAGATTTTTGCTAAAATGCTCATTGGTTTATTATATCATACTTTTTTTGTAAGAATTTTGAAAACGCACTCTTCATATTTTCAAACAATTGTTTATTCTGTGTTAAAAATTCTTCAGAGGCTTTTTCATATCCAAAAGAAATATTGTTTTCATCGATTTTCAATCCGTTAGAATATGCCAAATCTTTTACTTTATCGTCATAACAGACTAGTTTTGTCGGTAAACCGCTTCTAAGCATTGCCAAAGCAACATGATACCTCATTGCTATTCCATGACTGAAATTATCACAGATTGAAGCACATTCAGAAAAGTCGGCTATGTTTCTTAGATCTACGGTATTAAATGTTCTATATATTGCGTATTCATCGTTCTTTCTTGCTACTAAGCCTATTTTTCTCCCATGAAATGAATCAATCTGTAAAGCTGATTTTCTTAAAAGCTCAGTATTATTCCATTGTCTCAGGTTTACTCCTAAAACTGATTCATTCATTCCCTTTATTTTTTTTATGGGAAAATGCCAGGTCCAGTCTGTGCCAAGTTCCACATTTGCATTGGGCAATAGGCTTTTATATAGGTCATAAGAGGTTTTATCTCTTACGTAAGCTATTTTCACAAAAGATAAAGCTTTTTTTACTAGTTTCCTTGCTTTTCCTGAACGTAAAGGGCCGATTCCTGCGCCGAATAAGATGGGAGTTGAACCCATTTTAGCAGCTGCAATTATTCTGTTTGCAAAAAATGTTACGCCTTCCCAGGACCAGTCTTGTAAAATACCGCCGGCAAAAAGAGTTACAGGAGATTGATAAGCAGATTTTAAATAAGGAACTATTGAAATGCCTCTACGTCTTATGTCTATTCCAAAAGAATGTTTTGAACCACTGGTTATTATTGGAGTTATTTTTTCAGGCAGGTTCTCGCAAATTGCTTTTAAAATGGATTCATCACCTAAATTTCCTTCCCCAAAGAAACCTGTTAATAAAATACTTTGCAATAGCTTTATTCCTTTTCTTATATTTTTTAAGATTATAACACTTTTTACACAAAACAAAACTGATGGTATAATTTATAATTGGTTGCTGAATAATCAATCGAGGATTATTTTTTTTAACCATTTTATTGTAAATTTTTAAGCAGCAATCTTTGGATTTTGCAGTTTATAAATCATATAAAGATGAGGAATTCGAATGGAAGATAATAATGAATTTTATAACGACAATAGTCAGGAGAATGTTGACTATGACTATGGTTATAATGAATCGAATGAAAACTACGAAAAAGAATATAAAAAAGAAAAGCCTTCTAACAATACAACTACTATTGTAGTTCTGATTGTTCTCTTAGGCGTTTTTGCAACTGGGGCTTTTATTCTTTCATGTATTGTCACTGACTCAAAAAGAACTATTAAAGATTTTGAAGAAAAATATTCTAACTATAACGACATAAACGATTCATATAAAGAATTTGTAAAATATCTTTTTGTTGATTTAGAAAGAACTGCTACAACTACCTTCCCTGTTTTGATAAAAGATTTCCCAGAAACAAAGGATTATTCAAAATATTGCTTACCTTGCACCTCAATTTACCCTAATTTACAAAATGTTTTTTTTGAAAATCTTACAAAACGAAAAAGAGAGAACATCAGTCATATACCTCTTTCTGAGACAGATTTATATTTGAATCTTGCTTCTAAAACCAATGAATTGATAGATAATTATAATGGACAAAAATATCTTCCTGCTTCTGAAATTTTAAAATTACCTAGTATTACAGATCTTGATTTATGCAATGAAATTTTAAGAAGTTGGCTTTGGGCAAGTATGTATTATGCTTCTCAAAATAAAAATGAAGAAGCTTTATTGTTAGCTTATGCTCCTATACTTGTATGTCAAGATATAGAAGCTAATTCTGCCGATGGGGCTGCAATGAATACTGAGATGCAGAAAGTTCAGATAGAGGCTTGCGAACAGCTTATATACCTTGCAAATTTTTCCAGAATAGATAGTAAGTTAAGTAAAAAAGTATCAATAAATTTTATTAAGGTTATTAATTCAGAACCGTCTTTTGTTCGTAAACTGGATAATTATTTGCGTTGTAGTAAAAATTTTTATTCTTTTCTGGAAAAAGAAAATAATGCTTTTGCAAAATTTGTTTACAATTCTAATACTTATAAAGACTGGTATAATAAGCTTTATAATGGAGCTAGAGAACAAATAACAGAAATAGAAAAAACTGGTAATTTTTCCAAATTTTATTTTTGGCAAAAAGATTTTAATTCGTTAATTGAAGAAGCGGAACCAATTCAAAATAATAAAAACAAGAATATTGAACTAGACCCTTATAAAAGATTTAATGAATTTGAATTAACTATGTGTCGAAAAGCCTTTTCTAAAGATTATACGAATTATTTTTACTATTATTGTATGAACTTGGAAAAATTAGCTATTATGAAAGGAACAGCTGTAGCTTTAGCTTTTTCTGCTTATGAAACTGAAAAAAATTCACTTCCGTTAAATGAAGACGATTTAAATAATTGGCTGGGAATAGACATTCCTTTTGATCCTTTAACCAGAAGACCTTATGTCTTTTATTCAAAAAAACGTTCATATATGCGTTCTGCTTATCTTTTAAATCGTCGTTGCGATTATCTTTTCACAGCATCGTCTTTCCCTACTGGTTATTACAAATGTACTTATTTAAAAGGCGATCTAAACCTTATCATTGATGGGATTACAAAATGAAAAAGATTATTTTTGGAATAATATATGTGATTCTTATAGTTTCTATTATAGTTTTTGTTTTTCTTGATTTAAGTTATTTGTTTAATATTTACCTTGGTCATTTTTTCCGTTATGACAAAATAAAAGCTGAACTCAGAAAAATAGAATATTCTCTTTACTTTAAGAATAAAGAAGACACCAGTTTGGGTAGAATGGAATGGCCAAAAACAATTACAAACTATGTTGCCATAGATAAATATAATGTTAGAAGAAATGATAAACTAATAAATAATTTTTCTGATATTTTTAATTACAATATAAATGAAATTTGTAAGAAAATTTATAAAATAGAAGAAATAAAAAAAGATAAAAGTTTTAATCAGTTTGCTTCTCAAACCCTTGTTTTATTAAATAATTACAAGCCCTCTCAACTTAAAGACATTAAGGGGTTTAAAGGGTATTATTTGTGTGGTCTGGTTGATATTCCTAGATTGATGAGTGATTTATTTTGTGCCAGCTATTATTATGCTTCTATAAAAGATAGTAGAACTGCTCTTCTTTTGGCTTATCTCCCTATTTTAATAATTAATGAAATAGAGGCAAACAATATAGAATGCAGTGATGCTTATGTGAAAATGATTCTCATGAAACATAGAAATACTGCCTGTATGAATCTTCTTTTTATTGCTAACAATACTAATGTAGATAAAGAAATAGCTGTTAAAATATCTAAAAGTCTTATAGAATTAACAAAATCTGAGCCATCTTTACTAAGATATGTAGAATTCACTAAAGAACATATTCGTTATACTTTTTCAAAAGAAAAATATAACGAATACTACCATACTAAAGAATGTCCAACCTATTTTATAGATAATGTTTGTAATTCAAAAGAATGGCAGGATATTATTAGTAGTATATACGATAGAGCTTCTGAAGAAATAAAAAACATTGAATCAGGCAAAGATTCTTATGGTCTCTATGCTTGGCAGGAAAATACACAGCGGTTCTTATCTGAAAACAAAAGCTTTATAGAGAAAGACTTTTTTTATCAATTAATTAACTGGAAGAGAAATATGGCTTTGTTTGTAATAGCCAATTTTCCAGAAACCTTTTTTGTAGATTTCTTCGATTTATATAAGAAAAGGGAAGAATACCTTGCAATATCTGAAGGAACTGCTATAGCGTTAGCACTAGCTGCATATTCTAGTGGTAAAAATGAAGATAGAGATAGCATTAATAATTCTATGCCTAAAAATATGAATGAATTAAGCAAATGGCTGGGTGTAGAACTTCCTGTTGACAGAATGTCTAAATCACCATATCAGTTTTATTTTGCAGATGATTATTTCCTTGCAGGTTCTCCTACAGATTATAAAACAGAAGACTCTAATTTTAAAAATTATCTGCCTTATCTTAGAAACAAGTGGGTTACTAATGGTAATCCTAGCATTGATGGAAATCCCATTCCTGATAAATCAAAAGGAGCTGAAAGTAAAGTTGCTGATAGTTTTGAAAAAATACAAAAACAGATTGAAGGTTTAAGAGCATTGCAAAGAATGATTAATGATCCAAGTACTTTTGGCGGTCGTCAGAGATCTCGTATAAATTTTTAAATTTACAAAAGTAATTCAATTATTTAGGATGATACTAGATTATTTATTCGTAATAATAGGTTATAAGATATGAAAAAGCACATAAATAAAAGAGGCACAATAAAACAGGAAACCTTCGCTATCGGACTACTGATTTTTGCTGCATTTTTAGGAGATATTTCATTGTCACGGTATGGCGAGAACTGGGGATATGCTGGAATTGTGATAGGTCCAGCTATTCTGTTATTTGTTGTTCATGGAATTGCCTGGTTAGAAAGGCAGTTTATTATAGGGCAAGAACCTTTGCCCTTATGCAAATGTGGCTCGAAATGTATTAACGAATTGAAAGATGCAAAAGATGCACCGCCTTATATCGCTGGAAATGGCAAGAAAGTATGCAAGTGCGGAACTTATCTGATAGGTAAAGGTATTATTAAATTTCAAGATAAAAATTCAGAACCCATAGACTATGCAGTATGGAAAAAAGGTAAATGGGAAATAATTTAAATAAAAAAAAGTTTGAGTTCTATTTGATTTTTAATCCTCTATCTATTGTATTTAATTAGACAAACCTTTATAATGCTAGTCAGGCTGGAAATTGCGAATTTGTTATAAATTCATACAATTCCCTGCCTGATTGGTAACAACAATAACCTTTTGTCTTGGAACAAAGCCTAAAGTTGCTTATGTGTATAGGGTAGCTATAGGTTATCTTTCGCTACTTTGTTCAAAGCATCTTTCGTAACGGTCTTATTCCAGTATTAAAGGTATCTCATCATTCTGGTACGCCAGAAGTTGCTCTTGACTTCAAGATCATGCAACTTATTCTGAAGTTTTTTAACTTCTGTTGAATTCATGGCGTAGCCTTGCTGTAAAAGTCTTTCGATCATATCAAGACTTCGCTCGGTCAATTCAGAATATCTCTGAATCTGAGCCATTACAAGTTTCTCATCTTCCGGAGGGGTCATGGAAGAGCTTAATGAACGTGTTTCTGCCATTTTGTATTCTCCAGTTTTGCATTATACTAGGCACAAAACTTATCGGCAGATGTTTATAATATGTTTAGTTTATTTGTTTTATTTTTGTTCTATACTTTTTGCAACTACGGAAAATTCTTATGAATTTGAGCCATATAAGAAAAGTTCAAATACTAAAATAGATATAGATAAGCAAACAAATAAAGCGGGGAAAAAATATTTGTCTTCTCCGGACAAACTTCAAAGTTTAAAAGTATCTACAGAAGCTTTAACAGAAGTTGAAGAACTGCTTAGTAATATAGAAAACTCAACCAAAGAACTTGCAGAAGCAGAACCAATTGCAGATGACGATAAGGAAGCAATCTTAAAAGCTTTTGCAGAACTTGACAGGGTGTTGAGTTATGCGTATACACAGTTAAAAAGTGGAAAAGAACAGCTAACTTCAATAAGACCTATAACCAGAGAAGAAATAGCTGCATATAATTCTTTGAAATTAAAATTCATGTCTTACATGAAACGTTGTAGAGACTTAAAAATGTTTATTGCAGAAAAACTAGCTAATGCATCTAAAGGAAAATAAAATGAAAAAAGTTACTTTATTATTCGCTATGTTGATGATTTGTAATATAGTATTTGCAGATAACCCTGTAATGAATTATTTAAAAAAATGGGTTGATGAAACAAGAATAGAAACTGCTATCGGAAAATTACTTATAAACCAGTTTTGTAAAGATTTATCCAAAGAATATCCTTTAAAAGAAGATCCGATACTTACTCAGAAATTTTCTGGATTCCTGGAAAAATGCGGTGTAAAAAATAATGGTGGATTAGAACTTAAAGTTATGATTATAGATAGTTCTATTCTGGATGAAATTTTGTTGCCTGGAGGCATTTTAATTTTAACAAAGGGTTATTTAGCCTGTGCTTCATCAGAAGAACAAAAAGATTTTATTCTTGCTAGAAATGCTTACTTGGTTTCACAAAAACAGCCTTTGGCAGTAATAAAGCATGAAGGAATATATCCTAAATTCCTTGATTATATAAAATTAAAAGAAGCCAAACGTACAGAAAAAGAAATGAGAGATTTGTTAAGAGCCTATCTTTCCGTCGTTAAGAAAATGAATCACAAAAAGGCTGATGTTCAAGGAGCCCTTTTAACTCCAAATCCTGAAAAAACCAGATTAGGTGCTATAAAATTGCTAGGTCAGTTTAATGTTTCTGTATGGCCACCTTCACCATTTGATAATATCGATATGCCATCTCGAATTTATGATCTAGAAAACCTTAAATTGCCAGAACGAAATTTTTGAGATGAGTTTTGAACGTCTTGTGAAAAAAACTCGGAATGCCATAAATGACAGTGACATTTGGGTAAGACAAAGGGTTCTTTCTATTATCAGCAAAGAACCACTTTTTGATGACCTTGCTTTTTTTGAGGAAATGATGGAAAACGAAAATCCTATTTTCGTTTTTTTAGCTCATAAAGCTTTGTCAAAACTTTTCCCGATGTCTAATGCGATGAAAAATCTATGGCAGGATTTTTTTGCAGAAACTATTGATTTGCTTGAAAAAAGAGCTAGTTCCAGCTCTGGTTCTGCTCAGCTTAGAACTGCTGCTGTAAAGGCTTTGGCTTTTTCAAATGATTTAAGTTTTTCGGTAATAGAATCTGCATTAAAATCGCTTTTTACAAGTTTTTGCTATGAAACATCTTTTATTTCCACAGAACCATTATTACCATTATTGTCTAAATCTAGCAGCTTCTCTTTGCCTGAAAGTTTTGGGTTATTACTGGCATCAATGCCTATAGAACAGGAAGGGGCAATAAAGATTATAAAAAGAGAACTGGATTGTCAGAATCCGGACCGGCTTATTCCTGCAATGATTTCTTTACAGCTAAATTCAAGCCCTGAATTTACAGATCAGCTTCTTTGGATAGCTAGAAATAGTGAAAAACGTGTTGCAAACGAAGCGGTTAAAGCTTTATTGGCTTGTGGTGGCAAAAAGGTTTGTCTGTTTATTAGTTCTTTGCTGAAAGAGGTCAGAGATGATGATAGACGATCTGTAATTTTATCTGTTGCG
Source organism: Candidatus Rifleibacteriota bacterium (assembly GCA_905236675.1). GTDB lineage: Bacteria > Muiribacteriota > Ozemobacteria > Ozemobacterales > Ozemobacteraceae > RUG334. The sequence goes on along the minus strand of CAJOND010000063.1, from coordinate 11,712 downwards.
GCTTCTACAGATAGAGAAGAAATATGGCCTATTCTTTCTGGCTTTGCTAGAGGGAAAAATATAAAGCTTGCTTTAACGGCTTTGAGAGCCATAGATGGATATTCAAGTATTTCAACAGATGATAAAATGCATGTCTATTCGGAAGTGTTTCGAAGCAAAGAGCCAGAATTGATTGCTCTAGCTGCTTTATTAGCTTTTAAATCCGGCTCTGCAAGATCCATTAAATTGTTAAAACAACTTTTAAATTCTGAATCAGAAAAATACCGCTATGAAGCTGTTTCTATTCTTGCCGAATTTCCGTCTGAAAAGGCTGTACCTATTCTTTTGAATGCTTTTGACGAAGAAACGGATGAAAATGTAATAAATCAGATATTTCTTAGTCTACGTCTTTTGCTTCCTAAAATTAATAAAGTAGAATTAGTCGAAAATACTGTTTTGCCATGGTTTAACAGACTTTTAAATTCTTCAGATGCTTTTATTCGTAATCAGACAGCTGTTTTGTGCGGTTGTTTGGGAGCTAGTTCTGAAGATGTTGTATTAAAAGCTTTGGCAAAAGAGTCACATCCTTATGTTGTTGCATCTTTGCTGGCAGCCTTGGGTAAATGTGGTTGCGATAAAATTTTGTTATATTCAAAATATCATGATAGTAATGATTCTAGAATTAGAGCAAACATGATCTGGGCATTAAAAAATTGCGGAAATGAAGCTATTCCATATTTGAACGATGCTTTAAACGATAATTCTCCTAGAGTTCGTGCTGGTGCCGCATTTAATCTATTTATGCTAGGACAGCTCTATGTCGTAAAGAATTTAAATGGTATGCTTCAAGTTCCTGAACCGATTTCCGTTCTTTCTGCCTGTTATGCTATCAATGAAATTTTCAAACTGAATATAGCCAAACTTGAGGCTGATAGTCCTTTAGCATTAGCAATAAGCAAACTAACTTTAGAAAGCCAGCGTCATAAACAAATAGGTCCCGGTCTTCTTAATTCTCCTGAAGCACCTGAATTGTTTAATGAAATGGCGGCTTGTAATGGTAATCAAAAACGAATTCTGTGGCTTTTAGAAGAAAAACATAAAAGACGGCCTTCATCATTTTTAATTACCAGATTGTTGGCTTCACTCTATATTTCAAACGATGAGAATGCTAAGGCTCTACCTTTGATAGAAATTTGTATTAGAGAAAATCCTACAGATTTGGCTGATTTGTTGGATGCTTATAGAACAGTTCTTAAATTAGGTGATTTAACAAGAGCTAATGCTATTGGGGAAAAAACAAAGAAGCTTTATAAGATGCTGTTGGATGGCTGTATTGAATTATGTAAGAGTTTAAGAGGAACAGGAGCAGCATTGATGCTTCAAAGACTAAACTTCCTGAATGAACCCTCAATGAATCTTTATAATGCTATGATTCAGCTTAAAGTGGCTGAAGACGATCCTGATACTGTTATGTATTTAATGACAGAAATTATTCTAGCTCGACCTTTTAATATTAATCTTATTAATAAGCTTTCCGAAATTTTACCGGAAGAATATTCTATACTGAAAGATTCGTTACTTGTATATGCAAAATCGGTAATAAATTAGTCTTATTTTCATTTTTTATTCTGACAAAATCTTAACAAAAAAACTATTTTCTTTAAAACAAGTATTTATTATAATAATATATGCAAGGTTTTTTTGTGTACAAAATTAGGAGCATAATATGATTAATTATCGCTACAGTTTTTTTAGATATATATTATTGATTAGTCTTATAATCACTAATTCTGTATTATTTGCAGGACCCTTTGACAGTGATACATCTGTTAAAGAAGTCGTTTCGTCTAGTGTTGAAAATACGGTTTCATCTCCAAACGTAACTTTTATCAAAGATGATGATAACAGCATGATTGGAAGCGACACTAACCAACTTCAAATGTTTTTGACAGATCCTTCTGCAAAAATATATCTAAAAAGACAAATTACTCCTGAAATTGGTACAAATACTAATAATATTGCAGAAATATCTATAGATAATACTAATAAATATCAAACTATAGATGGATTTGGTTTTGCTCTTACTGGCGGTAGTGCTTATCTTTTAAACAAAATGACTGCTTACGATAGAACCAAAGTATTAAAGCAAATCTATGACCCTCAATACGGAATAGGGGCTAGTATGGTTCGCATCAGTATTGGAGCTTCAGATTTAAGCCGCAAGTGTTTTACTTATGATGAAAAGCTATTGGGTTTATTATCAGATAAGGAATTAAAGAAGTTCAATATTTATGCTGGTGACAAAGAAGTTATTCCAATGCTGAAAGAAATATTAGCCATAAATCCTAGTATTAAAATACTTGCTACTCCTTGGACTGCTCCAAAATGGATGAAAACAAACAAGTTATATGGTGGTGGAAAGCTAAAACCAAAATTTTATCAGGTTTATGCTGATTATTTTGTAAAATACTTACAGGTTATGAAGGATAACGGAATTAACATAAGTGCCATTTCAACTCAAAATGAACCAGAATGCGGCACTAATAAGCCTAGTATGACAATGGATGCTTCTAGCCAGGCTGAATTTATTGGTAAATATTTGGGACCAACTCTTGAAAAGAATAATTTTGGCAATATTGAAATTTTCTGCTGGGATCATAACTGTGATAAAAAAGACTTTGCTTTACAGGTTCTTGGCGATTCATCGGCAAGTAAATATGTAAGTGGTTCTGCCTGGCATTTATATGCAGGCGATATTAATATTCTGTCTGAAGTTCATAAGGAACAACCCGAAAAGAAACTTTGGCTAACAGAACAATGGACTGGTAGAGATGGTGAATTTGCTGGTGATTTCAAGTGGCATATGAACAATGTTATTTTAGGAACAATGAACAATTATGGTAATGCAGCTTTTGAATGGAATTTGGCTGCTGACCAGAATTGTGACCCTCATACTCTTGGTGGTTGTCCTGACTGCAAAGGTGCTATAACGATTAACAAAAAGACTAACAAAGTTGATTCTTTCAATGTTTCTTATTACATAATAGGGCAGGCTGCCAAGTTTGTAAGACCTGGTTCAAAAAGAATATCTTCTTCAAGCACCGATAATAATCTTGTAAATGCAGCTTTTGAAACATCTGAAGGGAAAATTGTCGTAATTGTCCTAAATAATGGCAATAAAGAAGTTGATTTTAAGATAAAATTTGAAGATAATACAATAACTAGTAAACTAAATGCAGGTGCTGCTGCTACATATATTTTGTAAATTATAAGGATTAAATATGGGAAGTTTAGGTTTTTGGGAAATAGTCCTAATTGTTATAGTTGTGTTGGTTTTATTTGGTCCTAAGCGTATTCCTGAACTAGCTAAGGCATTAGGCCGAGCAAGTTATGAATTTAAAAAAGCTAAAACAGATTTGGAAGTTGAAAGTAAGGATCTTGTAGAAACAGCTGAAAAAGCAGCCGAAGCAGAAGATAAAAAAACTGAAAAACAGGTATGAATGATAGAGATGAACCGCTAATAGCACATCTCGAGGCTTTAAGAAATGCAATAATTGCCTGTTTGATTGCTATTGCTTTATTTTATCCATTTTCTTATTGGGCATCACCTTACGTAATTGATTTTCTAATAAAACAATGTATTCCAGAAAACGTTGGTAGCCTTCATTACTTTGCTCCTATGGAAGTTTTCTGGACCCAGCTTAATCTTTCCTTAATACTTGCTGTTATATTGGCATATCCATGGTGTTTATGGCAATGCTGGAAATTTTTATTCCCAGCTTTATATAAAGATGAAGCAAAAGCATTAAAAATATGGTTGTTATCTTCATCAATATTGTTTGCTTGTGGAGTTGCTTTTTGTATTTATTTTATTATGCCTATTATAATGGGGTTTTCTGGAAGTTTTTCTTCCGACGGAATAAAGCCTATTATTGGTCTTCAAAACTTTTTGAGTCTTACTGGCTGGTTAATGTTAGCTTTTGGACTGATGTTTCAGGCTCCTATAATTGTGTTGCTTGCCATAAGGTTTGGCTTAACAACTTCTGAATCATTAAGAGAAAAGCGACCTTTTGTTATTGTTGGAATATTGTTTTTCTCTGCTTTACTAACTCCACCAGATGTGGTTAGTCAGATTCTTCTTGGGGTCCCGACCTGGTTACTTTTTGAATTAGGTCTGATATTAGCAGCAAAAGTTGAGAGAAAACCACTTTCAAAGGAAGTAAATAATTAATTTTATTTACCAACTTTTATTCTTTTAAAATCTTCCGATTAAGCTTATTCCGACTGTTTTTTCTTCTATATTATTCTGTCCGAAAACTTTATGTTTTTCAGAATTACTTTCAAATGCTGTTTCGAAAGAAAAACATTCTCCTAGACCTTTTTCTAAGGCTATTCTCCATGTTTTTCTCTTGTAATTTGAAAAAATTTCGTCTTCAAAATCATGATAGTCTAAATCAGCATATTCTGCTTTAAACTTGAAAGTTAATGATTCTATTATGTCATAGTCACAGCAGAATGCGGCTCTTCTTTCTGTTTCATTAGGCATATTAGCCGCAGCGGTATAATATTCACGAAAAACAGCACCAACAAGAAAACTTGTTCTATAATTTTTACCGCAATAAAAACTTTCATAAGTTACAGAATTGGCTTTATTGTTTTCTTCTCTAAACTTTTTATATTTGTAAAATTCATAACTATATGTCAAACTTTGAGAAAAGTCTTTCGTACAGTCATAATCTACGGTAATGGCTGTATAATTAGAGAATCCATCGTGTAATGCGTTAATATTTGATTCTTTTTCATAATCTTGATCTGTGTAAACTTCGTTTAATCTGAATCTCATATCATCAGCTGTTCTATATATAGTTTCAAAACCGCCTACGACCTCATCACAATCATTTTTTAGCTGAGTTCTTTCTCGTTGGGCTATTTCCCCGAAACCTCTTATGTAAAGTTCTCCTCTAACCTGATTAAGGGCATATTTTGCAGTCGGATCATCATCTCTTGGATTGCGGACATAGGTAGTATAATAGTCTACTGCATTTTTAGCAGCCATACCTGTTGGAATTCTTTCAAAGGTAGATTTTTCACCTCTGGAAGAATTAGCTATCTGAACATATTCATTACGAACTGGTAATAGACATGAAACTTCAAAACCAGCTCGTCCTTCCCTAAAATTCATTACCTTGTCGGTATCATATTCTCGTTCTTCGTAACTACCGGTAAAAGCTACACAAGTTCTTTCAGCAAAATCATGAGCTAATAATGCCCGTCCCTTGTTAGATCTGTAATTTAAACTTTCGAAAACTCCACCATCGTAAATATTATTTATATAATCAAGTTGAATATAATCATGTATACCTGCAGCAATTCCGAAAGTAAGTCGAAGATTGTGGTCTATTTCGTTAAATTTATTGGAATAATAATCTAAACTTTTAGGATCTTCTTTATTATAGTGTCTTATATATAAAGATTCTTTAAAATCTAGAAAGCTAGTTTCGTTAAAGTCTGTTTTTAAAGCAAAGGTTAAATCTGTGTCTGTTCCATAGAAACTTTTATCATATTGCTTTTTTACATATTGAGGAATAGGGTTATCAAAAGAGTAAACTGCGTCAAAATAGTCTTTTCTAGTGCTTTCTACAAAGGCTTTTATTGTCGCATTCCCTTCAAATTTTGTTTTTTCAACTCTTTCTTGAGCAAAGAGGTTATTGTTTAATAACCCTGAAGTTATTAAACAAACTATAGATATGAATATTTTTTTACTTAAATGCTTCATTAATAACTCATACTGTAATATAGTTTGAGGTTAGCTAATTTATTATGTTTTTATAAGAATTAGAGAACTAATATTCCAACTTCTTTTCGACAAAGCTTTAAATTTTTTGAATGAAAAATTATAAAATTGAAATTTTTGCAAAATGATTGTACTATCTTGAGGTTATGACAGACATAAATAATAACGAAAAAAAATTATTGCTACTTCCGCCACCGACTATTCAGGATAAAAGTGAATTTTTTGAAATGGTCGGTGTTTCCGATAAAATGCGTCAAGTATTCAAAAAAGTAGCAATGTATGCTCCTTCTGATGCTCCTATTCTTATTACAGGAGAAACTGGTGCTGGAAAAGAAGGAATAGCTTCATCTATTCACAAATTGAGCCGAAGAGCTAATGGGCCTTTTATTACCATGAACTGTTCTGCTATAACAGATAGTCTTTTTGAAAGTGAACTTTTTGGGCATGAAAAAGGCTCTTTTACTGGTGCTATAAAATCTCACAAAGGACGATTCGAAAGAGCAAACGGAGGTACTCTTTTTCTTGATGAATTAGGCGATTTGCCACCTCTTTCTCAAGCAAAGCTTTTAAGAGCCTTAGAAACTTCAACGATAGAAAGGGTTGGTTCGGAAAGCACTATAAAAATAGATGTAAGAGTTATTGCTGCTACAAATCATAATCTTGAAAAAGAATCATTGTATGGAAATTTTAGATCTGATCTTTTCTATAGATTAAGTGCTCTTCATATTCATGTTCCGCCATTAAGAGAAAGAATAGACGATATAGAACCTTTAATTAATCATTTTATTGGTCTTTTAAATAAAAAATATGGCAGAAATGTTGCTTGTCTTACAAAAGAAGCAATACATCTTCTTTCTCAGTATCGCTGGCCTGGCAATGTAAGAGAACTTAGAAATCTCATAGAAAGACTTTTTGCTGAAAATCAGACGGATGTTATTGGGTTGCGTTCATTAACCGATTGGTTCCAGGAAAGACAGATTGCAGCTCAATATGCAAGGGACCAGGAATACCATGATGTTATTATTCCACCAAACCGTCAACCTATACTGCTCGGTCACAATAATCAGAACTCTAGTGATAATTGTTTCATTCCATTGTCTGCAAAAGGAAAAAATATTACTCAAAAGAAACTTATTGATGCATACCGGCTTTCTGGTGGCAATATCACTGAGGCTTCTCGAATATTAGGTATACATAAGGCTACTTTTTATCGAACTATGCATAACCTAGGAATTACTAGAGATCAATTAAGCAACCAACCAATTGATTAAGCTAATAAAAAAAGTAGCCCAATAAAATGGGCTACGAAGCTGAGGTTAGTTGTGAGTTATGAAATCATCTGAAAGTTCAGAGATTCATCAATTTATGGGAATAAAGTATATTTACTTTTTTCTACCTTTGGTTTTTTAGAATAAAGAATCTTTTGATTCTTTTATTGAAATAAAAACTTACTTCTTTGGTTTTGGTAAATTTTTATCTACTTCAATCTTCTTATCTTTTTTCATTATATCAGAATCACAGTCCTTTTTGCAACCAAAAAATTTAGATAATAAACTAGCAAATGGAGGTTCCATTTTTGGTTTATCTCTGAATTTCATTGGTGTGGGATTTTTAAACTTGCAAACATTTCTTTTGCAACGGTTTTGACAAAACTTATCATCATTACATTTTGGAGATTTCATGCCCATAGGAGGCATATGACCCATTGGGTTCATCATACCCTGCTGTGGGCACATTTGTGGCATAGGAGGCATATGACCCATCGGGTTCATCATACCCTGCTGTGGGCACATTTGTGGCATAGGAGGCATACAACCCATTGGGTTCATCATACCCTGCTGTGGGCACATTTGTGGCATTGGAGGCATACAACCCATTGGGTTCATCATACCCTGCTGCGGCCCCATTTGTGGCATAGGAGGCATTTGACCCATCGGATTCATCATGCCTTGCTGTGGGCACATTGGTGGCATAAATGGCATCATGGGGTGCTGATGAGGCATCATCCATTGAGGAGGATACATATGGGGTTTAAAGTGCTTAAAGCCTTTATCTTTTTTATCTTCATTTGGTTTAGTAGGTTTTGAGTTGGTTAAAGGAATAGGTTTTTTGTTAAGTCTTTCTTCTAATCTTTTTAAGTTGCGTTCAGCTTCTTTTTCTGCTTCTTTTTTTATTTTTTCAATCTGCTCTGGAGTTAATATTTTCTTTATATCTATAATCTTTTGTAGTTTGTTCAATATATCTTTTTTTACTCTAGCGGATTCATCATCTACAAATTTTAATAGTTCTTGTTCGTTCATGCTGTAAAAATCAGCTTTTGTTGGAAGAACAGGAATTTCTTTTTTCTTTGCTTCTTCAGAAAAATGTTTCTTATAATATGCTCTTAATTGAATTAATTGATCATCTGTTAGTTTTAGTTCATCGGCATATTTAAAAAGTTCAAAAGCATTTCTAACTTGATAAGGCATTCTTAAAGGTGGTTTGCAAAAATTCTTTATATTGGTTAATTTCGGCAATTCACCGTTTTTTATTGCTTTTTCAGGTGCTTTATTTGCTTCCTGTGCAAAAATGACACCGCCAAAGCTGATCATAGATGCAACCATAGCTATAATAGAAAGTTTTTTTATCATTAAAAATACCTCCAAATTAATCTTTTACTGTTTTTAGTATAAATGAATTAAAAAAAAACGCAATTATTAATCTTTTAAGATTGTAAAGTAAAGTGCTCATTCAGTTGATTCCTATATTAGAGACGATAGTTCTGCAAAGAAGTTATTTCTTTCTTTACAATTGTTAAGATTACAACCAATTGTTTTAATAAACATAAAGAATTATAGTAAATATTATGTAAAGAATAACAGGAGTATTAAATGAAACATATATTAATAATAGATGACGATACCGAACTTTGTGAGCTTTTGCAGGAATATTTAACTGCAGAACAACTTCCTTCGGAATGTGTTCATGATGGGTTGAGCGGATTAAATAAAATAAAGGAAGGCGATTATAGTTTAGTGATATTAGACATAATGCTTCCAGAAATGAATGGCTTAGATGTATTGAAAGAAATACGAACATTTTCAAAAATTCCTGTTATTATGCTTACTGCAAAAGGGGATGAAATAGATAGAATACTTGGTTTGGAATTAGGGGCTGACGATTATATTCCTAAACCTTTCTCTCCGAGGGAATTAGTAGCGAGAATCAGAGCTGTATTTAGAAGACTAGATATAACTGATAATAAACATAAAGATAGCTATAAAGTTGAATTAAATGGCGTCGTTCTAGATAGCAGTACCAAATCTGTTTCCAAAGATGGGCAAATTCTTTCTTTGACAGAAGTTGAATTCAGCCTTCTTGAACAACTTATGCATTCTGCTGGCAATGTTGTTGAAAGACAGGATCTAGCTCTCAAGGTATTAGGGAGAAAACTTACTTATGATGACAGAAGTTTAGATGTTCATATGAGTAATTTAAGAAAAAAGCTTGGTAAAAACCAAGGTGGCAACGATTTGATTAAAACTATACGCGGCATAGGCTATTTATATGTCAAACCAGAAAATTGATTCTCAGAATAATGAAATAGATGATTCAAAACAACTTTCTGCTTTAAAAGTTAAACCATCAAAAGCATCTTATACTTTTTATGGCTCAAAACTCTTTGTTCAGTGCTTTGGATGGTTTATTTTCATTACTTTTATAAATATAGTTTTAGCGAGTACTTTCGTTTATTTTTACCATTATAGACCCGCAAAAGATAAATTTGATAGAATTTCTTCTAGATTTCTACAAAACAATGGGCAATTAATGATGGAAACCTATGAAAAACAAGGTTCTTTATCTTTTTTTAGGTTTAGAGGACCAGGAAATTTCTGGTTATTCGATGAAAAACTAAACAAAATATTTGATGGTGTTAATAAAGATTATATGGATTTTATTCCACCAAATAAACCTATCTCTGAAAACGATAGTTTAAAACCTTCTGTTTTTAATCCTCCCCCTATTCCTGGCAGAAATCCTGATTTTAGTAGAAATAATGAACCTTATAAGGATTTTAGACCTAATGATATAGAACATTTTGGTCCTAAACCTCCACCTTTGCCAAAAGAAGACAAAGAAAAAATAACTATAGAAGTTAAAGCGATTCAGAATCAATTATCAAGAGAAAAATATATAAATCTATACAAGGCTAACGAATCTAAAATTTTAGATTTTGCTAAAAGCTTGTTAAATTCTAAAGAAACCAATACTTTAAAAATAGATGACGAAAATTTACTTGGATGTCTTCTTATTTCAGATACTAATAAAAAATATGTTGCTATAATACATGTTCCTAGAGATATACCGGAGCAACGCAAAGAAATATTTATAAATCAAGCCAAAAATATGCTTCCTTTCTTTATTATTATTTGTGCTATTCTCTGCTTTTTAATGGCAAGATATTTAGCAAAACCTATAGTTGAACTTCAAGAAGCCAGTCAGAAGTTTGCAAATGGTGATTTTTCACATAAAATCACCAATGAAGCTATGGCAAGATATGACGAAATAGGGGATTTGGCATCTGATTTCAACAATATGGCTTCAAAAATAGAAGCTTTAATAAATAGCCAAAAACGTCTTTTTAATGATATTTCGCACGAACTCCGATCTCCTTTGGCAAGGATGCAGGTAGGTATTGAACTTTTACAAATGAAAGTTCCTGATTCTGAGAAATCTCTTGTTGAACGTCTAAATAAGGATGTTAATAGAATGAATGCTTTAATTGAAGAAGTTTTGCAATTCTATAAGCTTGAGAATAAACAGATTAGCGGTCCAACCGAAGAAGTTGATTTAGGCAAAGCATTAGAAAATGTTTGTGCTGATGCAGAATTTGAAAGCAAAAACAAACATAAGGGAGTCCTGTTAGAAATTAAACAGGATTGTTCTATTAAAGGAAATTCTATTTTGCTGGAAAGGGCTTTTGAAAATATTATACGAAATGCTTTAAGATTTACTCCTGAAAATTCTGCAGTAGAAGTAAGCTTAGAAAAAAATGGCAATAAAGCAAAAATAATAATTGGTGATCATGGACCTGGTGTTCCAGATGACCAATTAAAGAAAATTTTTGATCCTTTTTACTGTATTAAAGCCGACAGAAATCCTCAAAATGGTGGTATTGGTCTAGGTCTTTCTATTGCCCTTAAAGCTGTTCAAGTTCACAACGGGAATATAAATATGTCTAATAGAGACGACGGAGGGTTACTTGCCACTATAGAGTTACCTTTAGAATAAATTGAATTTTCATAAAAATACTATACAATTTTATTAAATTTAATATAATTAAGAGTATGATTACGAATAATTATTTTAAAAACTATTTTATTGTATTATTGTCTTTTATTTTGTTCTCTTCAAGTTTACTTCTGGCTACAGAAGCCGAAGAGAATTTAAAAAATCAGATTTATGAAACTTATGGAATAACAGTATACGATAATGATGCTACTAATGGCCTTTCCTGGTCTGAAGACTACCTTAATGCAATGATTCAGGTCTTTCAGGATATGCCTGAAAGTTTTTTGTCCGCGACAAGGATGGTTTATATTGCCCCTGGCCAGGAACAGTTCGAAATAAAATACAATGGTTATAACGAAGAATATGGAATCATTCAGTTCGGGATGGAGGCATTCACCCCTTCTTCCGCGTATTTAACCCAGTTTAAAAGAGTTTATAACACTACTCCCTCTGATACTGATAAAATGAATCGTTTCAAGACAATGTTGGTAAGAGGGTTAGCTTATTCTTTCATTCAGGCACACTCTGATGCATTTGGGAAAAGTGATTTAATACAGTCATATCAGTCGGTTTATGCTGATAATGCGTCTTTTTCTACAAGAATATTCAGTTTTGGTGATGAAAATTACATGGTTGTTGCTCCAGGCAAAAATCATTTGTGGACGGAC
>CAJOND010000062.1 GCA_905236675.1 Candidatus Rifleibacteriota bacterium | reverse complement strand
ATTCTGCGATAAGCCAGCTATGATAATAGAATTAAAAGTTGATAAAGACGCCGAAACAGGTATCAAACGGATAAAAGAAAAACGCTACCAGGGCAAGCTGAAAGATTATTTAAATAACATAGTTTTAGTTTCAATCAACTACGACAAGGAAACAAAGAAACATTCCTGTGTAATTGAACATCTAAATCAGTAAATAAAAATCAGATGTTAGAAAACATAAATTGTGATAGCATATTTTTCATAAACATATAGGAGTTTATGAAATGAAAAAAATGAATATATTAGCCTGTTCCCTTATGATCGCGGGTTGTTTGAATTTTGCTTCCAATGCATTTGCAGAAACACCAAACACATTGACTTTTGAAAGATTTGGTGAAAAACGAACTTATACTCTCAAAACAGTTGAAAATGACGGCAATAAAAGGTATCAAATACTTTGTGAAGGTGGCTGTATAGCACAACCAGAGCAGGGTTCCAATTTATACGCTTTTAAAGTTTTTTCAGATGCAAGTAAATATGTAGAAAAAATGCATAAAACTGCTTCTAAGGATATTTGGCATAAGAATATTCATCGTTACAACTCTGATGGAGAAAATCCTAATAATTTAGTCGAAACACTTGCCACTAAAGATACTGTTCTAGAAATGGGTCTTCACGACGGTTATGTAAATATGGCTTATATAAGAACCAAAAACAAGGAAGTTATAAAAGCGGCTACTGGTTACGAACTTATTGGTATGAGTCCAGATAATGTTGAAGCTATTTTTGGTTCCTATCAAACTACGATAGTAGATGATATTCCTTATTTGCTTTATTGCTTTTATATTGATGGCGGATCTTACGAAACAATAAAAATGTTGTTGGAAGACGGAGTTGTATCTGAAGTTCAGATAATTAATGATGCTCCAGGTGAATGTGAACAGGAATATGGTGAAAGAGCCTATTATGATGGTGAACTTCCAGAAGGCTGGTATACTTATGGCAAGGTTACATCTATTAATCTTAATGTAAGAAAAGAACCCAAAACAGGCGAAGTTGTTACAAAAATAGGAACAGATCATCCTGAATTCTTATATACAGAAACCCGTGATACTGGTGAAGAATATAAATGGGTTAAAATTCTTACAAAAATGAATAATGGACAATTTGCTGATGGGTGGGTTTACGCCAAGTATATTAGTCCTAGTTTTAAAAGTTTTAGCTTCAGAAACAGCCTGTTAAATTCAATGGAATATTTCACTTTTTTAGCAGACACATTGCCAGAAGCTTCTTCCAAAGAAGAATCAAAACCTGATGAAAATCTTAATTATACAAAGACACAAAAATGGAACGACCTAGGTCTTTCGATTACAACACAAATATATGAAAATCTTGATACATCTCTACATTCAGCAGAAATAACCAGAGATAATTATGCTTTTGCTGGTTTAAAAGTAGGAAACAGCATAAATGTTCTCAATAAATTTAATGAAAATGCAGAAAAAGCAGGTCTTAAGCTTGAAGATGGCTCTAAAATTACTGATGACAACACTATTACCTGGGTTGATGATGGAGAAAAATATTCTGACGGTCTTAAACCGATGATAGAAATAGAAACAAAAGCAGGAAAGATAGCCAGGATAAAAATTAGCAAGTAGTTTTTATTGTAGTTGGTTTTTAGAAGCTAAAGCTTCTTTTGTTTTTATTGATTAAATATTCAAAGAAGCTCCCCAAAAGTGAAACTTTTGGGGAGCCATATTTTATGAAGCAAAAGACTGAAAGAGTTTTAAGAGTTATATTGATAGTTTCTTTTAAACCTCGCAGTAATGAACAAAGTAAAAGCTTAAGATACTAAAACAATCCTCTAATCTCTAATCTCTTATCTCGGTTCTCTAAAATAAAAAAGAAGCTTGCGTAAGCAAGCTTCTTTTTTATTTCATCATTGCCATATAAATAAGCAGATTGCCTTTTTTATGAGCTCTTAACATACCCATTTGAGTAGGTTTTTCTTTTGAATCTTCTTTTAAAAGACTTACCATTAAAGGATTTCCACTAATATTTGGGTCAATATGTATTGAACCAAGAGCTTTTTTACAAATAACTGGCGATCTAACACTCCAGAAATCAGATTCTGTATTACCAAGATTATTTATAGCATATATTTTATAATTATTAGCTGCTAATTTATCTAATACGGGGTCTAATGCCTTTACCGTAGAAGGATAAATGTCGTGCATCAAAATGGCTCCGCCAATGCAATCACCTTTTGTTATATGTAACTGTCTGTCAACTTCTTTCAAAACAGCTTTTTCGTTTTTGCTATGCCAATCTCTAGTATCGACAGTCCATAAAACCATACTCATTCCAGCTTCATTAATTGCATCTAAAACTTTATGATTTACCGCACCATATGGTGGGCGTATAAATTTGGGTTTCTCACCTGTTATTTTTTCTATTAAACAGTTTGTATTTTCAATTTCAGTCTTTATTTGAGCTGGTTTTAATTTTGTAAGGTCTTTGTGTCCATAAGTATGATTACCGACAATATGCCCTTCATCATGTATTCTTTTTATTATTTCGGGATATTTTTTGGCTTGAAGACCTAGAACAAAAAACGTTGCTTTTAAGTTTCGCTTTTTTAAAATATCAAGAATATGAGGAGTTGTATTGGGGTGTGGACCATCGTCGAAAGTAAGAACAGCACCTCTTCTATTCAAAAGAAGATTTTTGAGTCTGGTTCTACCAAGATTTGTGTCGATACAAAGCTGATCGTTTTTATTTATACTTTCCTCCTGACTTGTAAAAGCGACAGATTCAGTATTGTTTCCGGCACTCTTGTTTTCAATTGGTGAAACCGAGGCGAATGAAGTGGCTGCAGACAAAATTGTTGGCATTGTCATAGCCATACACAAAGAAAGAATAGTTTTTAAATTGTTTTTAATATTACGCATAGCAAAAACTTTATCGGCAGTACTTTACAATTTTTAACTTTTATAAGTTAATTTTTAAAAATATTTGATGGTTAATTTAAGATAAGATAAATAGCTAAAAAAATTAGTTTTAGCACAGCCTCTACGACCAACTTTAAAATAAAATTACTAATTAAGAAAGCCTCATAAATAAGATGAAAAGTTTTCCCCAAACCTAAGTTTTTAATTGTGTTATAGCCTAATTAATAATAATATATATCATAAATAACTATCTTGCGGAATTAAGCAACTTCTATAAAAAATGAGAGACAATGTATTAAAATTAATAACAAAAGCCAACAGAGCTTTAAAAACTCATAAATTTTATAGGGCAAAAGATATATGTAGTAAAGCTTTAAAGATAGAACCCGACAACCCGCATATTCACACAATTTTACTGTTAGCAACATATAAGGTAACAGAAATAAAAGAATTACAAAATTGCCAAGTTGATTATAATTCTGATATTTACTGGAATGTTCGACGATTCGCAACAAATGATATTAAAATAGAGTTGGACAAATATTTACCATATAAGGGTACTTATGAAATAACTAAAAGCTCAGTTGATAATTCTGAATCATCAAAAGAAATCATCACTCAAACCACAGAACTTGCGAATTATAATTCTGATAAAGCTCAAACAGAGAAAGATGAGTCTGAACAAATCTATGCAGAAGCAAGTTTAAAAGAAGACCAAAATGAAAATAAATCAAGTTTTTTCAGATTTTTAAAAAAAGATTATGATAAAACAAAATCAGACTTTTCAAATTTTTTCAAATTTTTAACTAAAAAATACTGTTTAACAAGTATATTAAGCAGTATTAAAAAACTTCCTTTTATAATAATAGATTTTTACACAGATAAAAAACATTATTCAAAATCAGGTTGGATTACACAAGCTAAGGATCCTTTTTGGGAAGGCACAAAAAAAGAAGATCCTGCTGCTGAGACTACAACGTTTATATCCATAATTCTATTAAGTCCTATGTTAATTGGTATGTTTCTTCTGTTGCTTAGTGTTCTTTCAGATAAAAAATATATGTCTTTTCTTGGTATTTTTCTTGTGGATATATTGTTTTTATTAATATTAAAAAAGAATTATAGACGTATTATTGTTTGGAAAAGTATTAAAAAACCAAATAAAACCCTGTATTTTTTCAGGTCTACCATTAATTCGTTTTTATCTGTTGTTTCATTTATTGCCACTTATGCTTTATATTTCCATTCTATAAAATTTTTAGATGTAACTGATGATTACTTTTTAGGACTATTTCTAGGATTTCTAAGTTCGTTAGCTGTTAATTATTATTATGTTCAATTATATAGCTTTATTAAAAATTTAAATGCTTTATATCTGATATTTACCAAAAAAACTGATAATATCAATTAGCAATTAAATAAGAATAAACTTCCCTATTGAAGTTTTTTTAGGGTTGAGGTAGAATTCAACCACGTTAGTTAAGCTATAAATGATTTGTGACTTTTCAAGCTATAAAAGCCATCGATTGTTTTTAGAGATTAGAGAAAAGAGATAAGAGATAAGAGGATTGTTTAAAATGCAAGTTAATGGATTATTAAAAATAATTCGATAGCTTGAAAGCTAAACAATCCCCTAATCCCTACACCATAACCCCTTATCCCTATAAGACCAAAAACAGAATATATTTGTAGCTTTTAAATTGCTAATCTTAACAAATAAGGAATAAGCAGATGAATATTTACAGAACCCACACCTGTGGTGAACTTCGTGGTTCAGATGTCGGTAAAGAAGTAAAACTTTCCGGATGGATACACCGCAAACGCGATCTTGGCGGTATGCTTTTTGTAACTCTTCGTGACAATTACGGTATTACTCAGGTTCTTGCCAATCCAGGCACAGATGCCTATAAAGTTTTTAACGATACAAGAATCGAATCAGTTGTTACCGTTGAAGGCAAGGTTTTAAGCCGTGGCGAAAACATAAACAAAGATATGCCTACTGGCGAAATCGAAGTAGAAGCAACTTCTGTTATTGTTCAAAGTGCTGCTGATGTTCTTCCAATGCAAGTTGCTGATGAAGACAATGCTCCAGAAGAAACCAGACTTACTTACAGATTCCTGGATTTACGCCGTGAAAAGCTTCACAAGAATATTCTTTTACGTTCAAAGGTCATTGCTGGAATCCGTAAACGCATGATTGAAATGGGTTTCACAGAATTTCAGACTCCTATTTTGACAAGCAGTTCTCCAGAAGGTGCTAGAGACTATCTTGTTCCCTCAAGACTTTATCCTGGCAAATTCTATGCATTACCACAGGCTCCACAGCAGTTCAAACAACTGCTTATGGTTTCTGGTTTCGATAAATATTTCCAGATTGCTCCATGTTTCAGAGATGAAGATGCTCGTGCAGACCGATCACCTGGTGAATTCTACCAGTTAGACGTTGAAATGTCTTTCTGCACTCAGGATGAAGTTTTTGAAGCTATGGAAAAACTCTTTGTAAGTTTGTTCACCGAACTTGCTCCTGGTGCTAAAGTTACAGGTCCAACTTTCCCACGCATCAGCTACGAACAGGCCATGAACAG
Source organism: Candidatus Rifleibacteriota bacterium (assembly GCA_905236675.1). Classification (GTDB taxonomy): domain Bacteria; phylum Muiribacteriota; class Ozemobacteria; order Ozemobacterales; family Ozemobacteraceae; genus RUG334. The sequence goes on along the minus strand of CAJOND010000062.1, from coordinate 61,770 downwards.
ATGGGGATGTGACAAGCCAGATCTTCGCTATGGCCTAGAAATAGAAGACGTTTCTGATATTATTGCTAAGACTGAAGGTAATTTCCTAAAAGGTGCTATTGAAAGCGGTAAAGCAGTCAGAGCAATCTGCGTCAACAATGTTGGCGACAAGTCTAGAAAATTCTATTCTAATTTGGAAGCTTTCTGTAAAGAAAACGGTGCAGCAGGCCTTGCAACTTTGATTTACACAGATTCAGAAGTTAAAGGCACTGTAACAAAACTTTTGAATGACGAAGTTAAAGCTGAACTTAAAGCTAGAATGAAAGCTGAAAGTGGTTCTGCAATATTGATGGTTGCAGACGAAAAGCTAAAAGCTTCTGTAATCTTAGGAAAATTGAGAATCAAATTGGCTGACGAACTTGACCTTCGTGAAAAGAACGCTTTCAGATTCTGTTGGGTAAATGACTTCCCAATGTTTGAAAAAGATGAAGAAACTGGTCAGACAATATTCAGCCACAACCCATTCTCAATGCCACAAGGCGGTTTGGATGCACTTCTTAACCAAGATCCATTAACAATCAAGGCTTATCAGTATGATATAGTCTGCAACGGTATTGAATTAAGTTCTGGTGCTATCAGAAACCACAAGCCAGAAATCATGTATAAAGCTTTTGAAATTGCTGGTTACGACAAATCTGTTGTTGATGAAAAATTTGGCGGCATGATCAGGGCTTTCAAGTTTGGTGCTCCTCCTCACGGTGGCATCGCTCCTGGCATTGACAGAATCACTATGTTGCTTGCTAACGAACAGAATATCCGTGAAGTTATCTGCTTCCCATTGAATCAGAAAGCTCAAGACCTTCTTATGCAGGCACCTGCCGAAGCTACAGAAAAACAACTCAAAGAACTTCATTTGAAGATTGTCGAAGACTGAAAATTAAGAACTGAGAACTGAAAGTTGAAAACCTCTCTGCGACTCGCTCACATCCTGTGACTGCTTGCACGCCGACTTCCTGTCGGCAGCTTTGTTAAGGGGAGTAAATAACAGACCCCCTTTGCTAAAGGCAGTGTTACTTAACTATTGCTATAACTAATAAAAAATGCTATAATTAGCTTATAGGAGGCTAATTATGACTCAATGCAATCATTGCGGAAGTAATAATATAAAAAAGAACGGAAGTGGTAAATGGGGACAAAGATATTATTGCAAAAACTGCGGTAGAACCTTTACTTTAAACGAACCCAGATTCAATCAAAAAACAAAATTCATGGCAATTCAATTTTACCTGAACAACGTTGGAATAAGAAAAATTGCTTTATTTCTAAAGACAAGCCCAACTTCAATATTAAGATGGATTAGAAACGCTCATAAAATTTTACAAAAGGAACTTCAAGATTTTGATCCAATGAAGACTACTAAGCCAGACATTATTGAAATGGACGAAATATATACTTATGTAAAAAAAAGAATCAAAGGGCCGTCATATGGACTGCTTACTCTAGAAGGAGAAAGCGTGTTATTGCATATAACATCGGAGAAGGAATAGAAAGCGCTATAAAAATATATTCAAAAACAAAATCGCTTACTGGGAAAATAAAGCATATTTTTACCGACGCAAACAGCTGTTATGATGTTGCTTTTAAGAAAATTGGTATTATAAAAATTCATACTATGACAAAAAGCCAAACCCATTTGATAGAAAGTTCTAATAGTTCCATCAGAGATAATCTTGCTAGGTTTAATAGAAAAACAAAGAGATTCACCAAATCTCTTGAAATGCTTAAAATTACTTTGGATTTGTTTTTATATAAAGATTTTATTCTTCAGCAATAGTTTGGTGACACTGCCTTTGCTAAAGGGGGATGTCAGGCAAAGCCTGACAGGGGGATTTTTATTATAAAAGTTAATTCAATTATAAAAGGCTCGCTATTGCGAGTCTTTTTTGATGCTTATAATTGTTTAAAAGCTTCTATTTTATTTCCATAAATAGTTTTTTATTATCAAAAGAATATTTAAACAAAAACCAATGTACTGTAGTATAATTTATAATATGTTAGGAGAAAGCTATTCATGAATAAATATTCTTTTAAAATATTCTTTTTGATGGTTTTATTACTTGTTTGCAATAAAGGGAACAACAGCTATGCTTCTCCTTTTGATGGCGGTGGCATAATTGGAGATATTAAAGATGGTATTTCTGATACTTTCGATAAAGCAAAAACAAAAGTTAGCGATGCTAAAGATTTTGTGGTAGATAAAGCAGGAGATGCCAAGGATTTTATAGTTGATAAAGCTGGCGACGCAAAAGACTTTATAGTTGATAAAGCAGGTGATGCAAAAGACTTTATTGTTGACAAGGCTGGCGATGCCAAAGAAGCTGTTAAAAGCACTTATGGAAAAGCAACTTCTAAAATAAACACATTATTTAATAAAGGCAAATTGCCTTCGTATGTTAACGAAGCTATTTTTATACCTGGTCATGAAAGTAAAGAAATGGTATGTCAAGGTATCGCTTATTTGCCAGATAAAGTCAAAGATGCAAATGCTCAGGCAGATGGTTCCTATTGTAGATATATTCTTTTGTCTTATTATCCAAAAGAAAGCGATCAGCCTTCACATTTGATTGTTATCGACAGGAATACTGGAAAACCAATCAAACGTTTCCCTCTATATAAGAAAAGTGGAAAACCTTATACTGGTCACGCAGGTGGAGTTGCTGTAGCTGGTAAGTATGTCTGGGTAGCTTCTGGCAGATGTATATATGGTTTTAGCACTCAGGAAATTATAAATTTCATCTCTGATACCAAAACCCAAGCAAAAGCAGAAGATGGTTTGCCAGACAGCTTTGATGTTCTTCCAGCTTATCATCTAACGGCTGTTGCTGATTATGATGTAGATAGTAAAGCAAGTTTTGTCAGTTTTGATGGAAAATATATTTGGGTTGGAGACTTTGCAAAAGGAATAGGCAAAAGCTATAGTCCAATAAAACATCATAAGATTATGGGCAAAAACGCATGGGTAGCAGGTTATCTTGTAGATTCAACAGGTTATCCAACTTCAACAGTTGAATATTCTTATACAGATGGTGATGATACTGAAAATGCACATAAACCAGATGTGGTGGTAGCTATTCGTGATTTTGTTCAGGGTTTGGCTTTTTGTGATAAATATGTTGCTTTGTCAGTATCTATGGGGCCGGTTAATTCAAAGCTTGCGATGTATAAAAATCCATTAAATACAAAGGCTAAAAACATAACCTATAAACCTGAAGGCTGTGATGAAAGCTTTACAGTTAAAGCCTGGGCTCTTAAAAATCTTAAGAACTGGAAAAAGACGGTTAAGTATTCTTGTGGTTCTGAAGATATGGAATATGATGGAAAATACCTTTATGTAACTTTTGAATGTTCATCAGAAAACTATAACCAGTCTTGGAAGAATATTAATCCTACTGTTAAGATGACAGAAGATTTTTATATTATTGATCCTCAAAAGGTTTTAGAATAATAATTTCTTTTTCTTAAAAAAACAGGCGAATGCAAAATAATTCTGCATTCGCCTGTTTTTTGTGTCAAAGACTATAAATTACAAAATCAGGATTTCTTTACAAACCAATATTTTTGATCTAAAGATGAACATATCCAATTCATTTTAGAATCAAAAAATACTTCGGTTTCTCTTGATTCTAAATTATGGTGGTTTATTGGTGTGCGCCAAGCACTAGTTCCGAGTAAACCCCATGACATATAGGTTTTTTCTGACATTATTTTTAAACTTTGTGGAAGAGTAGTAGCTCCACCGAAAAAGCCTCCAGATTTAAGATTACATCTGGTGCCTTTTTTGACTATTGTTGTGTTATAAAAATCATATTCGCCGTCTTTCAGACCTGTTGTTGCCATAGAGTCAGAAATCAGCATTATTTGAGAAGCTTCATAAAAACTGAATACAAAAGATAGCATTTCTGGGCATACATGTTCGCAGTCTGCGATTAATTCAACAGCTAGGTCTCTATGAGATAAAACATATGTTAATATATTTGCATCTCTGTGGTGTAATTGAGGCATAGCATTAAACAAATGAGTAACAATGGTTGCACCTGCTTCAACTGCTTTTGCTGTGGTTTTATAATCAGCGTTAGTATGACCAAGAGCTACTCTTATTTTCATTCTTACTGCTTCTTTTATGAAATCAATGGCTCCAGGAAGTTCTGGTGCAACAGTAACAACTTTAATCATACCTTCTGCTGCTTCCTGGTATTTTTTCAATAATTCAATTGATGGATTTTTCAAAAGGCTTACTTGATGAGAACCGCATCTTTCTTTTGATAAAAATGGACCTTCAAGATATATTCCATGCACTATAGGTAAAGATTCTCTTGTTTTAATGACTTTAACTATATCTTTTATTGCTTTCAAGGTTTGTTCTTCAGAACTAGTTATGATTGTTGCCAAAACACCAGTTAAACCTGTGGTAAGCATAGAATCCAGCATGTTGTTAATTTTTTCGGAATCTCCGAAAGAAAAATCCCAGCCAAATCCTCCATGACAATGAGTATCTATTATTCCAGGTATTTTAAAACCGTCTTCTGGAGAATCAACATTTCTATAATCTTGCGGATGAAAATAATTGTTTTTACTAATAAAATCAGGACAATTTTCTAAAACCTCAAATGGTTTTGTCATAAAACTTATCTCCTAAAACGTTTATGCAATTATATTATAATAGTGCACGAATTTTAGCAATGGCAAAGAGAATTTTATCTTTTATTTTAAATTCTTCTATCAATAATTTCGGCTATTTTCTTAACTTTTTTTATTAAATTCTTGAGTTGTAATGGTGTTATAGATTCTGTTCCATCAGAAAAAGCATTTTCAGGTTTGTCGTGTACTTCTAAGATTACTCCGTCAGCTCCGGCAGAAATACCTGCCAAGGTTAGTGAAGAAACAAGACTGCTTTTTCCTGAAGCATGACTTGGATCAAAAATTATAGGCAAGTGGGATAGTTCTTTGACAGATGGAATCGCAGCTATGTCAAGACCAAAGCGGGTAAACTGTTCGAAGGTTCTGATTCCTCGTTCGCAAAGGATAACATTGGTATTTCCGTAAGAAAGAATGTATTCTGCTGCACAGAGCAGTTCTATTATGTTCGAACCCATTCCTCTTTTAAGAATTACTGGTTTATTCATCTTACCAATGTATTTAAGCAATTGGAAGTTACTCATATTGCGAGTTCCAATTTGGAAAATATCAACGTGATCAGCTACTAAGTCTGCTTCGCAAGCTTCTCTGACTTCTGTTACTATTAAAAGACCAGTTTTCTTTTTTATTTCATCTAATATCTCAAGACCATCTTTGCCTATTCCCTGAAAAGAATAAGGTGAAGAACGAGGTTTAAACAACATACCCCTGAAAATCTTAGCACCAGCATCTTTAACTTTTTCTGCTATTGAAAGAGCTGTTTCTTCTGTTTCAATGGCGCAAGGACCAGCTATTATAGATATTTCCCTATCGCCAAAAGTTACCTGATTATCGCCTTTGCCTATTCTTATAACAGAATTTGACTTGTGACATTTTCTAGAAGCTAGATAATAAGGGAAATGGCCGTCTATGACTTCTTCAACATCCTGCCACTTTTTTACTTCTTTTGAGAGTTTTTCAGTATTAGGACCATCTACAGAAAGCAGAAGCTTACCATATTGAGAAATCGGTCTTGTATAAAAGCCGTCAGACTCAATTTTCTCTGCTATTCTATGAAGTTTTTCTTCTGTTAAATCAGTTTTAAATATAATAATCATAGCTTGATTATTATCTAATAAAAAATGAAAATAATCAATTTTTTTAAAGACTAGAGATTGCGAGCACAGGATGTGTGAAGTACAAGCGAGTCAAAAACTATAAATACTGGCATTCTTAACCTAAAACGGACTTACGCGCTTTATCTATCTCTGTTATTAATGTTATGCCTTTTTTCAACATTTCCAACCTTTTTTTTAATCCGTAGTGGAAGAAACCTAGATGGGCTATTGTTATGGTGTCATCACAGGCATCATAGCGACAACCTTTAATATAATTTTTCAAAAAAGCTTGGATTACACCAGGTTTAAAAAATTCTTTTACCGCTTTTTCATTTGAGCTTACCAAAGAAAACTTGTTTTCAAAAGTAGTATCACCAACGGTTTTAACGACATTCTTTCCACTTTGAGCCCTTAAAGCCTGGTTTATAAATACTTCTAAAAAGGTCACTTTTTCATCAAGTATCATATCGGGAAACTGCATACCTGGTTTCGATAAAACGCAAAAAGAAACATTAAATACCCCCATCATTTTTTCCACAAGATTTTACATAGCTGTAATCCATTAGCATAAAGCTGATACCATCTTTTTGACCTCGCATTATCGCTTTATATGTATTTTCACCTTCATAACCCATAGAAAGTATTTTAAAATCAGCTATTTCTGGCAAGGATTTAACAGACTCCAAATACTCTAATCCGTTTCTTTCACAGAAATCTTTAATTACTTTTTTGCGAAATGTGTCCTTAGCATCTAAATAAATAAATGTAAGAATAAAAAGTATAATAAATAAAACTCCTACTATAATAGGCAAGTTATTTAAATCCTTTAAAAACTCCTGGCATGTAGCCATAATAAAAATAAAGGTGATAAAGAATATGCCGAATATTAGAAAATATATTTGTAACTTTTTCATGTTTCTATTTTTCTCCCTCCGCTATCCCGCTCTCTTGCTCTGCTATTCAGATCCCCCCATCCCCCATCACTTATCACAAGACTTAAAGCCTCTCAACTTTCAGTTTTCAGTTTTCAATTCTCAGTTCTAAAACCGCCAACCACTCATCACGCCAAGCTCCGCTTGGTTTTTCCTTCTTCAATCTTCAATCTTATATCTTATATCTTAAATAATATTTTACTCTTTTATTATGATATTTTATAATAGTTTTAATAATTTCCGAATATTTAAGGACAACTTATAAATGAATAATCTTAGTAGTCAGGATATTAAACGACTGGTTCTTGTCGTAGACGATGAATTTGTTAACAGAGAAATGCTCGGCTTTATTATAAGACGAGACTATAATGTTATATATGCAAAAAATGGCAAAGAAGCTCTAGAACAGATACAGAAGCATAAAAATCTGCTTTCTCTGATATTATTAGACCTTCTAATGCCTGTTATGGACGGTTTTAAAGTTTTGCAGGAATTGAGAAACGATAATGAGCTATCTAAGATTCCTGTTATTGTGCTTACTTCTGAAAAATCAGCAGAAATCGAAAGCTTAAGACTCGGTGCCGTAGATTTTATTACAAAGCCTTATGATATGCCAGAAGTAATCTTAGCTCGTGTTCGCAGAAGCATTGAACTTTCTGAAGGTTCTAAGATGATTCAGAACACAAGTAAAGACGAACTTACAGGATTGCTAACCAAAGATTTCTTCTATCAGTTCTGCGAAAGATATGATAAATATTATCCTGAAGAAAAGATGGATGCCGTTGCTTTCAACATCAACAATTTAGGTTTGATTAATGAAATAAATGGTCGTGCTTATGGAACAGAAATAATACAGAAAATTGCCGAAGCAATCAAAGTGTTACTGAATATGACTGTTGGCATGGCATGCAGATTTTCCGACACTTTTTATCTCTATATAGAACATAGAGATAACTGCGAAGAAATGCTGACCAAGTTTTTAAATGAATTTAATTCTATATTTAAAAACTCTCGTTCAAGACTTGTATGTGGCGTTAATCAGAATGTGGATAAAAAAGTAGATGTTTACAGACGTTTTGAAAGAGCTATGATGGCTTGTAATTCCTTAAAGAATAATTACAACACCAATATCAGCTTTTATGATGCTGAGCTTCATAAGAAAGAACTTTTTGAAGATTGCCTTGTTTCTGATGTTGAAACCTCATTAACAAATAAAAACTTTACGGTTTATTATCAGCCTAAGTATAATATTACAGGTCCCAGACCAAGATTATCCAGTGCTGAAGCTTTAATAAGATGGAAACATCCTGAATTTGGTATGATAAGTCCAGGCGTTTTCATTCCTTTGATGGAAGAAAATGGTTTGGTTTCTAGATTAGATCATTTTGTCTGGGGGGAAGCCGCAGCTCAGGTTCGTAGATGGCGCGATCAGTATAATATTACTATTCCTGTTTCAGTAAACCTTTCAAGAATTGATATTTATGATCCAAATCTTGAAAACAATTTTATGAAACTAGTTCGTGATAATGGTCTCAAACCAACAGACATAATGCTTGAAGTTACTGAATCTGCATATACAGATAACTCAGACCAGATTGTACAAGTTGTAGAAAGTTTACGTTCAAAAGGTTTCTTTATTGAAATGGACGACTTCGGTTCAGGCTATTCTTCTTTGAATATGCTTTCAGAATTGCCAATTGATGCTTTAAAGCTTGATATGAAGTTTGTCAAAAATATAGCTAAAAACGAGAAAGCACTTCATATGGTTGAACTTATGATGGAAATTGCAGAATTTCTTAAAGTTTCTGTTGTTGCCGAAGGTGTAGAAACAGAAGAACAGTGCAGATTATTAAAACAGATGAAATGTGATGTTATACAAGGTTTCTATTTTTCAAAACCTCTTCCACCAGAAGAATTTAAGCTTTTGATTGAAAAAGAAGTCAAAGCAAGAGAAAGTGAAGCAAAGGAGATAGGATATGTTAACTGTTGATAAAATGAAAGAATTGGGCTGCAATACAGCTGAAGGTTTGGGTAGATGTTTGAATAACGAAATGTTTTATCTTAATCTTGTTCAAATGGGGCTAAAAGATGAAAATTTTGCCAAACTTGAAGAAGTCCTTAAAAACAATGATTTAGAAAAAGGCTTTGAAGTTGCTCATGGTTTGAAAGGTGTTATCGGAAATTTGGCTATAACACCGCTATATAACGCAATTGGTGAAATCACCGAAGAACTTAGAGCAAGGAAACAGATAGATTATGCTCCATTGCTTGCGAAAATAAAAGAAAATCGTGACAAATTTCTGTCTGAATTATAATGAAAATGCTTGGCTATATGCCAAGCATTTTTTAGAATAAAAGGATTTGATAAAAGAATAATTATGGATAATGATTCCTACGAAAATAATAATGATAATTCTAGAAAAAGTTGTGAACAGGATGAAAATAGTTATTCTAAAAACTATAATGATGGAGTTCAAAATGTAGAAAAAGTTTTCTCGGTTCTTTTGAAGGTAGTTTTTGGTACTTTATTTTTGTTTAGTATTATTTTGGGTTTATTTTTTTATGTTGAAGCAAAAATAGAAGAAAAAGCCAGACAAGAACAATATGAACAAGAAAGAAAAAAACAAGAAGAAGAAAACAAAATAGCAAGAAAAAAAGAAGAAGAAAATCAAAAAAGACGGGAAAAAAATAGGAAGATAGAAGAAGAATATAGAAAGAAAAAAGAAGAACGTGAGATATTAAAACAAGAAAATAAAGAGTTATTAGAAGAAACACGAAAAGAATTAAGTGTAGTTTATAAAAACTTAATGGAAAAAAACAATGAATATTCATCGATGAGCGAGGAAAAGCTTATAGATGAATTTAATAAAATCCTACCCATTTATGATAAATTAGAAAAAATAAAATTATTGGGAGTCGAATTTGGTTCAAGGTTAAATATTTTTCGCAAAATAGCATACTTTTATATAAATACGGCTTTAAATAAAGATTATTCAAAATTGTTAGAAATATTGATAAACAAAGGATTATTTATTTCTAAAGACTGGAAATTCAATTACATGCCTGTCCCTTTCTTTTTAGCAAATATAGACAGTAGAAAGTGTTTAGAACTAATTTTAAAAGAAGATTATGATTTGAAAGAAGAATTAGTAAGCGAAAAAGAAAAAATTATTAACAAAAATAATGAAAAATATAAGATAGAAGAAGGTTTAACTCTTCTTCATCTAGCAGCTAAAAATGGAAATGTTTCTCTGGCTGAAAAGGTTTTGAAAGCAGGTGTTTCTGTAGATAAACCTACTAAGGCAGGAAAGACGCCTCTTGATTATGCTATAGAAAACTATCAGTATGAAATGGTTGATTATCTGTTAAATAAAGGTGCTACAATCAATAATGAAATTATAGCTTCTGTTTCAGATGTAAAAAACAAAAAAGAAGAGTTGATAAAGTGGATGAAGGAAAAGGAAAAAGAAAATAAGATTGAAAGACAGACAATAGATCAAAATAATACTTCTTCATCTTCTTCAGCAAAGTTAGAAAGAACCATAAAAGAAGAACAAAACTCAGAAAAAAAAGCTACTTCTTCTGCTTCAAGACAAATAGCTGCATATATGGGATTATCTCAGGATGAATTAATAGAAAGGGTAACGGAGGATTTCAAAGAAAAACGCACTTATTTTATGCCTGTTCCTGTTCCTATTCCTGCTCATCCTTTTATGTTGAAAACCATATTGGCTGAAATAGCAATAGAAAAAAATTATACAGAATTCTTAGATTTGCTTTGCAATCCAGAATTCCATCCTGTTGATCAATCGTTAGAATCTAGTGAACTTATTAGTGAAACGATTTTGTATTTAATACTACATGCTGCTGAAGTTGATAGAAAAGAATGTATTGAAGTATTTTTGAAGAATGGGGCTGATTTAAAAGTCGAAGTACGTGAAGGAAAAAGTAACGGTGGGAAAAGTTTTATGGAAGTTGGTAAAACTTTACTTCATTGTGCTGCTCAAAATGGTAATATTGAGCTTGCTAAAATGGTTTTAGATGCAGGTATTCCTATAGATAAGAAAACAAAAGTAGGACATACCCCTTTGTGGTTTTCTGTTAAATATAATCAAAAAGAAATGACTAAGTTTTTAATTGAAAAAGGAGCCGAAGTTACCCAGGAAATTATTTCTTTAACCACAGATGCCGAGATGACAGCAATACTAAATAAGGGCCTCAAAAAAGGGCACTAACCATAATATCTTTTGTATTCAAGCTCTTCTATTTTAATCAAAAAATCAACAAACTTCAGCAGCAAAAACCAACTAAAAAAAACAAAACGCTCCGTAAGGGAGCGTTTTATATGTCTTTACTCTTCAAACATCGAAGAATAGGTTTCTTTTAGACCTTTGAGATTACTTATTTCACCGGTTATGAATGCATCTGCGATGTTTAGGAAATCGATTGAACGATAAGAACATTCTGCAAGTTGAAGCATTAAATTATAATCTTTTTTGCTATCTGGTTTCAAACCATTGATTTCGTCGATATCTTCAAATTTTGGCAAATTTTTTATTATTGTTTCTCTAAATAAATTTTCATAATAAATATCTGTAAATTCTGTTGGAATATTGTTACTATTTTTAAATTTTTCTTTAAATTCTTTAGAGCAAAGAAAACTATAATCAATTTCGTTAGCTATTAATATCGTTTCAGTATTAAATTTATTATCTCTATCATAACCAATAGCTTCGATATAATTTTCTAAGTAAGGACGAAATTCATCTTCGTCATCACCAAGAGAATAATTATAAGAAAAATCCATTCCATCGCCAGCTAAATCTCTAAAGTAAACATTTTCTAATGCTATCCTTGAAAGAACAAAATACAAAAAATTAAAATCATATTTATTTGAAAGATTTTTCTTTTTTGTTTCAGCAATTATATGCGAATCATTATCCTCTTCATAAAGATCTGAATCATTAGAATCTGAAGCATTTATATTTGTTGTGTGTTCTTCGTAATATTTCTCTAATAAAGAAACAAGTTTAAATCTGCACCATTCTTCTGGAAATAAATCTAATTCTCTTGATTGCTTTAATACTTTCATTTGTTCATTTAATTTATCGAAGCCCCAGGGGTCGGTGTTTTCATCTAAAGATGAAGATAAATCGGAATTAGCTTCATTAAATTCGTCAATTATATCTTTGAGCATACAGGCAGCAGCTTTTGTGGCTTCGTTTGTCCATTTGAAATGTTTGTTTGTATCCAAGGTTTTAACTTCCTTTTCTTTTGTTTCAGAAAAATTAGCAGTAACTTCTTCTGACGTTTTGTTTTCTTCTTCTATAGATTTTGTTTCTATTTCAGAATTATTAGCATTTTCATTAACGGCAACAGATACATTTTCACACAATTCGATTGAATTTTCCAATTTTTTTCTCCTTGAGAGTAGTAAGTTTTTTTATTTCTCACAAGAAGTAAGTGAAAAATTTATTATTCATTCAGAAAAATATAAAATATTTATTCGGTTGTTATAGGTGTGGTTGGTTATATAGGTTTTTATTGTTTAGCTTAAAGTCTGCAAACTATTGAATATTTCAAATAATCGAGACTAACAAAACTTTGTATAAACAATCACCACCCATAACCCAAAACCAATCATACCACTGGCTTTTGACAGCTATGTGGTTTATTTTTATAGTTGTTATCGTATGTTTTCGGATAGTTGTTTCTCTTGGTTTCTTCTAACATAAATTACGAAAATTATTTTTACTGATATATCAGAATCAGAAACAATATAATAAATATAATAGCTTTTTACTTGAAATCTTCTTATACCCTTACTTTTCCAAGGTTCTTCATCGATTGTTTTATAACGTTTTGGCATTGTAGATAATGATTTAATTGCTTCTTCAAAAGAGTCTTGCAATTCTAATGCTGTATATGGAGAACCTAATTCAATAGCAATATACAAAACAATATTTCTAATATCTTGTTGGGCTTCTGGTAAAATTATTAGATTATATTTTTTAGACATGAGACTTTAATATTTCTTGTCTTAATTTTGAAAAAAATTCATCAGATGGAACACCTTCTCCTGATTCAGCCTGGGCAATGCCTCTTGCCATTTTTGCATCAAATTCTTCTTTTGTTATTTCAGACATGGATTTTGGTTCCGAAACAGGAATAGAAGGTCGGAAAGGCAAACCATTCCATAGAATTACTTGTCTATAGAACATATTTATACCATTAGAAACACTGATACCATAGTATTTTTTCTGCTTTTTCTTTTATTTCTGGTTCTACTCTTGCAGCAACATTTGAACTTTTTAAAGCCATAAATTTTTACCGCCTTTCTTATATTATTTTAGCATTTTGTATGTCGCTATGCAATACAATAAACGAATTTTAAAGAAAGAGATTTAGAATGTGAAAAATCTGTTGGTTATTCAGAAATATTTAAAAAATTTATTAGGTTGTGATTGGTGTGGTTGGTTTTATAGGTTTTATCGAAAATGATTATTATAAATGATAAGTTTGAAGTTGTTGCTTTATTTGGTTTATGTTAAAATTAGAACAATACAATATTTGGTAAAAAGAGTTAGAGAATATGGAAGCTGTTAGAAGATTTGTTGATGCAGAAAAATTAATGAGTATATTAGCTTTACCAGAAAAATATAGAAATCATAAACTAGAAATTATTGTTATTCCCTCAGAAGAAAAACATATAACAGAAAAAACCGAGAAAAGTAGAATTCTTAAATCTTTAGCAGGTTCTATTCCTAATACAAATCTAACTCTAGAAGAACTTCGAAAAGAAAGATTAGAAAAATATGATATTGATGATTGATACCAATATAGTATTAGATGTTCTTTTAAAACGTGAACCTTTTTACGAATCATCATATAAAATATTAGAATTAACAGAAAAAGATAATATTTCGGAGTATATTTCAGCTACTTCTTTAACAGATATTTATTATATTGCTAATAGACAACTACATAATAAAACTTTAGTATTAGAGTTGATCAATAATCTATTAAAAATAGTTCATATAGCAGGTGTAAATGAACAAGAAATTATTTCAGCCTTGAAACTTGGTTGGAAAGATTTTGAAGATGCAGTTCAATATTCTTCAGCAAAAACAATTAATGCAAACTACATAGTTACAAGAAATACTAGTGATTATATTGATTCAAATATACCTGTTTATACTCCAGAACAAGCTTTGAGCAATTTATAATAACCCATGAACCTAGGAATATCCTTATTAACTAGAGAATTAGAAGCATTGGCGACTTGTGGTGATTATATAGAAAGCCAGCCAAAAGAAGATTTTAATCTTAATATTCCTTTTGGTTGTGTGTCATTTATATTAGAAAAATATTGGGAAACAGCAGAAAACTATATTCCTTCAACGCGACCTAATCATAAGATATGCCACCAAGATTATTTAAAATCAAAAGATAAAATTGATAAGAATTTAGCAAAACGAAAATCCCACCCCGGTTTAAGCTTATCTAGTGAAATTCCCTGTCTTGCTTTTGGTACAAGCCAATTAGATTACAGAAATAAAAATGACAAAAATCTCTTTTTTGTAGACAAAGACCAGTGTCAAATTTTGTCTAAAGATATGCTTTTTTTATTTAAAGTCAGATTGCCTGGTAATATTACTATGATAGATGATTCGCAAACAGGCTATGCTAAAATATGTGACGAAAAACTAAAAGAATTGGAAGAACGCAAAAATGACGGATACTGTTAATTCTAATTCTATAGGTAAAATTATATTCGATTTTTTGACTAGAAAAGCTGATTCTGTTTTTGACAGTAAAACTTTTAATAATATTAAGGAAGCGGCTTCTCAAATAGTCGGTAATGTTATAAATAGGTTAAGTTTAAAGAATGTTGTTACCCTTTTCCAAAAAGAAAAAACAGTTGACCAACTTGTTTTAGAAATAATCACAGAACCTGAAGACTTTGAAAATGATGAAAGTTGCGATAAAAACTCTATAACAACTTCTGCTCAAATCAGATACATTGCAGAAACCAGCAAATATCCAGAATCAGCAATATATTCTTATCTTCTTAAAAGAAGCTTAACCTTACTGAAAAGTTTTGCAGAAGGAAGTTCCAAAGAATATTTAGGTTTACTTCAAGGAATTAAACAAAATATAAAAGCTAAATATTTAATAACTTCAAAAAAATATGGAATCAATAGTCTTGCTTGTTCGAAAGAGTCTAAAATCTGCTATATTCCAAAATTTCACGAACTGACAATTCCAGAAATTGCCTTAGACAAGAATTCTAAAACCTGTTGCTTCAGCTAAGATTAGCAAATCTGTTTTTATTTTCAGAGAAACAGAAAAATCTAAAGCTGATTTGCTTTCAGCTTCTGTTATAAGAAAAATAATTGCAGAAGAAAAAGCTAAGGCAAAAGTTTATTCATTCAGCTTTGCTGATATGCTTGAATCATTAACAGATAATATTGGTTCTTTAGCGGAATCGTTTTTCCCTAATTTTGCAAACGAAGAACTTGCTATGGCGGCTGCAACAAATGATATTTATGATACTCTTGATAAGTATCTTAAAAAAGACAAAGCTAGATACTATGTATTAAAACTAGCTAATAACAAAGAGTTTACTATTGCTTCTTACGATAGAAAAGCTTTTGATTTAAAGATTACTTATGATAATAACGAAGAAAAGATTTTTCATTCAAATCAAAGCGGAAAACTTGTTTTGAGTGAAAGTATTTTAAAAGGTATCAGAGATTTTGAATTTGCCATTAAGTAATAAATTTCAAGCAAAGTGGCTTCAAAGAGTTAATGAAGAATTTATAAGCATAGTTGAAGCAGAATATAAATGTCATTCAGATAAACCATTTTGGGAATCTCGCCCCACAAGATTTTTTGCCATTGAACCTTCTCCTGAGACTATAGATGTTTACCAAAAAGAATATAATCGTTTGAAAAAAGTTATTAATAGCAATTATTATAAAAAAGGATGTCTAGAGAATATATTTGCTGATTATGAAGAAATTCTAGAATTAATTGCAAAACCAAGGAAATTATTGCCAGGAATAGTTTTTCCTGCGGTAAATGAATATGAAGACGATATAAATTACCCATTAGTCAGTTTTTCTAGATATGATATTAGAAGTGTTCTAGAGGCTATTGATGATATTGGTACAAAGGGAATAGATAAGTTTAAAGATAGTTGTAATCATATTTTTGAAATTATTTATAATTTTACTTCTATTGAATATAGAAATAGAGGTATGTATTTTTTGCCTCAATTAGCTTATTTTCAAGAAATAAAAGGTGATTCTTACTTGCTAAGCCTTGTAATGCAGATTTGGTGTGAATGGAACAAAAACAGTTTTCAAAAATATGATATGCCGTCAATCTGTGCTACTGGTATAGTTTCAGATAATGGTGAAGTTTTGCCTATAGATAAAGCGGAGATAAAACTAGAAGCTGCTTATAATATGGGTTTTGATTATGTTCTTTTCCCTAAAGGAAATGAAGAAGAATTGTTTGAGCAATTAAAATCTTTGCCAAATAAAGATAAAATATTGTTTTTTGATAATATTAAAGATGTTTTTGAGTGGCTTGGTTTATTGACGGATAAAAATAGAAATATAAGAGTTGTTAAGCTTTGGGTGGAGGAAGAAACAGAAAAACCTGGTTCAGAGATGTTTGCTGATTATTTTAGAACTAGTGCTTATGAAAATCCTATAGAATGGAAAAAGATAATAAAAGGTAATTTCGAGGAAAAACTAGATAAGCTCAAAGTTTTTAAGGAGGAATACTGCAAATATAAGAATATTAATGTTTGTTCTGAAGACCATTTTTGTTGGCAATTAGTTAGAGATAAGAGATTAGAGAAAAGAGATAAGGGGATTGTTTTAGCAAACGATAGCCATTGCCCAAACCGTTGTTGCGAGCAGAAGAAGCTCCCCAACGTTTACCCTGTAAGGGAATGGTGGGGGAGCTGTCACGAAGATGCTGCCCCACGTTTATCCTGTAAGGAAATGGTGGGGAAGCTGGCGAGCGATAGCTCGACTGAAGGGGCTGATTGCGTAGCAATCGGTGACAGGGGGATTTTTAATAAAGATAATATTGTCGTAGTAAGTGAAATAAATATTGCGATTGAATTTTTTATAAAAAATAAAGACAACTTTTTCACTCAAAATGTTGATATAGCAAAAGTTTGGGAGGAGTATCTTAAAGAACTTCCCCCAAAGCTTAAGCTGTTGGGGGAAGTGTCAGCTTTAGCTGACGAAAGGGGTCTTTTCTTTGACGGTTCTTTGAACTTAATAGATATTACTGAAAAAGTTAAAAAGTCTACAGAGCCGCAAATAAATTATAATGGCGATATTGATGATTTGAAGCAGTTTTTATACGAATTTATCAGAACATTCTGTTTTGGAAAAGATATAAACTCATTATTCCAGCCAGTAGTCTGGAAATCTACAATTTACAGAAACCTATATACTAAAATGGCTTTACAGATTCTTAGTTCAAATAAAGAATTATTAAAAAGGTATCTGATAGAAATCGTTTCTGATGTGGATAATCTTGTCTTGGGATTTGAATTTTTAAACCAACAACAAAAACTATAACTACTTTAAATAAAGGTTTTTATTGTAGTCGGTTTTTATTGTAGTTATTGTTATTAGAAGGTTAGCAAAGTAACGAATATTTCTAACCTTGATTAAATCGTCATTGCGAGCCGAAGAAGCTCCCCCACGAATGGTGGGGGAGCTGTCAGCTTGCTGACTGAGGGGGCTGATTGCGTAGCAATCAGATGTTTGGCAATCCAGCTTTCGATTAAACAACAAAAACAATAAATACCAACAACGATAACTACAAAAAAGCTTGGCATATAGCCAAGCTTTTTCGTTACTTCTTAAACAGTTCTGCTACAGCGGTCTTTACTTTATCTTCGTTTGGAATAAATGGCAAAGTTACGTGATTGCCGTTCTTTGCTTTGTTAAACTGTGCCGTAACTTCGATAGCGTGTTCGTTTCTTGCCCAGGCACGTCTTGAAACACCGCACATGGTATCCCAAATCATGGAGCTTCTGATGACGTTGTCGATTCTTTCGCTACCGTCAAGAACAAGACCGAAGCCACCATTTATTGATTTGCCTATTCCGACACCACCGCCGTTATGCAATGAAATGAGGCTCATTCCACGAGCAGCATTACCAGCATAACAATGAGTTGCCATATCAGCCATTATGTTGCTTCCGTCTTTTATGTTAGCGGTTTCTCTGTATGGTGAATCTGTTCCGCCTGTATCATGGTGGTCACGACCAATCATAACAGGACCGATTTCGCCTTTTCTTACAAGTTCGTTGAATTTCAAAGCTATGTTTGCTCTGCCTTCTGCATCCTGATAAAGAATTCTAGCTTGAGTTCCTACTACGAGAGAGTTCTTTTCTGCATCGCGAATCCAGACGTAGTTATCGTGGTCTTGAGAACGACGATTCGGGTCTATACAAGACATTGCTGCTTTATCAGTTTTTACTAAATCTTCGTGTTTACCGCTTAAGCATACCCATCTGAATGGACCATAGCCATAATCGAAGAGTAATGGACCCATTATATCTTCAACATAGGAAGGCCATATAAATCCATCTCTTGGATTTTCACCGTTAGCGCAGATTTCTTTAATACCTGCGTCAAAAATAGCTCTCATAAATGAGTTACCGTAATCGAAGAAATATGTGCCTCTTTCTGTTAAAGTCTTGATTGCTTTGAAATGAGCTTTAAGGCTTTCATCAACAAGTTTTCTGAACTTAGCAGGGTCTTTATGAAGCATTTCAGTGCGTTCTTCAAATGAGAGACCCTTGGGGCAGTAACCTCCATCATAAACTGCATGACAAGAAGTCTGGTCAGAAAGCAATTCAACTTTTTTGTTGTTATTTACAGCATATTCAAGCAAATCTACTATATTGCCATGGAAAGCAATAGAAGTAGTCTTTTTAGATTCTATATGTTCGTCAGCAAGTTTGAAGGCTTCTTCTGGAGTTTCAGCAATCAAAGAAACCCAACCTTGTTTGTGTCTGGTTTCAATTCTAGACATATCAACTTCTGCGATAATGCCGACTCCGTTAGCAATTTCAACTGCTTTCGGCTGAGCACCGCTCATTCCGCCCAAACCAGAAGAGACAAAGAGATGACCACTCAAGCCGTCTTCATCTTTAATGCCAAGTTTCATTCTTCCAGCATTCAAAATAGTGTTGAAAGTGCCGTGAACAATGCCTTGAGGACCAATATACATCCAGCCGCCAGCAGTCATCTGACCGTAGTTAGATACGCCTAACTGCATAGCGCGATGCCATTCTTCCTGATTGTCGAACATTCCGACCATCAAACCGTTGCTCATAATAACTCTCGGAGCATTTGGACTTGATTTGAAAAGCCCTAATGGGTGGCCTGACATCATAACTAAAGTTCTGTATTCATCGAGGTTTTCTAAGTATTTCTTTATGAGCCTGTATTGCATCCAGTTTTGACAAACCTGACCAGTTTCTCCGTAAGTAACAAGTTCATAAGGGTAAAGAGCAACTTCAAAATCGAGATTGTTGTCGATCATGACCTGAAAAGCTTTGCCTTCAATACAATTGCTCTTGTATTCATTTATCGGCTTACCATAGATTCTGCCTTCTGGTCTGAATCTATAGCCATAAATTCTGCCACGAGTTTTCAATTCTTCTAAGAATTCTGGAATCAAAGCTTCGTGTAGTTCTTCAGGAACGTATCTTAAAGCATTTTTAAGAGCTATTTCTGTTTCGTGCTGATTCAGAGTGAAACCTCTATCTGGTGCTCGTCTAATACCTTCAACAAACTTTGGATATTCTGGTAAAACGTTATCTAGCTTAATGGTCATTGCAGAAGCAATTGTCTTGTTGTCTAACATCAAAAAACTCCCTTGATCAAAACTACTCGATTTATTTTTTTTAGAAAAAGCTTAGGGTTAAGAACCTCTAACTGCAAGCAGAGCTCGTTTTAAAAGAACTCCAGCCATTTGTTGCCGATATTCTTTCGTAGATCTGATATCGGTTATGGGTTTTGCTGTTTCAACAGCATATTTTGCAGCTTCTTGAATGGTTTCATCAGAAAGTGGATGAGGTGCTGCTTCTAAAAATTCTTCTGCCTTTGTTACTCTTAAAACAGTAATTGCAACAGCTCCCATACCTATACGATAATGAGGCTTTCCATCGTTCCAATAGGAAAGGCCTAAGTTAATCTTAGAAATAGATAAGGCTTTGCGTTCACCGAGTTTCTGGAAAGAACCTTGGGTTTTTCTCATAGGAATTGCAAATGATTCTATCATTTCGCCTGGTTGGAGAACGTTCCTACCAACACCTGTAATAAATTCATTTATTGGAACTGTTCTGCTGCCTTCTCCACTGATAATATTTACATCAGCTTCAAGAGAATAAAGAGCAGGTATAGTATCGCCTACAGGAGAAGAATTACCTACATTTCCACCAATTGTAGCAACGTTTCTAATTTGTTCTGCGGCAACAGATAAAGCAGCCTGGGCGAGGACAGGGAAATTATCGATAATTACTTGATGATGAGCTATATAGTTCATTACGCAGGCACTGCCTATAATGCACTTATCTTTTTCTACTTTGATTTCGTTACTAAATAAGCCGTTTAAATCAACTAAAGCTTTTAGAGCTTTATAGAAACCACCTCTAACTTTAACGATAGTGTCGGTTCCACCAACAACAGCTACATAGCCGGGGTTTTTAAGTAATTCAGAAGCTTCTTTTATATTTGACGGTTTATAAAATTCAAAACTCATAATTTACTTTTCCCCTCTTTCTGCTGCTTTTGCAACGGCTGCTTCTATTTTACGATAACCAGTACAACGGCAAATATTGCCGGCTAATGCATATTTGATTTCATCCATTGTGGGTTTTGGATTCTTTTTTAGCAAAGAATAAGTACTTATTGTCATGCCTGGAATACAAAAACCGCACTGAACAGCACCTTCATCTACATAGGCTTTTTGTATTCTTTGCATTAATTCATCATTTGCTAAGCCTTCTACTGTAACTATATGATCTTTAGGAGTTAGAGTAGCTGCTAATTTTAAACAGCTGTTTATTGGAAGACCATTGAATAGAACGGAACAGGCTCCACATTCTCCTTTACCACAGCCTTCTTTGGTAGCAGTGAGTTTGAAATTTCTACGAACCATTTCTAACACAGTCATTCCTGGTAAAACTTCAGTTTTAACATCTTGACCATTCAGATTAAATTGGATTTCTATCCTTTTTTCGTCTGTGTTCATTTCTTTGACTCCGTTTTCTTGATTTGTTTCTGGTTAACAGAAAAAGCTTTAAAATCAGTATTGTTTTCTATTGCTGTCTGGCATGCATCAGCACTTTTTTCTATCAGACCGACGCTGTGGGTTGCATCTGTTTGATAAGTTGCAGAACCAATTACTAGCATAGGTTTAATATCATCATCTAATTGAAGCTTCTTTATAAGCTTATTAAATTCTTTCTGTAAACGTCTAGCGATACCTTCAGCTTCTTCTACTCCGCTTTCTGTAAGAAGAGCATAATAAGAACCAGCTTCTTTCCCATAAAACATTAAATCAAATCTTCTAAGAGACTGTTTCATTGCTGAAGCGATATTTTTACTTATTAACGGTTTATCGCTATCTTTGAGTTTGTCGAAATCTGTTATTTTGATAGTGAGAAGACTCATTTCCTGTTCGTATCGTTCTGAACGTTCTAGCTCATTGTCTACCAATTCTTCGTAATTTTTATACAATATTAAACCAGTGGTTTTGTCTTTATAACCGCCTACTTGGTTGTGGGTATTTTCAACCATAGTGATAAGTGATTCTAAAAAGAAACCAGCATTGTTGAGAGAAATATTAGGTAGATATGGAGTTTTACTACTGAAGAAAAGACATAGACCTAATCTTGCATTACTAAGATTTAAAGGAACTATAGCCAATCTTAGTCGGGTAAGTTTAGATTTAAATTTTATCGGTCTATATTCCATAGTCTTTTTTGATATTTCTTCGGTTCCCAACTGACCACTATGCTTTATGGAAAGAACTCCTTCGTTGACCGTAAAACGTGTCCCTGCCAGTAATTGAGGCTGGTCACCTGTAGAAACCAATGTTTTTGACTGAGCTTTATCTAAAATTACTATTTCAATGTATTCAGAACCGCTTATTTCTTTGAGTTTGTCTATGGAGTCTTTAAGTAATTTATCGTCAACATTAGTAGTCGAATTAACAAATGCCCTAAGTGGATTCAAACTCTTTATTGGTTTTCGCTTCTTGGATGATTCTTCTTTTTGAGATGAATGACTTACGAGAATAAAATCTTTGAAAAGAAGCAAAGTATTAATAATTATAATGAAAATTATTATAAATCTCGTTTCTATTTTTGTGTCAAAAACAGCATTACCATCTTTCCAGATACCAATTAGAAGGGCTACTATTAATACAAGATTAACAAAAAGATACCAGTTACCCTTTTTGTCATTTGTAATAATTTTATCTTTCTTGTCTTTCAAAGTAAATTCCTATCCTTTTTTATAATATTATAAGCATTAGCTTTTGCTTTGCTAATTATATTTAGTTGCTATATCTTTGACATTATACACAAGCTAACAAAAGCGTGCAATGAATTTTAAACTTAAACAGGGCAAAGGCTTTATTATTTATTTTTTAGGTTTATAAAAGAAAAAATAAACATTTAAAAAATTTTTATCTTATATTATTTTATCTAATGGTCGATAGAATATTATTCTACATTGGAAAATTATACCTTTTTAAGGACTATTGATGCTATGAAAAAGCTGTTCAAAATTTTATTAGCCTTTGTTTTCCTTACTACTGCATTTTTTACTACAGGCTGTAACAATAACGATGATTACGACTATTGGAGAAGTAATTCAGAAATGAATTCTCTTCTTTTGAGAATAGGTATTCCGTCAATAGCTGTAAATAATAGAGCTGTTAACACTAATAAAACAATAACTTTTAGCGGTGTTGCTTTTACTTATATAGATAGTAATGGCGGATTTGATTTTTATTCTGCTTATATAGATAAAGCAATTATTAATAGTAATACAGCATATTTTGTACTTCAAATAGATAACAATGTTTTTTATATCGAAGCAGATTTCTTTAGAACAGCATACAGTGGTGCGGCAAGCGGAAGTCAGCCACATGCTTTATTGAGTTTTGACCAGATATTTAATATTTTAACTGCGGAAAGCAATGGAGTTCCTGTTGCTGCTCCAAAGATCTGGACAGATAGTCCGGAACCACAGCCAGAACCACAACCAATAGAAGAAGGTGGTGCAACTCTTAGCAGAAGTGGTGATTCTATATTGGCTGTTGTGCCTAGTGAATTAGGCAATGTTACTAATTTGTATAGCTGGGAAATAAGACTTAGTTCTACTTCTGGTAATAGTTCTAGAATATTGTATAGCGGTCAGTATTCTGATATGTATACTATTACTCAGGATGGGAATAACTTTTATTTTACTATAACAGAAAAAGGTAAATCTAATCTTAAATCTAATACCACTTATGTTGCTAATTTGGTATATGCTGTAATTTATACGGATAAATATGGTAATCAGCCTATAAAAATTACTTCTTTAAATACTGTTTATTATAATAAATAATATTGAGTAAAAAAAACGCCTGCTCTATAAAGCAGGCGTTTTTTTTATTTACGCAATCGTCTAGATAGTTTTTTATGTTTAAGAGCATATTTTAGTATTACATAAATAGCTCTGACTCCATCTTTCCAACCTATTTTTTTCCCTTCAGCATAGGTTCTTCCATAATATGAAATGCCAACTTCATATATATTACAACCCATGTGTGCAACTTTGGCTGTGATTTCTGGTTCAAAACCAAAACGGTTTTCTTCTATATCTATAGATTGAATAATTTCTCGCTTGAAAAGCTTGTAACAGGTTTCCATATCAGTAAGATTTAAATCTGTAAACATATTAGACAAGAGTGTTAAGAAGGTATTGCCAAGACTATGCCAGAAATAAAGCACTCGATGGGCGTTTCCCCCAGCAAAACGTGAACCGTATACAACATCTGCTTTCCCATCAATTACGGGGGCCAAAAGAAGAGGATATTCATTAGGATCGTATTCCATATCAGCATCCTGGATAATAACATAATCTCCAGTTACTTCTTTGAAGCCTGTTCTTAAAGCAGCACCTTTCCCTTGATTGTGGTCATGGTAAACTACTTTATCAACAAGCTTATACAGTTCGTTTTGAAGAAGTTCTCTTGTTCCATCTGTAGAAAAATCATCAACTAGAACGATTTCTTTATCTTCAACAGGAGAAGCTTTTACTTTCATAATAATGTCTTTAAGAGTGTTTTTTTCATTATATACAGGAATAACGATTGAAAGTTTCATATTTATCTCCAAAGTTTATATTCAACCATATTATAATAAATTTAAGCTGGTATTGATACAATTTTTTTAGAATGTCATATTACAGTTATCTTCGGAAATAGTCTCGTTTGTGTTTTATTGTATTGAGGATCTAACGACAATAAATCTTTTTAAGGTGAAAGATTCGTTTGTTCCGCCTCTTATGTTGTCCTTGGACGAAACAGTTACTTCAACGAGCATTGCCTGTTTATATACAGGATATTTTGTAGAACTGGTATCAAAAGTGAAACGCTTAAAAATTAAATTTACTTTTTGTGATTTGGCTAAGGTGGTCTTTTGCACTTTTCCATCGGGCATTTTTATTTCTCTACAAACACCTAATCCATCATTTATTTTTGTGTAGGTTACAATAGATGGCTTATCGCTAGTAGATGCTTTATAATTGAATTCCCATGAAGCTGAATCAAAATCGTTGTTCACACCTGATTCTGGTTTTAAAAAAGTTGTAGCTCTTAACAAATCATATTCTATTTGGGACATTATTATAGAAGCGGATTCCATGTTTGCCTGGTGTGCCAGTCCTTTTGCCGAGCCTTTCATGCCTGAACTGAAAAGGTTCATAACTGCAAGAATAATTATTGATGAAATAGCAACCACTATGATTATTTCAATTAAAGTTACTGCTTTCTTTTTACATTTCATCGTTCTGTTACCAACCCAGACATAATCAAATCTCTTTTCTTTTTTTCTCCTAACTGTTGCCATTCTATTTTTACTGTGACTACTTTATATTTGTAAGGTCTTTCATCAGTATCAGGAAAATCTTTTATACTAACTAACCTTCTGAAATTATTTTCTGTTTTATCAATGTTAATTACAGAACCGTCTTTAAATTCAATATTGAGTTCGTTAATTACTTTTTCTTCTGTTTCAGCTAATTTCTCACTATCAAAAGTTGCAGCATTACAATAAGCAATATAATTTGAGGCATACTGCTGGGCTATTATTTCGTTCCTATTTCGTATAGTTCCAGAACTGCCTTTAGACATTAAAGTAAAAACAGGAATCAGAAAAGTAGTTAATATAGCGCCAACAACGCATATTTCAACTGCTGAAAAACCGTTTAATCTATTTATTTTTTGCTTCCTAATCATTAATCTGACATTTTTATACTTTCTTTTAAATCATACATTAATAAAGGTAATTCTGTTTTAGATTCTTCAATGTTATATTTGTTTGGAAACCATGGAATAGCAGAAAGATCAGTATTATAATTCAAAAATAAACCTCGTCTCATTTTTGATATATCAATTTGGTTATTATTGCAGGGAATACTTTTCATAACGATATTTCCATTCACCACCAATTTTCTGTCGTTTTCAGTTCCTTCTAATTTTATCTGACCGCCTCCTGCAATCAAAGATGCATCTATGTTATCTACCCCGCTGTTTATTGTTATTTCGCCATTAAGGGCAACAATAGTTAAATGAGCATTTGAATTGCAATTTATATTTCCGTTTAAAACAATATTTCCCTTGGAAACAATTATTCCGCCTTGACTAAGAATTTTTAAGTCATTAAGCTTAACTTCAAAAGCATTTTCATTTTCAATATAAACCCAGGAATTAAGATCTAAATCTTTATTTTTCAATAAACCCTTAGCAATAAAGAAATCTTCTAGTTTATCGTTAGGTTCATTTATTTTGCCATAATAACCTATTCTTGAATCATTAGAGGAGTTATCAAAGCCTAATTTTTCAGGATTAAGAAATTCGTCTAGTTTTTCTAATGTGATAGAATCAGAATAAATATTTCTGAATTCAGCGGAATCTTCTGCATTTGGAACAGATAAGAACAATTTATCATCTTCTTTATTCTCACAAAGTTTTTTCAAATCGCCTTTAAATAAATCAGTGCAGAAATCTAAAGGATATTGCTGGTCCGCAGGAGTTTTTCCTTTAATTTTTGCAATATAATAAGTAAAGTCTTTATTGTATCTGCTGGATATTACTTTTGTGCCATATTTGTTTTCATATTCATCTGGAGCAAGATCTTTCCCAAACTTTGAATTATAAGAATTTGAAAAGGCCATCAAAGAATCTTTCATTTCCAGGTAAGTTCCCAAATCATCAAAATTTTCAGTACCATCGCCATAACCGCAGGCATTTAAAAAATCATTCAAATGGTCAAAAAATACTAGCTTACAAATTCTCCATGTTGTTTTTCCAGTATCATCAAAAAAGCCTTTTTTGTATGCTCTGACAGAACCGCACATTGAATTTACATATCCAAAAACTAATGTTGGAGAGATATCTTTATCTGTTCCATAAAGTCTGAAAATAGAATTATACCTTGATATTTTGTCATAACCGGCACCAAAATTTACCTGCCATGTATTAAAATTATCGCTTGTATCATTACAAAGGCCTATATTGGCTTCAAGAACGGCGGTTTCTCCAGTTTCATTTGATTCATTGGTTTTCCCCCAATCTTCTAGGGTTTTCCAATAACCGCATGGACCGTTCTTATAAAAATGGAAATCTTCTCCATAATCCCCTTGTGTTGAATTGCTAAAACCTCTTGCAATGCCTAAAATAATAGGTGCATCCTGAGTAGCACCCCCCAGATAAATAAATCCTTTTTTATCTGTTACATAATCTCTATAATCTTCAAAAACCTCATTATTTCCATTGTTTATAACCCAGGGTCTAGGGCTTCCAGGATTTAATTCTCCACCTTCTGTTGTATCAACAATATTAAAATAAGAGGTTATTGTTTTTTCATCATTTATAACCTGACTGTCTAATGCTTTTTCGATGTATAAAGAAAATTTAGATAAAACAGGAATAATATTCGCAGTAACCTTTATTTCTGAAAAAAAATCATAATCTTCTATTATGGGAGATTTTGTTCCAGGCAATACATATGAAAATTTTATATATAAACGTATTAATCCTTTTTTTTCACGAGGATAAGGACTGTTTTTGTCATTTATTATAAGAGGCTTAAAGTCTTCTTTTAAAATTTTCCAATTTAGCTCCTTCAGTGCTATTTGCTGCAAACTAGATTTGTCATGTAGGATGGTATATATTTCACCGAAATAATCTTTTAAGTCCTTTTCTTTTATTTTACCTTCTCCATTTTCCATTTTATTTATTGGTTTATTGAGAAGTTTAACTAAATCACTATCGCTTTTTTTTAATTCAACACTTTTTATGTAGTTATTAGAAAGTACAGCCAGAGAGTTAGCGAACTCTCTGGCTAGAATTGTATCTCCTAATTTTTTAGTGGTGTGAACTCTGCTTGTTGTTGATTTATAGAAAGTGGTCAATAATACCATCAGAACAACAAACACAATTACTACAACTAATATTACACTGCCTTTTTTGTGGCAGAGAAACGAAACATTCATCTTTTCACTTATTTATCTTTTGGAGTCTTCATTATTTTTGCGTTAAATAGACTTTTATCCATATCACAACCTATTTTATCTGCTTCTTCAGGTGAAAGTTTTGAAGCGTCTTCATCTTCTATTTCTTTGGAATCCGTAACAACAATATGTTGACTAAAAACATAGCCAGACTTTGGACTAGATATTTTATACCAATTCCCAGAAACGGATTCTATGGTAACAGTTTGGCCTTTTTCTAAAGCCCCTAATTTTTCAGAATTTGAACTAGGTCCTTTTCTAACATTAAGACCACTGTTTGCACTTACATAGCCTTTTGTAGGTATAGTTTCAGCATAAATACTTACTGCTAATCCCAAAATAGAAAGTATCATAAACAGGAAAAAAGCCTTTTTCATGTTTTTTCTCCAATTCTAGTTTATTGTTGAGGCATCTTAAACGGAACTATTTCAAATTTTCCTTCAGGAGCGTCCATAAAATTACATTTACCAACAAAAACATCACTATAATCAATATTATCTATGATTCTATTCATAGCGACAGGAGCAACCAGTTCACTGCTTGAAATGACCTTACCATCAAGACCTACTTGAACAACAATAAATTTACCGTTAAAACCTTCTGCTGGAGTATATGTAATCACACATTCGCCTTTGGCTTCATCTACCCACCAGAGTTTTGGATTAAACATTTCTACTTCAAGCATCTTGGTAGAAACAACTTTGCCTTCTATATCTGTAGAAACAAGAATATTTCTATGGGCTTCACCATCCCACATCAATCTGTATAATATATCATCTTTTACTGAAACAGCCATACCAGACCATTCCCAGTTAACTTTATTAACAATTTTTCCTTCGGAATCCAGAACGAATATTGTACTTTTAGCCATATCTGCAACAAAAAGATGACCTGAATTTCCCACTTCTATTCTATAAAGCTGACCGAACTCAGAGTTTTCTATTTCGGCTAGTTTTTTGCCGTCTACAGAATACTTCAAAAGCTTATTGTTTACGGAGTCAGCTATCCACCATGCTTTGGCTTCACCATATTCACCCCTTACCGGGGCTATATCTTCTATAAGAATGTTAAGGTGTGGAGAGTTATATTCATCAATAGTATAAGGTTTTGTACCTTCAGGAATAACGGAAAACTCAGATATAAGTTTGCCTTTATTATCATACTGCATAAGCTTACCGCCTACACTATCGGCAACCCAAACTTTATCTTCAATTAGTCTGAATGACATTGGTCCAAACGGAAGAGGGTCTTCGAGTTTCGGAAATCTTTTATTGTTAGTGAAATCAACTTTTCCAGCACCTTCACCATAAGGGATAGAAACATCTGCAAACAGAGTTCCTGCTGAAATCATAAGAATTGATGCTAATAGACACAAAGAATTTTTCATCATTTATTTATCCCCAAAAATTAAAACTTTCTAATAATTACAAATCATCAAACAGAATTATTTTGTATATAATATAGCTAAACACAATAAACAGAAGATTATAGAGATGAAGAAATATTTCTCTATTCCCTTCTGTTTATATAATTTATATCATGCTTTTCTCATGACTTTAACAATTTTTTGATAGTTAGCATCATGGTATCTTGGTTTATGCTGAGAAGATGAATTACTCATCGCTGTAGCAGAATTTCCTGAAGTCATTATAATACCAACATGAGATGGACCTGATCTATAAGTTTCCCAAAAAATAACATCTCCTGCTTGAAATGGGGGAACTTTAACGGATTTCCATCCTACATTTTCCAATAGGTCTATTGTTTCAACACAAGCCAGACTAGTCCGATTCAAAACCCCAGCAGCTTTTAATGCTGTTGTTACAACCTGGGCACATCCAAGATTACCACCGTTTGTTTCAGGAGCGTAAGGGAAAGAACCAGATACAGAATATTTATCCACTAACTGTTTGGCTGCATTAACAACTTTTCCCTGAACGCTATCGCCAGAAACATTTATTACTACATCGCTACTACTGCTGCCGCTAGAACTGTCAGAACTTGGGTCATTCCCTTTGTAACGTGCATCTTTCTTTGCAAAAATATATCTAGCATGAGCATAACCATCACCTTTGCTAGTAGAAACTTTGTACCAGTCACCATCACGACCAGTAATGGTAACTTCGTCATTATTATACATCTTAGCAGTTATTTTGCCCCAGACACCGTCTCTTAAATTTAGATAGGAATATACGCCTACATAGGCTTTGCCATCTGGCAAAGTTGCTAGACCTTTGTTTTCTTCTTCTTTTGCTTTTTGTTCTTTTGCTTCTTCTGTCTTTGATTTGCTTTCTGCTGAAGCATCAGCATCAGATTTTACGGTAGTTGAATCTGAATCAGACTTACTGCCACTAGAATCACCTAATCCCACAGCATTCAAACTATCGTCATAGCTAGAACCAGAATCGTTAGCGACTAAAATAGAAAAACTAAAAAGACACAGAAAAGCTAAAATAAAGCTTAATTTTTTCACGTGATTAACTCCAATTCTAAATGTTATAATTATTATACTATATAAGAAGAAAAATAAAAAATATTTTTTCTTTTTTAAACTATTATAGCTATAACATTTAAAGGCTTTTAGAATCGTAGTGAACAATGTACAGAATTCATTGCTGATTGATTAAAAACTAGGTTTTGTTTTGTAATGTTATTGCGAGGAATTGTAATTATTGCTGTTGCCGATTGTGGCTGCAATCTGATCACCTTTTATCAGCAAGGAATTCCAAAAATCTGTCGTAGGACTGGTTGTTTTTTCAGATATTTCTTCTGATTCAAGAGTTGGCGATTTATTTATATCATGGGTTGTAACATCTTCTTTTAAGGTATTTTCATTATTTACCTTTGGAATTTTTGCTATTTCAACTTTTGCATAATCAGCTTTCATTTCTGATTCTGTTTCATCTTCATCTTCATAGAGATAATCAGGTAATTTTTGTTTTGTATTTTCAGCTGTTGGAATTTCTTTATTTGGAGTGGAAGTCTTAGAAATTGGCTGAGCTGACTCTTTAGAAGTTAAAGAAACAGGTATACTAACAGGATTTCTAGTTAATAAGGCAGGGCTAACAGAAGGTTTTGCCTTTTCTTTAACTGTTTCCTTCTTGATTTCATTAGGCACCATAGCGACTTGTATTGGTTTATCGCTACTTATAGAAGTTTTATTTGTTAAGTTTACTGCTTCGGCTGATACAGGCTGATCAAATATGGTTTCTTTGTTGAAAGCTATTATGTTTCTATCAATTTTATTTCCATTAACATAAGCGTATAGCCAGCTTCTTATATCTACTGAAATCGGGTGTTCTGGCCCCATGCTAAGAGGTGTATGACAACCATAAAGTCTTTCTAACTGATTACGTAAACGCTTTTCTAAAGCGTAAAACTTTTGCTTGGTTTGACCGTCATTAGCAGAAGCTAATTCCTGACCTTTGGCTCCCCAACGATATTCTATAGCATGATAGGGGTCAAAGGACAAATCAAACAATCTTTGATTAACATCGTCAAATGTTAATCTAACACTTCTTCCAGCAGAATTTACATAAGTTATAAATAATTTAGGACTCAATTCATCATATTTTAATATGAAATTGTAAGCTAATGCTTTTGCTGTCTGTCTATCATACTTTTCAGCATTTAAAACCATCTGTCGGGTTGTGTCATAGAATTCTCGGAAAGCAACTTTAAGTCTGGCATCTCTCGATGGTGTAGAAAGCTCTTCCCATATACCATCTGTTCCGTAAATATTATAAGGTAAAGAACTTGGATGAGGTTTTAAATTGCAACCTTTTTGAATTGCCACATCTACAGCTATGGCACGATACCTTATGTCTTCAAAAATATCCTGCATCATGAAAACAAATTCTGTCATTGGGTCCGAACGGCTATTTGAATTGGCCATAGCTAGACGGACATAATCATGAAAACCTATTCCGCTTTTTCCATTTATGGAATAACTTTTCTGATACTGGTCTGTTGCAGAATAATCTTTAAGATTATGATTCTGAGTTCTTATTGTTTTTCCTTCTGAAGTATATCTGATTTGACGCCATTTTTTAAATCCACCGCCATTGTTTTTGCTGCCCTTAGAGAACTTTGTTCCAAACCATGGTTTAGAAATACTTTTATCTGGATGAGCATCAATTAGTCTTATTCTGCCATTATCTAAAACTTTTGCAACTAAGGCTACGTGTCCATCTGGGTCATAATAAATAGTGCCAGGAGTTAAATTT
Organism: Candidatus Rifleibacteriota bacterium; assembly: GCA_905236675.1. Lineage (GTDB taxonomy): Bacteria > Muiribacteriota > Ozemobacteria > Ozemobacterales > Ozemobacteraceae > RUG334. The sequence goes on along the minus strand of CAJOND010000062.1, from coordinate 29,998 downwards.
TTCTTGTTTATTTTTATAGGATAATGATCTGATGTTTCGCAATTAACATCCATTCTGAAATAACCAGAATTGATTAAAACTACTTGATTAAAAAGCTGCTGTGGAGAAGAAAAATAATCCTGGTCTTTAAATTTTAAAGGTTTATTGCCTTTGCTATATCTTTCGTCACCGCCTTTTCCTGAAATTTCAGAAACATAGCTGAATGGCAGTCTGAGTTTATAAGCAACGTAAGCTCTGACTAGATAAGGTAAATCTGCGCAATCAGGACTAAGATTAAAATGTTTGTCCTCTTCACCATAAAAAGGATTAACCTTTGGATCCTTAATGAATTTATTCAGATTTCCATACTTTGAATCGCATATTCTTTCGACAAAGTCGCTATATGCCTTTTCGTCTTTTTCTGTCCATACTGAACGGCAGACTTTCCATGCTGCTGCATAGCTGATATTACTGACCGACAACATGTATACAAAAACTAGTAGAAATATGAATATCTTTTTCATACTAGTAAATATGTAAAGATTTTGTAAAATATCCAGTATTTTTTTTGTTATAAGTTATAACTCTCAAATCTTCCTCTCCCCTCTTTAAAAAAGTACAAGATTATGTTAGATTAAATAATCTTATTTAAAGGGCAAAGACATGAAACAGGCAGATGCATTTAAAAATGCATGTAAGAATATAAAGTTGCTTTTATTCGATTGTGACGGTGTTTTAACAGATGGTCGCATAGTTTTAGGTAATGATGGCATTGAGTTAAAGTTTTTTTCTACATTAGATGGAATGGGTCTTAAAATATGGCACATGGCTGGATTAGCAGCTGGCTGCATTACTGGACGAACTTCTGGTGCTCTTACCAAACGTGCTCAAGAACTGAAATTTGACGAACTTCATCAGAATATTGCAGATAAAAATGAAGCAATAGATGCCATTATTAAAAAACGAGGTCTAACTTATGAAGAAGTTGCCTATATTGGCGATGACATCAACGATTTGCCTGTTGGTACTAAAGTTGGTCTTTTTTTTGTTCCAGCAAATCATCATGAAGTTATAAGACCTTATGCTGACTATATCCTTTCTAGAAAAGGCGGTTTCGGTGCTGTTCGAGAAACTGTTGATATAATTCTTGCAAATAAAGGTCTTCTAGAAGATTTGGTAAAGTCATTTGCAGATAGATGATAAATAAAGAACGTCTAAAAATAATAAGAAGAACCATAAGATACTATCTGATAAGGCTATTGATTGGCAGTATCAGGCTTTTGCCTATAAAAAAAATTCCTAAGCTTAAACTTCTTTTAATAAAAGCCATTAAAGCATTTGGAAGAAAAGAGATTAACAAAGCTTATGAACTTCTTCCTAAAGAGTTTGATAATAGAAAAGACGAAATCATTCATGGAATGATAGAAAATGTTGCATTAAATATCTGCGAGATACTTTTCTATGAAAAGTTAATTAAGGCTAATCCTGATTTTTGCAAATTTGAAAACTGGGAAATAATAGAAAACATAAAAAAAGAGGGAAAAACACCTTTGCTTCTGGTAGGTCATTTTTGTGATTGGGAGGTATTTGGCTATGAACTTGTTAAAGCTGGTTTAGACCTGACTGTAATAGCCAGACCCAATAATTTTCAGAAGATGACTGAATACATAAATTCTTTACGGGAAAACCATAAATTGCATGTTGTTATGCATAATAACATCCTAGAAGCTATTAAACTGCTTCATAATGGGAAACCGGTAGCTATTCTTTCTGATTTAAACGCAAGGGAATGGGGCTATCAGGTTGATTTCTTTGGTAGAAATGCTTCTTTTTATTCGGCTCCTGTTATTATTTCTATAAGAAGTAAAATGCCTTTAATTCCTATTTTCCCAGAAAGACAGCCTAATGGGAATCTTGTTTTTAAAGTAAAAAAGCCTATTGTTTGGGAAAAAGGCGAAAGTATGAGAGACAGAGTTCAAAAATATGCTAAAGTATATGAAGAAGAATATCGTAAGCATCCTGAATTCTGGTTTTGGTTCCATGATAGATACAGCTATGCAGAAATGGGAAAAGTAAGATAATGAAGAACATGTTTTCTAGTTTCTGGTTTTGGGGAATATTATTAGTGTCATTCATCACTATAATTCTCTGGGATGATAGTATTGAAGATGGTGCTAAAGGCACTTATACTAAACATAAAATGACTTTGGATAATGTCAATTTCAGTCAGATAGAAAATGGTTTTGAACATGCCAGAATGTATGCTACAACTTGTGAAATGGACGACAGCCAGACTAATATGGAAGCCAAAGATATAAAAGTATTTTTCTTTAAGGAAGATGTGGCTACATATACAGGTAAACTTATTGCGGCAAGTGCTACAAAATCTCCTTTCGAAGCTAAGTTTTGGGGTAATGTAAGATTCTGGGATACGGACAACCTCCGAATGCAGACAGAAGAAATGCGTTATCTCTTCAATAGAAAAGAAGTAAGTACTCAAAGACCTGTTACTTTCTGGAAAGACAATGCCATTCTGACTGGTTTAGGCATGACATACAATACGGAAAGAAAAGAAATCACGATAAATCAACAGGTTGTTATAAGATTATGGGAAGAAAAAAAGGAAGCACCTAAACCAATTATGGACATAGATCCTATTAGCGGGCTTCCGATAGCTACTCCCATAGAAAATATTCTTGATAATATTAATTCTTCTTCTTCTTCAAAAATTGTTGATAATAATGCTACAATAACAAATAATATAGCAAGCAAAACGCAAACAAATCTAAATTTTCAGGAAACTTACAGATGAGAAAGCTCTATTCGGATAATTTAATCGCCATATTGATTATTTTTACTGTCTTTTTTGCTTTTAATATCGCTAATGCCCAAACTACGGTAACCACTGGTGATATGGTTATTACAAGCAAGCTTATGACGTTCCACAACGGTATTTATGTCGCCAGAGGTGGTATAAAAGCAGAAACAAAAGATAGCACCATGACGGCTGACCGTGGTATATACGACCAGGAACTAGAAGTAATCAAGGCTATAGACAACGTAAAAGTGACTCAGCCGGATACAACTTTAACATCTGATTATCTTGAAGCTTACCCAAAAGAAGACAGGCTTGTTGCACGTGGTAATCCAAAGGTTACAAGAATAGTCGAAAGAGAAAAGAATAGCGATGAAGGTAAGACTACTTCTAAAACCAGAATAATTCTTACTTGTAATGAAGTTGAATCTTTTAATAAAGAAGATCGTTTTTTGGCTAAAGGCAATGTAAAAGTTATAGAAGTTGAATATAGAGAAAGTGAAACAGAAGAAGAAGCCGAAGAAAATGAAAAAAAGCCTATTACACAAATAACTTGCGAATATCTTGAAATGTTTTCTAAGGAAGAAAAAGCTATTTGTCGTAACAACGTTGAAATCGTTACCGATACTCTTACTGCTACTGGTGACAAAGCTATATATCTGAATATTTCAAGTCAGGTAACTATTGTTGGACATGCTCATGCTCAGCAGGTTTCAAAAGAAAAAGGCACAAACAAACAGCAGACTTCCGAACTTTTTGCCAACAAAATTCTTTATTATCCTGATGAAGAAAGAACAATCGCGGTAGGTAATGTTCACGCTACTGTTTATCCTGGTTCAGATTCAGGGAAGAGCAAAGATAAAGACAAAAAGAAAGATAAAAAGAAGAAAAAGAAAAAATCTAAAAAAACTGAAGATGAAGATGAAGAAATCGATGATAGCTTAAAAGATATTCCAGCAGGTGATTTTACAGAAGTTGGCGGCGACGAGGACGAAGGCGATGACTGATAATTTGAACTCAAATGAAGAAAAAGAAGTTTCTGGAAATTCTGTCTTGAACAGTCAAAATGGTTCCCTTCAGAATACGGTAGAATCGCTCGGAAATACAGAACCACCGCCAGAAGAAGCAGATAATGCTGCAAATTTTGAAAAACTTCCTGAAAACAATGACCCTAATATAGATACAATAACTGTTCAGTCGGTTTGCAAAACCTATAAAGGCAGGCAGGTTGTCAATCATGTTTCCCTGAACATAAAAAAAGGTGAGATAGTTGGTTTGCTAGGGCCTAATGGTGCTGGCAAAACTACAACTTTCTATATGGTTGTCGGACTTGTAAAACCTGATGAAGGCAGAGTGCTCTATAATAATCAGGATATAACAAAAAAAGCAATGTATCAGCGTGCACGAATGGGTGTAGGCTATCTGCCACAGGAAGCAAGTGTATTTAGAAAGCTTACTGTAAGAGAAAATATCTGGTTAATATTAGAAAATATCAATATCAGCGAAAAAGAACGTAAAGAACGTCTTGATATGCTTTTGACAGACCTTGATATTGGCAGAATTTCAGAAAGTTTAGGTTACGCTCTTTCTGGTGGAGAAAGACGACGTGTAGAAATTGCAAGAGCTCTTGCTGCTGAACCAAGTTTTATTCTTCTAGACGAACCTTTTGCTGGTGTTGACCCTATTGCCGTTGCCGATATTCAAAGTATTGTTTTGAAATTACAGAAAAAAGGCTTAGGGTTGCTTATAACAGACCATAATGTTAGTGAAACTCTAGCCATTGTTGATAGAGCCTATATATTAAGCTTAGGTAAAATTCTTGTTTCCGGTTCTGCTCAGTTTGTTGCGGAAAACGAGACTGCTAGAAAGTTTTATCTGGGAGATCGTTTCAAACTTGATCAGATAGACAAAAAGGGCTGATAAATAACAGATGTTTTATATAATTGTTTCAATGGTGATCAGTGGTATTATAGCCTATTTAGGTGATAAATTAGGCACTCTGGTCGGGAAAAAGCGTTTGAGCCTTTTTGGTATGCGACCGAAGGTTACTGCTCTGTTTATTGCTATTTCAACAGGCATATTGATTACGCTTTCAACCTTTGGCATTGGAATGATGCTTTCTGAAGATGTAAGATTGGCTCTTTTTTCTATAGACAAGCTAAAAAAGGATATTGATACTTTACAGGCTGAATCGGCAGCTCTTGGTGAAATAAAGACCAAACTAGAAAATGAAAAAAACATTTTAACTGCCGATGTTGAAAGACTTACAACTCGGGTTAAGTTTAAGGAAACAGAAAGTGTTGCATTCCGAAAGGATGAACCCCTTGCAATTACAGTAATTAAAGCTGGTCAAGAACCTAAAGAAGTAATGAAAGCCATTACGAATTTGATTATTTCTCTTTCTGATCATGTTAGAAGACGTAACGTTGTGGTTAAACCAGAAATAGAATTTTTTACCGAAAATAAAGACCAGTTGAATATGATGGCAAACCATATCGCTAGTTCCAGTAGAGATCTGGTTGTTGGTGCTATAGCGGCAGAAAATATAATAGCAGGAGAAGAATTGGGAAATGTCCGATTTATTATTCTGCCTAACGATTTGATTTTCCATAAAGACCAGCAGATTGCTTCTATGGAAATAGACGGAACACTAGACAGGGCAGAAATAGCAAGAATAATGCAAAACTTCATGGATGAAATCAATCATGAAGTTGTTAATGTTGGGATGATTGCCAACCCGTTAACAGGTAGTTTCGGCAGTATGTCATATGGCTCAATGCTATCTTTTTATGATATGGTCAATAAAATAAAGGAGCTTAATCGCAAGATTATTCTGATAGCAGTAGTCCCAGAAGATATTTATGCAATAGGACCTTTAAACGTTGTTTTTAGGTTTGAAGAAACAGGCGAAAACCTATTTAGCACAGATCCTAATGCAATAGCTTCTCAATCTACTGTTGTTGCTGAAATAGCTTCTTTTACTTCAGAAGCTTTTACAACTACTCCAGACATAGCTTCTAAGACCTCTGTAGAAAAAAACGACCAGTAAATATCAACTTTCACCACTCACCACTCAATTTTCAACCCTCACCTCTCATTCTCCGCTCTCCAGCTCTAAGAGGCTTTAACCTCGTCCGCTCTTTTTTCTATTCTCTAAAAAAGGACTACAGACAAAGGTCTTTGGACAAAAGATTCTGTTTATTTAAAACACTATTGAAGATAATAAACATTCTTCCCTCATGCTCTCAATTCTCAATTTTCATTTTTCAATTTTCTTAACCCTTGTGCCCTCTACCCCTTGCGGTGACAATATTCATATGGTAAAATTAAAGTCGGGATGTTGTTGTACAATTATTGGTTAAAAAACAGGGATGTAAAATGCTCAGATTAAATTTAAAATCTGTTAAATATAAAAATTTGTCATTGCAAAACCGCAAGTTAAACGTCATTGCTAGTATACAAGATGCTACCACATTTATGGGGGAGCTGGCGGCAAAGCCGACTGAGGGGGCTGCAATGCAAAGCATTGCGGTGCACGGTAACGTGGCAATCCATAAAAAACCATTTATTTTTGGTAAAAATATTATTAAATTTTTTACCTTCTTTTTGTTTGTTGCAATGTTTTTGGCTACGACTAATACTGCTTTTGCGCTAGAACAATTGAAAAATTACGATTTTACTTCGGCATTAGCTAATGATAACTGGCAAACAAACAGAAGAATTTCTGGCGGTTATGATTCTACGGTTGATATTCTAAATAATAACTTGAGGATATATGGTTATTCAACTGGCAATAACCGCGATTATGACGGTATGGCCTACCAGACTTTTAGAACTCCTGCTACCGCTATCAATGCAAGATTCGAATGGGGCGAATGGTCTGCGACAGGTGGCAGTAGCAATAGAAACTTTTGGATAGGATATTCAACCTCAAACCAAACAAATGCCAATGTAACTGGCGGTGCTTATTTAAGTCAAAATACTGCTGTGGGTAATTATAGTGGAGGCTCTTTAACCGTTACTAATTTAACTGCAAACACGACATATTATGCAAAGTTATACGCTTTTGCTAGATTAGGCAGATACGTAACTCTTACTGTTCTTTTTGACAGTCTATCTGTAAATTTTTCTCCATCTGGCTTAGCAGCAAATCTTTCTACTTCTAATAAAAATGTTAATGGAACGGCTTTTACTTTTATAAATGGTGTAAATCTTACCTGGAACACAAGCACAAGCAATGCTGTAACTTTAAGCAAATATAATGTTTATCGCAGCACTACCTCTGGCAGCGGTTATGAAAAAGTAGGAGAAGTCGCTGCAGGAACTACCTCTTATCTGGATAAACCAGAAAATCCAGGAACCTACTATTATGTTATCACTGACGTTGATACAAATGGCATCGAATCACCATACTCAAAAGAAGTTTCTATTGCTTCTCCAGGTCAAATTACTGGCTTAACAGCAGAAGTCATAACTCCATGGTCGCCAACAAATACTTTCATAAGGCTTGGCAGCAATCCTTCCCCTGACGGAGCTGTAATTTACTTTTTAAGAGGAACAAGTTCTGGAAATTACGATCATTATGCGTCTTGGGGTGGAAATACTAGCGTAGACGACGCTACTGATTTGGTAGATGATACCATTTATTATTATACTGCCGCTTATGTTTTCAGCTATAGCCCCGAAAGATACTCACCAACCTGTGAAGAAATATCTGTTTATTACCTAACTCCTCCGTTAGGTTTAACTGCTCACTATAGTTATGATTTCACAAATATGCAAGATAGAATTGTTCTAAGTTGGGATGCTAAAACCGTACCCAACGTTCAAGGTTATAATATTTATAGAAGTACAACCGAAAACGGAACATATTCTCTAATAGATACTGTAAATGGTTCAACAACAACCTTCAACGATGTACTTGTTGAACCTGGTCATACTTATTATTATAAAATTACCTGCACTACCAATAAAGGCTCATCTGGGTTATCTTTCCCTGTCTCGGCTTATGTGTCAACTCCCCCAACAAATTTAACAGCTAATATGCAGAGTGCAACCAGAGTTGTTTTGAACTGGACAGCACCTAATCCCACTAATACAAATCATAATGGATATTATGTTTATCGTGCTCTTATTGCAAGTGGGTCCTACACCCAAATAGCTCAAGTTTGGGGAAATACGGTTACTTATACAGATAATAGTATTAACATTCAAGATGGCGATTGTTTCTTTTATGTTGTTGCAGACTTTGATTATTCACAAAATTTAATTAGCGGTTATTCAAACGTAGCAAAAGCATCAAAGCTATTTCCACCAACAAATCTTACAGCAACAGAAAATGGCACTAACATAACCCTTAATTGGACTGCCAGTCCATGCCCCTTGGCTAAGCTTGGTGGTTATTATATATATAGAGGCGAATATAACGAAGGTCCTTATGAACTTGTTGGCACAGTAGTTGGCAATACCACCTCTTTTGTAGATACAACTGCACCATACAACGCCAATTCATATTATGTGGTAACTACTTACAACATAAATGGTGGTGAATCTGACTATTCGAACGAAGCGGAATGTTTTCATCACGCCCCTGTTACTATTACTGTAACAATAGATTCTTCTGTTGCTCCAGAAATTGTTTTAAGCGAATCTAATGTTGCTGATATTCCTGTAAACTGGACAATCGATTCTATTCTACCAGGGGTAACAATAACCAATTATACTGTTACTATTTATAAAAGTAACGGTTCATCAATTCAAAGCGGTTCAACATCTAATTCTTCAGCAGAAACCTACACAGTAAACAATGTGCTTTTAATGAACGGGCAAAGCTATTACGCTGAAGTTACTGTTACTTACGTAGTCAATGGTGAAACACATGTTGAAACTTACCATAGTACAAATAACTTTACTGCTATTACACCAGCTACCTTGGAAGTGATAGACGGTTGGAGCGGAAAAGACATAGCTTACACTTTCTTTGACAACAGAGTTGAAGCATCTTGGCACCATGATGGCTCTTCTGTTGTTGTAAGATACGAAATAGCAGTAGGCACCACCCCTTACGGAACAGATTTGGTAGATTGGCATGATATAGGTCTTACCAACCGTATTGCTATTACTACTCCGGAACTAGCTAGCGGAACGAGATATTTTACATCAGTAAGAGGTGTAACTCAAAAGAAAAATTATGCTTTTATAGGCTGTTCTGATGGTTTTATTGCTAGAAAGGACCCAGTAACCAAAGATACTGATGCATTAAATTTCTTTAATAATGCGAGAGTCTTAGAAAATTTAAGTACGGATAACGGCAAACTAACACCTAGTGGCGAAATATTCAATGGCGATTATAAATATTGCATGTCTGTCACCATAACAGAACCAGGTATTACCGACAGAGTCAACGCTCCATGTTTGGTAAATTTCGATATACCTGCAGCTCAAAGACCAGCGAACGTTAGAGAATTCAGAGTTGTTGACGACCAGGGCAACGTAGTTCCACGTTATAATCTGACTACACCCAATAATTCTACTGTAGCACACCCTTATATTGTTTTTCTTGTAAATATGAGGCAGGGTGAAACAAAAACCTATTATATTTATTGGGGTTATGCTGGAGCAACAGAACCAGCTTATGGATTTGTTCAAATTACAGACAAAAATTCTTTAAACGGCTGGACTCCCTATTATACAAGAAATGACACACCAGCTGGCATGGAAGATGTAGCTTATGGCACAAAACAGACTTATAGTAATCTTGACGACGGCGTTAACTCTATAACAATAACAGATTTAAGCAAATTTTATTTTTATGGAACAAATTGTAGAGCGAATACCTGGTATTTAGCTGTCAATGGGTATTTATCTATTAATAATGTAAACGGTTATGAAAGTTATACTAACAGATTTCAAAAATTTACCGGTTCAGGAGGAACTATCTTAGGTAAATCTATTGTTCCTCTCTGGGTTGACCATATGACTGGTGATGCCTGGTCAGAAAGCGGTGTTTTCCGAACATTTCAAACGAATCCTAATAGGCTGATTTTTACTTGGATAACATACAGATTCGGAGTTCAAGACGATGCTTATAAATTTCAGGCAGTATTATATGAAACAGGTGATATTGCAATAAGATACGGTCTCATCAATCCAAGAGCACTTATCAGTAACGGTAGTTATGATATGGCCGTCAATACATCTGAACACCATACAGTTGGTATTTCTAATGGTGATGCAACTCACTATTTATATCATACACCATTACTAGTAGGTATCAACCAGAATCCAACAGCTTTCTATCAGTGCATGAATGCTTTTGATGATACGACAGTATACGGAAGCATAATAGGCGATGGCACAGAATATTCTGTTGCCAATTTCGAATCTATGGTTTTTGATACAAAAATTGCTTCCCCTAAATGGACTTGCTTACAGTATGATACGACAATAAGTGGCAATAGACAGATAGAAATATCTTACAGAACAGGTAATACACCATTGCCAGATAATAGCTGGACAGCCTGGACTGGCACAACGTCTGTAACTTCTTCAATTACAAACGGCGAAATTGCTATAACTACTTCTGGCAGATATATTCAATATAAAGCTGAATTTAAGAAAACAGCAACCAGTGGCAGCATGTCTTTAAATGAAGTTAGATTCATTTATGGCGGTATCAGCATTCAAGATGTTTGTTCTGTTATGGATGGTCAACCTGTTACCGAAGTAACTCAGGGTCAGACCAATATACCTTTAACAGTTACAATAAAAAATGAATCTCCAGAAGCAGTAAATTTAACAGTAGCAACCCTAACATTCACACTTAATGGTCATTCAGCATCCCTTACCGATCCTTCTCTACCTTTCAGTATTGGTGCTGGCGAATTAGCTACTCTTACATATTCTATTGACATTGCAGACAATGCAACAACAGGTGAATGTACTATAGATGCTTTAGCTACAGTTTCTGCTTTAATCTATGACGATGGTGCGCAGAACCCATTAACCTGGACAGTTAAGAGCAAGTCAGCTTTAGTCATAGATAACGTTTATTCAGAATATACAAAAGTTACAAAAGGTTACACCTATAATTTGTTCATAACTATTACAAATACAGGCGAAACAGATTGTATGTTGAACTCTGTTTGGCCTACCTATGCCAGTGGAACTTATTCTTTTATCTTCGATACTTCCTATGGTTTAGCTACGGGAACCTATCCCGGCGGTGGAGATAATACTATAATTCATGGTAACGAAACCAAAACAGCTAGGTTTTTGGTAGAAATATCAAGTGAATCCAATTTAGGCAGTGATACCTTAGGTGCAATTGCTTCTGCAACTAATATGCTCTCTGGTGAAAGCATAGAAATTCTGACAACAGATAATCCACATATTTGGACGATTCAGACTCCGGCGAAATTAAATCTTTATGACATAGTTGCTTCCTCGACTCTTTATAGGGGTCAGAAAAACAATAATATTGTTCTAATGGCAACAAACGAAGGTGAAGCAGAATTAGAATGGTTTACAGGTTCTTCTACTCAGCATATTGATTTTACTACCGTAACAGGTCTTGCTAAAAGTTATGAAAATAAAAAGATGGTTACAGAAGAACCAGTTATTAATATTACTGACAATAAAATAGTATTGGCTAAATATTCTGTTGATATAAAACAGGATACGGCTACAGGAACAGACCGTATAACTGCTCAACTTTTTGGAAAAGAAATAAATACTGGTGTTAGACTATACAGAAACATTGCCTTTTACAGAATGGACTATTTATTCTGAAAGGGTCAATACTTATGCTGACGGTGTATACAGTGAAGAAAAAGACAGTTTTAACAGGCCTTCTGGAGCAGAAACAGTAACTGTTTATGCAAAAGTTGAAAATCTGGCAGCAAATGTTGAATATGTTGTTCACTGGATAGCGCCAGACGGAACAGAAGTAGAAAAATCAAATCCTACTATTACTGCGGGCCAAGGATATTTTGGCTGTTGGCTTACTTTTAATAGTAGTTCTCAGAGCGGAATATACAAAATAAGGATTACAGATCCTTTAGATAAATATACATGCTGTGAAAATACTTTCGAAATTGTAGCTCCTGCTGAGATGGATACGTTGTTTACATTGCCAGAATATGTAACCGTAAATCAGCCATTTGTTGGGTCATTTACTTTTATAAATACTGGTGGTGCTGTTATTACCAATGCAACTCTTATTCCTACCGATACTGTTAATATTACCAGTACAGGCGGTGGAGCTATTGATTTTACGCCTGATGATACAGAAGCATTATTCTCTCCAAGACTTTCTGAAGTTCCAGGCTATGGTCAGGCTACAACTACTTTTAAACTAAAAGCCACACATGTTGGAACTGTTAGATTAACCACATCTGCAACAGGTTTCGACAATAACTCAGGTCTGACGTTGTCTAGACCTAATATTCAGTCTAATATTTGTACTATTCAGAATCCCCCTGATATTAGAATTACAAACATTACCAAGACAGCAAATACTGTTTTCAAAAATCAGAAAAACTTAAGGGTTACAGCCACAATACGCAATGATGGTCAGGCAACAGCAGTAATAACAGCAGCCAGCATAACATTTAACATAGGAACCTATGAGCAAGAGTTGATGGGGTATCCTGATGGCTTAGAGTTAGAACTGACTTCTGGGCAAAGCAAAACAATTACTTTTGACGTAAGCGTTGATGTTGAATCTGCTTCTGGCTTAGACACATTAATAATTAATGCAATCTGGTATGATAAAAACTGGCCAAGAAATATGGTTTCTTCTGGCAACACAACTTGGACTATTGCTGACTGCGGTATTATTCTTTCTCCAGACCCAGACTTTGATTATGAGCAAGCCGACTTTGTTCAGGGTCAAACCATAAATGTCAGAGCCTATGGAGTTGCTCCTAATACCCAATATTATAGAATCAGATTTTACAGGACTCAAATAGCCCAAGCAAATCAGGTTCCAGCTGGCTATGTTGATACAGATCAAGGTTATTCTGGGCTACTTGCCGCCAATGACGATGGTTATGTTGATCATATATACACACTGCCACCTGATGCTACCATAGGGACCTGGAGCGTTACTTTGGAATCTTGCGGAACCAATGTAGGTACCACTGCTACGACAAGAGGGAATATGCTTGCTTTGCAATATTTCAGAGTGCAGAATACTCCTCACATGACAGCGGTTATAACAGCAGAAAATAAATCTATTGAAAAAGATGATAAAATCTTTGTGGGCGATACATTCAAGGTAACGATTACTCTTACCAGTACTACAGCAGATAATAACACAACACCTGCTGTAAATACTGGTGCCATAGATTTCATCGAACCTTATTCTCTCATAAAGAATACAGGCGCAACGGGTAATGTTGAACTTGTATCAGGACCAGACCCGGCAACCTTTACTTTAAGAGCTGGTGAAAGCAAGACTTTTGAATATGTTTACAGAGCTACTGATGATACAACAGGAGGCAGATTCAGTTTCAAGAGCAGTGATAATACAAATGTAGCCAGAGGACGTAACAGAAACATCTGGGATCACGACAACGAAACTCCTTACGATGTTTTTGCCAAACAACAGCTTACTTCTAACCAAATAGACATATATCGAAAATCAATGAGGGTTGAGCCACAATCAATCGATTATGGCATTGTTAATATTTATGCTGAAGATTATCCACAGGAAGGGCTTCTTGATGGTGCTACTCAAGAATTTAATATAAACCTGATCAAAACAGGTAACTATGATATTGAAAATATCCGTCTGAATGGTGCTGCATTAAATGGTCTTATTGGGGATGACGGTTTAAGAAAGAGCATTAGCAGCGCCTATTTCAATGTTGATGTTGCAAGTTTCAGTAACCCTCTTACACTTAATTCAGAATCAACAAAAGCATTGCTTAATATTCCCTTTAATCAGGAAGAAGGTCCATATACAAGCACTATGTTCCTGTATAGTGATGCAAACAACAACGGAGTATTTGATTCAGGAGAAATAACAGCCGAATTCAACGTTTTTGTGTATGTAAACAGAGGTAAAGTCATCAAAATTAACGATAAAGTTGTTTCTGCAGGTAGCTGGTCTAGAGGCAAAACAACCGATAATTATGAAGTCAATTATTTTAATGCTGGAAACGTAGATTGTACCAATGCAAAAATAATTGTTGCAAACGATAACATAAACAGCCCTCTTACAGATTATATTCATTTTATAACTCCATCTGACCGTAATATTGGTGCAATACCTATAGGTGACGTCCAGAAAGCAGTATTTAATATAACTATACCAGATGATGCTCCTTTAGGAACCTATATAGCTACATACACCATATTTGAAGATAGAAATGGAGACGGAGAATGTAGAACAACAATATCTCCCCACAATCCAGAACCCTTTGATACATTCCAGATACGTCTGACAATTGGTGAACCGGATTTCACTGTATTGCCAGCCAAAATAACAGCTTCACCTGTTGAAACTTCTCTTACTGCAAGATCAGGAATTTACCCATCTAATTTTGCTCATCTAACAATAAAGAATAATAGTACTAATGGAATGTCGCTCTCTAGAATCAAAATGATAGCAGATGATTTTGATGGAGTGGATAAACTTGGAAATCACTATCCAATGGCTTCTAATACGGTAGATATATATCCTGGCACCTTAAAGCAACCATTAGAAAGCGGAGAAAGTGATGAATTTGATATAGAAGTTTATATTGCTCCAGGAACAAGATGTGCAACCTATACTACACATCTCCGTTTCTATAGTGATGACAACGACAATAACATTATTGATCCTGACGAAGCTTCATCTATTGTAGTGTTTGAAGTATATGTAAAGCCGACAGAAAAAGTTAAAGTCATAGATAAACCAGTTTCTGTAACAGGTATGAGCAGTGATGTTCAAGAAACATATGCCGAATGTGAATTCTTGTGTTATAACCTTGGTAACGTTGATTTGAAACACTTAAGATTTGAAATGCAGAATCTTGTTCAGAAAGACGTTCCAACACCGGTTACCATAGAAAGTAGTAGGGCTACATTCAGTTTCGTTGGTGGTGGTGATCCGTTTACTGCTCCGCTCAATAGTGAATTCAGTGCAAAAATTAATATCAGAGTTCCTAAAGATACTCCAGATGGTGTTTATGTTACAACCGTTCCTTGTAAAATCTATAATGATAATGGCGGAGATCCTGATAATGAAGTAGAAAATCTCGCTTATGACGAAGGTGAATGTTTTGACGAGTTTCAAGTATGGCTCCAGATAGGAGAAATGAAATTGGTTATTATTAACCCCCACGATATACACGGTGAACCATCAGAACGCTCTTCTGAAGGTGCTTTCACAATTAAAAATGATGGTGCTCTCACTGTTACAAGCGTTAATGCTACTGCAACAAGCTTTATAATGGGTGGAAATGTTATTCCTGCAAGTGCTTCTGTCTTCTTGCCTTCTCCTAAAGTAGGAACTTTGAAGCCTGGATTCCAGAAAAATCTGAACTGGGTTGTTGATATTCCAGATTGTATGCCAGCAGGAATTTATACTGGTAAAATAATAGCCTGGAGTGATACTGACGGCAATGAAGATATTGGTGCGACAGAAGCTTCTGCCGCTGCAGATGTTAAAATAACTGTAGAATCTGCAGCTAAACTTAGAATTCGTGATGATAGTGTTTATCCAACAGATATAGATGTTCTGTATTTGCCTACGATGACAAATAATTCAACTACTGAAACAGCAGTAAGATTATATAATACAGGTAATGAGGCAATAACGAACAGTATATTATTTAATAAAAATGATTTGTTATACATGACTTCTGCTATAACAGCAGATCATCTTTCTATTACCATAGATTCTTCAGCATATCCTATTGAGCCAGGTAGCTATGTTATTGCTACAATAACGGCTACATTAGGTTCAGAACTTTTATCTCTAGGTCACTATAGAGGGAATTTAGAGTTTTATGTTCCAGGCGGTGGCGGGTCTATCGTTTGTTCAGATTCGGTAGTATTAGATTTGGAATTTGGCGAAAAAAATCTGGTTATTACCCCAAATCCACTAATATTTAATAATCCTGAAACAGAATCTGTTTTAAGTGTTACAGCTACTCGAAATAGTAATGCTAGTTTGAAACATATTTGTGTTTATGAAAAGGAAGCATGCAATTGTGGGCAACTACATTGTGGCGATACTTCAATCTCAATGATAGGTCCACAAAATGTTGAAATAACTACTTCAAGAACTTATAGTTTTGAAATCTCTGTTAATGAACAAACGCCTCCTGGCTGGCATGTGGCTACCTGGACTTTCTTTGATGATTCCGACAGAGATGGTCTGTATGACGAAGGTGAATACTATGTAGATCTTTTAATTCAGTATTATATAAGTGAAAAACCTCATCTTGATATTACAGAAGATAGTAATACTTTTACTATACGTCAAGGCTATGCATTAACTTATACTTACTCCGTTACTAATAATGGAAATATTCCATTAATACTAAGTAATTCTAATTGGAATTTACCTTCTTCCGATCTTTATGATTCAGAAACAGGTGAATCTTTGCCTTATAGTTGTTTTGCTATTACTGGTGGTCCTTCAGGTGAACTGGCTGTTGGCGATAGTGCAGCTTATACTATAACTATTTCGATTCCAAGAGATCAGCCGATTGGAACTTTTGGTCCTACAACTATGAGTATTTCTCATGGTGGAATAGCATATGATAATACAACTATAACAATAAATGTTACTAAGTCTGGTGGTATTCCTGCTTCATCGGTTTATCAGTCTGTAGCTACAGATACTTTTGAAGGATACGTCATAGATGATGTTGCCACTAAGAGTGTGTATTTCTTGTCGGCATGGGTTTGTCCTGTAGCTTCTGGCACAGATGTTAATTATGGAAATCTGAGTCTAATCAGATACAATGAAGAAGAAAGACCTGTGGGAGCTCTTACTGTTAGAATTGACAACAATGGAAATTTTGACAAGATTGCTACTGACTCTGATTTCTCATTATTCTCTATTGAAGAGGAAGAAGAGTATGTAAATATAGGCACAGCTACATCCTATTTAAGATTTGCAGAAGCTAATGGAAATCCTATATTTGGTATTAGCGGTGATCCTGTATTGGCAAATGACACTTCTACTGAATTTGATAACTTAAAATTCTATAGAATTTATTTTGCATTCCAAATTCCTAATTATGACCCGGCAACTTCTAGTGACACATTCAAAATACTTTTGACACAAAGCAAGAGTCCTTCAAATACTGCTTCATCTACAGTATTTTTTGATGGAGTTAAACTAGAAAAAACGCTTTTTGAAGGTCAGGATAGACCTACTACATATCATCAGGGGACTACTTTGGTTTCACCGTCTAGCAGTCTGGATGTATCTGGTAAACACAAGCGTTACGAATGGTAGTTTTGTTGCGAAGATCCTCCCCAAATCGAAGATTGGGGGAGGTGGATTGCGTAGCAAGACGGAGGGGGCTGCTGGCGCAGCCAGCAGTCGCTGAGAGTTTGCGAAAATTAATTTTTTACTTCTATGCCTCGGAATTTTAAAAGCAAACCTGTTGAGCGAAGAAGTTCGGATTTTGAAACAGTATAAGCTATGATTGCTTTAACTTGGGCAATTTTAGCGGCTGTTAAGTCTCTTTGTGCCTGAGCAACTTGAAAAGCAGTAGTTTTACCTACATCGAATTTTACATTTTCTACTCTCAGCTTTTCTGCCTGCTTTTGAGCTGTTGCGGTTGTTGCAGCAAGCTGTTCTTTTGTCCTTTTTATTTCTATATAAGCTTTGATAACATCTTCTTTTATAAGCTGTTCAAGATTCTTTATAGATTCTTTCTGAAGTTTTAAATTAAGATTTGCTCTGTCATACTTTGCTTTTTCGCCTCTTCTGTGGCGGTTCAACTCATAAGTCAAACCAATAGAAGAGTCAAAGGGTTCTTTGTGCCTAAAACTTGGCTCTGAACCGTCAAATGATTTTGAATAGCCAGTTTTCCCAAGACTTATAAAGAAATCAAGTTTTGGCAGCATTCCATTTTTTGTAGAAACAACTTCTAATTCATTCTTTCTCTGTAAAAGCTCTGCCTGTCTTAATTCTGGTCTCATCAAAAGAGCATCGGCAATACAGTCTTCAAGATTGAAATCATATTGGTCTATTTCTCTGAGCTTTGGCATACTAATAAGATTAGGTCTTTTTTTCCAGAAGTTTTCTGTGTCATTATTTATATTGCGAAGCAAAGAAATTGCTGAACTTACAACAGTGCTTTCAGCATTAATCAAATCTTCTTGACAAAGTGCAACTTCGGCATCTGCTGCTGCAAGTTCTGATTCCGCTATTTTGCCTACGCCAATACGTTTCTGAGTCTCATCACGCTGTTGCAAAGCTAAACTAAGTGATTCTTTAACAATTTCGAGCTGTTCTACACTTAGATAATACTGCCAATATTTTTTTTCTGTTTCACAGACAAAGTCTAATATGTAACCGTAAAGTTCATATTTAGACCAATCTAAGTCTAATTCTGCTTTTCTTAAAGATACAAGATTGACTTCTTTGCCTGCTCCCCTCATTAAAGGGGCTGTAACATCAATACCAAGTCTTGCTGCATAAAGACTGGAATGGCTTGAGGTTCTGTTTCTATTGATAGAAGCATTGACATTTGTTTTTATACCAGATGTTGATTTTTTTTCAGCTTCTATAGAAGCTGTTGTCCCATTATTAGAATTACGGCCAATTATATCATTTGCATTTATTGATCTGCTTCTTTTGTCAGAGGCAGAAAGTGAAGCTGAAATATTAGTGTCAAATTCTGATTTTGCCTGCTCTATATTAGTTGCATAAATTTCAGGGTCTATTTTTTCAATATTAAGTGCAATGTTGTTGCTTAAAGACATTTCAACAGCATTTTTTAGTGAAATTGTGAACGAAGCTTCTTCTTTGTCGAAAATATCACAGGCTCCGAATGATGTAGATTTATATATTTTTGTACTGGGTTCATCCGGTGAGTTGTTGAGATTTAGCAAAGTATTTTCATTTTTATTATTGTTTTTTTCAAGTTGTTCTTTAACTAATATTCTATTTATTACGCTTCTGTCGTAATATTTGGAACTGCTGGTTATTTCTGGCTCTTGTGCATGACAGATGACTGAATTTATAGCAAGAATTAATGCAAAGAAACTTATTCTATAGGCTCTATGGTAAATCTGTTGGGACATAAATTTTCTCCTAGTCCTAATTATATCATAATAAAATATTTTTGATGAAACACTAAAATATTAATAAGTCTTAAGAAAAATAGTAATGAATGTATATAAAAGTACAGATGACATAACTTAGAGCACTAATTCCTAATACCTTTTTCAATAACTGCCGATAATTAGAAAAAAAGAAGAGGTATAATATGACCGAAAAGTGCTTATTTTTATCTGGCTTTGATGAATTGAAAAATAAAATAACTGAGCTTGGTATGCCCGCTTTTAGAGCTAACCAGATTCGTGATTGGATATTTAAAAAGTTTGTTTTTTCTTTTGATGAAATGACGAATTTATCTGCTTCTGACCGCCAAAAGCTGAAAGAAATTTATCCTAAAATATTGCCACCTGTTGAAAAATATGAAGTAGACAGGGAAGATAAAACTGGAAAAGCTTTAATCAAATTGGCAGATGGTGAATTAATTGAAGCTGTAGCTATACCTGGTGATGGCACTTTGACTTTTTGTCTATCCACTCAGGTTGGATGTGCTGTTAATTGCGCTTTTTGCAGAACAGGCAAATTAGGATTTAAAAGAAATCTGTCACCAGAAGAAATAATACTTCAGGTAATGATTTTGGTAAAAAAATCAGGTCAGAAACCAACAAATATAGTATTTATGGGAATGGGCGAACCTTTCTCGAATAGAAAAGCACTTTTTGAAGCAATAGATATTTTAACCGACCGTAATGGATTAGGTTTGGCTACTAGACGTATAACAATTTCTACCTCTGGTGTAATACCTGGTATTAAAGAGCTTTCAGACCGACCAGGGGAAGTAAATCTTGCAGTATCTCTTCATGTTGCTGATAACAATGCACGCGATTCGCTTGTTCCTATGAACAAAAGATACCCTTTGGAAAAGCTAAAAGATGCAATAAGTGAATACTGTGCTAAAACAAGCCGCAGAGTAACTCTTGAAGTAACACTTCTTAAAAATGTTAATGACCAGTATAATGACGCAATGAATCTTGTCAGTTTTTGCGAAGATTTATTGGTTCATGTGAATATAGTTAGATTTAATAAATTTAAAGGTTCTCCATTCGAACAGTCACCTGAAAGTAACGAAAAGGAATTTAGAAAAGTTTTGAAAAAAGCTGAAATTCCAGTAACTGTTCGAAAATCTAGAGGACAAGAAATAATGGCCGCCTGTGGTCAGCTAGCAGGGAAAGCTATATGAGCAAGAAAAAAAGTAGTGATTCATGTCTTGGCGTAATGGTGAAAATGACCATACTATTGGTTATTTTAGCAGCTATTCTTGTTGGTGGTGGTATATTTGCCTACCAGAAACTGAACGAGTTCTTTAACCGAAGTGGTGGAACCGTAATTGTTCCTGATTTTAGAGGTAAACATACTACAGAAGTAATGAAGATTAAGCCTATGGATATTGAAATCGTTATCAAAGAACAGAAATTTGATGATAGACAACCAAAGGGTTATATCTTGGCTCAATATCCAGAGCCCGGTACTTTGGTAAAACCAGGCAAGCAGGTACAAGTTACTGTTTCCTTAGGTTTGCAGAAAGTCAGTGTTCCAAATTTAATAGGGAAAAGTATGAGAGAAGTTAACGTAGCTCTTATGAATTCTCAACTTATTCTAGGAAACTCTGCCTATATTTTCTCTGATGATATAGCACCAGACAGAATTGTTGGACAATCACCTCTTTCTTCTGAAGAATACGGTGTAAATAAAAATGTAGATCTTTTAATAAGCTTAGGAAGAAAGAATGAAACACTTCCTTTACCAAATCTTATCGGAACCAATTTAGATACTGCTAAAACCAAGATAAAATCCTGGGGATTCAATGTGGGTAGAATTTATTCTAAACCTGATGCAAATAGACAGAAATATCAGATAATTTCTACTAACCCTTCTCCTTATTCCTATTTAAGAAAAGGCGAAATTGTTAATCTGTTGGTTTCTTCAGGTAGTGATACTGGAACTGCTACTTCAGAAGATTTGAAGAAATTTGAATTTTCTGAAATTTATAAACCTGTTGTGGCTCCAAAAGATACTCCAGTAGAAAATAAACCAACTGCTTCAACTGGTTCTTCCAATACTGCGAGCACTGAACCAAAAGCGGAACAGAAGAAAGTAGAAGCTGAAACTCCAAAAGCAGAAAATAAACCAAAAGAAAATGTCGTTGAAATTACTGCTGAACCGGAAGTTAAGAAAACTGTTACAGAGCCTGTAGCTCCAAAACCTGCTCCGGTAAGTAAACCTACAAAAGAAGTAACTTTTGTAATGCCAGATGGATTTATGCCAAAAGAAGTAAAATTTATTCACATAAAACCAGATGGAAGAGAGCAGTTATATTCCGGCACTCATAATCCATTAGATAGTATTAAAGTCAAAGTGCCAATTGTGCCGAATAGTAGATTACAGATATATATAAATGATGTTCCTGTTGAAGAAAGAAAAATTGATTAATAAACCTAAGTCTGGAGGTAAGTAATATGATTGGTGAAATAATAAATGAAAAATACAAGATAGAATCTGTATTTTCAGAAAGTCATATGTATGAAGTTTTCACAGCAATCGAAGCCGCGACAGGTCATACTGTCGTGTTAAAGCTGATGAAAGAAGAAATGGCTATTAACGAAAAGAGAGTTAAAATTTTCAGCGAGGAGATAAAAAACTTTGCTAGTCTTTCTCATCCTAATATTGCAGAAATTCTTGACCTAGATGTTTTCGATGAACGCCCTTACGTTGTTTCACCACTTGTTGAAGGCAAGGAATTAAACCTTATTATGAAGGAAGAAGTTCTTTCCCTTCCTGATTCTGTAAAAATCATACAGGATCTTGCTGCTGTTTTACAATATGCTTCAGACCATAAAGTTGAAAACAGAAACATCAATCTTTCTAATGTTATAAGAAAAAAAGATGGTCATATCACTGTATTATCTTTTTCTCTTCCACGTTTAAAACTTGTAACTGCAGCTTCGGTTAAACGCAATGAAAATTCTGGTATACAGGCAGATCTCTATTTCTTAGGAACAGCATTATATGAACTTCTTGCCGGTAAATCACCTATAAGAAAAATTGGTGGCTTGCATGAACTTTGGGATATGAATCTTGAAAAAGATTTGAGAATCAGACATCCCGAAATAGAACCTGCTCATCAAAAGAAAATCGTAGAGTTCATAAGAAAAACTCTTACAAGAGAAATGAACCTTAGATTTACAAACTACGAAGACTTTTTGAAAGGTCTTGCTGATTTAGCAGGTAATATAAGACAGGCTAATATCAAAAACAGAATATCTTCCAGACAGATGTCTATGGCTTCACATGTTGTTGATGTTCTTAATAATAAAATTAATAATACAACTACAATTGTTGCAAAAGCTGCAGAGCAGCCTGTTAAAACAACAAAGAGCAATACTGTATCAGCAAGCTTGAAAAACGCAAAAAGCGATAATCCTTCTACTTCAAAAAATGAAATGGGTTTTGCAGAAACTGCTGTAGATGGAAATTTGGCATTAGCAGTTGAAAATGATGAAGTATCTGAAGATTCTTTGAATGTTTCTATGGGCCAATCTCCTAAACTAAAGCTTATTAAAAATACAAAAGTTGCTAAAACCAAAAATAAGAAGTCTAGCGAATGGGCAGAAGATCGTAACTGGTTGAAAAGTCCTGTAGTTTTGATAGGTATGGCTTTATTTGTCATGGTTCTTCTTATTCTATTCTGGTAAGCTGGAGGAAGTTAATATGAGAAAAGCTTTGGTAACCCCTTCGATTCTTTCTGCTGACTTTTCAAAGATGAGAGAAGAATTTCAGACAATAAAAGCTTCTGGTGCAGATTGGGTTCATGTAGATGTTATGGATGGACACTTTGTTCCTAATCTTACTTTTGGACCTCCAGTAATAAAGATGTTCCGACCTCATAGCGATATGATTTTTGATGTTCATCTTATGATTGAAGAACCAGAACGTTGGATCGATGCATATAAAGATGCTGGTGCAGATAGATTGACTTTCCACATAGAAGCTTGTAAACATTCCCATAGATATCTTGCTGCAATAAGAGAAAAGGGAATGGCTTCAGGAATCACATTGAATCCTCAGACTTCCCCTACTGAAGTTGAATATGTTCTCGAAGAATGTGATCAGGTTTTGGTAATGACAGTTAACCCTGGTTTTGGTGGGCAAAAATTTATTGAACCTGTTTTGGAAAAAATAAAAATTCTTCGTAAAATGATAGATAATAAAGGGCTAAAGACACAGATTCAAGTCGATGGTGGTGTAAATTCTGAAAATGCGCAAAGAATTTTTGAAGCAGGTGCCGATATATTAGTTATGGGTTCTGCATTTTTTAAATCTAGCGATAAAAAAGCGTTAGTTGAAAAGATACACAACCTTAATGGGTGAAAGACCATAAATTGAGATATAAGACTTAAGATAAAAGATTGAAGATTGAAGATTGAAGATACATATTCTTATATCTTTAAATCTTAAGTCTTATATCTTAAATCAATAAAAGGCAAAGGAAATGTTAAATAGCCCACAAATATTTACAGGGCTGCTTAGTCAGTTAAAAGAACAAACACTTCAGACCCCTATGGATCTGAAGCTTTTGTTGCGTTTAGCAAGACTATACATGAAAAACAGTAATTATTCCGAAGCTGAAAGAGTTTATAGAAAATGTATAAAAAATTCTCCTGAAAATGCGGAACTAATGGTTGAATATGCCATTTGCCTTATAAAAGATTCAAAATACGATGATGCAGAAGTTGAATTAGAAAGAGCTCTTTCT
Source organism: Candidatus Rifleibacteriota bacterium (assembly GCA_905236675.1). Lineage (GTDB taxonomy): Bacteria > Muiribacteriota > Ozemobacteria > Ozemobacterales > Ozemobacteraceae > RUG334. The sequence continues at coordinate 6,154 of CAJOND010000062.1, read as the reverse complement.
ATTAAACCTGGAATGGTTCAGGCTTTTTTAACTTGTGCATCTCTGTATGAAAAAACAGGAAATACCAATAAGCATATTTCTTTTATGATGCTTGCAGCTAATGCTGCTCCTGAAAATTTTGATATTCGTCTAAGCCTGGCTGAACAGCTGAGAAAATATGGCGACTTTACCGGTGCCATCAGTCAGTATGACCAAATCCTAGCTTTTAATCCTGACCAGGAAACAGCTTGTTTTTCTAAAGGTCTAATTCTTATGAAGCAGGAAAAGCTTACCGAAGCAAATCAATGCTTTTTAAGAATAATAAATAATAATCCTAGTGCTTTTGATGCTCACTTTAATCTGGCAAGCTGTTATTACAGACAGAAAAAATACGCTTTGGCTATCAATCATTTCAGGATTTCTTCAAGAAATAAAGATTTGGCTAATAGATCATTATATTTGATGGCTCAATGTTATTCTAAACGTAATGATTTTGACCAGGCTATTGTGGCTATGGAAAAGCTAATTGCTGTTGATGATAAAAATGTTTCTTATCAGAAAGCTCTTGGGGAATTTTATGAAGGTGCTGGCGAATATGATATGGCATCAGATGTATATTATGATTTGACACTTCTTGCACCAAAAAGATCAGAATTCTGGTTAAAATTAGCACATTGCCAGATTAAGACCAATAATTTCCAAAAAGCAGAAAAAACTTTGAATAAAGTTTTCAGAGTTCAACCTGGTCATATCGAAGGTCATAAAGTTTTGGCAGAACTATATGCTGCAAAACATTTGTATAAAGAAGCCATAGAAGAATATCAGCGTATTCTTATGTTAAATGAAAACATTGGCGAAATATATTTGAGCCTTGCTAAGATTTATAAAGAAATTGATAGAGAAGTTGATGAAATGGAAGCTTTGAACCAGGCTATTACTAATGGCAAAGAAACTGTAGAAGCTTTGCTCAGGTTAGGTGAATTGGAAAGAAAGCATAAACTTCCAACTAGTTTAGAAAGATTTAGAAGAATTAAAGATTTGCTGCCGGAAAGCGATTGTGCCAAAGAAGCTGATTATTATTTAAAACATGCAGCTTAATAATTGACTATAAATAAAAAAAAGTATACAATCTGAACTCCTTTTAAAACACAAAAATTATTCACAGAATTAGTCACAGCAAAGTTCGAGGAAATAAAAAATGGAAACCGAATCCATTAAAAGAGTTCGTAATATTGGCATTATTGCTCATATAGACGCAGGAAAAACCACAACAACAGAAAGAATACTTTTTTTTACAGGCCGCAATTACAAACTAGGCGAAACCCATGAAGGCACTGCCACAATGGACTGGATGGTGCAGGAACAGGAACGCGGAATAACCATTACTAGTGCAGCAACAAAATGTCATTGGAAAGATGCTTCAATAAACATTATAGACACTCCAGGTCATGTTGATTTTACTGCAGAAGTAGAGCGTTCTCTACGTGTTTTAGATGGAGCTGTTATCCTTCTTTGTGCTGTTGGCGGAGTTCAGCCACAGTCAGAAACGGTTTGGAGACAGGCTAACAAATACTCTGTTCCTAGAATTGCTTTTGTAAACAAAATGGATAGAGTCGGAGCAGATTATAAACGTGTTGTAACCCAGATTAGAGATAGACTTAAAGCTCTTCCTCTGGTTCTTTCTTTGCCTATTGGTTCTGAAGATAATTTTCAAGGTCATTGTGATGTTATAACAAAAAAAGCCTGGATTTGGCACGAAGACCCCAAAAGCATAGCCGGAAAAATGGTTCAACAGGAAATTCCTGAAAATATGGTTGACTCTGTGGAAGAAGCTCACGCCAATATGATTGATATTCTAGCTTCCTGTAGTGATGAAATTCTAGAAAAATATATGTCGGAAGAACCGATAGAAGAATCTCTTATTAAGGAAACTATTCGTGAAGCAACTTTAAAAAATATGATTGTACCTGTGCTTTGCGGTTCTGCATTCAAAAACAAAGGAATTCAATCTTTGTTAGATGCAGTAGTTGACTATTTGCCCTCACCTTTAGACATTCCACCTTCTATAGGTTATACCCAGGATGAAATGGATGAAGTTGAAATTCCTGCGGATCCAGATGGCAAATTAGAAGCTATGGCATTTAAGATTGCTACAATGCCTCATATAGGTAAATTAGTCTATACTCGTATCTATTCCGGTACATTAGAGGTTGGAGATACTGTCTATAATGTTACTCGTGGTCAGAAAGAAAGGGTTGGCCGTATAGTTCAGATGCATGCCAATAGCAGGACTGAAATAGACTCTGCACAGGCTGGAGATATAGTTGCTTTGGTAGGCATAAAATCAATCGGTACTGGTGATACTTTAACTCATGAAAAAGACGACCCAATACTAGAAAAAATAAGTTTTCCAGAAACAGTTATTTCTGTTGCTATTGAACCCAAAACCAAAGCTGACCGTACAAAACTAAGCACTGTTCTTCATACTCTTATGGATGAAGATCCTACTTTTAAAGCTTCTATGGATGAAGAAACCGGTGAAACAATCATCTCAGGCATGGGTGAGCTTCATCTTGAAATCATTGTAGACCGTATTTTAAGGGAATTTAATGTTCAAGCTTCCGTTGGAGCCCCACAAGTTGCCTACCGTGAAGGGTTACGTAAGAAAACTCAAACAGAGTACAAACACGCAAAACAGACTGGCGGCCGTGGGCAATACGGTCATGTAATTATGGATATTGAACCTATGCCTAGAGGAACAGGTATTATTTTTGAAACGAACGTTAAAGGTGGAACAGTTCCTGCTACTTATTTCCCTGCTATTGAACAAGGCATTAGAGAAGCGTTACATCAAGGTCCAATATGTAAAAAGGCTGTTACTGACGTTAAGGTTACATTGTTGGATGGTTCTTTCCACGAAGTAGACTCAAGTTTAATGGCATTTAAAACCGCTGCAATAGAAGCTATGAAGATTGGTATGGCTAAGGCTAATCCTGTTTTGTTGGAACCCATTTGCAAAGTTGAAATAGAAACACCAGAACAGTATCTTGGCGATATAATCGCAAACCTTAACTCTCGCCGAGGCAAGGTTATGAACATGGAAATGCGCGGAGATATGAGAACTCTTGACTGTCAGGTTCCATTGGCAGAAATGTTTAATTACTCGACTCATCTAAGGTCACTTTCTCAAGGCAGAGCAAGTTTCAGCATGGAAGTTTTATATTATGTGGATGTTCCTCCAACCATTGCGGAAAAAATAAGAAAAGATTTTGCCATGAAAGAAGCAGCGAAAGGAAACTGAAAACTGAAAGATATAAGACCATAAATGGAGAAAGAAGAGGGAAGAGGGAAGAAGGAAGGGTTTGCGGCTTCGTGGTGATGTTGCAAACCCCAGTCTGTGCCATAACCGTCATTTCGAACCGAAGAAGCTCCCCCACGAATGGCGACGTGCAAGCGAGTCGTAGTCACTGAGCTGTCAGCTTGCTGACTGAGGGGGGCTTAAATGAATAGAGAATCGAATTCATATAACCACAATAAAACCTAAAAAATACTAGACTAATGAGCCTTTTACGGATATAATTGTACATAGGAGAGCCAAGCGAAGCTTGGCGTGATTAGAAATGAAAAGAGGATGAAAACCTCTCTGTCACTATGTGACATTTCCCCTTAAAAAGGGGAGTAAAAATACCCCCTTTTGTAGGGGGATGTCTACGGAGTAGACAGGGGGATTTTCTCTAATCTCTTACCTCTTATCTCTATAAACAAGCGAGGCAAGGAAGCTTCGTTAAAACTTAAGAAATTCAAGGAGGAATTTCATTATGGCACTTCGCATAAATCATAATGTAGGCGCGTTAAGTACATATTCAAAGCTTAATGCCAATAGTTCCAGCCTCGAAAAATCCATTGCAAAACTTAGTTCAGGTTTAAGAATCAATACTGCTGCCGACGATGCGGCGGGTCTTGCTATTAGCGAAAAAATGCGAAGCCAGATTAACGGTTTGAACCGTGCCAGATTGAACGCTCAAGACGGTATTTCCATGCTACAGATTGCAGAAGGCGGTTTAAACGAAACAGAAAGCATGCTTCAGAGAATGAGAGAGCTTGCTATTCAGGCTTCTAACGATACTTTAACAAGCAACGATCGCTTAGAAATTCAGAAAGAAATAAATCAGCTTCGCGATGCAATAAACGATATTGCCAATTCCACAGAATATAATACCAAAAAGCTTTTGAATGGCAATCAGACTGCTCAAGTCAGTTCCAGTTCAAAGTCGGTAAGAGGTGTTGTTACTGGTTCGGGAAACGTTGCTGGTGATTATCAGGTAAGCATGTCTGTTGTTCAGGCTGGTATTTCCCAGGTTCAGACAACTCAGATGTTCATGAATAAAGACACTGGTGAACTTGCTAAGGGCAATACAAAACTTGAAGATATAGCACAGTTTTACGACGAAAATGGCGTTTTCGCTCTTGCTAGCGCTCAGACTCTTACAGTAACAGGTAATTCTGAAAGCTCTAACCTTACTATTCATGGAAAAATGACTCTTAATGAGCTGGCTGCTGCTTTACAGAATTCAATTTCTGGCGTTAATGGTCTTGGAATAAAAAATTCCACAGCTTCTGTAATAAGCACTGCTCAGTCTAATGTTTCAGGTCTTGGCGGTTATATACAGCTTACTTCTGGAAAAGTCGGCGAAGAAGGAGATTTTTCTGTTGCTGGCGATCAGGCTATTATAGATGCTTTGGGACTTTCTATAAGCAGAGAATCCGCTAATAATATCGTTCAAGTAAATCTAAAAGATGCTAACGGCAATTCTAGAACCGTAAATACCAGTTCCGACAGAGCCTATGGCTTATTAAACGGAATTGATTTGAATTTTGATTCTACACCTGCCCAGGTTGCTGGTAATGGCGGTATAGTTGAAGGATTGAAATTTGCAACCGCAGAAAACTTGAGTTTCAGTTTTAATGTTGGAACAGCAAATCATACTGTTAATGTTTCTTTAAATGGCAATTACTCTATGGAAGGTATTGCTGCTGAAATCAACAAAGAAATTGAAGCTGTTGTTGCTAATTCAGGAATGCAGGCATCAGTTGTAGACGGTCAGATACGTCTTGCTTACAATCCTACAGATTCCTCTTCCCCAACAGAAATAAAAGTAACTGGCGGTAGCAGTATATTAGGCTTTAATGCAGGAACCTATACTGGCTTTGTAGACGGCGATAAAGACAAAAGTAAATCTATTAAGGGAATAAGCCTCTTAGATAAAACTGCTGGAACAGCTCGTGATATTACAATTGGCGATGGCGTAAACAGCAGAACTTTCGCATTAGGTACTACAATGACTGCTGGTGCAGATCTTATAGGTATAGACGAAACTGTTGTTTCTGTGAATAAGACTCTTGAAGGTGCCAATATAAATGTAAGAATGGATGCCATAAACGGCTCTGTTGCTTTCTCTTCTACTATTCTTGGCAGAAAGAACAATAACGGTGCTGCTGCAACTCAAGGCAATGTTGTTGTTAGTTCGAATGGTGGAATAGACCAGGTTCTCGGTTTTAAGAACGGAACTGCAAAAGGCTCTGGTGATACTAATTTCAGACTTCATGTTGTGGAAAGCAATCCTGTTTTCCAGATAGGGGCTAATAAAGGGCAGAATATGAAAATTAGCATTGGAAATATGTCTGCTCAGGCTCTTGGCGTAGATAAGCTTGATATGTCTACAACTGCTGGTGCTCAGAAAGCGTTACAGAGAATAGACCAGGCTATTTCCAAAGCTTCTAGTGAAAGATCTAAATTAGGTGCTTACACTAACAGGCTTAACTACACCATGAATAACCTTGAAAATACTGCTACTAACCTTACTGATGCTGAATCTAGAATCAGAGACGTTGATATGGCTTCTGAAATGATTAATTTCACTTCGGCTCAGATTAAGCAGCAGGTTGCAACAGCCATGCTTGCTCAGGCTAATGCCTCAGCAAATAACATCCTCTCACTACTTCAAGGATAATCCAGGAATCATATTAATTCCTAACCCGATTTTAATCACACTATTTCCCTCCCATTCGGGAGGGATTTTTTGTATAAGAAAACCACGCGATAGTCGCGTGGTTCTATATAGCTTTAGCGATGAACAAGAAATAAAAACTCCTAACGTGTATAATAGAAATTTGA
>CAJOND010000061.1 GCA_905236675.1 Candidatus Rifleibacteriota bacterium | reverse complement strand
AATCTTATCGCCTTCTCTAAGGAATCTTGGAGCATTAGGCTGAATCATCAGTTCTTTCTGGGTTATAACTTCCTGAGTTATAGAACCGGACTGAAGCTTTGTGCCATGAGCAAAACCCATGAATTTCCAAGTAGTAAGAGCTTCTGGCATTTCAAAATTAATTGTAACTATTCCTTCTTCATTTACGGTCAACTGAGGTAGGAAAAATGCTGTTTCATTAAGATTTGATCTAGCTTTTACTTTAGACAAATCTACATCTTTAGAATCTCCGCTTTCTTCTGCAATTTCATCTTCTTCAGGTTCTTCTGCTGAAGCTGAATTATCTACAGCTTCTTCACAAGCATCAGCAACACAGCCATCTTCTTCAACAGCTCTGCTTGCTTTAGCATTTCCGACAGATTTCATTAGTGGAACAGCTCCCATTGCCCTCTCCTCACAGCATTCAACACATTCATCTTCGTCAAAATAACCATAATCATAATAATCAGTAGTGACACTACTTGGGAAAGATGGGAATCTAACAGAACCTGTACTCCTATATTTGCGGTCAAATTCTTTCTTCCATGAATTTAATATTCTTGATGTATTTGAGAAAGTATTATAAATATTATTACTGTCACTATAGAATACATAAATGCCTGGCCAATAGTGCCTAGCATAAGCATCTAAACTTGTATCATACATGGAAGCAAGCATTTCGATACTTTTCATTTCAGCATCTTCACCAGAAACTTCAACCTTCCAGCTTTCTTTAGAACCTGGTTCCATCTTTGAAGTGAAGTGAACAAGTTTTAGATTCAGTTGCTTATTTGTCCAGCTTACACTTATATGTCTTTCGTTGCTATAAAATCTGTTATCTTTTACCTGAAATACTTTTACATAGAATCCGCCACGCATATCTTCTGTAACTGGGAAAGAAATAAATTCTTTATTTTTACTTGGATCAGTCCAATAAGATTTCAGTACTTTATGCCTGTGACAAATTTCTATATATGCAGGACCTTGTTCATAACCAGTAGCCCAGAATGCTTTTAAAGTATCTCCAGGTTTAAGACTGCTAGAAATGATTTCGAAGAAAAACGGAAGTTTTACTGACATTTTGTCATACGAATAAGATATTGCTACTGTATCAGCTTCTGCTTTTACCTCTTTGCCGAATCTGTCTTCACTTTCTGCTTTTATCCTATAAGCACCTTCAGGAAGCTTGATTTTCTTTGTATATACACCGTTTTCATCAGTAGAAAATCTTTCTTCAAAAACGATTTTGCCTTCTTTCATGTTTCTAACAGCAGTTCTATCGTCTGTTGCGCTAGAAAAGCCGTATGAATAACGTTCTGGCACATCTGGCTGTATCAGTTCATAAATTCTAACTTTTCCTTCGGCTTTAATCGGTTCACCATCATGAGTAGAGCTATCTATAGAAAATTCAAAGTCTTTATCAGCATCAAACTTGTCTCCAGTATTAATAGATAAAGCCATTGCTGTATAACCGATTCTTACTGTTGTTGCTCCACTTCTTGTTTCACCAGTATTATCTGTTATATCAGCAGTTATAGAATAGTTAAAAACAGGTTCGTTTGCTTTATCAACAGAACGATCTGGTTTAGCCACAAAACTAATTTCAAATTCACCATTTTCATTAGTTTTAATTGTTCCATTGGTGATTTCCTGAGAAGTTTCGCTAGTATGTATCCACCAGCACCAATATGGGTAAGAAACCATTCTTCTTACTCTATATTTAACTTCTGCATTATCTACTGCTGCACCAGTATAAGCTAAAGCTTTCCCTTTTAATTTTACTGTTTGCCCCAACTGATATCCTTCGGTTGGTGGTTCAATATTTACCTTGAATTTTGGTCTTTTATATTCTTCAACCTTTATGGTTGTACTGCTCCATATTGTTAAACATCTCAAATAATAATCACCTGTGAGTCTGTCAGTTGGAGCTATAAATGTTCCTGTTACAGAGCCAAATTCATTAGTAGTCAGTTGTATTTCATTTACCTTATATCTATTTGGATCTGCTAATTCAACAGTGATATTTTTGTTTTTAATTACTTCATATTCATTTTTATCTTGATTATATTTTATTGCTATTGCTTTAAAATAAATAGTCTGACCAGGTCGGTATATTGCTCTATCTGTAAAGAAAAATACCCTTGTATCAAATCTATTATTATTGTAATTATTTTCATACCAGCTAACATCTGTATACATCATATCTTCTTTGTATTTACAAAAAAGCATCAGACGTTGTTTACCTAAATCAAAATCTGTTACACCTGATTTATTTGTTTTTGCAGAAGCAACTTTAGTTAGTTTTCTATTTTGGTAACTGTATTCATAAGCATAAATTTCAGCATTTTCAATAGGCTTACCAGTAACAGAATCTACTACGAAAACCTGATTTTTACCTTCCTCATTTTTATTTCTTGTTATTAATGCTAAATCGCTAATCTGTATTGAAGTAACATGAATAGCATTATTATTTCTATTAAATTCAGGGTTAGCTGAACCAATAAGCCAATAAAAACCTTTTTCGACTTTTGGCAAATCTACGACTTTATAATGAGTATTATAATCAGATTCAGGGTCTAGTTCAACATCAAAAGAGTAAGCAGGAACAGTTTCTATAATTTTTTTAACATCAGCATCGTAGTAACTGCCGCCATCTGTTGAATTGTTATCTAGAATATCTTTTTCAGTTCTCTTAACAAGTCTGAAATATGCATGATTTAAATTCCTAAAGCCTATCTTTATTTTACTAGTATTAGAAGTTAGTATTTTTTCTGTAGAATAAGAAATTGCAGGCAGTTTTATTTCTTCTATAAGATTGAAAGCTTTTTTACCGCCTTGGCTGTTTGGCCATTTTTCATAAGCCTTTTCGGCATAATCAACAGCTTTAACATAATTATATTCACTATTATAATGATTTGCTATTAAATACATAGCCATTGCTACATATTCATTATTAGGATAATCATTAACAAGTTGTTTTAAAGCACTAATATATCTTTCTGACTTATCTTCCCCTACAGCAACTTCATTAGCCCATGCCAATCTTTCAATATTATTGTATATAAGGGCATTTTCATTATCAGTAGCCTTATTCAAAGTCAAAAGTCGTTGAAAAAGCTTCAAAGCTTTGAAATTGCAAGAATCAGAGTCTAGAGTTTCAGGTTTCCAATTGATGAATTCATCAATAGAACCCAAAGCAGGAGATTCTGCTTCTATTTCAAAAGCTATCTGAGGCTTAACAGTACTTTGATCCTCATTGCAATAAAATTCTAAAGCTTCGTGAACAAAAAATTCAAACAAATTACTTCTAAGCTCTACCGGCTGATTCCCTGAAATTAAAAAATCATCAAATTTACTAATGGGAATCTTTGAAAGTTCTTCTTCATTTTCTAGAACAGAATCATATAGCTTGCCTATATGAGCAAAAAGACGAGGCAAATCCCAGGTCTTGAAATCTTTTAGATCTGTATTTTCAGAGGTTGTAGAACGTTCATAAAACTTATAGCTGTTTCTGTCATAATAATGGTAATACCACTTTGCCAATAAAACTTTTAACATTGGCTGAATCTGTTTGTCGGCAGTAGCTACAGCTTGTTCGAAACGTATTATCTTTTCTTCTGGAAGATTTCCCTGTACAACACCTTCCATAATTATTTTCTTACAAACTGCTTTAAGTGCCTGTGCATGATCTTTTTCTTTTATAGCTTTTTCATAAATTGGGTCAATTTCTTTCAAAGCTGTTTGAGGTAGACCTTTGTTCTCTGCTTCTGTGACTTTTTTCCACATGTCGTCATAACTTTCAGCAAAGAGATTAAAAGGAAAGATTGCCATAATTAACACCGCCAGTATAAGTTTTTTGAAATTCATACGTTTGTCCTTTATTTAAAGCTATAAGCTTAATTTAACACCAAAATGACAACAATAACAACTATTTAAAAATTTAATAGAAATTTTGTCAAAAAAGTCATCTCCTTATTCTTTATTTGATAATCATAATATATATGTTATAATAATTATAAATATGTGGGGGAGGACTATATGAAACGACTATTAATTGTTGTTTTAGTTTTATTGTTTCCTCTTTTAGTTTCTTATGATTCTATTTCTGCTGAAACTTATCGCACTGGATCGGTCAACAAAAAATATTTAAGACTAAGAAAAAGACCTACTGTTAATTCTGAAGTTAAAGAAACTTTAAAAAGATATGATAGAGTTACGGTTCTAGAAAGATCAGGAAAATGGTATAAAGTTAGAACTGCTTCAAATAGAGGTTGGGTAAAGTCAAAGTATATATCTAATTCTTCCTTAATCGCTTCAGATACTTTTGATAGCACATACGAAACTTCAAATGATAGCGAAAACAATAGTGATACTACTCCTAATACCAATAACAAGACATTTGATTCGGCCCAAAATTTCGGCAATGTCACCACTATCTCTTCAACCAATACAGTAGTAGGTAGTTCGTTCAATAATAACGATAATGATTCTTTCAAACAAAACTTTAAAGGTTCTTCTAATAATAACTTTAATACTTCTTCAAAAACTTCAAACAAAGTTCTTCCAAAAATGAATAAAACTGCGACAAAAAATAAAGTTAAAGAAGTTTCTGACGAAATAGACAATTTTGAGAATAAAGATGAAAATTTCTAATATTTCTTTGAATAAAAGTTTGTATCTCATCAAATTACTTTTATTTAAACAACGGAATTAAAAATAAAAGCAATTATGTTAATTTCAAAAAAAGGCAATGTAATAATAATAATACTCTGTTTACTTATTGCATTAATGATTGCTTTTGTTTATCTTTTAAAATCTACTACCGACAGAAATTTTACTGCAAAAAAATTAGAAAAAACTCTTTTTGCTAATGAATTAGCAAATTCATTAGCAACATTATCTGTACATTATTTAAAAGAGCAAATAAGAAACCAGGATCCAGAAATAACAAAAATTATTTCATTACCACTAGAAAATATGAATAATGATTCTGGTGAAATAAACCTTCTAGATAAAATCGAAAATCAGACTTTAGAAAGCGATGGTTCAAGAATTATAGATTTAATTAAAGAAAAATCCGGATTAAATCAGCTAACAATAGATAAACTTTATTGGAAAGTTCTAAAAAAAGATTTCAATAATATTCCTATAGGAAACAGCAAACCATTCACCAGAGAAAAAACTGGAATAATCCACATATATATAGATTTATCCTATTCACTTCCAGGAAAGAAAACTAACGACAAAATAAAAGAATCATATCATTTTATTACTGACTTAAAAGTTGTAGCAAACCTTCTTCCTATAATTTCAAAATTCACTCTATATATTGACGATGCTTTGGATGGTGACAGTAGCGATGTTGAAAGATTTAATGTTGTAGACACAGATGTTAATGGTAATTTAAATAAAGAAGATTACAAACCTTGGATATTAAATAATCACGATAAACTAGATGCTATAGATTATAATTTAAACAATTATAATGCTATTATTAACTCCAAAAAAGGTTTGGTTTTTCTAGGTGGTGGTAGTTCACAAGTTGGCAAGGCAATAAAACTAGGTATTGCTTTTGGTGAAATGGATAGCAGAAGCAAATATGGAGAAGGGTTTCACTTCTTTTGCAATGAAGAATCAGGTTACTGGAAAACACAAACTAACTGGACAAGAGGTATTGGTATTTTATGTTCAAATTTAGGTCTTTGTAGAGAAATCGAGCCAATAAATACTTATGATGATGAAGAAAATGGGGATGATTCCTACAATACTTTTTTTGATATGACAGATGGAGAAGAAAACGATAAACTAAGTTCTATATTCAGACTTTATGGAACTGACGAAAATCCATCTCCGACTTTAGTTTTAGGTCATGTCGATGCAAAGTATTGCTCGGTAAAACAATTTAGATTTGGAGCAAATGAAGAAGATTACGATTTGCTTTCTTATGTATCTAGTGATAATTTTAAATATGCATCCTCTTATGACTTCAATAGCTATGAAGAAGCATTTGAAGCTCATGAAGATGATGAAGACGATTTCGACGATGATTTAACAGAATTTGCTTTTAAATATCGTAGTTTTTATTCTAATAAACTTGAGTACGACGTTTACTACGATAAATTTTCATCAAGAATAGAATCTATCCCATATAATAATGACTATCCATATGTTCTTAACCACTTTGTAGAAGATCCATTCAAAGAAAATATTGTCAAAGGAAATAAATTTAAAAGACTTTGTAAGAAACGAGGCAATAGTTTATTCACCGATATTCCTTCTACAGATGATGTAAAATACAATAGAATATTATCAGTAAATGAATTAGGGGAATTAAACAAATATTTAGATCAAAATAACGTTCATATAAATGGAAATGACAGAAATAACAACCAAAGAATAGCCTATTATTTAACCCTTACTTCAGAAGACAGTCAAAAAGTTAACTGTCTTGACTTTGCTGATATAGAAACTAGCTTTATTAAATATTTAGAGGCAGAGGGTATTGTAATAAATGATAATATAGATTTAAACGGTTGGTTATTTATAAATAACGAAAGTGGTAACGATTTTATATTAAATTTGAATAACAAAAAAATAATGAGTAATGGCGGAATTATACTCTCCTCTGGGAACTTAAGGATAAATTCAGATATAAAATCAGTTTCCAGTACAGATAAAAAGTATCTAACGATTCTTACTCTTGGAGAAAATGCAAATATTATTGTAGAAAGAACAGTCGAACAATTAGACGCTTCCCTCGTATCAAAATGTGGACAAGTCAGATTAGAAGGTTTGGGCAGTGATAAATATCTTGAAGTCAATGGTAATATCGTCATGAAAAAGATAAATAAAGGAGAAGAAGGCTTATTAGCAATGAGGAGAGGTGTAAAAATCAACTATAACAATAATTTTTCAGCATTTCCTTTTAAAGCTACAGAAGAAGAAAAAAAGGCTTTGATGTATTATTTGAAAGATAATCCAAAAGTTTATAAATATGAATAAAAATATTATGAAAAGAAAAGGGTTTTCAATAGTAGAAATATGTATTGGTTGCTTAATATTTATGATTCTTTTGCTTCCAATTTTTACTATTATGTCTAAAGGCACTTCTGGAACAATTCACAATAAAAATGAATTTTCAGCCAAACAACTTGCATCCAATATTTTAGCCTATTGTAACCTTCTTCCATTTAAATCACCTGAGATTAACGAAGGAGAAGATATAATCGATAAATTAAAATTGAATTTTGAAGAAAACAGCTTAATTCAATTAAATGGGGATAAGAAAATAAATATTTCTGAAATTGATGATGAAAATTTTCTAAAATTAATAAAAGTCAAGAAAGTATCTGTTAAAGATATCAAATTGACTAATTCCCCTTATAATTATAAGTTTATTACTGTTAGAATAGAATGGCTTGAACCTGGTAAAACAGTAAACAATTATATAGAAATGTCTGGATTGATATCAGAAATATGAACAAATATAAAAAAGCTGTTACTTTATTAGAAATTTGTATTGCTACTTTTCTTGCATTTATAATTTTGATAGGTATCCTTAATTTATTTAGTTCAGGAATAAAAGGTTCTGCGAGAAATCTTACTCATCAAGACAATATGGAAACAGCTAATATTCTTATGAGCCAAATAGAGTTTGACTTATTAAAAGCCAATGAAATAAGAAGTCCTGAATGGAACCAGGAAAGTAACTTTGCACAATGGGTTTTTAACAGTACAAGTTCGTTAGGGAATATCACATTCACATATGACTATGTACCCAGTTCTTTAAACGGGGTACACCGTTATGTTAAAGGCAATAATTACGAAGAAAATTACTATTATGCCAAGGGGCATCCTGTCAAATTAAACTTTACCCATATAGTTATAAATTCAAAAAATATATCTAATGAAAATAATGAAAATAATAATGATAACAACAATGAAAACAATAATGAAAATGATTATAATAAAATTTATATAGAAAAACACGCTATGTGGGTTGAGCTAGAAGTTGGTTCTGGCAAGGGAGACGTAGCTACTTATACTCTTAAAAGACTTATAACTTTAAAAAGCTAATTAGATATAACTTATAACCAAATCAATTAATATTTATATAAACTTAAAAATTCATTGTGAATGAGATAACACTTATATTATAATATCTATGATGAGTTGAGTTTATTTTATATACGGTTTTTAATATTATTCATATAAGGAGTAGTGTATGTATAAAAAGATTATTCTCTTATTGTTAGCCACAGGGCTATTGTCTTCCTCAGCTCTTTTTGCTATAAAAGGACCAAGATCCTCTGCAAGCAAAGCAAAAGTAAGTGAAGTAACAGAAGAAAGTGAAGAAAATTCAGATTCAATCGTTTCAACAAAAACAGATAAAACAGAAATTTCTGATAAAAACTCAAAAAAGATTACGATTTTACCCATAAGACCCAGAAGAAAAAAACCTATTACAAAAATATTCTTACCCGGCCACGATAAAAAAAGCAAGAGTATGGTTTGCCAAGGAATTGCTTATATTCCAGACGAATTAATGCCTAATGGTGAACCAAGATATGTTCTTTTGTCATATCATCCTAACAGAGCCGTAAGTAGTGCTCCATCACAATTAGTTGTAATTGATAGAGAAAGAAAAGAAAAAAATAAAGCTATAAGACGTTTTTCTTTAATGAAATTATATTCTAACACAACTAGAGATTACTTTGAATATCTAGACGCCATCTCTAACAATACAGACTATGATTTCTACGGAAATAATCTTGTCAATTTAGCTTCTAATTCAATAACTGTTTATGAAAAAAGCAAAACATTAAGTGATGCAGAAGCACAAAATGATGAAGAATTCGATGAAGCAGAAGTTGATGATGAATTAATAGATGTTGATGGCAATGATGAAGAAGAAGATGAAGAAGAAGAAAACTTTATAGAAGATGACTATAACGAAATATCATCAACTATGGAAACAAAAAGCATAAAAACAGGCTCCATAGACAATAAACTAGCATCTATCAGTTGGGAAATAAAAAACGAAGAATATGACGACGAAGATGATGAAAACGACAATTCAGTAGTTGCTGTTACTGAGCTTGACGATGAAGAAGACGATGAACTCGATAGCAAAGATGAAGAATCAATGAAAACATTAAGTAATATCGTAGGAGGTGCTAGTCTTCCTTATAGAGGTCATGCCGGTGGTATAGCTGTTGCTGGTAATTATGTCTGGGTTTCCTCAAACTTTAAACTTTGGGGTTTCAGCTTAAAAAGAATTAAACAATTTATTAAATATTCTTATGCTAAACCTATTAAAGAAAAAGGTCTACCAAAGTCATTAAGAAAATTGCCAGCTTTCAAATTAGCATCAACTAAGCAAATCGGTGTTGATGCAAAATCAAGTTTTATAAGTTATGATGGTAATTTTATATGGGTTGGAGAATATGTAAGAAATAAAAAGAATGTCGAAGGCAAAAATTATCCTCCGGTTAAACATCATATATTATTTAAAAAACATCAAGCTTGGATAGCTGGTTATAGATATAACTCAGAAAAAGATGAATTAGCCTCTGAAACAACCTATTCTGTCGAATATAACGGTAAAGTTCATAAAGTCAGGAAACCAGACGTTGTATATGCTGTTAGAAACAATGCTCAAGGCTTCGCAGTCTGTGGTAGATATTTAGCTTTGGCTGTTTCTCAAGGTACAAAAAAATCAAAAATACAAATTTTTAAAAATCCTTTGACAAGATTTTGGATAATACCGGAACCAAATTATTATATCTGCAATACCAAAGACACAGAAGTTGCTAGCGATAGTATAAAGAGCATTTCAACAGAAAATATAGCTTCAAAAGCAGATGTATCTAATGATAAAAACAAAACTACAAATATATTAATAGACAATGTTGAAACCTACAAAGTTGACGGGAAAACATACTCAGTAGAAGCTTATGATCTTACTAAGAAGAACAGAGTAGCAGTAATAACCAAACCAATTCCAGCTCAAATACAAGACTTAGAATATGATGGAGATAATCTCTATGCCACATTCGCTTGTAATTCTGGAACTTTTAGAGCCAAACACAAAAAGGAAAAAACCTTTATTACTAAAAACTTCTTCTTGATAGACTTGGATAGATATGTTGGTGGTGGTTCATTATATCCGATTAGACCAATCAGACCGATTAGACCACCAAGACCAGTTTATCCTTATAGACCTTTAATCAAAACTGATGATACCACTGGTAAACTTATAGATACAATTAATTATAATCAACCAGATGTTGCCACTTATGATACAATTCAAGAATATAATACAGAAATGAGTGATGAAAATATTATAGAAGATACAAATCTTGAAGATAATACAGGAATAAATGATGAAGTTATAAATGACGACTCAAATCTTGAAGATAGTTATCCAGAAGATGAAGAATATTAATATAATGAATTAAGCAATAATAAAATACATTGTTGTATTATTAAACCACCGGTTTGACCGGTGGTTTTCTTATTTTAGCCTAAAAACCTAGTTTTCGGAAAAACTTAAATAAGAACATTAGCTTTCTTAAAGTAAAGTATTGTTGGTTTCTATACAACAACTACAATAAACCTAAAAAATAAAAACAGGCTTGGAAAACAAGCCTGTTTTTGTCCGATTTTACTGCTGTGGCTCTACATTGAGCATGAATGATTCAGAATGTGAATTGAAATCAGGTGCATACATGCACATGATTTCGGCGATACCTGTTTGGTATGAGCCAGCTAGTTGTGCACGCAATTCATATTCGAAAACATATTTCCCCTTTGGTAAATAACTGATAAAGAAATGGGTTGCACTGTTTTTAGTGGTTTCATAATAGAATAAACCATCTTGTCGTTTATACTTAGATAAGACATTAACAGGTTCCATTCCGCTGCCGCGCTGGTCTTTCATGTGCACATACTCTAAATCACGGTCAGTTTCTAATTCTATTCTGACTACTACTAAGTCACCTACTCTTAAAGAACCTTTTATTGGTTTTAATTCCAGTCCTTTATCTGTATAATTCTTAATAAATAAACCTTTTTTCAATTTTAAGTTTTTCTCAAAGGGAGTGACTTTAGCCATATCTTCAAAATATTGCCAATGTACAGCGCCCCAGGCAACACCATTTTCTTCTTTTGATACTTGAATATTACCCATTTGAGGAGTGATTTCATCGGCAGAATATATTTTTTCGTAATATCCTGTACCAGCTTCAATTTTATCTGGCTTAACTTCTTTGTTAGCTAAAGACACTTTGACTATTTCATTAGAAGATAATAAATCAGTTCCTCTCAGTAACAAAGCATAAATTGCATCTGCAGTAGCCTTTGTTGATTTCCAACTTTGCGTTTGTTTTTGTTTTAAAAGCCAGACTTTGCAGTCTTCTACTGCTTCTTCATCTTTAGTTACTTCATTGAACATTTCTATCATCATAGCCTGAGTCTCAATTTCTGCCCGTTTCCATGAATAACTAATTTCATTTTCTGACCAGAAGCGACCTAATTCATCATTGGCTAAGCTTCGTTCTTTTATACTATCAACTATTTCTTTTGCCGATTTCTTTTGACCAAATCTATATAAAGCAATAGCTAAATGGGCTTGGCTTATTCTATAAGGAACAGACAACCATTTTGTTTTTGCACGTTCTATAAAGAAATCAACAGCTTCTTTTGTATTCATTGGTAAAAATCTGTCTTTTATAAAGAACGAACGCCCATATAAATAGAAAGCAATTACAGGATCTAAATAATCAAGGTCCACACCTTCTTCTTTACCATCTTTTACTTTTACTACTAATTTTTCATAAACATCAGCTATTTTTTTATCCAAAAAATCAGCACTTTTTAAGGGTATAGTAAGATCAATATCTACTCCTAGATTTCTTAATCTACCAAATCCTGTCATTATATACATAGTTAAAAATGCGTCCCCTCTTCCATCATGAAACCAAGGGAAAGAGCCATCATTTAATTGCATATATTTGAGCTTATCATATGCAGATTGGATTTCTTTATTTAATCTTGAATCATTAAACAAAATTCCCATTTTATGTTTTTGTTCATTTTCATTTTTAGCATCTAAAACCCATGGGGTTTCAGATAATGCAACAGATTTTAAATGTTGATTCTTTTCAAGATTTGATAATAAAGTATTTCCTTTGTTGAATAATTCATCTTTTTCCCAGGTTTCAAATACTTTTTTGATTTTTGGATTTGAATTAGCTATATGATGAGCAAGTTTATTGGCATATAGTCTGTTAAAGGTCTGTTCAGAACATTCATAAGGATATTCCATTAGATATGGAAGACCTTGAACTGCATACCATGCTGGATTTGAAGACATTTCTACTGTTAAAGCTTTATTTTTTAAAGATTTTGATTTAGGAGAATTTATCAGCTTTTCTAATTTAAATTTCTTTGTTTCTGCCCATCTTATTGGAAGAGATAATGATTCAGTTAGCAAAACCTTAGAAGAAAGAATAGGCAATATACCTTCTTCACCATCAGAATAAGAATTGGTTGCACCAACAACTTTATATTTAACAAAACCAGGTTTATGTGGAATTTCTAAAACCCAGCTAATAGCTCTTGATTGTTTTGCTGGAACGCTGAAACTTTTCTTGCTTTCATTATTATTAAATTCAGAATTTATATTTTCTTCTGACACAGCGTCTATTAAATCTAAAACAGCAGAACCAGACTGATCTTTGTCACTAAGATTTGTTACCTTAACTGAGAATTCAATTTTATCACCTTCTCTTAAAAATCTAGGAGTATTAGGCTGAATCATTAATTCTTTTTGAGTAACAACTTCTTGAGAAACAACTCCATTTTGTAATTCTTTTCCATGAGCAAAACCAAGGAATTTCCAAGTAGTTAAAGCTTCAGGCATTTCAAAATCAATTGTTACAATTCCATCTTTGTTCAGTGAAAGATGAGGTTGGAAAAATGCTGTTTCTTTAAGATTAGCTCTTGAATGAACGTTTGAAAGATCTACATCTTCATTAATTGTTAGAGTATTTGATTTTGAACCTGAACCACTTCCTGAACCAGAAGCGCTTTTGACATTCATCTTTACATGAGGTTGAATTTCTTTAGTTAATGAATAAAAAGTAACATCAAGCCCATAACTCGTATTGATTAAATTGTCTAGTCTTGAAGAAAAAGTACTATAAGGCTTTCTATCTTTAAAAGGTTCATAACAATAACCATAATAATCAGAAATTATATAATTTGGAATATTCTGATAAATAATTGGCTTGAGTTTTATACTATCTGCAATGAAATTGTTTTTATAACTTTTAAAAATATTATAGTTGTTTGAAAAATCACTAGTTTCAAATTCTTTATCTTTATAAAATATATCAATTTTGTTCCAAATATGTTTTATAAATGCATCAAGGCTTGCATCATACATAGTAGCAAGCATTTCAACCATATTAAAATCTGCTTTTTCACCTGTTATTTCAACTTTCCAGCTTTCTTTCGAACCTGGTTCCATTTTTGATGTGAAATGTATCAGTTTTAAGTTAAGATTTTTATTGGTCCAATCTACATTAATATATTTACTTGATTTATATAAGCTATTATCTTTTACTTGAAATACTTTAACGTAAAAACCGCCACGCATGTTTTCTGTAATAGGTAAAGAAATAATTTCTTTATTTTTTGACGGATTTGTCCAGAAAGACTTTAAAACATTATTACGATGATATATTTCCACATATGCAGGTCCTTTATCATAGCCTGTTCCCCAGAAAGCTTTAAAAGTATCACCTGGTTTTAGATTGTCGTAAATAACTTCAACGAAAAATGGAAGCTTAACATTACAAATTTCAGAACTATAAGATAAAGCAATTATATCATTCTGAGCTATAACTTCTTTACCAAACCTGTCTTTGCTCTCAACTTTAATTCTATATATGCCTTCAGAAAGCTTCAAAGACTTTTTATAACTACCTTCATTATTGGTAGAAAATTCTTCTTCAAATACAGCTTTACCTTCTTTCATAAATCTCATTGCTGAATTATTGTCAATAATGTCCTTATTACTTGATTCAAAGCCAAAATAAGGCAAAGTATATGAATGGCGTTCTGGTGTTTCGGGTTGAATCAGTGAAATAATCTTAACTTTACCATTAGCTGGAATATTTTTGCCATCATGAGTAGTGCTACATATAGAGAAATCAAAACTTTTATCAGAATCGAAATGGTTTTTACAGGCAATTGTTAAATTCATGGCAGTATAGCCAATTTTAATATCCTTATATCCACTTCTTGTTTCCCCAGTATTATCTGTAACATCAGCAGTTATATTGAAAGTAAATCTGGGATCAGAATTCCTATTGATTTTATAATCTGGCTTAGCTATGAAATCTATTTCAAATTCACCATTTTCATCTATTTTAACAATTCCATTATTTAATTCCTGGGAATCTTGAATTGGTTTTATCCACCAAATCCATTTTGGGAAGTCTACCTTTCTGACTACTCTAAATTTAACTTCTGCATTATCAATTACTGCTCCAGTATAAGATAAAGCACGTCCTTTCAATTTTACTACCTGGTTAAGCCGATAACCTTCAGATGGCGGGTCTATTTCTACTTTAAAAGTAGGTCTTTTATATTCTTCAACTTTTATAAATATTTGCCCTGGATCACCCTCACTATAAATCGAATAATCTCCTGTTAATCTATCAGAAGGAATAATGAATTGGCCTGAACATGAACCGAATTCATTAGTAGTTAAGGATAGCTTATTTATTTCCTGTCTGTTTCGGTCTCTAAATCTGATGTCTAATTTCCAGTTTTTTAATATATCATATTCATCTTCACCTTTATCACTAATTGTGGCAATAGCTTTAAAATAAACTGTTTGCCCTGGTCTATAAATGCTTCTGTCTGTAAAGAAATAAACTTTTGATTTCCTACCATTATCAACATTACTATAACCACCAGGGTACCATCTTGCTGATATATAAGCTTTGTCATCTTTATATTTACAAATAATAAAAGGATGGAAACCTTGATAATTATATTTAAAATAACCATCTTTGCCTGTATTATTACATTTTCTTTCTTTAAAAGAACTATTTACATCTTCATATATTTTTATTTCAGCACCTTCAATAGGTTTTCCGCTAAATGCATCTAATACAAAAATTTTATAATCGTTTATAGCAGCATTATTTATAGATATAATGCTTAAATTGCTGATTTGTATTGGACAATAAAATAGAGCATTGTCTTTTTCTGAAAAATCTGGGTTTGATGAAGCTAAAATCCAATAATAACCTTTTTCAACATTCGGTATAGTTACATAACTGAAATGTTTTTTGTAATCAGCTTGATTATCTAATTCTGCATCAAATGAAAAATCTGCTTTTTGTTTAAAAAGATTATCTCTTAAATTATCTTTATTCCCATAAAAATTTTTTAATATTTCTTCATCAGAACGCTTTATTAACCTGAAGTAAACATGATTGAGATTTCTATAATATATTTTAATTTTACTTCTTCCAGGCATTAAATTATTTTCTGTTTCTAAAGCAATTGATGGCTTTTTTATCTTTTGTATTAAATTATAGGAGCTAATCCCTCCAAAAGAATCAGGCCACAGGTTATATGCTTTTTCTGCATAATTTATAGAGGTTAAATAATCTTCCTGATGACAGTAATAATTAGCCAATAAAAAGTAAACTGAAGAAATATATTTGTTATCAGAATATTCAGATAATAATGACTTTAATGCAGATACATACTTTTGATCTTTGTCTATATCAATTGAATTTTTATAAGCCCATTGAATTCGTTCAATATTGTTATTTAACAAAGCATCAACATTATTATTTTTCTTATTAAAAGAAATGAGTTTTTGATATAGCTTTAAAACTCTATAGTTGGAAGAATCTGTATCTAAGCTTTCCGGAATAAAATTAATAAATTCATCTATAGAAGAAAAAACTTTTGCATTAGAATCAAGTTCGAAAGCATTTTTAGGCTTTATCGTTGTCTGATCATCATTAGTATAAAAATCTAAGGCATCATGAATTAAAAATTCATAGAGATTAGCATTTAATTCAGTAGGTTGATTACTTTCTGTTAAAAATCCTTTAAAATCAGTAAGGGGAATGCTGCTTAATTCTTCTTCTTTTTCTAGCAGAGAGTCATAGATATTGTTTATACAAGAAAAAATACGTGGTAAATCCCAGGTTCTAAAATCTTTTAAATCAACTTCTTCAGAGGTCTTTGTACGTTTGAGAAATTTTATTCTATTTCTTGTATAATAATGATAATACCATTTTGCTAAAATAATCTTCAGCATAGGTTTAATTTTGTTATCAGCAGTTTCTAAAGCTTCTTCAAATCTGATTATTCTTTCATGAGGCTGATTTCCCTGAATTACTCCTTCTAAAATTACCTTTTTGCATATAGAATTAATGGTTTCTACATGATTTTTTTCTTTAATCGCTTTTTTATAAATTGGATCTAATTCTTTTAAAGCTGATTGAGGCAAGCCTTTTCTTTCAGCTGCATCAACTTTTTTCCACATGTCTTCATAGCTTTGAGCAAAAAGATTAAAAGGTATTAATATAATAAACATTAAGGCAAAGAATAATTTCTTTACAAACATACTTTCTCCCCTGAAACACATTACATTTCAATAATTGTAATAAATTATCTCCGAAACATCAAATCTATTTCAAAATCGTTTTCTGGATTAATTGTTGATTGATCATCGTTGGAATAATAAACTAATGCCTTATTTACAAAAAATTCAAATAAATTACTTGTAATTTATTTTGGTTGATATGAATATTTAAGACTTTCTAAAAAAATTTCCCCCACTCAAAAAGTGGGGGAAATGGATTTTACATAGCAAAAAACAAAAGGGTCTTCTGCAATAAATAGATTTTATTCTTGCGGTGCTACGTTAAGCATGAATGATTCAGAATGTGAATTGAATTCAGGTGCATACATGCACATGATTTCTGCTATACCGGTCTGATACTGACCTGCAAGTTGTACACGAAGTTCATATTCAAACACATATGTACCCTTTGGCAAATAATCAATATAGAAGTGAGAAGCAGCATCTTTTGTTGCTTCATAGTAACCTAGACCATCCTGCCATTTGTAGCGAGAAAGAACATTTACTGGTTCCATACCACTACCACGCTGGTCTTTCATATGTACAAATTCAAGATTACGGTCTGTACGTAATTCTATACGAACTACTACTAAATCCCCTACCCTGACTTTGCCATCCTTAACAGGTGTTATTACAGGACCTTTTTCTGTATTTGTTTTAATATAAAGAGACTTTTTAAGTTTCAGGTTATTTTCAAATGGAGTTACTTTGGTCATGTCTTCGATATACTGCCAATGAACAGCACCCCAGGCAACACCTTTGTCTTCCTTCTTAACCTGAATCTTACCCATCTGAGGCTTGACTTCTGCTCCAGAATAGATTTTTTCATAATAGCCGGTTCCAGCTTCAATCTTTTCTGGTTTAACTTCTTTGTTATCTAAATAAACCTTAACAATCTTATCAGAAGCAAGTAAGTCACAGCCTCTTAGAATCAAAGCATATATAGCATCTGCTGTAGATTTTGTTGTTTTCCAGCAGGTAGTCTGTTTTTGTTTCAACAACCAGACTTTGCAGTCTTCTACAGCTTCTTCATCATTGGTTATTTCAGAGAACATTTCAATCATCATAGCCTGAGTTTCAATATCAGCCCTGTTCCAAGAATAGCCGATTTCGTTTTCACGCCAGAAACGACCCATTTCATCGTCGGTTACACTTCTTTCCTTAATGCTTCTAACGATAGCTTTGGAAGTTTCTTTATCGCCAAAACGCTGTAAAGCAAGAGCTATATGAGCCTGACTCATTCTATATGGCACTTGAAGCCAGAATTTCTTAGCCTGTTCTATGAAATAATTTACTGCTACTCTACTATGACTTGGAATTGGTCTTTCTTTCAGGAATAATGTACGACCATATAAATAGAAAGCTATAGTAGAATTCATATGGTTATGTTCTTTATAGTCTTTATCATTTAATATTATTTTTTCATAATATTCGACAATTTCATGATCCATAAAATCTACACATTTCAATGCTGTAAGAAGATCAATTTCAACACCAAGATGCTTCAAACGACCAAAGCCAGTCATGATATAAAGAGTTATAAATGGATTACCGTAACCACCAGGGAACCATGGGAATGAACCATCACTTAACTGCATACATCTTAACTTATTAGTAGCTTGATTGATTTCTCTTTCCAATCTGGCTTTTTCAAATAATACACCTATTTTATGCTTCTGTTCATTTTCACTCTTAGCATCAAGAATCCAGGGAGTTTCCATTAAGGTAACAGATTTTAAATGCTGATTCTTTTCCAGATTAGACATTAAAGCTGTACCCTTGTTATAGAGCTCATCTTTTGCCCAAATATCGAATACTCTTCTAATCTTAGGATCAGATCTGGCAATATGAGCAGCAAGCTTATTAGCGTAGATTCTATTAAATGTCTGTTCAGAACATTCATGTGGGTATTCAATCAGATATGGCAAAGCTTGTATTGCATACCAGGCAGGATTTGAAGTCATTTCAACAGTAAGACCCTTA
>CAJOND010000060.1 GCA_905236675.1 Candidatus Rifleibacteriota bacterium | reverse complement strand
CCACTCGCACCATTAATTCTAACACTCTAAAAAAATTTTGTCAAGAGGGTACGAAACTTTTAAAAAACTGTTTGTGAAAATTGTTTGGGGGTGTTTTTTATATATGATAGAACAAAATTTTTATGGTGTGAACTACCAAAGACGGGTATGGAAAAGAAAATATATAAAGAATTTGATAAAATGCAAGAAAATATTGTTAATCTCTTTTTTTTGTGTTATTAAATATGTATGTATCTTGAGGAGAGTTAAATAAAATGGCAGAAGAATTTACTCTTACTCATCACTTAGATGGTGAGGTCTTAGTTATTCGAACCAATGGTTATCTTAATGATCTTGGTGCGGAAAAAGTTGATGAACTTTGTTCAGAACATCTAGAAAATTCTATTAATAAAATAGTAATCAATCTTGAAAAATCACCTTTGATTAACTCTATTGGTATTTCTATTTTGATTGGTGTTATCGAAGCTATTGAAGAAGCTGAAGGAGCTTTGGCTTTTACAAACTTAACTCCAACTAATAGAAAGACTTTTGAAATGATGGGACTGCTGGAATTCGCACAACCATTTGATAAAGAAGAAGAAGCTGTAGCAAAATTTAAAGGTTAAGTTTATTTATTATGTCCGATTCAGAACAGAATACAGAGCAACAAGTACTTAGATATGAATATGTATTAGGTGCTTTGAGTGATATTGGAGATGAGCTTTGCCGTGTAACCAGTTTTGATGCACAATTGAAATCATTGCTGCATCTTCTTATGGGAACATTGGGGGTTAGAAAAGGTGGCATTTTCTTATTCGATACTCTAAATAAGAAAATATCTTTACGTTGTTCCTGGAAACTGGCACTTAAAAAACTTGACTATAATTTAACTTCTGAAGAATTAACAAAATTAGATGAAGATTCAGAAGAATTAACTTACCGATTTAGTGAATTTAAGCATTTGTCTAAGGTGTTAGATTCATTTAGCAATGACAATCTTGATTCTGTGTCGGTTTTAAGGGTTCGTGGCAAACTTATTGGCCTTATCGTTATTGGGCATAAATTAAAAGAAATACCTCTTACAGATAAAGAAATAACATTTTTTAAAACACTATCACGTAATATCTCTGTAGCTATTAATAATTACTTGCTTTTGTCAGAACTTCGTGAATCGAATGTACGATTAGACGAAAAAATTCAGGAAGTGAGCATACTTTATCAGGCTTCACAGATGATTTCATCCGAACTTCAGCTTCAGGCTCTTCTAGATATGGCTATGAATGCTATCGCAGAAATCACAGAGATAGATCGTGGTTCCACATGGCTATTAAGTGAAGAAAACGGTGTTTTTAACCTGATGAGTCACTTGGGTGATGCCTCAATGTTATCAAATAAGCTAACTTCTGATGACTCTAATGTTATTTATAAAGTTCAGGAAACAAAAGAACCGGTAGAATACGAAGCAGGTAGAAATGAATCTTTAGAATTATCTGAAAAAGATAAAATAATATTTGGAACTTCTTTTGTTGTTGTTCCTATACTTAGCCAGGGTGAATTCTTGGGAATGGTTCATCTTTGTGCTTCAGAAAGCCTAGAAAGGTTTACAGCTCGAGATATTCGTCTGATTAAAGTTTTTGCCATCCAGTTAGGGGCCGCTGTAAAGAATGCTCAATTATATGAACAGGCCATTACTGATGGTATGACTAAACTTTACTTGCATCGCTATTTTAAACAAAGATTAAGTGATGAAATCAAACGTGCTGCTCGTTTTAAACGTAAAATAGCCATGATAATGGTCGATATAGATCATTTTAAACTTCTAAACGATAACTATGGTCATCAAACAGGTGATGAAGTTCTTAAACATGTTGCAGCTATTCTGCGGAGAGCAGTCAGAACTCATGACCTTCCGGCACGTTATGGTGGAGAAGAATTTGCATTGGTTCTCCCAGAAACCGATATGGTAGGGGCTGTAGCAGTTGCAGAAAGAATTAGACGATCCATAGAAAATGAAGTTATTGAATATGGCGGAGCTGTTATTCGTAAGACAGCAAGTTTTGGCGTAGCTGTATTCCCAGATTGTGCTGATGATATGGATTCCTTAATTAAAGCAGCTGATGTGGCTCTTTATTGGTCAAAAGAACATGGTAGAAATCAAGTAACTGCCGCCACTGTTAAAGAAGGTTTTCAAGAATAATATTTTAAATCAGTATTACAATATGTAATAAACTAAGATTACTTCCCTTTATAAATAAAATAGGGAGTTTTGTATTTTATTAAGGAGCAATTCATGGATTCACTCCCTGTAATAGCAATAGTTGGCAGACCAAATGTAGGCAAATCATCATTGTTAAATCGTTTGGTCGGTTATCGTCATGCCATAGTAGACCCAACACCAGGGGTTACTCGTGATAGAAACTATGCCGAAGCCACTTGGAATCGACGAAAATTTAACGTTGTAGATACTGGCGGATTAGAGCCAGATAACACTAAGTCTTTAATGACTTCAATTAAAAATCAGGTCAATTTTGCCCTACAAGAAGCAGATGCTATTATATTTGTTTGCGATGGTCAGGCTGGGCTTGTTCCTGATGACAAACAGATTTATAATTTTTTAAGAAAACGTTGGTCGGGCAGACCGCTATTTGTATGTATTAACAAATTAGATAATACTGAAGCTTCTGAAGATATTATACTTTCAGAGTTTTATGAACTTGGAGAAGAAAAACTATATCCTATCTCTGCTTTGCACTCTCATGGTGTCGCAGATATGCTAGACGATTTGGTTCAGATTTTGCCTGTTAATGCCGATCCCAAAGATTTAGAAGATGACGAAGAAGAGGAAGAAAAGCTTGAACGCATAGCAATTGTAGGAAAGCCAAATGTTGGTAAATCTGCTTTGTTTAATATGCTGATTGGAGAAGACCGTTCAATAGTAGATAACGTTGAAGGTACCACAAGAGATACTATTCTTTTCCACTTGGATAGAGATGGTAAGAGATACAGTTTTATCGATACTGCCGGTTTACGAAGACCAGATGCAACAAAGGACAGTGTAGAAACCTATTCTGCTTACAAAACTCTTGGAACAATAAAGCGAACAGATTTGGTTATTCTAGTCCTTGATGCTTCTAGAGATGGTATAACTCATCAGGATAAACGTATTGCTGGAAGAGTTATTGAAAGTGGAGCAGGCTGCATCATTGTCTGGAATAAATGGGATATTGCAAAGCATGATGAGCATTACTGGGACGAACAAATAAAAGAAACCAGAGAAGCTTTCCCATTGTTAGAATTTGCTCCAATGCTTTCTATTTCTGCAAAAACAGGTTTAAGAGTAAACAAACTTTTTGAAACAATAGACCATGTTCAGGAAGTTGGTCATAGACGTATTCCTGACGAACTATTAAAATCTATTCTTTACGATGCTGTAACCATTCAGCCACCTCCTGCCTACAAAGGCAAAGAGTTAAAAATTAAACGTATAGAACAGGTTCAGGGACCGCCAATAGTATTCAAAGTTAGATGTAATGAACCAAAAGGTTTACATTTTTCCTATCAGCGTTACCTTTTGAATCACATTAGGCAGGAAGAAACCTTTGAAGGCTGGCCAGTAAAGATAGAGCCTAGCCGTTAAAACTATGGATTGGTTATATGCTTCACTAATAGGTTATTTTTTCGGTTCTATTCCAACTGCATGGCTGATTTGCAAGATTTTTTACGGAATAAACATTTTCGAGCACGGCAGTAAAAACATGGGCTCTACCAACGTTTATAGAACTGTTGGAGGTAAAGCCTTTGCTGCTAATCTTGCTATAGATGTTTTAAAAGGCATGGTTCCCGTGCTGCTTTCTGCAAATCTTTGGCCTACTCATCCACAGGTTATTTTTGCTGCTGCAGCATTTGCAATGCTTGGGCATACTCTTTCTTTCTGGGTTAAATTTAAAGGGGGAAAAGGTGTAGCAACAGGTTTAGGCGTATTTATCGCTTTGTCAGGTTATTATGCTTTGTATGCCTTAGCAGTATTTTTAGTAGTATTGTTAATTACAAGAATGGTTTCTGTAAGTTCAATGGTAGCAGCAGTTTCATTGCCTTTTTTCTTGTGGTATGGCAATGTATTGGGCGATTACACTATATATATAACTGTGTTTGCTGCTTTAGTTGCTTTATTTGTAATTATTAAGCATAAATCTAATATTCAACGAATAATAAAAGGCACAGAATCAAAACTGCCTCTTTTAGCACCGAAAAAAACTGTGTCAGATGATAATGAACATTGAATCTGCCTTAGAAAAACTAAACTGCTCAAAATTTAGATCGAGTTTTCATTTAAAAAAGAAAGACATCGAATATATAAAAGAAAAAGGCTGGGATAAAATTCAATCTCATTGTCATGATTTTATTACCAAAAAGCTTGCTCCTGCGATAATCGCTAGCGATGGGAAACAAACCCCTACTCACGGGCACCCTGTATTTGTTGCACAACATGCTTGTGCTTGCTGCTGTAGAGGCTGTTTAAAAAAGTGGTATAAAATAGAAAAAGGTTTAAATCTTAGTCATGAACAAATAAAAAATATAGTAGATTTGTTATTAGCTTGGATGCATAAGGAATTTGATAGTTTTAAAGAAACAGCTAATTCTAATAGAATAGAGAAAAAAAACAATATTAAAACACCGTTGCAATTAAAGCTTTTTTAAAATGCTTTGAAAACATATTTTTTTATTTGGCATTATTTTTGCAAATATAAAAAATCATGTATTCAAAAACCAAAATTGTTTATTTCTTATTTATAGTATTATCATTTATTTCGATACAAGTTCCTTTATCTGCTTGCGATCTTGTGTTGCATGACTGGCAATTGAGATTTTATTATAAATTTCAGAATAACTCACCCTTAATTCCACTTTCAGAAATATCAATTATTCAAAACCATTTTAAAGACGCTGTTACCGATAAAGTATTATGGGTTACAAAACCGAGTTTACTCACTCCTTTTATGGATCTGATTTTGTCTTGTTTTGATGGCTGGGTTGCTAAAACAAAATGGTATCTAATTCCAGACAACAAATCTCTTGGTAAAATAGCAAAAAATTTTTACAATGATAAAAATAAGCCTCTTATTATAGATACAGATAAAAACGAGTTTAAAATATGCCTTTTTTCTGATTTGAATGCTGATAATCGTTGCTATCAGCTTGTTCTTGCTCAAGAAAGCAGAATCAGATGCATATTCCAGGACCCAAATGAACCCTGGGCCCAGGAATTTAAGGGACAAAGCTGTTTCTCTATTGTTTTTTATCAACAGTTACGTCCAGAAAATATTATATCCGTAAACTTATATCCTATAAATAATGAAAATAAAGCTCTATACGAAGATGTTCATTATGTTGAACATCTTTTAAATGATAGAAAATTGAAAGCTCGTCCTGAACTCTATGTAAACCCACACCAAAAGGTAATTCCTGAATTACCAGATTAAAAAAAGGATTATTAAACTCTATGAAACCATTAAAAGTTTTTTCTTCTCTTCTTTTATTGTTAATGATGTTATTTGAGGCTCATCCTATATTTGCCATAAATGCTAACGAAATAGCCACAATAGATATGAGGCTAGCTGTAAGTCTTCATCCAAAAATGGCTTTGTATGATTATAATCGCATGGGGTTTTATAAAGTGAATTTAGGACTTAGCGATGAAGAGTTTAAAAAAGCGGTTGAAAAATTAAAGAAGTCACCTAAAGATATTAAAGCAGAAAAAGAAAAATTGATTTCTGAATTAAAAACTATATTAGCTCAGAGAGATGAATTAGATATAAAGCAATTTGCTCAACGAACAGATATAACACCAGAATATACCCAAAAAGTTAGTGAGTTGAGTATAAAAGAAAATGAATTAAGAACTAAAATAAATGATTTGGAATGGTCTTACGCAAATCCGGAACTTACGTCACGTGAAGAAACCAGGGCTATAATGTCTGAAATAAAGACTGATATTAATAATGCAATAATGGATATTGTTTTAGATAAAAAATATCTTTTAGTTCTGAATTCTTCCTTAATTGTTCCTTATAAGTTTTCTTTAAAATTTCTTGATTTGATATATGGACAGGGGATGCCAGGATTTAACTTTAGTTTGTTTTATTCTTTTTATTGGAGAAATATGCTTTATATTCCTCCTGAAACTAAGGCTAATTATTCAAAATTACAAAGATGGGCTAGAATTACAAGGCAATCGGTTAATTTAGATTCTTTACCTATTTCTTATTACCCAATAGTTCTGGCAGGTGGTAAAAATATTCTTCCTGATACTTTGAAAATAATTTATTCAAAATATAATATTGAGCCATCAATATTAGAAACGGTTGCATCTGTTACAGAACGAATAGAATGTTTACAAAAGGGTAAGCAAATCGAAAAGTTGGTGGTGATTTTAGATGAAAAATAATATTTTTATAATACTGGCAATTGTTTCTGCTTTTTGCTCTTTATCTGAATTAAACGCTCAGACTTTTATTCAATCAGATCTGGATAGATTGATAAACAATCACCCTTTTATGAAAAATTATGATAGAAATTCTGGTTATTTTAAAGATACTTCTTATGACCAGGTAGATGTGAACAGGCTTAAGGAAGAAAATGCAAGTCTGACCTTAGAACTTGAAGAAATAAAAGCAAAAAAATCAACTTTGTCTCAGAATTTAATCAGCAGCGATTCAGAAAATGATGATTTATGGAATTCTACTTCTGAACTAGATAAAAGAGAAAAAGAGATACTTAAAGCTATTGAAAAAAAGGATTGGATGATTAATAATAATGGCTTGCCTTCTAGAATTGAGTTATCTCAAGTTATTGACAAGATGACAGAAGATACTCTTATTCCTTTGTATAAAGAAAACCAAATTGTTTTGAATAAACTTCCAAGATTTAATAACGAACCTCTATTTAATAATTTTAAAGGTTTGAGAGATTTTTATTTTACTAAAGAAGATAATATTTTAAGAAACTACATTGCTTATTCTTATATAATAGGTTCATTGTTTATGAATACCAATGATTTAATCATTTATCAGAATGAAAATAGCAAATCTACCAGAATAGCTAGAATAGATTTATCCAAAATACTTGCTCTTCATCCAAAAATGTTCCTATTTGATTATAATAGAATCGGTTTTTATAAAATTAAAAGCATAAACTTACCTAAAGATAAGTTCGAAGAAGAAATAATTAAATTAAAAAATGAAAAAGTTTATGATTATACTGAGTTAGACAAGATAAAAGAAGATATTAAAAATATGCAAAAAACTATATCTATTCTTAGTATTGTTTATCCTAATGAAACTGAAGAAGACAAGAAAAATAAAAAAAACTTAAAAGAAGAATATTCCAAAAAAGTAAAAGAACTTACAGAAAAAAGAGATAAAATCAGATATGCAATGGTAAATAATGATTTAACTACTATTGAAGAAACAGAAAATATTCTATTTGAAATAGAAAAAGAAGTTCTTGAGCAAATTGAAGAATATGCAAAGAAAGAAAACTTCGAAATAGTATTTAACACAAATATTCTATTTCGAGATATACAAAGTGAAAGAAATCGATTAAATGTCTCTTTAGGAAATATTGTTCCTGAAAACTATCTTTATTCTCTCTTAAGAAAGCATGATAATATTATTTCAGAGGAAGGACTTACTGATTCAACAAGATTGATTCGCTGGCTTGAAATACTTAAAAATCCTAGAATAGCAGAACGGGTAGATAATGCTGATTTTTCTGTAGTGCTTTTTGGCGGGGAATTTATAGAAACACAAATTATTAGTAATATATACAAAAAATATAAAATTAATGATAATATTATAAAAAGTATTTGTTCTGTTTTAAATAATTAAGGAGTTGAAATGAAATTTAAAAGTATTTGTTTGCTGGTTATAGCGATGTTTTTTCTCACAAACCACGAAACCTTTGCCCAGAAAAAAAGCGATACTGGTATTGGTAAAGTAGACTTATATGTTCTTCTTTTATTGCACCCTGATATGATCAATTACAACACAGAAATGAAAGCTTTCACTACGAAAAGAGATGAAAATTCTAAGAAAAAGGCTAAAGCTGAAGAAGAAAACAATAATAAAAGTATTCAAGAACTTTATTCTCAGATGGGTGAAATTAAGGCGAAAATGAAAGAGGAAGAACAAAAATACTCAAAAGAACTTGATAAAATTAATAAAAAACATATAGAAGAACTTGTTGATTTGGCGACAGGACCAGCAGAACTTAAAAAAGCAACTTTTAAACAGAGGTTGGATAGGTTGGAAGCTTTACATTATTCAACTATGACTTTATTTGCAGGGCAGTATTCATTGGTAGAAGATAAGCTTATGAAAATAAAAGAATTCGGTTTTAATGAAAACTTTACAACTCCAGAAGAAACTCAAAAGCGTTTTAATGCTATTATCAAAGAAACAGAAGAATACATTAAAAAGATCGCTAAACAAAAAGGTATATCTATTGTATTTAACTCTAATTACAAAAGATTGATGCAGAACTCTATAGCTATTTCTTCAAAAAATAAAAAAACTATAACAATGGATAACTCTCTTAATGCTATTTTCAATACGGCTTTTCCTCAAGAATTACTAAGTGATAAATTGGCTGTTGAGGGTTATTATGGTAGTGTAACAAGAAAGACAGTAACCTGGTTAAATGAAGCTGGCTCTATCTTGGGAAGAATGAAAAGTAGTTTGGTTAACAGTGATATTATTATCGGCGGAACAGACTTGACAAAAGATGTTCTAGAAGCATTATATAAAGCTTATAAACTTGACCCAAACATTTCTACTGCTGTTATACAAAGTGCCATAATGTATTAATCTTTAATTGTTAATTAAAAAAGGACGAATTAATAAAGATTATTTTTTGTTTATTAATTCGTCTTTATTTTCTAGAAATAAAAATGTATAAATTTTTTTACTAATTATTTGTTATTTTTTACTTTTTTATCTTAACACTTACTCATATTTTTGTTTTCATTCCTATCTCTCTTATCCATTATTACTTATATCTTATCTCTTTTCACTCCTCAATTCTCCATAAAATTAGGTACAAAACTTGCTTGTTTATTTTTTATAGTTTGTCGAGAAGCTTTATTTATTAAGCAGGAGTATTAATATGAAAAAAAGATTAAATGGGAGTTTCCTGCTCGCCTTAATTTTGGCGACAGGGGCAAATCTAGGGTCTGTCCAAAGGGCGGAAGCATTAGACGATAACTACCTCAGAAATGGTGAATGTTATTTGTCTATAGGACAAGGTACTCATAAAGGTATTTATCGACTTAACAATGCTGTTACTGGCGAATATTTTAATAGTCATACTTCACCTCAGAAAAAATTTAAAGTAATAAGTGATAACTTTAATGATTCTATGGGTTTTGCTGTTGACTTAGACAGAAATATCTATACTTTTTCTGAAGAAATACCAAATCCTACTCCGGTTGCTAGAACTGGAAACATATATCGACAAGTTCTTGATAGTAGCAATGGTATGACAGAAAACGGATCTGACTATGGTTCCTGGTCTTACCACCATTATGATGCCAGACAGGTAAAAAGAGGCAGTGACATATACAGAACTAATAACCAATCGAGTCCAAGATATATTAGAGGATCCAGCTCAATAAGAGCATTAGGTCCTGGTACATCAGCAACAAAGCCTGTTGGTTATAAACTGCCTGCTTTAGGTGATCCTACTAATGAAAGAGACTATTTGGCTTTGAGAGAATATTCTGGTAGAAACTGGTATGCTATCCCAAATGGTTCCTGGTATTCAAGCTGGCATAGAAACCAATATAGCAGTACTTCTGGTTATATGGTTTATAATGATACAGAAAAAGTTGTAAATCATAACTATCATAAGGTTACTTGGACAAATAGTACTCCTGCTTCAAATGATGTAGATTACCCGACTACGGGTTCTATGGGGGCTAATCCTATAGCAACTTCTGAAGAAGTTACTACTGAAAGATACTTTGTTTGCGGTTGTTTAGATTCTTGTCAAGCCGATGGTGGTACTGGTACTTCTGACCCAGAAAAACCTAAAACAGATATAGCTATGCAGCCTAAACTTCAAGGCAGTACTGGTGATAGAATTTATTCTCTAAGCCATTTGGAAAATTCTAGCCAATATACTTTGACTCGTGTTGTAGGGACTGGTGGTGCCGCTGATTATAGTACCAGTTCTTTGATTAGAGGTTTTCCTGAAAAGCTAGACTCATATTGGATTGGTATATCATTAAGAGATAAAGACACCGATTATGTTTATGTTATGGGAGACCAGCAGGTAAAAGAGTGGTATCAGTTGAGTACAGGTGACACACCTCCTAGCGATATGAAAATTACTGCTGCTAGTGTTTCAAATCAGTG
This sequence comes from Candidatus Rifleibacteriota bacterium, assembly GCA_905236675.1. Lineage (GTDB taxonomy): Bacteria > Muiribacteriota > Ozemobacteria > Ozemobacterales > Ozemobacteraceae > RUG334. The sequence continues at coordinate 8,489 of CAJOND010000060.1, read as the reverse complement.
GAACCAGAAGGGTGGTATTATTTATGCCTATGATAAAGGTAAAAATAAAGTCTATAAATTTGTTTGTGAAGATATAGGTAGAAAAGATAATCCAGGTTTCTCTGCTGATAAACCAATGTCTGTAATTGACGTTAAGGGTGTTGTTGATAGTATGGGGGGCGATGGTGATAATAGTGAACTTGATTCTATAAAATCAGATGGTTTTGGTAATCTCTATATGGCATTGAGCTTCCCAAGTGTTGATAGATCAACTTTTAATCCTCCTGAACACTTTAGACTTAAAGATGCTATTCATATGTGTGTTGTCGCTGCTGGGGATGGTTATACCAAATGTAATTTTATATTCCCACAGGAATACGGCAAGGTTGTTTTCAAAAAGGACGTAAAAAGAGACGAAATTACTGAAGTTGGTCGAATTGTATATGGTAGAACCTATTACCATTTACAAGTTAAAGTATCAGATGCTGTTTATACACAGCTTGCTGCTTTAAATTATCCTAATAGTTCATGGTATGGGATCATATCTGATGCTTCCGAATCTGATTCTGAAATAGGTATTAATGGTTATACTTTCTGTAATATTAGTGATTTTGCTCGTTTTTATCTATCTGGTAAAGGCTGCATGTGTCCAGGTTACAGTGAATTTACAGGTAATGACCCGGATGTATGTAGGCTGGCTGTTATTAATGTTCCTACTCCTCCAGAAGTTTTATCCATCGATGGAACTAAAGAATCTTTTCTTGATATAATTGGTCCATACACTTCTTATCAGCCATATATCCCAGGAACTTCAAATACAAATCAGGGTGCTAATTTGCGAACTGATTTAACTAGTTTGAACCAATCGACTGTTTATTTCTATATGGTTGAAAATTATCCATTGTTTGAAAATGCTCAGGATCCTAATGAAGATTTAGACTGGGATGGTGATACTAGACTAGGTGGATTTGTTTCATCTATCCAAGACCCATATCCTGCTGGTTATGAAGATCATAGAGGTACTATAAGGTATCATTGGAAAACCTGGATGGTTGAAGATGGTTATGGTAATCCTATTTGTGAATTAGTAAACGAATCTAGTTATGACCCTGTAAATGTTGCAAATAATGATGGTATGCCATCAGAAGTAATATATTCACCTTCCAAAGGTAAATATATATTAACCTGCCAAGTTGATTATGACTGGTATAACTATGATGCAATTTTATTTGGTGAAACAGTAGAAGTTTTACAAGACCCAAGAGTAGATAAGAAGGGTAAGTTTGCTTTACCTTCTTATAGTGGAAAACTAACTACTTTTATAAGTCCGACTCAGAGATTGAGTCAAATAAAAGCAATGTCTGATTTTGCTTTCATGGAAAATGCAAAAGACTATTCTAATGATCCAGATGGAGTGCCGATAGATTATACTGTGATATATGGCAGTGATCCAAACTCTTTCTGGGCTATGGAACCAATAGTTGTTGCTGGTGATAAACCAGATACACTTGAAGGAACGGATATTGCTATTATCGAAAAATGTGATTTGATTCGTGATTCATCTGGACAACTAGTTGCAACTAGTACTTACTGGATCGATGACTCTTTCTGGAATACTGTACCTAGTGATACTGGTTACTATGGATTAGAAAATAATAAGGAATATTGTTGGCGTATAAATTTAGCATCTCAAACAAATCTTTTAAAAGACATTTCTGCTGTAAATGGAGTTGATGATCCTAATTCCACTAATTTCAACTATGTTGCTAGCAAATTGCTTGAAAAGAATGGCACGGATGATTTTGTATTTGGAGATATGACTGGTACCTTCCAAAACAATGTTGGTGATGTTAAATGGCAAGACGACTGGATTACTGTTTCAGCAGAACTTGAATATGAATTGCCTGGAGAAGGTAAAAAAACAATGCCTCTTATGGGTAATACTGGGACTACAAGAATAGCATTGAGACATGGTTTATACCTTCCTCAACCTAATCCGACTCATATTGAGGAAGCAGATTGGGATAAACATGTTACTGTTGTTGCTACAACAAGTACAAATTTGATTCCTACAGATCCAAAAGATGCTAAGATAATCATAACTTTGAAAAGAAATTATAAATGTACATTACAAGGAACATATAATGATCCATCATATGGTGGGATTAACATTAAATTACCTTATTATGGTGTTATAAGTTTATCTGGTGTGGCAGATGTTAGAGTTATGGACACTAGAGAACCTGCTATTCTTTGGGATGAAACCTCACCAAACAATCTCTTTGGTGTAACTGGTTTGGAATTAAAAGATGCTTTTGCTGATGGGTCAGCTAATCCTACTGGCGAACCTCAGGATAAAATCAAATTTGCTTTTTATGATAATAACTCCTGGGAAAGTGTTGAAACAGAAGAAGGTCTAACTGATTTAGCAGTACATGTAAAGAATTATGCCTATAACTATGGGTATAAAGCTTGTCAAGATTATTGTCTTGCCAATCCTGGTTTAATTAGTTATTTCAATTCTGTAAATTCCGAAATATCAGCTTACCCTTATTCAAACGGTGTTATTGGTGAAATAGATGCTAGAATATTGGCAAAAAGACCAAGTTCAGATTTGAATCTTAGACCATTATTCTGTAAAAAAGCAAGAGATATAAGACTTGCTTTCGATACTGTAACAAGAAACTTAACACCTAATGATCCTTCAGTATATGGTAGGGCTACATTAATAAGCAGTAATACTGCTGGTTTGAATTTCGATTCTGATTCTTCTAAATACTCATATAATTATCGAGATGAAACATTAGTTAGTTGTCTTACTGTATTGAAGAACTTAGATATAAATGGAGATTTAGCTTCTTCAAGCATTAATTGTTCAATAAACGTAGATGATATAGAAATAGGCGGAGCTGGAAATAAGATTGTTCCTGATGGTTATGCCAATAATACTGATGGTTATATAGAAAGAGATTCTTCTGGAAATGTCACAAAAATACATCCATATAAATTCTATGTTAGTGCAATCGACAGCTCTGGTAACTACACAGGAGAAAAAATACTGAATTGTGCTCTTCATGTTAGAGATAATATTAGACCAATTGGCTATGGTAAATTAAAAGAATTCAAGAATAATGTTGAATGCTACTTGCCAGATAAGTCCCCATCAGACAATACTCCTGCAGATTTAATAGCTAGTCACTCTCCTTGCTTCAATGTTGATGGAGGAAGTTATATGACTTCTACCAATATGTTGGTTGGAAGTCTTGATCCAAGAGCATTAGCGGCAGATGATTGGACAACCCAGACTACAAATGGTTATTGTGCTAACTTTGCTCCAAATCCACCAATAACATATAACTACATGGCTACTCCTTATTTAAATGGAGTCTCAGGGAATATTGTTACTGGCTTATCTAATGATCCTAACTTTGATACTGCTGTAAATCTTGGTTTACCACCAAGACCAGTGGAAGATAATATCGAATGTCAATTCAGTGTCTTTGTTAACGATAACTGTGGTAATGCAACTTCAACTTTAACCTATAGATATTATAGTTTGCAAACTAATGGTGTTTATCAGGAAGCTGTTAATTCCATAATCTCTAACTGGACTTCAGGAGCTGAATTGAGAGATAGAGAAGATAAAGTTGTTGTTAAAACAGATGACGATTATAAACCTGTTATGGTTAATGGTTCTCAACAACCTATTGTATCTGGTATAACTACTTCATCAGCTACATCTTATAGCATTTTCAGAGGCGATGATTCTATGTTCCCAATGGCTATTCCTATAGTTATCGAAGCTGAAGACAATGCTAGAGATTGGGACTATTATGATCCACACAGTGGACAATACAATGACAATAGTAACGTTAAGAACTGGGTATGGGATAAAACTAGAATTAGATTAGGTGGAGAAAGACATAACACCAGAATCTTTAGAACTACATTGCCTGTATATGGTTCTCAGCTTGATATCAGAACTCTCGACAAGACTATAAAGAACTCTAATCATTAATTAGTGGATTTATAAGTCTATTAATTAAAAGCCTTAAGCTTTAAGCTTAAGGCTTTTTTTTTGTATATTATAATAAAGACATAAAAAAATACCCTAGTTCATAATAATAACTAGGGTATTTTTTATCTTAAGGTTTATTTATTGAAAACTTTTTTTATTAGTTTTTCAAATTCTTTGATGTCACTTTCGTGACCCAAAATAGATTTAACCCAGAAATCCTTGTTTTCAAGGTCAATTTTTAAAGTCTTCTTAGCTACTTTATGAGCCATTTCATCGCCTGTGAATTTTAAGAAAGCTTCGTATTTCGGCAGGAATTTTGGTCCTTCTTCCTTGAGCATTCTCATTAAACCGCAACTGAGAAGATAGCCAAAAGTATATGGGAAATTATAAAAAGTTACGTCTGTAGCATAGAAATGAAGCTTGGAAGCCCAATAATATGGATTTTCGCCGTTCTTTTCCATCATTTCGCCAAAAGTGTCTCTCATAGCTTGGGACATAAGTTCTTTCAACCTTGCTACGCTGACTTCACCATTTTGTCTTTCTTCATGGAAAGCTTTTTCAAATTTAAATCTTATAGGAATATCAAGTAAATAAGATATAATATCATTTACAGAGTTTGTTAATACGCTTAGTTTAAGAATATCAGAAGCTTTGGGATCTCTAAGTATGCCATCGGCAAGAATCTTTTCTGCAAAGGTTGAAGCGGTTTCTGCTAATGTCATTGGATATTTTTGACTATAAGCTGTCATGTCCTTCATCATTTCACTGTGGAATGCATGACCTGTTTCGTGAGCAAGAGTAGAAATGTCGTTTAAGCTACCTGTAAAGCTCATGAAAACTCTTGATTCACCAATCATAAAAGATGTTTCACAGAAAGCTCCAGGCCTTTTGCCTGCTTTAGGTTCAGAATCAACCCATTTATTCTTTAATTCAAACTTTAAGAAATCTCTAAGTTTTGGGTAAGCGATTCCAAAAGCATTTTCTAAAACTTTAACTCCTTCTTCCCATGTAAAGTTGTCAGCATTTGGCAGGTTAATTGGGGCTTCCCAATCGTAGAAAGCGAGTTTCTTTAATCCGACAGCCTTAGCCTTTGCTTTTGCAGCTTTTAATATAAAAGGTCTACATTCTTCTAGCGCTTCAAATATGGCATTCAGTGTTTTCCTGGAAATTCTAGCCTGTTCTAATGCTACATCTAGAAAGTTTTTATAACCTCGTTTATTTGCAAGAATTAAACGATTGCCAGCTATACCATTTATACAGGCTGAACAGGAATCAGCAACAGAATCCCAAGCTTTATTGCCCCATTCAAAGGCGGCTTTTCTTATTCTTCTATCGCCGTTTCCCATTAAAGAACGGCATTGTGAAATAGGAGTTGAAACAACCTTGCCATCAGGATAATGCATATAAAAATTCAATTTACCAGAAATTGTGTTATATAGTCTTCCCCAGGAACTGAAGCCGTCTACGCTTAAATCAGAAGCTAAAGCTTCTAATTCGCTGGGCATTGTTTTTTTGCCTGTTTCTCGAAGTTCGGTTAAAAAGAATTTATTTGCTTTAAGCTTTGGTCTAGATACAAAAGCGTTGAAATCTTCTGCTTTTGCATCTTTTAAAGCCATTTTCAAATACATTTCATTCTTTGCTACTTCTGCCTGATAAAGATTGAGGGTGGCTTCTTCTTTCGTGTATTCGCCGTTTGTTGCTTCTGAAGAGCAGAGACATTCTATGTAAAGCCTATAATGACTCATTCCAGCAAAGAGTTTTTGTGCTTCTAGAAAGAGCTTTTCCCATTTAGCTTGATTCTTAGCATTCAATGGAGCTGTTGTCGAAGCTTCTTTCTGAAAAGAAGCAAAACCATTTTTCATATCTTTCTTAAACTTAATCATGTCGGGACCGTTGAACTTCTTAAAGACAGAAGTCATATCCCATTTAACACCTTTACTCATTCTTCAATTCCTTCCTTTTGTGTAAATTAATAAAGTAAATATTTAAATCATTCTTGATTGTTTAACTTCCATATTTATCCGCTATAGATTTCATTAAATCTATATTTAAGGCTTCTTTAACACTTATAACTTTGCCATCCTGATTAGCTTTCTCTAAGATTCTTACAACATTATCTATATTCCCTCCAGCAATTACATGACTTGAGAATTCTTCAAAAGAAATAGTAGTGAAAATTTTCTTTAGTCTGTTTCTTGCTTTTATAAAATCACTGATATTAATGTTGTTTTTATAAATTAAAAAATAATCGTGAACTTCCAAATCAAGATTTGCCATTTTTGATTTGAGCAAAGTAGGTAAAAAAGCTTTTAAAAGCCAGGCTAAAAATATGATGAGTATTGCTACTATAATGTGATATAAGCCTATGTTTCCCATTTCTTTATTCCAAAATATTATTTAGGAATAGAATATATAGTTTTTTCAAATTCTTTTCAAGAAAATTAAAAATATGTAAATTGAACAAATAATCTTTATCTGAGCCTATTTTTTGACAAAATTACCAAATTGAGATAAAATACACCAACTTAACTAATGTAAATAACTCTAAGTGTGGAGATTTTAATATGAATATAAAATCAATCATCGCTGCATCGGCAATGATTTTTACTTTTGCTACTTTTGCTTCAGCAGAACCATTTTCAGATGTTCCAGCCTCTCATTGGGCATATGAAGCTGTTGAATCAATGGCTAACAAGGGGATTATTCAAGGTTTCCCCAATGGAACATTTAAAGGTAATACTAATGTAACTCGTTATCAAATGGCTATGATTACAGCTCAGGCTTTAGCTTATATTAGTGAAAAAGGAGCTAATATTGCCGGAGATGATTTGGATAATGTTGAGAAATTATCTGTAGAATTTGCTGATGAATTGTCTTTATTAGGAGTAAAAGTTATTTCCCTAGAAGATAATATGCAAGTTTTAAAGAATGATGTTTCCAAAGTAAAAAATGATGTTGATTATATTAAATCTAACTTCAAAAATGGAAGACTTCAAAAGGTTAAGCTCTCAGGCGATTTCCTTATCCGCAATTACGGTGTAGATATGAAAGATAATGGTTCTATCCATAGAACAGGTTCTCAACTTCGCTTGCAGATGGATGCTCAGATTGATGAAAATGTTAAGGCTGTAGCCCGCTGGCGTATGATTGACGACAACAATAATGATTTTGGTGCTGCGGGAATGCGAGGTGCTGCTTGGAATGGTTCTAATCATGCTACTGCTGATATAGATGTAGCATACTTGGAAATAAAAGATATGTTCAGATTCCATGGAGACTTTATTTTTGGTCGTAGATTTATGACTCATGGTCATGGTTTTATGTTAAATGGTTTCAATGATGCTGTCAGCTATATTAAACGCTGTGGTGATATAGATCTAGCTGTAAATGCTATCTTTGAAAGACAAGGAAATGTCGATTCTCATCCGATGTTTAATATTAATGCTGATACTAAATATCGTGGTCATGATTTATACCTAGGTTTATATTATCAAACTTTTAGTCAAGCTTATTTAAATAATACTTTTCCTGCTCCTGCATTTGATGAGAATGGAAAAGAATATACATTGGAATTGGGTGCAAAGGGTGACTTGGGTGATAACGGCTATTGGTCTTATGATTTGGGTGGAGTATATAAGTTTTTTAAAGATGGTAAAGTTGATAACATCAACAATACAAGAGATGACCTCAAGGGGTTTATTCTCCATGGTGCTATAAACTGGGATAGCAAAGAAGAATGGACAGGGAAAATCGCTTATACTTTAGTTGATGATAAAGCATACATGGGAACGAATATATCATACGATGAACGTTATGTAGATAGCTTTGAAAGTCCTCTAGAAGATATATTGCGTGATTCTAGATATTCTTTGAATTTTGTAAATCCTGTAGACGTAAATAATTTACAAGATTTAAAAGTTCAGTTTGAATATACTCCAAGAAATAACAATAAACATTATTTGAGAGTTGCTTATGATGTGGTCAAAGCCAAAGACGACAACAAGGCTAGTACTTTCTTTGCCGGAGGAAACGGCGATTCAGACAGTTGTGATGTCTTGAACGTAGAATATAGATACAGACTTGCTGAAAATACGAGATTAAGAATTGGTTATACAGATTATAACTTCGCAAGCGGTAACAATAAGCCAGACGATAGCAACATATTCTGGACAGAGATTTTCAGTCGCTTTTGATTAAATTATTAAAAATTCAAAGGCAAAAAAATTATAAAAAACTTGACTTGTGTACATAATGATGTATAATACCCTTACTTCCAAAGTGAAGTAAGGGTTATTTTATCAGATAGATTCATTTTATAGACTTTTATAAAATTAGAAAGTTAAAAAATGAAAAGTCAGCAAAAAATAAAAAAAGTTGTTGACAATAAATTATTAATTTGGTAATATAATCACCTCGCTAAGGCGAGAGGGTTTCAAAAAGGAACCCGAGCTATTTGAGAATAAGATCAAAAGACTTTGAATATGACGCCAAG
>CAJOND010000059.1 GCA_905236675.1 Candidatus Rifleibacteriota bacterium | reverse complement strand
AGTGAAACGTCCCACAACGAAGTGTCCCACAGAGAAGCGTAACACACCCACAAGCTTCTCTTGACGAGATTATAGCGTATGATTTAGCCCTGAAAGAATTACGTTTATGACAATGGGTAGACTACAAACAAATAAATACTACTTTTCTTTCTTTGTAATTAACTTAGTGTCAAGTGTGAATCTTTCATCACCAGGTTGAAATAAAAATGTTTTTTAAGTATAGTTATAATTAGGTTAATAATACTAAGGATATATATTTTGTGCAAATTAATTAACATAAAAACTAATTATGGTTCTATTATAAAGGTTGCAGATATAAAAAAAGACTGCATCAAAAATATAATAGAAATAGCTCCTATTTGTGACAAAATAGATTATATATATATATTTGGTTCTTCTCTAGAATTAAGCTGTAAAGAACAATCAGACATCGATATCGCAATAATTAGTAGTATTAATCGCAACAAACTCTTTAAAAACAAGAGTTATGATAATTTTACAAGTAGATTATATTCAAAATCCTTGGAACAAGATTACGATATTCTTTTTTTTGAATCAAAAGATGATTTATATGCTGATGATTTAATTTGTAAGGAAATACTGCAAAAAGGAAAAATTCTTTATAAAAGGAATTTAAACTATGTTTGAGCATTACCTGACAAATTCTATGGTAGGTATTATCAATTCAAAGCAAGCTTTAAAGAATTATCAGTTAACCAAAATAAAAAGTTTGAAGAATACATCTGCTTATCATATTCAACAATCTTATGAGTATATAATAAAGTATTTAATATACAATAATGCAAATTATAATAAGGGCATAAATAAAGAAACTTCAATAAAACAAATATTCTCTCATAATTTGGATTTATTAATAAAAAACTTTTGTATTCCAAATGGTATTGCTGTTCCTTATAAACTGGTAAAAAATGCAAAACTATATACTTCTTGGGAAGCTGAAAGTAGATATAGAATAGGTTTTTCTGTTAGATTAGATTCATTGAAAAAAGCAATAAAAACAGCTGAAGATTGGCTATTATTAATAAAACCTACTTACAAGCAAAAATTAGTTAGTGTAAATAAACGTTTAAAACTTGATTAAGCAGTGATTTCAAGCTAGAATCAGAGTTATTCTTTCACAAATGGATAATGTTATCGTTGAAGGTGCTAATCGCAACAGGGTTTATAGATTAAAGGAAGATTAAGAGATACTTTAGAACCTTTGAAACCATGACCACTAACATGACCACTAACATGACCACTTACTTGACCACTAGTTTGCTCCTCATCAGTCAACCTAGCTTCTTCAAGGGCTTTAAATCTAATAGTTAAATCGTTCTCTTTAAAAATATAGAATTTGCTAAAAGCTATTTTTATTATTGTAGTGTCTTCCACTGATTGTTACGCAATCAGCCCCTTCAGTCTCGCTTTGCTCGCCAGCTTCCCCACTATCGTGGGGCAGCATCAGCCTGACATCTCCCTTTACAAAAGGAGGTATTTAGGTCAACTCTTCCAGCACTTCTAACAATTCCTATCTTTCCAACAAGTGAAACGTCCCACAACGAAGTGTCCCACAGAGAAGCGTAACACACCCACAAGCTTCTCTTGACGAGATTATAGCGTATGATTTAGCCCTGAAAGAATCAGGTTTATGACAATGTGTAGGCTACAAACAAACAGATAAATATATTAAGTTATTATTTGAAGAAAATCATCTGGGGCTATACATTTTATTTTGCTGTTTGCATAATCCTTTAAATCTCTTGTTATTAAATAGTCTATATTTAAAGACTTAGCACATTCTACTTGAAGTCTGTCTTCAAAATCTTTGAATTTATTATCATTTAAAGATTCAAGTATTTTATTTTTATCTATTTCAATAATATCAAGAAAATCTAATAGATTTTTTATTATTTCTCTACATTCATATCATGGAAATATTTTCTCATTATATAATAAAGATTTGTAACAGAGTGTGCTGCTAAATATCCATTTGCTTGTTTATTCGCACATAACATTAAAACTTTGTCAGCATTTTCATAAAAAGGTTCTCTACCTATAATAAAATCTAATAATATATTAGTATCAATCAATATTTTCATATTTTTTTAATAGAGCTTCTGACAATTCTTCTTTGTAATCGCATTTGGTTAGACCTTTGCGACGAAATTTCTGCAAATTATTATATGCTAACTGTTCTTTTGTTAATGAATTAATACTTTCTTGCTTTTTATGAGCAAGAAAATTGTTTAAGATGCTTTTTAAATCAATCAATAATTCATCTGGAATTTGATTGATTATGTTAAGAATTTCTGTTCGTTGAGTTATCATATTATTTCTGCCCTATTCGAGTTTACTCCCTATGGCTTAATTATAAGGTTTAAAAGATAAGGTTGCAAGGGGGATTATTTTTAGCTATGTATAGAAATTTGATAACAATCATATTATAAATGCGGTCTGCTGAATAATTGGAAAGTAATTTGTCTGAAATATATGAATGTATACTTTCTAAGTCATTATTTGCTAATCGAGATAGAATTTCCTCATATATTTTTATCATTATAAGCCTTTTTTCTTTATATCCTTTGCTTTTATGTATCTGCCGTGTTTAATATCTTCTTCACCAGCTTTTAAAGCATTTCTTATATCAGAAGCTGTCATAAATTTAGCATTTATAGAGCCTGGGCCCATAGGAAGTTCTACGTCAAATGGGATTCTGCCGGTCAGGGTTATTTGTTTTAAATAAATATCTATGGCTGAAGTCATTGAAAGACCGAGATTATTTAATACTATTTCTTCATCATGCTTTAGAGCAGAATCAATAGGAAAATTTAACTCAACAACATTAGCCATAATAACTCCTACAGATAGGTTTACCTTGTTAAGGTATAGCAATTATAGTTATTTTATGCAATCCATGATTTTGGGTTACAGTTTTTTCTTTGTAATTAACTTAGTGTCAAGTGTGAATCTTTCATCACCAGCTAGTATACGTAACTTACTAATATTTCTATATACCGATTGAATCAAAAACTATTTTTCTTAGATATTCTTTCTTTGAAAAATCATTACCATCTTTGAAAAAAGCATTATAAGCTACTAAGGCAGTTCTAACATAAATAGAATTTCTTTCGAAAAGCTTTCTGCTAATATTTAAATGTTTTTCATCAGCAAACTGACAGCAAAAAGTTAATGTTGTTCTTGTATTACCTTCTCTGAATGGGTGAATTTTCCATAATCTAGCCAGACTGTCGCAAAACTCATTAGCAATGCTTTGTTTGTCCATTTTCTCCCATTTTTTAAGAACCATCTGTTTTAATGTTTCTTTTATTTCTGAATTAATCTTGTCAGGGTCTGTATACTCAATAGACATACCCCCTAAAACATCTTCCTCTTTGTAAATTTGAATGTTTCTTATTTGTCCTGCCCAAAAATATAAATCTTGGAAAATATATTGATGAATTTGTAAAAGATGTTTTAAATCATATTCACCCTTTAATGGGTTTAATGCTAGTTCTTTTAACCTGTAAACGGTATAATTTGCCTCAGCTTCGTCAAGTTGTTTTTGGTCTTTTATGTTAAGCTTATTTTTTAATACTGTAGTATCTTTCCAAAGATAAGAATCAATCATTGCAAGAATCTTTCACCTTGTATTTTTTATCGAGGAAAATCTTCAAATCCTGCATTGTTGCTTCTCCCCTTTTTTCTTTCTCAACATAGTTTTTAAAATCTTTTGTGGGTTCTAAGCCGTCAACTTTAATCAATCCAATTGCGTAATCCCAAGCTTCATTGTTTGTCATTTACTAACTCCTATAAAAGTTCTCAGAATAGTTAGTGTTCCAAAACTTATTATTTTGATTATATCTATTATAACAATACTAGTCAAACTTATAAAAATGCATTATTAATAAAGTTTTATAGATAGAAAAAATATGAGGTGTTAATCGCAACAGGGGTTATAGATTAAAGGAATAGAGTAATAAAGGAAGAATAAGGATATTTTATAACCTTTGCTAACATGTTCACTAACATGATCACCTACTTGACCACTAACTTGGCCACCAACATGATCACTAACATGACCACCTACTTGACCACCTACTTGACTACTGACTTGACCACTAGTTTGACCTTCATCAGTCACCCTAGCTTCTTCAAAGGCTTTAAATCTAACAATTTAAAGCGTTCTCTTTAAAAATATAGAATTTGTTAAAAGCTATTTTTATTATTGTAGTGTCTTCCACCGATTGCTACGCAATCAGCCCCCTCCGTCTTGCTGTCGCAAGCCACCTACCCCAAAGCTATTGCTTTGGAGGAGGATCATGGTGGGTGGGTTCTATACCTAGGGCAACAAGTTGCCCTAGGTTATTAAAGTAATGTCCTTTCAGGACATATATTAAAAAGTTCCAAAAAGAAGCTAATGAAATGAGATTTCAAGATTTTTTAGTAGATTTGGAAAAATTAAACTTTACTATTAAGAACCCTATGGAGATAAAATCATATTTGTATAAAAATAGGGATTTATTTGCAAGATTATTACCGATTTGTCAAAAGACGAAGGAATTATTTTCGGATATTAAAGAGTTTTCATTGTTTTTTTACTGACACTATTACAAAAAATGACCACTTGATTCAGTCATATAAATCAAGCAGTCACTTTTTTATTTCTAAAATTGGTCAAATATTTTGCTTTTATAGTTAATTTGTAGCCAATTCCTTTGTTAAAGCCTTAAATTTAGCTACTGACATATTCATTCTTTCAGCAGCTTGCTTCAATGTAAGAATACCATCATTAACAAGTTCCGCTAAAGTTAATACTTTACCTTTTTCAATACCTTTTTCGATACCTTTTTCTATACCCTTGTTTTCTATTCTATCTAATACTTCACACATGGTTACAGGTTTTCCTTTCTTTGTAATTAACTTAGTGTCAAGTGTGAATCTTTCATCACCAGTTAGTATACGTAACAGACGCAACACCTCTGTAACGTGCTTTATAACGTGATTGGAAGGAACATACTAATAATTAGTAATTAGCAAGGAGTAATGAGTAATTATTGATTTTTAATCGTTTTTGTTATAGAAGTTAGAAGCTTTAATAATTCTTCATTGTCGTTTTTTATACTTTCGAATTCAAAATCATTTATATAATCACTCTCATAAAGAAGTTCTAATCAATATTCTGTTTCATTAGCTTCTTTAAAAGCAATATACATTTTAGCAGTAAAATCTTTTTTAGATTGTGCGCACTGGGATTCTCTAACATTGGCTCCTATACTGGTTCCACTCTTAAGTAGTTGTTTTGCTATAATGTATTCTTTTTTATTTTTACAAAGATAATTATATAATTTAATAATTTTTAGAGCAAAAGCTTTACTTTTCTCCATTATTTTATTTTCTTTGGAATAATAATTACTCATTTCTCATTACTAATTGCTAATTTGCGATATCTTTCTGCCCCATCGAGTGTACTCCCTATGGCTTAATTATAAGGTTTAAAAGATAAGGTTGCAAGAGGGGTATTGAAAACAAAGCAATAAAGCTCACAGCCCTTTTTCTAGAATTTTAACCATTTGATCGTCTTTTGCTTTCTTATTGATTTTTTCGTTAGTTTTAGCACCCTGACTTATGAGAAAAGAAGCCATTTCGTGCTTATTATTTTTAACAGCATAAAACAATGGTGTATTACCTTTATCTGTTTTAACATCGACGGCTATTCCATTTGCCATAATTTTTTCTGCAAGTTCTATATTGCCATTTTGAGCGGCAGAATGAAGAACCGTTTTCCCTAAATCTAATTCTTCTAATATTGCGCTGTCATCGCTTAAATCTAGAACATCAAAAACTTTATCATCTAAGTTCATTATTATTTCGCCCCAATCTGTATCATTGCGATTCAAAGCTTTAATATAACGTAAATGATAAAGGACATCTCTATCTGCTCTTAAACGATTAGTATAAATCCTATACGGTCTGCCGATAACATAGCTTAACTTAGTATTCAGGTTAAAATTGTTATCTTCAAGGACTTTTAAACATTTTTGCCTATTGTTGTCAGCAGCATAAAAAACAGGGGGCACGTAATTAATTTTCCAATAATCAAGATTAAAACCAGTATTTAGTATTTCTTGTAAAAGCTGAGAATAATCTTTATCAAAAGCAATTTTCACAAAGAATAATTTATCTACATCCAAGCAAAGTCTGTTTTCTTGTGTATTTGAATTAAATTGTTTATTAAATTCATTGAGTTTCTTAAATTCTTCAATAAGAGTATTTTCATCCATTTTTAAGAACTCTGCTCTCAATTTTAATAGCTTATCAGTATTTGACGATAGACTATTAGCTCCATATAATTTTTTAAATTCATCTTGTATAATTTTATTTTTAAATGATTCATATTGTTTATTATGAGGCTTTGAAGGGGGTACATATTTTATTTTTTTCATTTTTCTACATGTAGGAATATAATCTAAATCTTTCTCTGATTCTTCATCATAATTATAGAAACTTGAAGCACGACTTCTTTCATATGGCGTTTTTTCTTTTATACCCTTTGCCCTTTCATATTCCTTAAAACAATCTGGTTCGCAGATCTCTCGAGGAGTCTTACCATCCTTATTCTTAAGAGAAAAATCAAAATAATAATCACAGTGATAATTTGTATTTGTTCTAGTAACAAATACTGATTTTGATTTATCCTTAAAAGAATAGAAAGCATCTAACATTTCACTATTAGATGCATACATTGCAATATAGTGTAAAGGAGTATTGCCGTTTTCATCCGGCTGATTTATAGAAGCACCTTCTTCTAACAGAATATTAACTGCTTTAATATTATTATTAAGAACAGCTAAATGTAAGGCCGACTGTTTCTTAGAATTTGCTAAATCCGGAGTCTTACAATCAAATAACACTCTTTTTAAGTAATCAAGATCATTATCAAGCACAGCAGAATGTAATTTGACCTGTTGTTCTGATAAAAGTTTTTTATTATAATCACTATTTTCATTTATAGAATTCGGATCTGCTCCATGTTTAATCAATTCACTTTCAGAACGGCTGAATCTTTTTTCTATTGCCATAAGTAATGGAGTGTTTCCGTTTATATCTTTTTGATTAACATCTGCTCCGCTTCTGATCAAATTAGCCAATATAGTAGAATTATCAGATTTTACAGCATAGAACAAAGGATTCATTTTTTTATTATTTAAGAAATTAGCATCAGCTTCATATTTAAGTAATTCTTTATAATAATCGATTTCCCGGTTTTCAACAGCATAAAATAAAGGTGTATTGCCAAATCTGTCGGGAACATTTACATCGTACTCCTGTTTTAAAAGATATTTTAAGAGTTCTATTCTTTTGAACATTACTGCATAATGTAAAATATTTCTTCCATTAATAGAATCTTTATATTTACTGCAATCAAATTTATTTACAAAGAGTTTGAGTGTTGGAAGACTACAATATCGAACAACTAGCAAAGGAGCAGGTTCACCGTCATAAGACATTTGAGAAAAATCAACACCGCAGTCCATAAGTGTCTTAACAGAACCATAATCATGGTTCTTGATATAATCGTATGCTTCTTCCCATTGCTTATTTTTTTCTTCAAAATCCAAATCATATTGATCTTCTGTTTTGGTTTGATGAATAATAAATTTAAGAATATCTCTATCATTAGTATACTCACATAATTCAGGCTTTATTTCTGCCCCATTTTCTGCAAATAATTTTACCAGTTCAAAAAAACCATTTTTAATAGCTAGAACAATTGGAGTTGTCCGATCGTTTGAAGGTTTATTAATTGATATTCCTGCTTTAATTCCAATTTTTGCGATATTTGTATTTCCAATAACCGCAGATGCATGAAGTAGATTATATCCATCATATAATCTTTCAGCTTTCAAATTTGCATTATGTTTAATCAACACATTCAAGAATTCTTCTTTATCTGCATTAACAGGGCTACAAACAGGTTCTACAACAAAAGCATTAAGACTTATAGTTTTTGTTGCTGTTGTATATTTTGGAGCAAAGCCATTGGTCATTATTTCATCCAGCAATCTATAATAATAACTCTGTTTACAAATATGGATTAAAGTATCTCTTGCGTCATTGGCAGTAATCTTTTTATCTCTATTATAATAATCACAATCATTGATGCGGCTGTCTTTTACTTCTTCTATCAATTGATCTTCGCTGAGAGGGTAGTATTTCCATGTATCCTTTGCAGGTCTGTCTACTAGTGGCTCACTTCTATATATTTTTTGTTTTTTTGGAGTTTCTTTCTCTTTGGAAACAGTATCTATTTTCTTTGAAAGCTGCTTATTTATTTCTTCTAATTCTTTCACTCGTTTTATAGATTCTTCTAATTTTTGCAATTCCTTCAATTCTTTTTTAGCTTTTTCTTCTTTATCATTAAAATAACTAATAAAATAATATCCTGTAAAGAGCATAAAAGGAGTTAAGATTATAAATAATAGCCCTATTATATTTGTTATTAATGTTTTATTCTTATTTTCATTTGTTTTTGCATAGATTTTAGTATATGATTGTTTTTTCTCTGATGATTTATTATTATATTCCTCGTCATAAACATTTCCCAAATCGCCAACATTGGGATTTTCATAATCGCTATCTTTATAATCATCAAATATTTTATCTATTTGACCATTATATTTTTCTAAGGAATTCTTATCATCCATAAAAATCACTCTACTAACTAATACCTATATTTATTTTACTATAAATTCTTATAAAAAACCAAAAGAAAAACATAAAAGAAAATTTATGAAAAAAGTATTAAAATTATTCCTAAATCTGCCGATATATATAATATAAAGTAAAAACAGAGGCGGGGAAGTATGTCTAAAATTAAAAGCTGGCTTTCAACCTACTATACAGGGAACACATACGAATCAGGAATTGATACTGATGTTGCTGTTGCTAGACGTAGAAAAGCATTAGAAGAAATTAACACATTACTACGTCAAAAATGCTTACAACAAATTGATTCTGTTTTGAAAAACAAATAAAAAAACTTATGCAGCTTTTTCTAACGGCTGCTCAACAATAATATGTCCCTGGCTAACTTTTTCCCATGCCATAATACAATTAGTGAAGTGCCAAAGCTCTTCTTCTTTTAATTCTTTTCCAGCTTCGAGTTTGCTCGCATATTCTTTACAAAGCCAACATTCTCTATCTTGATGGGAATATATTTCTTTTAATGTATCAATACTAGGATTTTCTAAATCTGAAGCTGTGTTTATTTCGTTCATTTTTGCCTCTTTATTTTTTTTATCTAAGGGTAAAATTTTACCTTTTTGATAGAGGCTAATTATAAAGTTAATTTTTTAAAGTTGCAAATGAGACAAAAATTTTTGACTCTCTATTAAAGCGAAGTGCTAAAATAAAAACATTAAGTTTTAAGCATCTAAACATAACTTTAATAATTTTTTGAAAATTACAAACTTAAAAACAGATAACTGCTATAATTAATTGTTGAGATAAAAAAATTTGAATATACGTTTGAAATTTTGTTAAAAAAAATAAGACATCTGCCGATTGTTTTGTGAATTTATTTATATATACGCAGGAGGAAAGGTTTCTTGAAGCGCTTCTTATTTATCACAGGAGTAATGTTACTTGGTCTAACTGTTCA
The DNA here is from genome assembly GCA_905236675.1 of Candidatus Rifleibacteriota bacterium. Lineage (GTDB taxonomy): Bacteria > Muiribacteriota > Ozemobacteria > Ozemobacterales > Ozemobacteraceae > RUG334. Next base: position 11,148 of record CAJOND010000059.1, on the reverse strand, counting down.
GGCAAGCGCAGCTATTTATTCCTATAGAGATGAACAGGGGCGATTGTTTCTTACTGACTGTCCTCCAAACAAAAAATATAAAATTGTAGTCACCACAAAGAAAGAAAGAGAAGCTCCAGATTCACCTTCTGCTGGAATTAGCGGTTTAACATCAGCAAGCAGCCAGAAATTTCTGCTTCCCAACGATGACTCTTTCAGTGATTACATTAATGAAGCTGCAGGAAAACATGGCGTAGATCCATTTCTTATTAAATCTGTAATAAAAGTTGAATCAGATTTTGATCCAGACGTAATGTCTTCTAAAGGAGCACAGGGTCTAATGCAGTTAATGCCTGCTACGGCAAAAGTTGTAGGTTGTTCTGACCCCTTTAATGCAAAGCAGAATATTCTTGGCGGTTCTAATTATCTTAGAATGATGCTTAAACGCTTCAATGGGAATATAGATTATGCTTTAGCTGCTTATAATGCAGGTCCTGGTAATGTTGAAAAATATAATGGTATCCCGCCTTTCAGAGAAACGAAGAATTATGTCCGCAAAGTTAAGCATTATTATCAGCAATATGCTTCGTCTGCCGGAGTTTCCACAAAATCAACCTCCAAAAAATCTAAAATTATTTCTGTAGTTAATTCAGATTTAAACAGACGACTTACAAATGCTTATGAAAAGTTCAATTCTGGCGATATAGACGGTGCTATGAGCAGTTACAGAGATATTTTAATCATTTATCCTAAAAACACACAAGCTTTATATAATTTAGCCTGTTTGCTAGATATGGAGCGATGTTACGATGAAGCAATAGATGTTTACAAGGCTTCTCTAAAACAGGATCCCTTTCTTGACAAAGCGTTGTATAATATGGCTGTAATATATGAACGAATGAATATGAATAACGAAGCAATAAAAACTTGGAAAAAATATGTTCAAGTTACTAAGGATGAAGATAAAATTGTTATGGCTGAAAAGTTTATTCAGGAATTAACAGAATATGCTTCATTGAATTAATAGGGGAAACAATGTGGCCACTCAGGGCAGAACACTTTTTGAAAAACTAACGTATGTAGGTATAGCAACTTTCTTCTTTTTACCTTTTGCCATGTTATGGTCAGTAAAGGCTATACCTTTTGTTAATTCAGACACTCACCTCAGAGCATCTGTAGCACTTGAGAACTTAATGGAAAGTGCTTTGGAACGTTCTTTTGAAGCTTCTGGCTATACTGAAGGCTTCAAACCATTACCAGGTTATGAAGACATTCCACTTTCGGGGAAAGTGGAAGCGGTTCCCCTTCCTCAAAACAAATTTCCAGACTGTCTCTTAATAAGAGCTCAGGTAAGATGGGGCAGCTACCCTTTCAGTAAAACCTTAAGTCTAGAATACTTGAAATCGAGGACTCGCCCATGAAAACTAGAAAAGGATTCAGTGTTTGGGAAATTATCCTGTTTACAATATTTTTAGCAGTTGTCTGCGCCTCAACAATTTTCTTCTTTTTCATTAATTCTTCTGATGTAAGAAAAGCAGAACAGAAATACGAATGGGTTAATAATCTCAATGAAATGTTAGATGAAATCTGTAGTGAAATTTCAAATTGTGTATATCTTGACACTCCTTTTATAGGCGAATCTAACGAATGTTTTTATTATTCTCCTGTAGATCCATCACAGCTAGAAATAGGCAAAGATTTAGAAGGTTTTGTCTTTAGTGATGGCAAATTAAATTATGTAATGAAAGATGGAAGACCAGTAACAAAACGTTTTGGGAAAATCTCCAATCCACTAGTTTCCAATTGTATCGAAGGGAAATTTGTAAGAATCTCCGCTTCCCAACTGGAAATGAGCTTCAAAACAAAGAATACTAATGCTAATAGTGGGAACAGTGAAATCAGAGAATTTAAAAGAATTATAAACTTGAGGAATCAGTGATATGTTAAATTTAAAAAGCGAAAAGAAATCTTTGATTCCTATTATAATAATGGTAGGATTTATACTTCTTCTAGTAGGCTTATTGTTATTAAAACTTTATCAAGCAGATAAAGAACTAGGTCAATTAAGAAGTGATAAATATCAGGCAAGATTAGCTTCGGAATCAGGCATCAATTATGTTGTGACCAAAATGTGCGAAGCAATTAGAACTTCAGACAGACCTGTAGCTCCAGAAGTATTAACTTCAATATTTTTTGAAGACAGACTTCCTTTTGACCAATGGATAGATTTTGGAATTAAAACAAATTCTCGTTTTAGAATCACATCTATTAGAAAACTTTCTATAGAAGACGATGAAAAGACATCATTAATAGATGAAGGTCAGCAATATCAGATTATTACTGAAGGTAGCTGCGGTGCACACAGATACTCCACAGCAGCAATCGTTCAATTATATGATTTATCAAAACTCTTTGGTGTTTTCCAGAGTCTAGATGAATATTATTATGGAAATCCTCTCCAATTCTATGTAAAAGATTTTGGTTCTTTTGATAATTTCTATAAAGCAAATTCAAAGTTTTTTGATGATGGCAGCATAACTAACCAAGGGAAAATATTAGACCCCAATCTGCTAATAAGTATGTATGAACCAAATGGCAAATCTCCATTTGCTTCTCCAAACGATAAATTATTAAAAGAAAATTTTAGCAATTATTTTGACAGAAGAGGTGTTTCACCTTGCAACGGGCCATTATATTGTAGCTTACCTATTATTGTAGATTCACATACATTTAATGCTCCAGCCCAAACAGCATTATATTTTTATAGAAGACCTGGCACTAACCCTGTATTAAAAGGTATTAACTCTGTAAGGAATATGAATTCTAGTCCTAGAATTCAGGCTATTACAAGAGTTGAAGAAGGCCGAAATCTAACCAGATATTTCGTAGACAGGGATTCAATAAAGTATTCTGCTTTTATTCCACCCTGGAAACCAGATATTAATCATTTAAGAGAAATGAGCAAGATGCGCGGTATTTATATTGATAATACTGGTAAAGGCTTCCAAAATGGTAATCCGATAGAAGTAAACTATCATCCAGCATCTATTACCATGCATTCTGACAGTTATTTAACTCCAACTTCAACAAAGTTTGAAATTGATGAGTTAAAGAACGAAGAATATATTGTGCTTGGCAGTGATATGAGTTATGAAGGTTATAATAATATAGATGGAAGCCATCTAAATGGAGCAAAAATAATCTTTTCTGAACGCTCTGTCTTTATAAGAGGAGAAATAGGATCAGACTTAGTCGTAGTTACTCCTGGTCATATTTTTATAACTGGCCCAACCAACATAGATTCTTCTTTAAATCTATTCCTTGTTGGGGCTGAAGGAACAGCTATTTCTACAATAGATTTAGAAAAAGTAATAAAAAATAATAATCCTGATCCAGATTTTGTTGAAGCTGCAAGAGTATGGGACATCAGAGCCATAATATATAAGCCAGGTGCCGGAGTTTATTCATCCGAATCAATTGCTCCCAAGACTAGTAATAATGAAATTAATTTCCGTGGTATAATCGGAGGAAAAAGTATTAAATTACATATTATAGGTTCTTGTATTGGCGGGGACTTACAAAGATGGATGGATAACACAGAAGTCAATTCATTAATAATTGATCATGACAAGGATTCAGCCCTAAGATTGCCAATATCTCCTGTGACTGCTAATATATTAAGACTCCGAACTAGACCAGTTAAACTCTAATTAGGAGTTAGAGATAAAGAACTGAAATAAATAATAGTGATCGTAAAACAATGAGTTTAAGTGAAAATTTAAATAATATAAAAAATCAAATATCAAATAGCCTAAAAGAATCTGGCAGAACGCAAAACTCAGTAAAATTATTGGCAGTTTCCAAAACTGTTGGCTGTGATAAAATCAAAGAAATGTTTGAACTTGGACAAAGAGACTTTGGTGAAAATCGCCCACAAGTTTTGCGTGATAAAGCTAAAGAGCTTGAAAGTCTACCCATAAATTGGCATTTTATCGGTCATTTACAAACAAATAAAATAAAATATGTCTATCCTGTAGCGACTTTAGTTCATTCTATAGACCGAAAAGAATTACTTGAAGAGTTTGTTCTTTGGGCAAAAAAAACCGGGAAAAAATGCCCTATTCTATTAGAAGTTCATATCTCAAAGGAAGAAGCTAAACAAGGTTTTGATGTTGATGAAGTTCTAGATATTATTAAAGAATATCAAAATAATGAATATCTTGATATTCGTGGTCTAATGGGAATGGCTCCTTTAGAAGCTACTGATAATAAAGTCAGAGCTTGTTTCCACGAGCTTAAAAACCTCTTTCAAAAGAGTAAAAGTTTTGAAGGAGCAAGTTACAAAGCAGAGATACTTTCAATGGGAATGTCTGGCGATTTCCCAATTGCCATATCTGAGGGAGCAACAATAGTAAGAATAGGTTCTGCTCTTTTTAAAGAATAAATAAATAATTAAGTTTTAACTTCAAATACGTTTCAAAACAGCTAAAGTAACATCGTCGTCAGGTTCTGTGCCATCCTGCCATTTTTCATATTCGACAAAAAGCCTGTTAATAATATTATCAGAGTTTTCATCATTCATCGTTGACAGATTATTTTTGAAACGTTCATATCCATATTGCTCTTCTGTCTTTCCAGTTACTTCAACAATTCCATCAGTGTAAAAAACAACAGCATCGCCTTTTTCTAAATTAAATTCACTAACTGCTTGTTTTCTGAATCTTTTAACAATACCAACAGGGATACCTATCATTGTTATTTCTGTAATCTGCCCATCCGAAGAAATCTTCATAGGGAAATTATGACCTGAATCTATATATGTGGCTTTGCCTGTAGGTAAATTAATTATAGTTGCAAAAAGCGTAATCATCTTTTTTACAGGTGGTTTACCGAAATAAGTGTTTATAACAGAATTTAAATTACAAAAAAGTTCATTTAAATCTCTTGTTCTGTTGAAACCATGATAAAGTACAGCTTTTGCAATAGCCATAACCAGGGCTGAGGCTACCCCATGACCAGAGACATCACCAATTATTATACAAAGATTATCTTCATCCAGAAGTTTTACATCAAAATAATCACCACCAACCCCAGAAGCCATTCTATTCGAAAATGAAAGCTGGTATCCTTTTAATTGAGGTAAATTCTGAGGCAACAAAGACTCCTGAATATACTTTGCCAACTCCATTTCTTTAAGATTACCTATCATCTTATTGAAACTCTGTGCCAGATTACCAAATTCATCATTTTGTAAAGATTCGATTCTGAATTCCGTATCTCTGGATTTAATTGCTTTTACACCATTTTCAAGTTGTTTAACAGGGTAAAGAAATGTTTCTGACAATCTGTTACCTATTAACAAAGCAATTGCTATGAATAAGATAATACATATAATTATATATTTAATTATTCTATCAAGCTTATCATCAATCTTTTTGTAGGGATAAAGAGCATAAAAAGTATAACCATTCAATTTCCAGCTTTTAATACCAAGAAGTAAATATCGTTTTGAATTTACTGAAATTTCTGTTTCTATTGGCTTTCCCATATAATTTAAACGCCTTGAAATTGCTTTTAAATCTTTTGATAACGAATTATTCGGGAACCATTCTCCATTTTTATCATTACAAGCAACTATTATATATTCACGCTCTTTGGGATTTTTCTTACAATCTTCCAATCTTTGCCTCAAATGTTCTCTCAACACATTATCTATAACTCTTAAAATGAAGAAATATTCATTTCCGTATTGTTGAGATTGTGTAATGCACCAATAAAGATAAAATTCCATTTCACCAAAAGCAAAAATTCGAACATAATCCGGACTATTCCAAAATAGAGACATTTCCATTTCCGGACTTTCCATAGCATTTTTTAAAACAGGATCAACGCTATCCATTAAATTAGTATTTAACTGCGTATCAATGCAGCATCTTGAAAATGGATCCGTAATTACCGACATTCCTTCAAAAGTTACATAGTTATTTAAGCAATTAATCTGAGAAGCATCCGAAGCTAATCTTCTTTCTATTACTGCTAGATCAAAGGTTTCTAAATATTGCTCAAATTTTTTTCGAACTTTTTTATCCTTGTCATATTGTTGAAAATCCTTGACCATTTCTCTGAAATCATCGATAAAAATATTGCCTGAACTTCCTAATTCTCTATCTATATTTAAAAGAATATCTCTGCTTTCTTTCCCGAACTCAGAAATAAGGTTTTCCCTCATATATCTAACATACTGATAACCCAAAAAAGAAAACCCCATAACTGGTGTAAATACCGCTGTAAGGAAAAGAGTAACCAACTTGGTTTTTATAGAAAAATAATAGCTTTGCTTTTTAATTATCCAAATATATGCTGAAATAATTAATAAACCTAAAATCAAAACAACATTTACCAAAACGGAATGGTAAAAATCATATTTTAAAGCATTGCTTTTTATACTCGCCAAATACCATAAATCATCCAGCTTAAGTGATTTCCAAAGCAAACCTTTATCATCAATATAACCATCTTTCGCATCCATTAAAGAACATCTTAAATATATGTCATCGTAATTGTGCTTATAATTATTATCTGAAAAGGAATTCACGTCCCCCGAAAAATATCTGATAAAACTGGAATCGAATTTAGAAGAATAACGTTTAATAATTTGATTTAACCTGAATTCAAAACCAGGTATTTTCCAAAAAATTAGCATTATCCCTTTTTTAGGGCTTTTCGGGAAATTCATCCAATAAACATAGCCTATTTTGGTATTCACAATAATAGGCATTAGACGATTACGACTTTCTATGAAAGTTCCTATTTTAAATTCTTTTCCTAAGAAACTTTGTAATTGCTTTCTATATTTGTAAGCAAATTTAGATTTTTCTTCATAGGAAGAATTGATATTATTCCATAGTTTATTTGCCAAAAACCTTGATTTTAAAGAAATATTCTGCGGTGTTACCAAAGCACCTCTATCGTCATAAACATATATGTCTGGTTCGGAAGATATAAACGTACATAAGCTTTGATAAAAATTCCAGAATTCTTCTAAATTATTTTCATCATTTTCATCATTTTGATTTAACACATACCATGCACCGCGTGCAACCTTTAAAAGAAATGATTCTGGTGCTATTTCACTTTCTATATCTTTTAAACTGTTTTCAACTTTTGTGGAAAGTGATGAAATATGCTTTTCCTTTTCCTGTATTATTATATTATGACCAAGATAAAGAGTAACAAGAAGTGGCAGTAGAATAAAAAGTCCTACTGGAGCCGAATGTTTTATAAATAATAAAAAGTATTTCTTTAAGTATGGAAACATCTTTTATAGACAATTACCAAGTTCATCTTCTTTCATAATAACATTAGTCTATAAAAGTTGAAAGATATAAAAAAAGATAGAAGACCTAAATGGATCTTCTATCTTCAATCTTCTATCTTTTATCTTATATCTTCCTATATCTTTACATATCCAAAAATCTTGGCTCCAACATCGTTCAGAATTTGTTTTGATTTCTTGAGATCTTCTTCTGATTCACCTTCTCTATGTAAGAATACAACAGCACCTGTTTGTCCTGCAAGGACTGCCGTTTCAGGATATTCAAGCAAAGCAGGAGTATCTATAAGAATGATTTCCATGCGTCTTTTTAAATTGCCAAGAAGTTTTATCATCGCTGCAGAACCTAAGACTTTATCAGGAGAAGCAGGCATGATTCCAGAACTAATAATGCTGAGATTTTCCACTGGTGATTTTTGAATTATATCGTAAGGTTTATTGCCATCAAGCAAATTAGATAAACCCTTAACATTGTCCAATCCAAAGATTCTATGAATAGATGGAGCTCTGAAATTAGCATCAATTAAAAGAACAGAATAACCAGCCTGAGCAAGAAGAACACCAACGTTTGCAATCATTGTTGTTTTTCCTGTTCCGGACTTAGATGAACCTGCAATAACAATTCTAGTCTGAGATTCAGACATACTGATCTGCAAATTAGAAACAAGATTTTTATATGGTTTCAATATTTCGGAAGTAGGTTCATTCAAAGAAACAAGACGCTCGTCATATTTAAGTGCAAGAACTTCTTCTTCTGTCACAAGACAGGGCAAACTTAAGGGTTCAGAAGCAAGAGCGGGAACCTCCAATATGACTTCTGCCGGTTCGGCAATGATAGGTGTAGGCTGCTTAGGTTCACTATCAATAGAAGGATTCATACCTAGTTCAAGTTGAGGACCTAATGATGAAGCCAAAGCTTCAGCAGAGATTCCGACTAATTCGGTTTTCATAGGTGCTGGAGTATATAAGAAGAAAACAGCCATTAAAACACCTGATAATAAAGCCAGACAATCTCTCTGGATAGCTGTAAAGCCAACAACCTGAGGAGGTAAATGATCTTTTTTCAAAACACTTATACGGCCAGTATTAGTATTTTTATATATTTTTGATTCTTCCAATTCAATAATAGTCTTTTTATGTAACTCTTCAAGAGCAGCAATGCGAAGATTCAACCCTTCAACAGTTGATGAATTGCAATTTGCTGCATAGAGTTTTTTTCTAGTAAGAAGTTCGTCTTTCAATAAATCTAAACTTAGTTTATCATTCTGAATATCAGATTTTATAGTGAGATAATCCGGATTGTTTTTCTGCTTTTGAACTTTTGTTCTAGCTTTAGAAAGCCTATATTCCAAATCTTTAATATTGTTTTGGCAAGCAATAACTTTTGGATGCTTTTCCTTGTAGGTTTTAAACAATTCAGCTAATTCATTTCTTGCAACTTTTAACTGCTGTTTTACCGACTTGTATTGTGGTGATTCTTCCTCAGCATAGTAAAAAACTTTTTGAGGTGTTGTCTGAAGTAACTTGGAAGACATTTCTATCTTTTCTTCTAACATTTGAACTTTGTTTTCCAAATCGACAATTTCGCTGTCTGCTTGAGTTTCATCACTGATTGATGAAGTTATTCTCTGCTGTCTTAGTTTGGTAATAGCATTTTCAAGATGTTCCAGTTTATTCTGTAAAATTTTAGTAGAAAAATCCTGAGCCTCTGCACTATAATCCAGGAATCTGTTTGACAAAACCTGAATTACAGTAGTGCCTATTTCATTTAGCATACTTGGTTCTTCATATTTTACAGTTAAAGTCAATAATCCAGAACCTGAAGTGGTTAATTTTGCCAATTCAGTATTTTTAATCGCTTTTTTATTTAGATTGCATTTCTTTATGATTTCATCCTGAACTTCTTTTTGTGCGAGAACAGCATTCATTTCTGAAGCAATATCGTTTTCTGACATTTCGGAGGTAGTCATAATTCTAAGTAGCGAGCTGCTTTTATAGAGAGAGGGCGTATAACGATTAATAATAAATGACACAGAAACAGACAGTGCAATAATGATAATAGCCCAGCCAGCGTTCTTCTTTAAACTTCTGACTATTCCTTCAAATAAACTTTCCTGTCCCATTTTTTTGCCTCCTGGAAAAAAGCTCGCTTTTATAATTTTTCTCAAGATATATCGGCAAGTTGCTATATATTAATTAGCAGTTATTGGGGTTGGTTTTTGTTGGCTGTTGTTGGCTGTTGTTGGTTAATGTTGATTATTTTGAAAGTTATTATTACAAAGAAATATCTTATGTTTGTATTGATTTTTATATAATATTAATATTATTAGACAATAATATCTAATTAAAAATAAGGATAATATATGAATAAAAATAAATTTGCTTCTATAGTTCTGATTATGATTATGCTTTTTATAAAAACTCCTGCTTTTTGTGAAAATAATATTCCAAATAAAATAATATTGGAAAAATCAACTTTCGATAATAAAGATTATATAAAATACCAGCTCAATAAAGTTGAAGAAGACAATTGGCAAAGCTTAGAACATATTATAGAAGGCAACGACAAAAAATGGGAAATAAATTACGAAATTAAACTACCAGCTTTCTTTGCTTATCTAAATACCAAAAAAATGGCAAAAAGTTTTGCTAATGAAACAGCTCAAAAATATGATTCAAAATGGACAAAAGTAATTCTTAACAGAAACAATGATACTGATGTGGAATGTTTTGCAAAAAAAGATGCAGTAATTCACGTTTCCTGTAGGGCAAAAAACCATTTATTAGAAAGAGAAGCTGAATATATCAATATTTCTGATCCAGAAATGGTTAATATATTTTTTGGAGACAAAGTTTTCGGAATAGATTCTAAAGATTTTTTCAAAAAATATGGTTATACCGAAGACTATACAAGTCTTGGAACTAATACTGGCTATCTGTCTTATTCATTTTCTATAAAAGATAATGAAGAGGTAGAAAAATTAAATGTTCATTTCAAAAATAATAAAGTTGATGGGATAAGTTATGATTTTATAAAAGATATAAATTTGGAAAAATACAGTAAAGATTTTAAAGGGTTTGTGTCTCCACAAATACCAGATGGATTATTTACAAAGGGCTTTTGTGTAAAATACGGAACCAAATTAAGAGAAAATCCTTCTAAATCTACTATTACCTCTAAAATCGAGCTTGATTCAGAAGTTTATATTATTGAATACCAAGAAATAAAAGATAAAGGAACCTGGGTAAGACTTGTAACTCCTGAAGGTATTGAAGGCTGGACTGAAGGGAAAAATATATCCCCAAACATTCACTGCTTTTACGAACCATCTCGTATAAATGCCACAATAGACTATTTGTTTGACTTGGGGCTACGATATGCTGATGAAGAACCTATTAAAGTAAAAGAAGAAAATGTTAATGTCTTATATAATTTAAAAACAAAAACCTTTGATGGAATCGAAATATCTGAATTATTCTCTACAATTAGTGAAGATGAAGATAATGATAATGATGATGATGCAAATAATAAAGAAATAGAAAATAATAATAGTAATAATGCAGATAAAAAGAATGAAGAAGAAGATGAAGATGAAGATGAAGATGAAGATAAAGATGAAGATGAAGAAGAAGATGATGATGATGATAATGAAGAAGGAGAATTAGTAAGAATATTAATAACAAAACCATTTTTAGATTTTGCAGGTCTAAAAGTAGGTAATAACGTTGAAGAATTGAAAAATATTTCTAATAAATTATCAATTTCAGGTTGGATTAAAATTGATAAAAATGAAATAAAAAACGATGGAATTTATACTTGGTTCAAAAAAGAAGAT
>CAJOND010000058.1 GCA_905236675.1 Candidatus Rifleibacteriota bacterium | reverse complement strand
TTATAAGCATAAATACTGTAATTATATAAAAAAAGGCATTAAAAAAGAGCCTCATAACAGGCTCTAATAAATAATTTCAGCTTAACTTAATGACATTGGAGCTTGGGTCATCATCACCACTTGGTTTGCTACTTCCTGAATCATATGTGTAATATTCAGAATAGCTGAAATTTTCGATTAGACTGTCTGTAACTTTACCTTTGAGTTCAACTAGGAAACCTTCAGGAAAATTTTCAGAAGTAAGGTCTTTGATGTTGAAAGAATAAGCAAGAACTGCTTTTAGACCATCGGTTTCAATAGATGAAAGTTTTGGCAATTCAATATAATAGGTTTTACCATCTGAAGCGTTATTATCTCTGACGGGTGTAACTTTCTGACCATTAATTACGATATCCTTAGGATTAGAGGTTTTAAATGTAATTCTTACTGAAGTATTGTTAGGATCAAGTTTAGCTAAGTTTTCACCTTTCATATTAATAGAAAGGTTTAAATTACCACTTTCGGAATCAGAAGAACTGGTTGTTGTAACTTTATTTACGCTGACAATATTAGCCTTTTGTTCTCCTGTAACATTTGCTTCGTTATAAAGGAATAGAGCGATCTGAATGCCCATTCTATAGAAGTTGCAGTCATATTTATCCTTCAAAGTATTTTCTGAAGCTCTTGACAGTCTTGTGTTCAAAGTTATGGTGCCGTCTTCTGCAACCATTCTATAACTCCAAGGGTCTGATTCAGAATTTCTGACACCAACGTAGCAAACACCTGTTGTTCCGAGATGATTTGTTGGGAGAGATATTTTTAAAGGTTTTTCTAAAGTCTGAACTGGAGTATTACCTTTAAATGCTTCTACTTTATAAACATAAACATTTTGATCTGAACCAAGAGCATTAAGTATTGTATTAGTTTCTGTTACTCTTTTACTTCTACACCTTCTTCGAAAGTACCATTATCGCAGGAGATTACTGTCTGACCACCATCACTATGGTTGAAGACTATATTGCGTTCCATTTTACCGTTAGCGTCAACACTAACAGATTCATAAGGTTTACCTGAATCTGTTACATTAATAAATGGTGCATTACCACCAGCATGACAACCGATTAGGAAGGCTATGAAGCCTGTTACGAGAAATAAACTTAGTAGTTTTTTCATGATTCTTCCTTTCAAAAATTATAGAGATTAGATAAAAGAGATAAAGGACTTCTCTAAAATTTTTGTCTTAAATATCATAATAAAAAAAATATGCATTTAGATTAATGTAAAGAAACGAAAAGAAATATTAAGAAGCAATACAACTTCTACTCAGGGCTCCCATAGAGAGGATTTGGTTTTTACACAGAAAAAGACAAAAAGGGTCTTTTAACCAATCTTTTTTAACACAGAAACAACGGTATTTGCTGATTGTTTTGGGTATTTTTCTGCTAAATTGCCAAGGAGCGGTAAAATATAGCTACTATCAGAATAATATTCGAACTTTTCAGGAAGCAGAGGTATCTTTTCTGTTGGAACTACAGGAGCATTTGGAATAACAATGCTTTCATTGGCTCTGCCTAATGCGGCCAAATAACCGCCTGTTCCTATAATCTTAGAAACTTTTCTCAAATCTTTACCTGTCTGAGCAAAAACTCTGCCGTTGCAGGTATAGACTTCTTCCATCACACCGCAGTGACGAATTAAAGAGTGATAAACACAAGCACTAGCCAAATAGCGGTCAAAAGCCTTTTCTTTTTCTTCATTCGGCAAATAATCAGTATTTGCATGAATTTTTTCTATAAAAGCTTTATAATCGTTCATTTGTTCTTCAGAATAAGCACTTACTATCTTTATATATTCTTCGCCTGTTTCATAAGCTGATTCTGCACTTACTCTCATGCCCAAATCACCTTCAACTGTGCGTTTTAGCTTAGGTTCGATAATGCCTTTCATAACATTGCCAGAATCAGGGTCGTAAGCTTCACCGTTAGAATAAATATCAGTTGTAGCACCGCCCATATCGATTAAAGCGATATTCTGCCATTCTTCGTTTAAAGAAGCACCAATAGCCTTAACGAGATTGTACACAGCTAATGGCGTAGGAACAGGCTGAATCTTAAAAGCTTCCACAAGTTCGCTTAAGCCTTTTCCCGAAACTATTTTATTAAGAAAAATATCTCTTATTGCTTTACGAACAGGTTCTATATTAAGTTTGCCGAAATCTGGCATTACGTTTTCGACTATAACATGCTCTTTTTCACACAAAATATCTGCAATATCATCGGCAACGTAGTTGTTGCCTGCATAAACAACTGTTCCTTTAAAATTGGAATCAGCTATGGCTTCAGAATTTTCGGTAACATATCGTTCATTTCCACCGTCAGTTCCACCGCAGAGCAGAAGAATATCAGGGTTCTGTTCCTCAATAAGCTTTATATGTCTCTTTTTAAGTTGAAATGGATAAGAAGCACAAATCTTAGCACCAGCAGAAAAGGCCGCCAATCTGCCAATATTCAATGACATTTCAGGAACAAGCCCAATAACGGCTACTTTTAGCCCACCCTTTGCCGAGGAAGAAAAATATACTTTGCAAGGTGAATTATCAGCATTAAGAGCCTTAACATCGTAATCGGGCAAAAGTTGAGACAATACGTTATAAAAGCCATTTGGAAGGTGCTCAACAGTTGTTGGAGTTACAGCACGCTTTTCAACTTCATAAAGGTCGCCAATTTCTGCGAATATAGCTCCTTTTGTATATGTCGAGCCTATGTCTATGCAGATGTATTTTTTGTTATCCATTATGTTTTTCTTCAATCTTTCTATTTATATTATTTTAAAACAATAAACATTAGTTTACTATAGTTAGGTCACCCCTCTGGTTACTTACGACTCGCTGACCTCCTGTCGCTCGCTTGCATACCGCCATCCTTGGCGGTTATCGTAACCACCTCCCCTCAAGTGGAGGCTTTAGGAAATATTGATACTGGCATTAGTAAAATATCATTTTCATATAGGAGGGCAAGATCTTCAGAGCCTAAGACTTTCGTTAGCAATAATTACAACAATATTTTCTATCATATAATCATTTGGTTGTAAATAGCAATATTAAGGATTGGACTAAGTTTTAGGCAATATTTTATTTTCTAAAAGCTATTGATGGGAAAAACAAAAAAATTAATGGTAAGCTCAATATTAAAATTCTAAATTTATTTAAAGTTAAATCATCATTTGTATCCCTTAAATCAGTACTTTTATCAATCTCTTTATTACTTTTTAATAAGAATTCTTTCTCTTCATCAGAAAACAAATCTGGTCTATTTTTTAATTCTTTATCTAAATTTAAATCTGTTAATGAAACTAGATTTTTTTGAAAAACTCCAAGGTTTGAATATTTATGTTTGACACAATAAACAAAACCGTCTTCTGTTAAATCATGATATGCCTTATAACAACAGCTTTTCTCGCTTCCTTCCGGAATAGACTTTAAGTATTTTCCTTCGATAAGCTTATTAAAGTCTATTGCTGTTGTCATCATTTCACTGCTATCCATATTATAGTTTTCGATAGCATTATTTATAACTCTGATATTGTTCCAACAATTTCTATATTTATCTATTTCACGAGTTTTACGATTATTTACTCCCCCAGCCAAGCTATATGCCAAAAAAGCATTTAAACAACAGTAAGCAATAATACCATTTAAATTATCTTTTCTAGTTTTTTCTTCCCACTTGCTGTATGTGAAAAAGAAATAAAGAATAATGACAAAAAATATTATATAAATCCAATCTATAGCATAAACCCAGTTTTTATCTATATTATCTATTTTTAAAGGAAAGGAATTCGAATCTAAGTATTTTAATATACTTACAACAATTAATATAATTGAAATAAAAGATATTTTCTTAATCATAATCTAGAAGCATCTTAACATTATAACATTTAATTTAAAATAATCAATAAGAGTACAATTTGTAGTATAATTACTTATAGGTTAAGATTATGATGACTCCAAATGATTTATTTATGATTATTTGTTTTATCATCGAAATTGTAGCCTTTCCTTTTATATGAGTATTTTTGGGATAGTGGTTTTGTTAAAATCTTAGTTTATTTTTGGCATAGTCCATTAGGGATAATATTTAGAGCTTTGTTCTTCCCCACATCTTTACCATTCTTGCTACCATAAATATAGAAAATTAACAAAAAATATTCTTAATCTTTATTCTACGCTTAAAACTATTATTTATAATTCTCTTTTGCATCTTGAAATGGCACTTGATATTTCTTCTGTAGGAATTAATTCATAAGCTTTTTCTGTATCTTTTTTATCGTAATATGCTTTTTCTGCTTCATAAAATAATTCAACGCTTTTAAAAGCAATATTTTATTCTTTTGCTATTTCTGTACTTCCTATTTTCTCGTATAATAGAGACAATGCTTTATATAAAGTTGGATATAAGAATAAAAACCTTTCATTTTCTTCTCTATCTAGTAAAGTAATTATTTTTTCAAATCTCTTTATTATTTCCAGATTTTTTTCTTTATCATTAATGTCAATATTAGCAAATTCTTGGCTTGCTAATCCCATTAAAGCTTCTACATTTTCACGATCTATTTTTAGAACTTTTTCTAATTCCTCTTTTTGTTCTTTAAATTTTTTTCGTTAAGATATTTTAAAGCTAAAGCTAAATGAAGGCTAACAGGATTACTTTCTAATTCTTGCTTTTCTAATACTTCTATTGATTCATTTATTTTATTATCTTGAAAAAACTTTGTATCTATTAACTCAATTCTTTTGGCATATTCAATTGCATCTCTATATTTATGAATACTTTCTAAACAATAACAAATACTTTTATAAGAGTCCTTACTATATGGGTTATTTTTTATTGATAAATCAAGATATTTTATTGCTAAATCGTATTTCCCTGCTAATGCATAAGAATCTCCTAAATATGAGTAAAATAAACCTATAAAATATTTGCTTACAATATTTTCTTGTGCAATTAACAATCCCTTCTTTGCATATTTTTCTAATTCAGATGATTTTTTTAATTTATAAAAACAT
The DNA here is from genome assembly GCA_905236675.1 of Candidatus Rifleibacteriota bacterium. Taxonomy (GTDB): domain Bacteria; phylum Muiribacteriota; class Ozemobacteria; order Ozemobacterales; family Ozemobacteraceae; genus RUG334. The sequence goes on along the minus strand of CAJOND010000058.1, from coordinate 31,873 downwards.
TTGCACAATTCACTAATAACCATCATATGTTTTGGATTAATATCATAAGCTTTTTTATAAGATTCTATTGCTTCTTCATATTTATTTACTTTAGCTAAATCGAAACTTTTTATAAAAATCTCCTGGAATTCATCACTTTGCTATGTAAGGTATGTGTAACCTTTTGCGAAGCAAATATTACCGCCAATCACACATAATAATATTAAAACTATAGTTCTGATACTATTTCTAATCATTATTTATTCTCTCTTAAAAATACTATAGGACAATTTATAGAACGGCTAAAAAGCATAATTAATACTGGTTGTTGCTGCTATTACTAGCAACAAAGATGATTCAGCAATAACTAGTATAGCAGTTCGAACTAAAACAATCCTCTTATTTCTACTTCTCTAATCTCTTAAAAAAGTTGGTGTAGCAACTGCTAAAACTAGCAACAACAATAATTATTTAATCAGTTTACCTTATTCTTCTTTGCTTCAATATCTTTCAAAAGCATTTCTGCTTCTTCATCCAAGGAAGATTCCGGACCAAAAACTCTATCGTAGCCCATCTTCAAAAACTTAGATTCAACAACATCAAAAGGAGTTTTACCAACAACAAGGTTACCACCAACATATAAAAGAATGTTGTCTAAGCCTTTTTCAATGCATTTGTCGCGTAAACCAACACAGTCTATTTCACCATGTCCATAAAGGGAAGAAACCAAAATAGCCTTGGCATCTGTTTCTATTGCTGCTGCAATAAATTCTTCCTGACTAACCATGACTCCAAGATTAGTAACTTTAAAGCCTTTTTCAGTAAAAAATGCTTCAAGAATCTTGTTCCCAACAGAATGACAATCAGAACCAATAACGCCCAAAACTATATTTATAGGTGCAGCCATGTTTCTTTCCTTAATCTATAAAATTGCAAGCAATTGAAATTCTTTCGAATTTCGTTTTTGTTGTAGTTTGTTTTTGAAGATTCTCTTCATTTGTTTTTATTGTTTATTCGAAGTCTGTAAGCAAAAGATAATTAACAATAATCTATACTATTCAAACATTCTCATAACAATAACAATAACTACAACAAATACCAAAAACTATAAGAACACTTTTACTAGCATGTCTTTGATATAGTTTTTATCATCAATTATTGTCTTAACAATGTTAAAGCAACAATTAATATGTACATTATAGACCAAATTCTTTTTATGTAAAATATTTTTTTCTATCTTTTCATTATTACATTTTTAAACTTATTATTGTTCTTTCTATTTTAAAAATTCTTTCCAGGCATTAGGAATCTGTTCTGCTACTTCCGCTATAGTCATTCCTGGTTCGGAATACATATTCTTTGCCAATAATCCAGCCTGAGAATGTAAATAAACTCCTAAATTAGCGGCATATATATTATTTTTACACTGTTTAGAAGCAACCAAACCTGCTATCAAACCAGCTAAAAGATCACCGCTGCCTCCTTTTGCCAAACCACTGTTGTGTATATTACAAACAAAATCTTCTTTTGAATCTGTAACAATTGTTGAAGCAGATTTTTGAACGACAATTGTTTTGTGTGCTAAAGCAAATTGTTTTGCCAATACCAGTCTATTTTCCAATTCAACATCTAAAAAAGACTGCTTTAACAATCTGGTAAATTCGGCTATGTGCGGAGTAATTATGGTTTTTGCTTTGCAATCATCCAAAATATCATAAGCATTATTTTCTGAAATAATATTCAAAGCATCTGCATCTAGTATTAATGAAGTTTCGCAAGCCTGAGATATGTTTTTTAAACATTCAAGACGAGATGGGCCTTTTCCCCAACCGCAGCCAACAAGAATTGAATCGTAATTACTACATAAACCAACAGCTTGAGATAGAGAAAAACTAAAACCTCCATTTTCAGACGGAAAATACCTCAAAATTATTTCTGGAGATAGATTAAAAGGCAAAAGACCTTTCAACGCTTCAGGAAGAGCTAAAGTAACAATTCCAACTCCTGAACGAAGTGCTCCAATAGCCGCCATAATTCCTGCGCCAGGATAGTTTTCAGATCCAGCAATGACAAGAACTTTTCCAAAGTTTCCTTTATGATAGTGTTCTTTCCTTACTTTATAATTAGACAACAACAAAGATTTGGTTATTTCAGTCGTTTCTATCATTAATTATTCTTTTATTATCCTACCTATAAGAAAAAAGCCGCTCAGACAAATTACTATCTAAGCGGCTTTTATATATTACTTAGCCGGTTTTACAACGAAGCTTATCATTCTCTTTGGAACGAAGATGAATTTAACAACCTGCATTCCATCGAGGTATTTTTTTACCTTTTCGCTGGCTTCAGCAGCTTTGCGGGCAGTTGCTTCATCAACATTAGCAGGAAGTTCAATCTGGTCACGAAGTTTGCCGTTTACCTGAACTGGCAATGTGATGTTACTTTCTTCAAGAGCTTTTTCATCGTAGGTTGGCCAAGACTGCTGGTGAACAGAACCCTTACGACCTGTGATTTCCCAAAGTTCTTCAGCTATGAATGGAGTTATTGGAGCAAGCATTAAAAGCATTTTTTCAACAACTTCTTTCCAGAGAGTTGTTTTAGCAAGATTTGTCTTCTTGGTTGCATCTACCATTGCATTGGTAAGTTCCATTAAACGAGCTATTGCAGTGTTGAAACTGAAGTTTTCAATGTCTGTAGTAACCTGTTTAATAGTGTAGTTGAGAATCTTCTTGAGATTCTGAGCTTCTTTACCTTCTGCCTTTTCATCTCCGCCTTGGAATTCACTGATAAGGTCATAAACGCGTTTAACAAAACGATACATACCCTTAATGCCTTCATCAGACCAGGAAACTTCGAGTTCGAAAGTTCCCAAGAAGAGAATGAATGCTCTAAGAGTGTCGGCACCGTATTTTTCAACCATTTCGTCAGGAGTGATGACGTTGTTCTTAGACTTGCTCATCTTAACTCCGCCGGCAGCAAGCATCATACCCTGATTGCGCAACTGTTGGAAGGGTTCTACGAATGGAATCAAACCTGCGTCATACATTACTTTTGTCCAGAAGCGGGCATAGAGTAAGTGCATAACAGCATGTTCAGCACCACCAACATAGAGGTCAACTGGGGCCCAATATTTTACTTTTTCTTTGTCGAAAGCAAATTCTTTATATTTGGGGCTTACGAAACGTAAGAAATACCAGGAAGAACATGCAAAGCCATCCATTGTGTCAGTTTCACGTTTTGCTGGTTTGCCACACTTCGGGCAGGTTGTGTTAACCCAATCGTTAATAGCGGCTAATGGTGATTTACCGTCTGTGCCAGGCTTAAATTCACTGATGTTTGGAAGAAGGACTGGCAACTGATCTTCTGGAACAGGAACAGTTCCACAGCAATCGCAGTGAACTATAGGAATTGGAGCTCCCCAATATCTCTGACGGCTTATCAACCAGTCTCTGAATTTGTAGTTAATTCTGCCACAGCCTTTCTTGTTTTCTTCAAGCCATTCAATCATCTTTTCAATAGCCTGTTCACTTCTCAAGCCATCGAATTGACCTGAATTTATAAGAGTGCCGTATTCTGTATAAGCTTCTTTAAGTTCGCCCTGGGGCTTGCCTTCTGGAGTAATAACTTCAATTACATTGATGTTGTGCTTTTTAGCAAAAGCAAAGTCTCTTTCGTCATGAGCAGGAACAGCCATAACAGCACCTGTGCCGTAACCAGCGAGAACATAGTCACCAATGTATATCGGGATTTTTTCACCGTTAAATGGGTTAATCGCATAAGAACCCAGAGGAACGCCAGTCTTTTCTTTTTCGGTAGAAAGTCTGTCTATTTCTGATTTTTTGCGAGATTCTGCTATATAAGCTTCAACAGAAGCTTTGTTATCTGGATGAGTGAGCTTTTCAACCAGTTTATGTTCTGGAGCCAAAGTCATGAAAGTAACGCCGAAAATTGTGTCCACACGAGTAGTGAAGATTGGCAGATCAAATTCTTCGCCAGTAGTCGGGCTTTTTGCTCTGAAATTAACTTCTGCACCTTTACTCTTACCAATCCAGTTTTCCTGCATTTTCTTGATGCGGTCTGGCCAGTTGATAAGTTTGAGATCGTCAATAAGTCTGTCCGCATAGTCAGTAATCTTGAAGAACCACTGATTGAGGTCTTTCTTTTCTACTAGACCTTCGCAGCGCCAACATCTGCCTTGTTCAACCTGTTCGTTAGCAAGAATTGTGCGGCAGTTTGGACACCACCACTGAGCACCAGCAGCTTTATAAGCTAACCCACGTTTATAAAGGAGTAGGAAAAACCATTGTGTCCATCTATAATAATCCGGGTCTGTGGAGTTGATTTCTCTTTCCCAGTCATAGCTGCATTCAACCAAAGAAAGTTGTCTGCGATAGTTTGAAGCATTCTTTTCTGTAGTAACTGCAGGGTGAACACCCTGTTTTATCGCAAAGTTTTCCGCAGGAAGACCGAAAGCGTCCCAACCCATTGGGTGAAGAACGTTGTAGCCCTGCATTCTTTTCAGACGAGAAACTACATCTGTTGGAACATAGTTGCGCAAGTGACCTACAGAAAGACCGTTTCCTGATGGATATGGGAAGAAATCTAAACAATAGAATTTTTTCTTGTTTGGATCTTCATTGGTTTTGTAAAGTTTCATTTCACGCCATTTTGGCTGCCATTTTTCTTCAAGTTTCTTGAAGTTGTATTCGCATTTTTCACACATGCTTTTCTACTCCGTTTTTTCTCTTATCTCTAAAACTCTTGCGAAAGCAAGCGTTGTTATTGTAGTTTTGTAAAGCATTAAAGTCAAGAGGTAATAGCTTTCTATTTCTCTAGATTGCTTAATTACTTTCTTTAATATATAATGTTTTCATGAAAAGACAAAGAATCCAAGAAATATTAAAGCTTAGTTTTATATTATTTATACTATTAACAATAGTCCAAGCTTCTTATGCACAGCATAACAAGTTCTACTTTAACCATTACAGTGGTAGAGCTGTTTTATCAAGAACTCAAGGAGCAACTTGGCTGACTTTACAACCTGCACAACCAGTAGAATTACATCCTGGTGATATTATAAATGTTGAAGGCAGTGGCAAAGGTGAAATTGTTTTTCCAGATGGAACAACAGTAAAAATGAAAAATAATGCCATGGTTACCGTAGCAAGATATGGAATAAACCTTAGATTTGGATATGTATGGCTAAATGTTAGACGTAGTGCCGATGTGTTTAAGGTAACAACTCCATTGGGAAGCTGCAGTGTTTTAGGAACTTCATTTGACGTTGATGTAGATAAATATGGGAAAACAAAAGTCAGAGTATTTCAAGGTATTGTGGCCGTTAGAGCATCTGATTCCAAACAAAATAAACAACTAGTTCTTCAAACAGGAATGCAAACACTTTTGGCAGATTCTTCTAAAGTTGCAGACAAACCTGATAAATTTCAACCTCAAGGTATAGAAGCTGCTTTAAAGAGCGAATGGGAACAACGAAGTGTTTTTGGCTTTACTCCAGGTAAAACCAAGAATAAAACACTTGCTGAAGAATTAGCTGAAAAAAGGAACACTTCTGCTCCAATTATAACGACAGACAGCAATGGACTCCCTGAAATAAAAAGTGATAGCCATATTGATATGGAGTTTAAACCCATAGAAAAAATCATAGAAAATGAACCCAATAGTTTTAGTGAAGATGGGAAAATAAAAATATTAGCTCGACAACGTTCTGAATTCGCAGAAATGCTTAGACAGCAACAACTAGAACGGGATTCTGTAATAGGTTTTAGTATTCCAGAAAAATCAAATATGATGAAAGAAGGTCATGCTGTTTCTTTTGGAGAAAGAAGTAAACCTCCGAGCAGTATCACCGACCATGTTTCATTAGAAAAAGAATATTCTCTAATTCGAAATAGATTACTAAGAGTCCAAAGTATGATTCGACAAACAGAATTAGAATTAGGTTCATTATGCTCAACTAACGATAACTCAGCAGGAAACAAATTGAAAATTTCCTATGCTCAAAGAAAACTTTCCGATCTAAGAGCCGAAAACAGAGTATTAACCAGCAAACTTCATGAACTACAACATAAAAAAAGGTAAGTTTTTATTGCTTTCTTAACAAAAATATTTTAATTTCCCATTGACAAAGCATGAAACAATCATTATGATTGCAAGAGTTGAGTTCTAAAATTATCTATTTAAAGGGAGAATAATAAGGTGAAAAAAATCGAATTAGTTAGAGAAATAGCTAAAACAGCTGAAATGACCCAAACTCAAGCAGCCAAGGCTCTTGAAGCTACAATTGATATTATAAAAACAGCTCTTAAAAATAAAGATGATGTTCGCTTAGTTGGTTTTGGTTCTTTCAAAGTAAGCACAAGAAAAGCTCGCACTGGTGTAAATCCACAGACCAAGAAAGCAATCAAGATTCCAGCCTGCAATGTAGCTAAATTTGTTCCTGGTAAGGAATTAAAAGAATTAGTTAATTCTAAGAAGAAATAATTAATAATAATAAAAGCCGCTTTGTAATTAAAGCGGCTTTTATTATTATTTTAGTCTATAAAAACATTATACTTTTTAAGCTTTATCGTAATTAATTACTTCTTGATCATCCATAGTAAAAAGTCCTTTCTTTGTAGCGTCAAACAACAACGAAGTCTGGAAAAATATTTCATCTACACTTCTAAATTTATGTAGATTTTTCTGTTTTAATTGACTTTGAAGAGCTTCATCTGATTTATCAGAAAGAATTTCATCAATACTACTAAGAAATTCTTTAACTAACTCAGCATTACTAGACTTTACTTTTGGATTGTCCATTATTTCAGATTTTAAACTGTTCATTTCTTCCGTTGAAAATCTTTTACTTATATTTTTAAGAAAAGCTTTATTTTCTTCGGTTATACCCTGATTTAACACTTTATTTGCTAATACACTAGCAGTAAAAGAAATTTGATTTGCACGAGGCATAGAATCTGTCAAATTCCAAATAGTGCTTGCAAAATCATCTTGTTGCATAGTTGCATATTGAGAATTGCTGTCGTTGACCTGTAGGTTAACATCATTGTTGTTATAGCTTCTTTTTAATTGTTGTTTATAGAAGCTTGAAACCGACCGATTTAGTTCATTGACATTCATTGTTTATGCCTCCTGGATTTGTTTGCCTTTTTATTTTTCTATTCTTCAATACATATCGGAAAGTTGCTAATCATAATTTAGCTTTTTTTTAACTTTTTTTAGAAACAAAAAAGGACCCTATTTTCCATAGGGTCCTTCTTAAAATAAAACTCTTAATTATTATCCATGGCTTTCTTCTTTATGACAATGATGCTTATCGCATTTGTTTGGTTTGCAGCAAGGTTTGTCACATTTACCGCATTTTTCAGCTTTGTCACATTTTGGTGCTTTGCAGCAAGGTTTGTCGCATTTGCCACATTTTTCAACTTTATCACATTTATGTGCTTTGTGATGACCTTTATGACAAGGCTTATCACATTTTGCTATTTTTTTGCATTCGCAGTTACCACATTTGCAGCATTCACAATCTCTGCACTTGCATTTTTCGCATTTGCAACATTCGCAAAGTTTTCTAAAATGTTCTGGATGTTTTCCACATTTATCATGTCTTCCAAAATGTCTATGATTTTCAAATTTATTTTCTACTTTTGCTCTTCCTTCAGCATCATCGTTAGCTACAGCAGTAATATATTCATCCCATGCGATTTGCTTTGCTTCAAACTTTCTCATGAGTTTATCATAAGATTCTAAATCTTCAGCTGTTTTATTTTCTTTGTTGCTAAGTTCAACAATCTGACGGCGCATAATATTCATTTCTTTCAAATGACTAAGCCAAGCAGCCTTATTAATATCAGAAACATCGGCAGCCATAACAGCTGGAATTACGAAACACAAGCCAAGAAGAATACCTAATATTTTCTTCATGTTATACCCTCCAAAATAATTTTTGTTATTTTATACCAATTAAGCTTACTTTTACAATATCTATCTCAAAAAAGTTTCTCTTAATATGTTTAAATCAATAAACTTCTTGCCAAAATATGTGAATAGTAGTTATTGTAGTTAGTAGTTGTTGCTCTTATCGATAGAAAAGGAAAGAAAAAGAATGAGTGAAGACAGATTAAAAAAGTATGAAAAACGTCTTACAGAGCTTCATAAGCTTAGTGATGAAGAACTCAAGAACAGATTTTGGGAACTCTGCAACAAAATTGTAGAGCCAATGGTTGAATATGGAAAAAACTATACTTCACCCTCAATCGAAAGATCTGTTCTTTTAAGAATGGGCATAGACAGCCTTACTACCCAAACTCTTGTTAAGAAAATCAACGAAGCTGGTTTGCTGGGAAAAGGCGCTGGTCATGTTGTGCTGAAGGTTTCTCAAAAAGAAAACATAAGCATTCAAGAAGCTGCCAAGAAGATTGCAGAAGAAGACACTGCACTTCAAGGCTTATTCTAAGGTTTAATTAATATGTTTTAAAAACCTCTCTGTCAGCTAAAGCTGACATCTCCCCTTTTTAAAGGGGGAAGTCATTCGTAAGAATGACTGGGGGATTTTTTATAATAAGCATTTTACTTTAAACACAGAATTTTCAGACTTAAACTAAGGAGAAAGACATGACTTATAAACTAGACCCAAATAAAAAAATAGATATAGAAGAAATTTTAAAAGACCTGGAACATTACTCACCACGCAGAAAAGGCTGGGTATGGCGTGAAAGATTAGAAGGCGGGAAAATAGGTCCTTTTACCTATAAAAATGTTTCTAAGCCTTTAATCAACTCTGTTCCACTACCTGCCGCCAAGTATTTTAACAACATTGACCCGCAGCCAATACCTGTTATCACTACAGAAATAGCTTCCGGTCGTTTTGAAGACGATATTAGACGTATGCGTATGGCAGCCTGGCATGGAGCCGACCACATTATGGTCATCAGAACAACAGGTCAAAGCCATATTGACGGCCTATTAGAAGGCACTCCAGAAGGTGTTGGCGGTGTTCCGATTACAAGAAAGCAAATCAGAGCTTCTCGAAAAGCCTGTGATCTTATAGAAGATGAAGTTGGCCGAAAAATCAATTTCCACTCTTATGTTTCTGGTGTTGCCGGTCCAGAAGTAGCAGTATTATTCGCAGAAGAAGGCATTAACGGTGCTCATCAAGACCCGCAATATAACGTTTTATATAGAAACGTAAATATGTATCGTTCTTTCGTTGACGCTGCCAGTGCTAAAAAGGTAATGGCTGACGCAGAAATATTCCAGATTGACGGTGCTCATAACGCAAATGCAACAGCTAAAGAAGGCTGGTCAGTAATGCCAGAACTTCTTGTTCAACATGGAATCAACTGTGCTTTCTCTGTAGCTGTTGGAATGCCAAAGAGCCACATAGGTCTTTCTACGGTTCCTCCATGCGCTCCACCAACTCCAAAATTATGGTTCGACTTACCTTATGCAGTAGCTTTGAGAGACATTTTCAGCGAATATAAATTCCGTGCTCAGCAGAACACAAGATACATCGAAGCTGACATTGAAGAAGCCACCAGAACTCACGTTATCGACACTTTGATTTCTGCTCTTACTTCTGCTGACATTCAAAGCACTATTACTCCTGATGAAGGAAGAAACGTTCCCTGGCACTATAACAATATCAGAGGTATTGAAACAGCTAAACAAACCCTTAACGCTTTAGACGGCATAAAAGAACTACTTCAAATCAAGCGTGATGGTCCTCTTGGAGAAATGGTTCGTGATATAAAAGAAAGAGCTGTTTGTTTCCTGGAAGAAATCTTAGATAACGGCGGTTATTTTGCATCAGTAGAAAAAGGCTTCTTTGTTGATTCTGCTCACTATCCAGAAAGAAACGGAGATGGTATTGCCCGTGACAGTCGTGGCGGAGTTGGGGTAGACACAATAGTTAAGCGTGATGATGACTATTTAGCACCTGTTTGTAGCGTTTACGGCGAAAATCATTTACCAGAAGGAACGAAAAAAGCCTGTGATTTAATCGGCGGTTGCACTCTCTGCAAACACGACAAAATAGCTTATATTGATGAAATCGACCAAACCGACAACTGCAATATAAGATTAGAAAAATCTGCCGAATTCAGAAAAGGCAATATGATTAAGCCTGAAACAGAATGGGCTGGCGATGGTACTGTATTAATACAGGTTTTCATTCCTGAAGAAATAGAAATCGCCAAAGCTGCGGCACTAGAAATGGCTGCAAAAATGGGCTTAGATACTCCAGAAATAGTTAATGCTCAAGTTATGCATCCAAGCGAAGGCACTTTCGTCGAAGTTAAGGGTAAAACCTCTATTGCAATTGATAGAACCAAAATTAAAATTCCACCAAAAGATGAGTTATTAGATGAAGATGAAATCAGAGCCGCAGTAAAAAAACTTGGCTTAAAGGTAGTAGCAGGCACTGTTGGGGAAGACGAACACTCTGTTGGTATTCGTGAAATTCTCGACATTAAACATGGTGGTATTGAAAAATACGGTGTTAAATACCATTACTTAGGGACTTCTGTTCCTGTAGCAAAGATGGTAGATGCAGCTATAGAAACAGGTGCTGATGCAATATTGATTAGCACAATCATCAGTCATAACGATGTTCATAAAAAGAATATGCGTTTATTAGATGAAATTGCTCGTGAAAAAGGCATTAGAGACAAAGTAATCTGCGTCTGCGGTGGTACTCAAGTAACTAGAGAAATCGCCAAGGAAGCAGGTATGGATGACGGCTTTGGTCGAGGAACCAAAGGAATTCATGTAATCAGCTCTATTGTTAAAATGTTGAAAGCTCGTGGAAAAGTCTGATAAAAGCCTTTAAATCATAACCTCTAATAATAAATGCCCGAAAGATTAAATTTGTATCTTTCGGGTATTTTTTTATAAAAACTGTTTTTAAAAATATAAAACTATAAAAATCTAAAAATCCTAAAATAGAACAACCGACCATTGCTGATCGGTTGCTGTTTATAAACTAAGCTTTGTTGAATCGCATGTTCCTTTTCGGAAACTTTCAATCTCGTAGTCGGCTTCAAGCGTCACCGCTTTTCAGCCACCCCTTCTTGTCTTTGGTGTCCCTTAGAGTTTTTAGTGTTTGCCTTTGACCCCTATTTGTTCGGGCCTAACCTTCTAGCGTTCTTCGCTCTCAAGGTTCTAAGAATCAATCACCTACACCTTTTTGGTTTTCGGTTTGCTGTTTAGCTTTCCTCTTTCGAACTTTCCGTTTTGGTTTGTTGGTTGTTAGACTTCAAGGTTCTTTTCCACGGACTCTCATCAGCTAGGGTCCGCTGACGCTTCCTTCAGGTTCTTATCCCTTACAGCGCTTTCATCTTCAAACGTGACAAGCGGTTTTCACGCCGCCGCTCCCCATCCCTAGGTTTTCTCAACCTTTCAACGAGTGTTTTGCGTTTTTCAAACTTGTGAGTTTATTCCACCCCACTAGCACTTCGAGGGTTGTAATCTTCAGAGTTTTACGCTACATTCAGTCGGTTGCTGTCTCTAGTACCTTTGCTTCCCTCACTGTTTCTGTCCCTTTTCGGATTTCCTCCATGGTTTGCGTGGGTTCCCTTACCTCTTGGCCGCTTACGTTCGTTCCGTTTTACGACCTCGCTTCGCCCTGGCTCCTTGTCTTTGGTTTTACCTCCGACTGGTTTCCGTTATGAGATTCAGTTCAGCCTCGGAGCTTTACTCCTGATTGTCTCGCGCCTTGCCCGCTGCTTGGTTTCACCCTTGCTTCGTCATGGCACTCTCTCTTGATTTTCTGACTCCCTTTGAGGTATCTGGCTTCTTGTGCCCCGCTCGAGTCCCATATTTAGAGGCTCTGCCTTTCCCACCTTCGGAGTTTTTACTCCCTTGGGGTTTCTCTGCACTTTAGAAGTTGTTCTCCCTCGGTTTTACCCGAGTGGCTCTCCCTCTTTGAGGTTTCTTCCTTTTACTCTTTCTTTAAATTCAAACTCGATTTCGATCAGAGCTTATTTGGTTCACCTAAAGGCTTATGAACTGTCACCAGTTCAGCTCTTGCCTTCATTAAGACCGACGCACGGTTTTACGTATCACTACGCTTCAAAGTTTAAGGTTTTCGGATTTGCGATTCGTTTTTCAAAGATCTTAGCTCCCCTTGCGAGGAGAGTTAATATATCACAATTCAATTTCTAAAGTCAATACTTTTTTATTTTTTTTGCATTGAAAACTTTTCAAAGTCAGTAAAAAAAGCCTTTTAAGCATATTATAAATTTAATCAAATATTTTTATTTGTCATATCTAGTTATAAAATCATCAATCAAATCTTTAGTAGCTTCAAATTCTTCCCTAATAGAATCATAAGCCAAACCTAATCTAGCATGAAAAGCATTATTTTTATATTTGGAATTGTCAAAAGTACTCAATTCCTTCATTTTTTCCTTTGTCATTGGCTTTGAATGATCTATTTTTAGTATCATTTCATAATAATCAAGCATCTGTTTTTTATCTGTTTCGAATCTTGTTTCTCTATAACTTTTTGCAATCATCATTGGTTTTGAATTGGGATCAAAATCATCCATAAAATTTCTTTCCTTAAAACAGTCACAGGTAACTTCATACCCTTTCACCCCATCATCTTCAATCACTTTTATAGTTCTCTTACCTTTTTCTGGGCAGGAATAATCTTTATCACTTTTTAACAAATCAACGCCTGGTTTTTGAAACAAAGCTATAATTTCATCAATACTCATTTTTGAAAAATCCGTTTCTTCCGCATCCATTAAATACATTTCTATTCCAGCGTTTATATACCGTAAATTAATTTTACAATTATGATTATTGTCTATTACTGTTTTTTGCTTATTTTCATCATACAAAGCCAGCACATTAGCTCCAAATAAAGTTGCTAATAGTCGTTGGTCATTAGCATAATTATCAAAATTTTTCTTAATAGGTTCCCAATGAATCTTAATTGCTTCATTTAAATCTAAAATTGATTTTGGCATCCTCTTTAAATAACTTACAAATTTTTCTTTAAATTCATCAGAAGCATTGTTGAAATATTTATCCAAATTGTCCAGAACAACTCTTAACGTTACAAAACCAACCATTCTTCTAGTCTCAATTGAACTATGTTCTGAAATATTAAATGCAATGCCAAGCATAGATTGCCAAATAGCTCCTGCAAGCTCTGGCTTTTCAATAGAAATAGAATACCACGCAAGTGCATTTGCAACTTTAAACCCATTCAGAAAAGGAATAGAATCTTCAAATCTTACATTTTCTTCACTTGTATTTCCCTTTTTCCAAAAAAAACACTTTTTTATACTTTTTGCTTTCTTTAAATTAATAAAAAAATCCTTAGATACTTCTTTTAATTCTGTTTTTGTTTCTGAACTAAGATTATTATAATCTTCAAGATTATTTAAAGAGAGTATTTTTTCATAGTATTCTTCTGTTTTTGTAAGTGGCAACAATACCTCACAGAAGGCTTTTTTATACCAATAAGCTGCATTATCTTCTGAATATTCTGTTGCAAAAGCATCATTACAAAATAAAAAACAAATAAAGAACAGCAGTAAACTTACAGTCCTTTTCATAAAATATCCCCATAAATATAAGAAGAATAATAAACAAAAATCATTTTATATTTTATCATTAACCCAAAGAAACAATCGAAATATAAAAACATTAAATTTGAGAAAGAAAAATTGATTTAAGAAAAAAATAATGAATACTATATCAGAAATAAAACCAAAGAAATTTTTTATAATAACCTCTATGGCAAAAACTATTTTAATACTTAGTTGACATTTATAAATAAAATAAAAATTGTTTATTTTAAATTCATTAAGAAATAAAAATCTTTAGTGTGAAAAAAACAATTATGGTTAATATTGACAGTTGTTTTTGTTTGGTTGTTGCCATTTATGTTATATGCTATAATTTTAATTGTATAAGCAACAGTACCGGCATAGGAAACTTGTTCATAACATGACAATCCATTGTCTATAATGATTACTATGATTAATGATATAAATAAATATACAAATTATATAGAAAAGCATAAACCTATTCTTACAGTATTTGTTCTTACCTATAATAGAGCAAATTATTTAAAATTAACGATACAAAGTATCTTAGAACAGACTTATAAAGACTTTTGCCTTGTAATCTTAGATAATGCTTCAAACGATAACACAGAAGAAACTATTAAATGCTTCAAAGACAATAGAATAATTTATATAAGACATGCAGATGGGAATGGGAATTTTGCTTTAAAAATGGTATCTACTCCATATTTTATTCTCTTTCATGATGATGATTTAATGATGCCTCACTTCATTGAAAAAGAATTAGAAACAATTCAAAAATATGATTTTGATATTTTGAGTTCTTTTGCAAAACATATTGATGAAAATGGTCATATTTTGGATTACTACCGAAAAACAGCCAATAAACCCATAATCTATTCAGGAACAAAATATTTTGAATCATTTATTTCAGTTAGTCCAAATACAATCTATTGTCCATCAGTAATCTATAAAACAGAATTTATAAAGAAACATGAACTATTTGTTGACAACGAAAAAACAGGTCCTGCCAGTGACGTATTTCTATTTCTAGAAATTGAAAAACATGGTGGTAAAATAGGAATTTTACCATTAGAATTATTTTTTTATAGACATCATAGCAAGCAAGACAGCAATATTAATAATTCCTTCCTTCAAATAAAATTATTAAAATATCTTTTAAATCATTCATATTATTCAAAACTTTTGAATAATTATAAAAAAGAAACTTTAAAATATGCTTTTGCAATCATTACAGAATTAATGCTTTCTTATAATCTTAACCCGGATAAACAAAAACTTTTCATAGTTTTTGAAGAATTAACCAGAATAAATGTGTGTTTTTTACATAATAAAAAGCTAAGCTTACTTATAAATATCTGTAAAACTCTACCATTAACTAGTGGGAAATCTTTATTTTATTTGAAAAAAATTTATCAAATATTTAAAAAGATTAAATATTCAAAAAAGTAGAACTATTAGTCGTTAATTAATTTTCCTTGATATATATGACAAGCTTTCTGTCTTACTAAGATGACTTTTTCTTAAATAAAGCAGATAGAACTAATGTCGTTCCCAGAACTCCTTTTTCAGGATTCTCCTGAATATCAATGACTTCATAGCCATTTAATTCAATCATCTGCTTCATAGATTCAATTGTGAAAAAATTGATATGCTCTGTCATAGGCATTAATGGTTGTTTTCTAGTTTTAAAAAAGTATTTAGCCATTTTATAAAAATCAAAATTTGGCTTTCTAACATACCTATAAATAAGAGTTAATACATATTTATACAAACGAAGTATATTGTATATGGGATTATTAATTAACTCAGCTTTTTTCTTTAGTAAACTTTTATTTCCTTTTATAAAAGGATTTTCACTAGGAACTTCGATATAATAAACAGTATCTTTATTACCAAATTTATTAAGTTGTTTTATTATAGAAACAGGATCAGAGAGATGTTCAAACAGCATATTACACATAATAAAATTATAACAATGCTTTTTTATATCCTCACAACTAGAAATATTTATCACGCCATCAACTGTTCTAGCACCAGATATATCAAAAACATATTTTGCTTTTGAGCCAAGTTCGTCAAAAAAAGATCTTCCTTCATTTCCACCATAATCTAGAGCAATCTCTATATTTTTAATACCATTATCATTAATTAATTTTTTTATTACTCTCTTCTGCTCAGCTAAAGCAAAAGTATCTGTATTTAAAAGATTATTTATTTCTTTTGTGTATCCATATTCAAATTGTTCTCTAAGTTTCTGATAGTCTTCATCTCTATAATGATAATATAATTTTTTTTCTTCATCTTTGTTTAATCTATATTCGTAAAAAGCAAATGAACATTGATTGCAAAAGCATAACTTTGTTTTATAATTAGTCTTATTTGTTGGCGCAATCCTTGCCATCACAAAATCAGAAACAATTGTATCTATAGTTTCAATATTTTCTGAATTACAAATCAAACATTTCATTGTTTTTTATTATCCTTTTTTATCATTCCTAGGTTAACAAATACAAAATACTATAAAAAATGATATTAATCTATTACAAAGAATTAAAGAAAACATAAAAGAGTTATAAGATAATAGTACTATTTCATTGAAGCTATAATATAATCAATAGTTCTTTTCAAACCATCTTCAAAAGAAATTGTTGGTTTAAAACCAGTATCAGCAGTTAATTCAGAAATATCTGCCTCTAAATGCATAACCTGATTAAGAGCGTACTCCTTTTTGCCAATTCCAGTATTTTCAGGTTTATTTAATAATTTATTTATTGTTTTTACATAATCAGATAGAGGTCTAGCTAATCCACTACCTAAGCAATAAGTTTTATTTGCTTTTCCTCTATCACCTATAAAATAGAAAGCTCTGCCAGCATCTTCGCTGAATAAGTAATCCCATTTCTGTTCACACTTTGTAAATTCTGGTTCTTTACCAGCCAACAGTTCCTTAATAGCATAGCTAATCATGGTATTCGGGCCATCATTTATTCCATATACACTTAAAATTCTTACCCAAATATGTTCGATGTTTAATTCTTTACACCTTAAATTAGTTAGTCTACCAGCAGCATATTTTGCCATTCCATAAGCTATATCTGGGTTTATCGGTGTTGAAGCATTCAATTTACCTTCTACTCTGCCGTATTCTGCCTGGGAACCAGCACCTATATATTTTTTACAACCTAATTTCTTTGCAAGATTTACTGCATCTAATGCATATTTTATATTTTTTTGTTGCAAAACAGGGTCATTTCGAGTGTTTTTATCTGTATTTCCCCAAGCAAAGTGATAAAACACATCATAATCATCGTCAACAGAATCAATTGTATCAAACTTATCTAAATCGCACTCCAAAAATTTTATAAGATTGCTTTTAGGCAATCTATCTATTTTTTTTGAATCTTTTCTGATTATAGCCAAAACTTCAACATTATTTTTTATGGCTTCATTTATAGTTGCTACTCCAATCATGCTAGTAGCACCAGTTACAACTATTTTTTTCATAATAAAGTTCCAAACATTCTTTTTTTATAGTCTATTAAAAACATTATTTCTTTGCAAGTTAAATAAGTTAGTGCTAACGGAAATCCATTATATTTTTTATGTAAAATAATATTAAATGCAAACTTTTTAAAATATAGTTATAATAGTATTTAATAAATAGAAAAAAAGAAGATAATTAGCTCATGAAAAACAATCAAAAAGCAGATTTAAAATTAATCTTAGAAAATAAAATTAACACTTTAAACAGAAAATGTTTTATTTATGGTGCAGGCAATACTTCTCTTTTATATGGTATAGAAAGCTTTGATAAAACGAAATTAAACATAGTTGCTTTTATTGATGGGAATCCAGATAAAATTGGAACTAAGTTTTTAAATAAACCTGTTATATCTCTTGATGAATGTGTGAAAAATTATGAAAATCCATTAGTTTTTATAAATGTTGGAACAGTTAAAACAATTAATCAAGTTATTGATTTGCTTAATGAAAAACACATAGAACACTATATTCTAGATAAATTTATTTTTTCTCAAAACAAAGAAAAAATTCTTAATATATATAATATCCTAGAGGATGATTTATCAAAAGAAACTTATGCCAACATCATTTTGGCTCGCATGAACGAAGCAAAGCAAGATTTTTCATTAGTAAGAAATAATCAATATTTTGCAGTACCAGAGTTTTGTCAAAACAATCCAAATGAAATTTTTGTGGATTGTGGAGCTTACGTTGGAGATACGATTGAAAAATATTTATTTATAAAACAAGGAATATTTAAACAAATATATGCTTTCGAACCTGAAAGTAAAAATTATAATGCTCTAAAACACAGAATAGAAAGACTAAACAAAGAATGGGCACTTTCTTCAGAAAAAATAAAAACCGAAGAAGCAGCTATTTCTGACACTGATTCTCGCGGACAATTATCATCTGTTAAATCTGATTCCCCTTCATTAGGAGCACAAATAATTCATGATGATAATGGTAATATTTCTTTAATAAAACTAGATACATATTTTTCTAATAAAAAAATGACATTTCTAAAAGCCGATATTGAATCACATGAGCAAAAATTATTGTCTGGAGCTAAAAATGTCATAATCAGAGACAAACCGTTGTTGTCCATTTGTATCTATCACAATGCTTATGATATGTTTGAAATTCCATTATTGATCAAAGAAATAAATCCAGATTACAAACTATTTATAAGGCATCATTATTTTAATTTTTCCGAAACAGTACTTTATGCTTGTGAATAATTCTTTTTGTTTATTTTTCTTCAAAGAAATCTATGAGCATATTTTCCCTCATTTCTTTGTCACTTAGAGGAGGGTTCATAAATTCTAAAGGTTTCGATTCCATTTGCCCATCTTTTCTTTTATAAGATACTTGTTTTGGAAAAGCTGTTAATGAAATAGGAGTATGAACTTCAACAATTACAGGTTCTTCGCTAGATAATATATTTTTAACTTTTTCTTCAAGTTCATCGTTGTTGTTTATAATTTCTGTTTTTAAACCATAAGCCGCAGCAATATTGCTAATTTTAGGTAAAACTAAATTAGAAGTTTCATCACAAGCTACCAGATAACCATTAAAAAGATTTGTTTGAGTAGCTTTTATAGCACCATAACCATTATTGCACAGTACGAACATTTTTATCGGTAAATTTAATCTTTTAATAGTTTGTAATTCTTGAATATTCATATTAAAACCGCCATCGCCATTCACTCCAACGGTTTTCTTTCCCCCACTAGCCAAACAAGCCCCTATAGTAGCAGGTAATCCAAACCCCATTGACGCTAAACCTTTTGTACAAAAAACTCTTTGACCTTTCTTTACTTTAAAGGTTTGCATAGAAATATCAATACAACTACCTGAACTTCCAGAGACATAAATATCATCATTAGTCATATATTTTGAAATAGTTTCTATTAGATAATAAGTATTAACCAGTTCTTTTTGTTCTCTATATTCTTTCTTAACAATTGGATATTTGCTTTTCATTTTTTTTGCATAAGCAAACCAAGAACTTCTATCTTTAGTTCTTATTTTATCTTTATGCTTTAATAACATTTCAATAAAAGCTTTGGCATCTGCACAAACAGGAATATCTGGTCTAACATTTATTTTTTGTAGTTCATTACAATCAATATCAACCATAATCTTAGTTGCAGCCCTAGCAAAGCCATCAAAATTATAACCAGTCTGTAAAAGATTCAGACGTGCACCTATGCTTAGAAAGAAATCTGAATTTTGTTGAATAAAATTAGCATACCTATGTCCTAAACCACCAGGTCTACCAAAATATAAATCATTTTCTTCTGCAATAAGGTCAATTCCGTTCCATGTTGTTAATACAGGTACATTTAAAACTTCTACTAATTTATTAAATTCTTCTATGCCATCAGACAAACGTATACCATTCCCCGCTAGGATTACCGGTCGTTCCGAATTATTTAAAATTCTTATTATTTCTAATACTGTTTTTTCTAAATTTGATTTTGAATCTATAATAAAAGGTTCATAACCTACTAGATTATCTTCATCGATCATTGTTGCTTGAACATCTAGAGGAATATCAATCCAGACAGGTCCTTGTCGGCCATGTTTAGCTTCGTATAACGCTTTTTCAAGATGGTACCTAATCAATTTAGGGTCATCAACTAATGCCGCATACTTAGTTATAGGCTTGACTATAGAAATAATATCTACTTCCTGCATTCCTTGCTGTCTGATACCTTGACCATTTATCATATCTAATCTTTTTACCTGACCAGACACAACAAACATTGGAGTAGATTCAATGTAAGCCCCTGCTACTCCAGTAATGGCATTGGTTCCTCCAGGACCTGTAGTAACCATCAAAAGACCTATATTATTTGTAACTCTAGCATAAGCCTCTGCAGCTATTGCACAGGCTTGTTCATGCAAACATGGAACATACTCAATTATTTGGCTTTTTCCTATTGAATCATTCAGGTGCATTGCTCCGCCGCCAGGCAACATGAACATATGTTTCGCACCTGTTTTTTCCAAAAACTTTATTACATAATCAGAAAGTTTAATCATTTTTAATATGCTCCATATTATTTTTCAAAAAAGCTATCAGTAATAAAATAAATACTTTTCAATGAATTAGAGTTATTTTTAAAGTCAAAAAACATATTTTTTATTTCATTATTTAATTCATCCCATTTATTACCAGGATTTAAAGTAGGTAAAAAAGAATCAGCATAACTTTCATTATATTTTGTTTTAAAACCATCAAATCCACATATAGAGATTTTTTTAATACCTATTCTATCTAATAATCTCAAGCAACAAATAACAGCATTGTCAAAATGTTCCCAACCCCTTTTAATAACAGAATTGAAAGCTATTACTATTTCTTTGTCATTATCATCAACTTTATTTTTTATATTTGAAAGTATTAATTTATTAGTATCTAAAAATTGTTCTCTGTGAGATTGTTTGGCATATTCGTATCTTGCAGGATTTACAAAAAACAAATAATCATATTTATATTTTGGAATAATGGCATTTACCCCAATTTTTATGGGATTATAAGTTTTTATATAATCATTAATTTTTTCATATTCGTTAATAATTGAGCAACCAGGCGCAATTAAAAGAATATCCCTGGAATCAAATATTTTTTTTAATTTTTGAATATCCGCAGAATCATCTACATATCTGCTTTGATTTTGTAAATACTTTTGCTCAAGCAAATCATAATCATACTTTTTGCGATCTTCTGGAGACATAGATTCTATTATATTTCTCATGTCTTTAGCACTAGTTCTATGATTAGTTCTAAGGTATGCAATGTTGTTCACATGACAGCAATAATTTCCAGCTATAAAATAAGGAGTTGAATAACCCCATTCATATTTTTCCTGGAAATATTCCATATAAATATCTATTGCATCCATAATGGCGTCTAAATCATAATGAGAAGAATGTTTTCGGTTTAAATAATTTGCCATTAATTCTGTAGTTGCATTTCCAGCTCCTCTTCCCATACCGCACAAGCTAGAATCAACCATAATTTTTCTTTCAGAATACTTTTTCAAATATCTAATAAAATATGAACTTAATGCAAAAGATAACTGCATATTATTATGAGAATGAAACCCTAAGCGAATGTCTTTTCTTAATTCTTTATCTAAGATTTTTACTATTCTTTCTAAATCTTCTTCATACATTGCACCAAAAGTATCTACAATAGATAAACTTTGAGTTTGGGTTTTATTTATTGATTCAGCTAAAACTTTTAAGTCTTCATCAGAATATGCTAAGGTATTTGCTGCTTGAAAAAATACTTTATAACCTTTTTCTATAACTTTATTTCCAACTTCAATCCCTTCTTTAAGTTTACCATGGGGGAACACAACTCTTATAGCATTTATAGTTCCGCCATTATAAGAAGGTAAATTATCAAGATTATAACGATTATAGTCTATCATTAGACTATAAGTTATGTTTGAATTCTTTTTGTCTATATATTGTTCAATATCATTGGGAACATGAAAATAACTTGTCCCTGATTCATAGGGATTATCTTTTAGCCAGCCACATTCTATAATTTCAACTCCAGCTAACTGTAATTTATTTATAATACCTTTTATTGATGTTTCTCCAAATTTAGCATTATTAATATAAGCTCCATCTCTCAGAGTACAATCTAATAAAATAATATCTTTCATCTTTTCAAACCTACTTTACAGCCTCGTGAATAACTTTTGACATATAGTCAATTATTTCATCAGTCATACCTGGGTAAACACCGACCCAGAAAGAATTATTCATAACAAAATCTGTGACTTTTAAATCGCCTACTACGCGATATGCATCTGTATCTCTAATCTGTTTGAAACAGGGGTGCTTTATGAGATTGCCACAAAATAACAATCTCGTCTGAACATTCTTAGATTCAATATATTTTGTAACATCATTTCTCTTTAAACCGCTTTCAGGTTTTACAGAAATGAGGAAACCAAACCATGATGGTCTGCTGTTTTCTGCTGGTTCAGGAAGAATAAGCTTGTCTTGCAAATCTTCAAGAGCCTTATGCAAACGGCTCCAGTTATGTATTCTGCGTTCTATAAAACTCGGGAATTTCTTAAGCTGTTCGCAACCGATAGCAGCCTGCATATCTGTAACTTTCAAATTGTAACCAAAATGGCTGTAAACATATTTATGGTCATAGCCCTTTGGTAGTTCACCAAACTGCCCATCAAATCTATGACCGCAGAAATTATCTCTACCTGATGGACATATGCATTCTCTGCCCCAATCTCTGTAAGAAAGAATCATTTTATGCAATAATAAATTGTTTGTATAGACGCAACCCCCTTCGCCCATTGTCATGTGATGAGGTGGGTAAAAACTAGATGTGCCTATGTCGCCCCAGGTCCCTGTAAATCTGGTTTCACCGTTTATAGTATATTGAGTGCCCAAAGCATCGCAGTTGTCTTCCACAAGCCAGAGATTATGCTTGTCACAAAAAGCTTTTACTGCTTCTAGATTGAATGGGTTGCCTAAGGTGTGGGCTATCATAACTGCTTTTGTTTTTGGGCTGAAAGCATCTTCCAGTTTAGTAACATCAATATTGTATTGAGGAACAGTAACATCTAAAAAAACAGGAACAGCACCATATTGTAAAATTGGCGTAACTGTCGTTGGAAAACCGCAAGCAACAGTTATTACTTCATCGCCCCTTTTAATTTGTCTTTCATTTAATTCTAGGGCAGTTAAAGCCATAAAAGCCAGCAGATTAGCAGATGAACCACTGTTTACCAGATGAGCGTATTTAACGCCTATCCATTTTGCAAAATTCTTTTCAAATTCTTCTGCAAAACGACCAGTAGTTAGCCAAAAATCTAGTGTCGCATCTGTTAAAGCGCAGAGTTCCTTTTCATCGAATACACGAGAAGCATAAGAAACTCTATCTCCTTCTTTAAAAGGCTCTTTTTTCTGCTTAAAATCTTTATAGTATTCGGCAACCAGAGACTTTATCTGTTCTCTAGCTTCCGCTTCGTTTTTCCAATTAGCCATTACTTGCCCTCTGTAAAAAAATCATATAGTTTTTCTTCTTATTACACATTTAAAGCTATTGTTAATCAAATCATTAATAAACTCAATATCAGGATATTCTTTCAAAGCTCTCAAAATGCCAGAACCTATACCTCTATATGGCAAAACATGATAAGCAAAACTAGCTAAAACAGGATTCTTAACATTTGAATTACCATTTTTTATGTTTTCTATTGTTAAATTGTTCGGCAGATTTCCAGGATTTATTATTTCTATCCTGTCTTTAAAAATAAAAACTTTAATTGGAGCAGAAATGTAATAATCTCTATGAACTAGAGCATTAACCAGTAATTCCTCAAAAACTATTCTAGGTATTTCAGGTTGTCCTACAGAGTTTACTCCTTGATTACCTTGTATATAATGAATGTTATTCATAATAAAAGTAATCGTTTTATCATAGATTTCTTCTAGCTTGCCAGTCATATCTCTGCTATCAATATATGTGTCTTCTGTTATGGTATTAAAAGGATAAACAACTGCTTTTACTATATAAACAGGCAAACGATATTCAGGATTTTTGGCGAATATCAAAGCCCCAGTAAGATTTAAGTAACCATCTTTTGCTAAATAAAGATTGTTAAACAAATTTGTTATTGGAATATCAAGGCTTTTTAGATCGCTTTCATAACGTTTATTATAGAATTTTTCAAAATAAGGCATATCAACATCTTCTATTGTTAAACCTTCTGCAGGCATTATATCTCCATGAATCATTCCGGAATTCTGAAAAATTCGCTGTAATTCTTCTCTTGCAATTGCTTTACGTTTATCGGCACCTACTTTTATCCATATAATTCCATTTTTATCTTGATAAGGCTTATTCAAACCTTTTGTCACGTAAATAATCATTAATTTTTTTTCATTAATTATTATTATTTCTGAAATAGGATTTATTGCTGGTTTAACCCCTTCACTTGCAACATTAGAAAGTAAATTGTTTAAGGCTCTGATATTTTCATTTGTCAAACCAACAATACTACCATCATCTTTAACCCCAACAATAATCATCCCACCAAGGCTATTACTTAAAGCAACTAATTCTGATGATAAAGCATCTGAACTAGAAAAAAATTCTTTAAATTGATGTTGACTATCTTCGCCTCGATCAATTATATCTTTCAATTCTTTAATATTCATCTGCTTTACTCCAAATCTTTTAATAAATATTCTTCAATCTGTTTATCCATACAGGTTCTGACGTCACCGTCTGAAGAATAGCATTTTGTCCACTCTACTACTTTTTCAATAGCTTTTTCTATGTTCCAGCATGGTTTCCAACCTAATGTTTTCTTTATTTTCGTGCAATCTAATAAAAGAGTTTTGGTTTCGTGAGGCCCTTTGTCTGATTTATCAACCCATTTAAGATCGTTTCCCCATAATTTGCAGAAAAGTTCTGTAAGCTTACCTGTAGTTATACAATTATCTAAGTCAGAGCCAACATTATAACAGTCAGCATATTTAATATCGTTGTATTGTTTTTCTATAATCATTAAATAAGCAAAAAGAGGTTCCAACACATGCTGATATGGTCTTATGGAATTTGGGTTTCTAACTTCTATATCTTTGCCAGATATTGCTGCTCTAATGCAATCTGGAACGATTCGATATATTGCGAAATCACCACCGCCAATTACATTACCAGCTCTAGCAGTGGAAACAGCTATTTCTTTTTCCCCTAAAAAAGATTTTTGATAACAATAGGTAACAAGTTCAGAACAGGACTTACTGTTGGAATAAGGGTCATAGCCTTTTAAATTATCTTCTTCTGTATAGCCTCTGTCTAATTCTTTATTTTCATAAACTTTGTCAGTTGTAACGTTTAAAAAAGATTTAACACAATTAGAAAGTCTTATACATTCCAATAAGTTTATGGTTCCCATTATATTTGTTTCGTAGGTATAGCGGGGATTTTTATAACTCTCTCTGACAATAGGCTGAGCAGCCATATGTATTACAATTTCTGGCTGAACTTCATCAAAAGCTTTTTTTAAACTTTCATAATCTCTAATGTCACCAAAAACAGATTTTACATCTTTTTCTATTTCAGCTACCTTGAACAAAGACTTTTCTTCCGGTTCTAAGGAATAGCCAAAAATTTCAGCACCAGCATTAACTAGAACTTTACACAGCCATGCACCTTTAAAGCCTGTATGACCTGTTATAAAAACCTTTTTACCCTTGTAAAAACCTAACATTACCATACCTTCCAAGGGGCATTTCCATCAGCCCAGAGTTTTTCTAAAAGCTGCCTGTCTCTTAAAGTATCCATACACTGCCAGAAACCATCATGTTTGTAAGCCATCAATTCACCATCAGCAGCTAATTTTTCAAGAGGTTCTTTTTCAAAGACAGTTGTGTCATCCTTTAAATAGTCAAAAATTTTACAATTCAATACCATAAAACCGACATTTATATAATTACCATCTTTGGCATTTTTTTCTCTGAAAGAAATAATATTGCCATCAGGTCCAAAATCAAGACAACCAAATCTTTGCCCTATATTAACAGCAGTTACTGTTGCTATTTTTTTATGCTCTTTATGGTATCTGACCAAATCAGAAAAGTTTACGTTGCTAACTCCATCACCATAGGTAAGCATAAAAGGTTCATCACCGACATACTTTTGAATACGCTTGATTCTGCCGCCTGTCATTGTATTCAAACCAGTATCAACAATAGTAACTTTCCAAGGTTCTGCAGCAGAATGATTTATTAAACATTGATTACCTTGGGTGAAATCAAAAGTAATATCACTTTGATGTAAATAATAATTTGCAAAATACTCTTTTATAATCTGCTGTTTATAACCACCACATATTATAAACTCATTAAAGCCATAAGATGAATAGCTCTTCATTATATGCCACAAAATAGGCTTGTCACCAATTTCAACCATTGGCTTCGGTCTTAAATGACTTTCTTCGCTTATTCTAGTACCATAGCCACCAGCTAAAATAACTACTTTCATTATTTTTCCTTATAAATCAGTATTTTTCAAATATAAAAAACATATTTAACTGTTGTCATAATAAACTAGAATAAACATTTATTCAATAGAACATTAGAGAATAAACCATAGTTATGTTTTTATTTATAATTCTAATAATAGAAATTTAACAATATTTAGACATTACGCATATTAAATAAAAACATTGACTTATTATAGATTTTAAATGCTTTAATTATTCTATAAACTTTTAAGTTCAGAAATTCTTATCTAGTAATCTTGAAA
Organism: Candidatus Rifleibacteriota bacterium; assembly: GCA_905236675.1. Lineage (GTDB taxonomy): Bacteria > Muiribacteriota > Ozemobacteria > Ozemobacterales > Ozemobacteraceae > RUG334. Next base: position 5,479 of record CAJOND010000058.1, on the reverse strand, counting down.
CATATTTTAAGCTGTTTTATAATATACCTCGGATGGTTAATAATTATGTCAGAAATATCTACTACTAAAGCCCAAATCATTAATTTACCTAAAATAGTTGATAGACGTGGCAATCTTTCTATTATCGAAGAGATGAAAGATATCCCGTTCGATATTAAAAGAACTTTTTGGATATATGATGTTCCTGGTGGAGAAATCAGAGGTGGGCATGCCTATCGAACAACCCAAGAATTCATAGTTGCTTTGTCTGGCAGTTTTGATGTTATCATTGATGATGGTAAAGTAAAACAGACCTTTTCTCTTAATCGTTCTTATTATGGCCTTTATGTTCCAACAATGATGTGGCGTCAAATGCAGAATTTTTCAACAAATTCATTAGCCTTGATCGTTACAAATACAGAATTTAACCAAAAAGATTACATCTATAATTATAACGATTTCATAAAGGAAAAGAGCAATGAAAAATAAAAAAACAACTGTTTATGATTGCTCTATAATAGAATTAAATAAGCATCACGCAAATGAAGGGAATTTAACAGTAGTTGAAAACAATAAAACAATTCCTTTTGAAGTAAAAAGATTATATTATCTATATGACGTTCCTGGTGGAGAATCCAGAGGCGGTCATGCTCATAAAAAATTACAACAGTTGATAACCGCTGCAAGCGGAAGCTTCAGTGTAGTTCTTGATGACGGTGAAGTTAAGAGAACAGTTACTCTTAATCATCCTTACGAAGGTCTTTTGATAGTTCCTGGTATCTGGCGTGATTTGGTAGATTTCTCCTCTGGTTCAGTTCTGCTTTGTCTAGCATCTGAAAAATATGATGAAACGGACTATATTCGTAATTACGAGGAGTTTAAGAAGTATAAGGAAAGCTAAGCATATCTTGCCTGGTAAGTATATATAAGGGGTATTCTTACCCTCTTTTTTAAAGAGGGATGTCATTCTAAAGAATGACAGGGAGATTTTAGAAGTTATTAAAACCTCTCTGTCAGCTTATAGCTGACATCTCCCCTTAAAAAGGGGAGTATGGATTGCTAAAAACAAATCCCTTATCTCTCCTCTCTAATCTCTTATCTCTAAAAAGTTAGATTGTTTGCGAAAATGAAATTATTACAAAGGAAACGATAGCATGATTAAATTTCTTGATTTATATAAAGTTAACAATTTACACAGGGTAGAAATAGACGAAGCCATAAAAAGAGTATTAGATTCTGGCTGGTATTTACTTGGCAAAGAAGTTGAAGCCTTCGAAAAAGAATTTGCAGAGTTTTGTGGAACAAAATATTGTATTGGTGTAGCCAACGGTCTTGACGCCCTCACTCTGATTTTTAGAGCATATAAAGAACTTGGCAAATTAAAAGAAAACGATGAAGTCATTGTTCCTGCCAATACTTACATAGCATCAATACTTTCTGTAACAGCTAATAATCTTAAACCTATTCTCGTTGAGCCAGATTTAAAAACTTACCTTATAGACCCAAAAGAAGTAGAAAAAGCTATTACCACTAAAACAAAAGCTATACTTCCTGTTCATCTATATGGAAGGCTATGCGATATGGAAACTATTAATTCTATCGCAAAAAAATACAATCTTATTGTTGTCGAAGATTCTGCTCAAGCTCACGGAGCTATCAGAAACGACATAAAAGCTGGTGCTTTTGGTAATGCCAGCGGTTTCAGTTTCTACCCAGGCAAAAACTTAGGCTGCCTTGGTGACGGCGGATGTGTAACTACTAGTGATGAAGAATTAGCAAATGCAATAAAAGCTCTTCATAATTACGGAAGCCACAAGAAATACCATAATATTTATAAAGGCGTAAACAGCCGTTTAGACGAAATACAGGCTGCAGTTCTCCGTGTAAAGCTGAAATATCTAGACAAAGAAAATCAAAAACGCAGAGAAATTGCGAAATATTTCTGTGAAAATATAAAGAATCCGCTCATTACTTTGCCTTTGCTTGGTGACAAAGACGAAATATGGCATGTTTTCCCTGTAAGAGTTAAAAATAGAGATATTTTCCAAAAATATCTGACTGACAACGACATACAAACGATTATTCATTATCCAATTCCGCCTCACAAACAGCAGGCTTATAAAGAATGGAATAATCTTTCATTCCCGATTACAGAACAGATTCATAACGAAATAATCTCTCTACCCATCAGCCAAGTTATGACCAATGAAGAAGCTAAACAACTTGTCAGAGTTGTTAATGAATATAAGGAGTAGCCAAGCAGAAGCTCCCCAAATCGAAGATTGGGGGAGCTGGCAGACGAATGTCTGACTGAGGGGGCTGATTGCGTAGCAATCGGAGTGTTGATAGAACTAGAGTAAATCCTTCTTTAGCAAAAGCGTAGTCATTGTAGTTGGTAGTTATTTTTTTTGTTGTTGGTGGTATAAAAAGGTTTATTATTGCTACCAACGAACGGCATTCTAACCTTTTTAAAGTTGCATTGGTAACAGCTCTAGCAAATATTATTTGTCTACTAGATAAATGTATATCTAGTGACTAGACAAATTTTCGTCTAGTCACTAGACAAAATTTTATCTAGATATTATAATTTATCTAGTGGTAAAAAATATGACTATTCCAATAAGCCTAGAAAACTTAATAAACAAAAGAATTATAGAATCGAATAGAATTGAATTTAAATCAGGATTTAACCCTAATTCTATAATTCATACAATTTGTGCTTTCGCAAACGACATTGATAATATTGGTGGAGGCTATATTGTTATAGGCGTAGAAGAAAAAGAGGGTGTTCCTGTATTCCCAATAAAAGGTGTTGAAAGAAATAAAATAGATGGAATATTAAAAGAACTTGTTGGTTATTGTCATTGTATAGAACCTTTATATAATCCTGTGGTAGAACCAATTGAATATAAAGGGAAATATCTCATAGTAATTTGGGTTGCTGGCGGATATGGTCGCCCTTACAAAGCATCAAAAGATGTATTTTCAGCAAAATCAAGCAAGCATTATTATATACGAAAATTTAGCAGCACTTTGATTGCATCGCCAAATGAAGAAAAAGAACTTTTCTATATTTCATCAGATATACCTTTTGATGACAGACCTAACCTTCAGGCTAGTGTTTCAGATTTGGATTTGGGATTAATTAGAGAACATCTAAAAGAAATCAATAGTGATTTATACCAATATTCTAGCAATATGAGTTGTTTAGAACTGGCAAAAGACCTACAAATAGTGGAAGGACCTCCAGAAAACTTAAAGCCGTTAAATGTCGGAATTTTAATGTTTTCAGAAAATCCTCAAAAATACTTCAGATATGCAAAAATTGAAGTTGCCTATATTCCAGATCCAACAGGGGTTGGAATGATAGAACAAACATTTTCAGGTCCTATTCAAAGACAATTAAAAAATGCTCTTCTTTATATAAAATCAATGCTTAGAGAGGTAACATTAAAAGATAAAAATCAGGCAAAAGCGATTAAATTTTGGGATTATCCTTATGCAGCAATAGAAGAAATTCTTTCTAATGCAGTATATCACCGTTCTTATCAAATAAGAGAACCAATTCAAGTTAGAATTACAAATGAATCTATAGAAATTATCAGTCACCCAGGTTTTGATAGAAGCATAACAGATGAAGCAATCAAAAATTACAATATCAGAGCTAAAATTTACAGAAATAGAAGAATAGGCGATTTCCTAAAAGAATTGAAGCTAATAGAAAGCAGAAATACAGGTTTCCCAAATGCTTTTAAAGCACTAAAAGAGAATGGTTCCGAAATGCCTGTTTTCGAGATGGATTCCGAACGAAATTATCTTTCAGTAACTCTGAAAATCCACAATTACTTTATCGGTAAGTCTAAAAATAAATCTGATAAAGCCAAAGTTTATGAACAAAAGATTCTAGATGCTCTAAAACAACAACCTCTATCTTTAACAGAATTAGCTTTAAACTTAGGCTATAAAGGTATTTCTAAAAAACTGAGAGACAATGTAAAAAGCCTGCAAAACAGTAAAATCATTAAACAGATATTGGATTCCAAAACTGGTAAACCCAAATATACTATTCATACCTAAAATACGAACATCCCAACAAACATTCGTGCCTAAAACATGAAATTTCTAATCAATATTCGTGCCTAAAATATTAAATTACCAATAAACTTTTTCTATTTAGACAAACTTACAAAATTTTATTTAAAATTTCTCCATTTTGAAAAATTTTAATTATTTTTAAATAAATTTATCCATTTCGAGTAATGTAATGACAAATCCTATTTTTTTTACTATAATAAGAATTAGGAGCAAATATGATAGAAAGACAGAATTATCTTGATAAATTGCTGAAATGGAAAGACAAAGACGTAATAAAAGTTATTACAGGCATGAGACGTTGCGGCAAATCTACTCTTCTAAAACAATTTCAGCAGATATTAATAGACCAGGGTGTAAATTCAAAAAATATAGTATTTATAAACTTTGAAGAATTAGAAAACATAGACCTATTAGACTACAAATCATTATATAGCTATATAAAAAAAGAATGTAAGAATAACAAACGTTATTACATTTTCCTTGATGAAATACAAAACGTAAAAAATTTTGAAAAAGCAATAGACAGTTTATATGTAAAGGGTAACTTTGATATATATATAACCGGCTCAAATTCATATTTGCTTTCAGGCGAACTTGCGACTCTGTTATCTGGTAGATATATTGAGATATCTATTTTACCCTTTTCATTCAAAGAGTATATAAAAACGGTTAATAATTTAAAACTAGAAGAGTCTTTCGCCTCTTATGTAAAATATGGGGGAATGCCATACAGCAGTATTTTAACTAATATCAGCTACTTAGATGATTATATTGAAGGTATTTACAACACAGTAATAATTAAAGATATAGAAGAAAGAAGAAAAAGAAAACTCGATGATGGCAGAAATGAAAGAAATGTTAACGATACATTTTTATTGAAAAAGATTTCTCAATATCTAGCTTCTTCTATAGGTAATATTATTTCTATAAAAGGAATCACTGACTATATAGTTTCTTCCGGAAGAAAAGTTTCGAACTCTACGGTAGATTCTTATATTGATGCACTCACAGAAGCTTTTATCTTTTATAAAGTTGATAGATATGATTTAAACGGCAAAACTATATTAAAACAAAATTCCAAGTATTATATAGTAGACACTGGTTTACGCAGACATCTAGTAAGAAAAAAAGAAAGCGATATAGGCTACTTACTTGAAAACATTGTTTATTTTGAACTTCTTAGAAGAGATTACAAAGTCTATATAGGCAAATCAGGAACAAATGAAATAGATTTTGTAGCCATAAAAAATGATTCAATAGAATACTATCAAGTTTCTGCTTCATTGTTAGATGAATCCACATTTTCACGTGAAATAAAACCTTTAAAAACAATAAAAGACAATTATAAGAAAACAATATTAACCCTTGATAAATTCACGCTTGGCAACTATGAAGGAATAGAAGT
>CAJOND010000057.1 GCA_905236675.1 Candidatus Rifleibacteriota bacterium | reverse complement strand
ACGAAACTTTTAAAAAACTGTTTGTGAAAATTGTTTGAGGGTGTTTTTTTATATATGATAGAACAAAATTTTTATGGTGTGAACTACCAAAGACGGGTTCTTCCCTCTTGTTAAAAATCGTAAAAATTAGTATATATAATTAATATAATGAAAAAAATATTAAACTTTATTAATTTATGTTAAGTATTATAAAAGATAGTTCTGTTTATAAAAAAAAGAGGGAGATTTATAATGAAACTATTTGACTATAATAAGGTTAAGCAAAGTGTTTTATTTCTTGCTTTATCCTTTTCATTATTCACTACAATTGGGTTATGTGACAATCCATTTTCTAGTGATGTTAAAGTTTCTGAAGCAACAACAAGTGAAGAAGATTCAATAAAAATAGCTGAAACCAGCATCGCTGAAGCCGCAGGCATAAAAGAAATCAAAGAAGGGTACCCGATTGAAGGCAAGATTGAAGCCAATAAACTTAGATTACGATCTTGGCCATGGGGTGCTGTAGTTGGCAAATACGGGAAGGGTACCAGCCTTAAAATTCTAGGTGAATCTGGAGAATTTTACCTTGTTGAAATTGATGGAAAACAAGGTTATATGCATAAAAGCTATATTTCAACAGATAAAGAAAAAGCTTCTTTTAAAACTCCCTCTTATCCTGGCGACACAAAATCTGGCGGATATATAGCATTAAAAAAAGGTGTTGAAGCCTCAAATGAAGGTGCTAAGAAAAAAGAAGAACAAAAGGATGATTCTGATTCTGGTACTATTGTAGATAATTCATCCTCAGATTATACTGGTGTAACTAAAAAAATATTCGATATAGTAAAAAAGTTCTGTGAAGCAAATGAAGCTTATGTTTTAGGAGCTGCACATAGTAAAAATTCTGGTTATGTTTCAAAATCTGACTGTTCAGGTTTTACTGGACAATTTATTAATAAATTATCAGAAATGGCTGGTGTTAACCCAGTTATAGGCAGTGGTTATCCAACTTCAACACAATATGCTAACTCACAATACACCAAAAAAGTTACTAGTGATTTTCCACCAACTAATCCTAAAGATTTAATCAAACCAGGCGATATTTTCGTTATGCCAAAAGGAAGCAGCGGATATGGTCATGTAGGCGTTTTCATGGGTTATAATTCTGCTGGTCAGCCTCTTATTGCTCACTCTACCACAAGTAAAATAAGCTCTAATGCTGAAATGGGAAAAATTGGCAAAACCGGAGTAAGAGTCGAAGTATTACCATCTCGCTATAAAGATAGATGGATGGGCATTTATAGACTGAATAATATGGATCAGATTGTTAGCAAACTAGAAAGTTAATAATCTATTAATTATAATTTGTAAATAATTACTATTATATATATTTAAGGAGTTGTTTTTATGAGAAAAATATCAAAGAAGTTTATGGTATTTTTTGTAATGTCCTTAGGTTTATCATTTCAAACTAGTCTATTAGCTTCTCAAGTTAAGTTAAAATCAGACACTGAAACTACTACAGAAGAAAATTCAAAATCAGATGAAGATGCTGCTTCTCTTGCCGAAACAGAATCTTCTCTAGAAAGCACTGTTAATCCATTTTCAAAAGAATTACAGATTCAAGACGAATTAAAACCAGCTGCTACTGAAATAGAAGAAGAAAAAGATACAAATAATGAAAAAGTCACTTTCGATACACCTAATACTGCTACTGAAATAACAGGAAAAGGTGCAACAGAAGACGAAGAAAAGAAAGACGATACTAAGAAGGAAGAAGAAAAGGAAGAAGATACCAAGAAGGAAGATACTAAGAAAGAGTTATCTGAAACCGAAAAGAGAGAACAAGAAGCAAATAAACGATGGTTCCGAAGTGTAGTTCTCAATACTCCTGGTAAAGTATCCAAAGATGATAATAAAATCACAGCTGGAACAGATAAATTTATAGGTCAGCCAGGTGAATATACAATTGAACCTGCTCCTAAAAAAGAAGAAACTAAGACTTCAACAAGCAAAGATACTAAAACTACAACTAAAGATACCAAAGCAACAACTACTACAGATTCTAATAAAGATTCTAGCAAAAAAGCTGACGAAAGCAAGAGTAAGTCTTCTGAATCTACAGTCGCAACTCCAGGTTATAAAGCCAGCAGTAAAGGTGGAAATGGAACCACTAAGATCAATGCCTTAAATGGAACATGGCAAGTTGTAAATACACCAATCAGACCAGATAAATATGCTACTAGTCTACAAAATAGAAAAGTTTGTCAGAACTCAGATACTAAGAAATATGGTGGAGCATGTTTAGGTTTCTCTGATTGTCATGCATGGGGTCTATTTAAAGGTAACACAAGTTATACAGCAAAAGATGGTGCCGGTTATGCAGGTGCTTCAAACTTCAAAATGTATTCTAACGAAAACAAACAAAGTGTTTTAAAAGTTATATATGAAGAAATAAAAGCAGGAAGACCATGTATTCTTCATGTTAATGGGAATAAGCAAGGTACTAGCCGTCACTTTGTTACAGTTGTCGGTTTCAAAGATGGTGTAACTGGTGATAATATTACAGAAGATGATTTATTAATCATTGATAGCTGGGATGCTAAACTTGAAAGAATGGATCAAAGTGGCTCCAGATTTATGACTACTGGTAAGGCCTGTGGTAAGACAGATTATACTGGTTGGCGTGTTGATATTATGAGATAATTAATATATTTGCCAAAATAAAAGGGATAAAGTATTATTAACTTTATCCCTTTATTTTTATGTTAAAAGAGAAAAAAATGATTAAAATTAAACTTTTTGAATTAACGATTCTATCACTAGTATTTACTTTGTTTGCTGCTAGTACAAATTATGCAGAAACACAAAAAATTTCAGGAAAATTTAATAAATATTTAGAATTTACTAATGGTGATTCTCCAAATCAATTATTATGGATGATCGAAGAAAATGGAACACCTGTCACAGGAACATTACAGGGTCCAATGGCTTTTGTTTCTTTAAAAAATGGAAGTATTTGGGTTGCAGATACTCAAAATGCCCGCTTTTGTCTTTTTTCTAAAGATGGTAAAAATTTAAAAGAAATTAATCTCTTAAAAATTGGTAAAGAAATTGGTTTACCCAATCCTCCAGCTATAGCAGACTTTTGTCTATCCAATAATTTGATTTTAGCAGCTGACGACGCAAGTAATTCTATCCTCGAAATAGATACAGACACTAATAAAACACGTATTTTTAAACCTTCAAATTCAGAAAAAGGCAAATGGTTTCAAATAACCCACTTATATTCTGACAAAGAAGGCAGAATTTATGTAGATGATATACTTTCTGGAAAAATAATAATTCTGGACAAAAACGGGAAATATATTTCTGAAATTGTAGCAGCCTGCATAAGTGTAAGCCCAAACGATTCCAGTATGGCTTCAATTCGTTATCTTGAAGATCTTAAAGGAGAATCAGAAGTTAGTATTTACCAAATATTGACTAACAAAGGATTTTCAACCCAATGGACTCTTGCGAACAACATAGATAATGATATTGAAAATGATAATATTATAATGAATATATCAATTATCGGTATAGACAAAAATAATAATATTTATGTTGTTTACGAAACAAAAGATATACGTTTCTACAATATATACTCTTTTGATGGAACGTTATTAAAAACCATCAGTATTTCAAGAACCGATGCAGCATACAATCCAGCCCGACCAGACTGGATAGATGAATCTGGAAATATTTATACTGTTACAATAAGTAACAGAACAATGAAAATATTAAAACTGGAAGAAATTATAGAAGAGTAAGTCTTATTCTAAGTCTTTTTTACCTGAATACCAGATTTGCTTACGCTTTCATACAATTTTCTATTCCTGGAAATTGGAATGAAACCAAAAATCAAACAGGTAAATGCTTCCCAGAAAGCAACCCAGCCTGCTATATTTATTCCTTCTATAATGATTTTTGAATACATTGGTATGTTAGCAAAATTAGTTATAAACTTGCTATGCTGGTAATAGAAGGCCATAAGAGCTATTCCTAATAATAGCAGCAATAAAAATTTTGTTATCTGTTTTGAAACCTTTTTGCGTTCTTTCCAATATAAAAAACGAAAATGATTTTTTATTGCTCTTCGAATCTGTTCTTCGCTTATTTTTTCTTTATCGTAGTCTATTTCTAGTTTTATTATAAAGTCATGACCATCTAATTCTTTAATAGATGCGATTAAATAATCTTCGAAGTCCTGGTCTAGTTCTCTTTTATATAAACTAGTATTTTTATCAAAGCTATTAAATAAATCATTTATATTATCTAATGAAATATCAATAATAGCTTTATCGTCATCGGTAAAGTCATATCTGTCATGCAGAATGTCTTTTATAATCATAAACTCTAGAGTTTCTCTGCAAGTATATTTGCAATTCTTTCTGATGCGTGACCGTCACCATATGGATTACTTGCTTTAGACATTCTTTCATAAGCATTCTGATCTGTCAGTAACTCTTTGAAATTGTTGTAAATCGTTTCTTCGTTTGTTCCGACCAATCTTAAAGTTCCAGCCGTAATACCTTCTGGGCGTTCAGTTTTATCTCGCATAACAAGGACAGGCTTACCTAAAGAAGGTGCTTCTTCCTGAATTCCGCCAGAGTCAGTCAAAATAAGATAAGAACGAGCCATTATATTGTGACAATCAAAGACCTCTATAGGGTCTATAATATGAATTCTATCAAAATCACCCAATTCTGCTTCAGCAGCTTTTCTAACTAATGGATTCATATGTATAGGATATAGAGCCTTTAAATCAGGATATTCTTCCATAACCCTTCTAATAGCTCTAAACATATTATGCATAGGTTGACCAAGATTTTCACGGCGATGTGCTGTAATAAATATCAATCTGCTGTCTTTGGCATATTCCAGTTCAGGATGAGAATAATCCTTTTTCACTGTGGTTTTTAAAGCATCTATAACAGTATTGCCAGTAACAAATATTCCGTCTGGATTCTTCCCTTCTTTTATTAGATTCTGCCTTGCTTTTTCTGTAGGAGCAAAATTAAAATTAGCAATTATACCAACAGCCTGTCTGTTAAATTCTTCTGGATAAGGGGCGTAAATATCGTATGTTCTTAGTCCTGCTTCTACATGACCAACAGGTATTTGCATATAAAAACAAGCTAAAGCCGTAACAAAAGTAGTAGAAGTATCTCCGTGAACCAGGACGACATTTGGCTTTTCTTTCTCTAATACAGATTTTATTCTAGTCAGAATATTTGTAGTTATATCAAATAAAGTTTGATTAGGTAACATAATAGATAAATCATAATCTGGCTCAATTTCAAAAGTTTCTAAAACCTGATCCAACATTTGTCGGTGTTGTCCTGTAACACAAACTATAGTCTTAAATTCTTTTCTAGACTTAAGCTCTTTTACTACAGGGCACATTTTTATAGCTTCTGGTCTTGTACCAAAAACAACAATGATTTTTTTCATATTATGTTTCCCTAACTTTTACTTACTTTTTCTTTGCAACTTTTTTGGCAGTAGTTGTTTTCTTTGCTGGAGCACTCTTAGCTGGTGCAGACTTAACAGTTTTTTTCGGAGCAGCTGTTTTCTTTGCAGTAGCTTTTTTTGAAGTTTTTTCTTCTTTAATTGTCTTTGGTTTAACTAGTTCCAAATGTTCTAGATTATTCTTTTCGAATTCTTCTTCATATTTTGTTTGAATTTGAGTAAACATAGCTACATGTTCTTCAAAGTTTTTCGGAGCCTTACCGTTCATTTTTCTGTCTATATCACGATCAGCAAGTCTGAATACTAATTCGTCCCAGAAAGAAGCATCGTCATATTCTTCAATAAAGTCGCGTGCTTGAACTTTTTCTTCCCAGTCTTCATTAAAATAGTAGTCCTTTGCAGCTTCATCATATTCAATTTCTTTGGTCATGCCGCTTTCATAGGCTTCATGATAAAGTCTCTGCAAAAGTTTCATATAGGGTTCTTTGCGTTCATCTTCTTCTACATCTTCGGAAGTAAGAACCCATTCCGCTATGTTTAGCAATTCAAGAAGCTTTTCCATTTCAGATTTTGTAAATTTAATTTCCATATAATTCACTCAACTTTCTTTACTTTTCATCCTGTAATTGACGACGTAAAATCTTGCCAACAGCTGACTTCGGTAAGTTATCCTTGAACACGACTTCTCTTGGAACTTTGTAATTTGCCAGATTCTGACGGCAATAAGCTATTATTTCTTTTGCATCAGCAGTTTCTCCTTCTTTAAGGACTACAAATGCTTTTACTATTTCGCCTCTAGTTTCGCTCTTAGCACCTATAACAGCAGCTTCTCTAACTTTTGGATATTTGTATAAAACTTCTTCGACTTCTCTTGGATAAACGTTGTAACCACCACAGATAATCAAGTCTTTCTTACGGTCAGTAATATAGAAATAGCCATCTTCATCAAATCTGGCTATGTCACCTGTGTAGAGCCAGCCATCTCTAATAACCAAATCAGTTTCAACTTTATGTTTATAGTAGCCAAGCATAACTTGTGGACCTCTTATACAGAGTTCACCTTGTTCTCCTGGACCTAATTCCTTAATACCATATTCAACGTCTACTATTTTTGCTTCAGTAAAAGGAAGAGGCATACCTATTGAACCTTCTTTTTTCGGGAAGTCCATATTGGAGAAATGGGTAACGGGAGAAGCTTCACTCAAACCGTATCCTTCTGAAATAATAGCTCCCGTTTTCTTTTCAAAAGCTTGCATACTTGCCAAAGAAAGTGGAGCAGAACCTGATATAAGAACCTTCAGAGAAGACAAATCATAAGAATCTATATCTTTTTGAGTAATGCAGGCATTAAAGATAGAAGGAGCTGAAGGCATTGCAGTAATGCGTTCTTTTTGAATTGTAGCAAGGAAGCCTTTTGGGCTGAATCTTGGCAATGGTGTTTGACTAGCCCCTATCATAGTCGGGAACAAAACAGAAACCATCAAACCATAACTATGAAAATATGGAAGAACACAGATAAAAGCTTCTTGCCCTTCAATCAAATATTTTGTAAACATTGAGGAAACTTGTTGACAATTGGCAAGAGCATTAGCATGCGTAATCATACAGCCCTTTGAAACACCAGTTGTTCCGCCTGTGTATTGTAGGAAAGCCAAATCTTTTTGGGGTTCTATAGTTTTGCAAGAATAGCCACGATTTCCTTTTAATAGATCATCCCAAGTGTGAATTCTTGGGTCGTCATATTTTTGTTCTTCTTCAGAAAGTTTGACAACAAAAACATCAGTAACATTAGTTTTATCAATAATACTTTTTACTTTTGATAAAAGTAAATCGCAGGTTATAATCATTGTTGATTCTGAATCAGTAACCTGATGTAGCAGCTCACTTTCAGAATACAATGGATTCGTCATTACACAGGTACAACCACCTCTAGCTACGCTCCAAATTGCGATTACTGTTTGAGGTGTGTTTGGAAGGAATATCAGAACTTTTTGCTGTTTTTCTAATCCGTATAAACGAAGATTACCAGCAATTATTGATGTAAGATGTCCTAATTCTTTATAAGTCATCTTAAAATCGCCAATCTTAAATGCTAATTTGTCTGAAAATTTAGCAACAGCTTCATTAAGTAATGTTAGTAAACTACCGGGTTTTAATATTTCTTCTCTAACTAGGGGTACATTGTTAACGTCCGCCCAACGACCAGTCAGCATTAAAATGCCTCCAATAAATATGTTTAAAAAAATCTGTACATTATGATAATAGATAAAACATAATAGAGCAAGTTTTGTTTATTGTTTTTTATGATATTTTTATTTTATAACTTGTAATTATAACTCTACTAGAGTATGATTATAGCCTAAAGGTGAACAGGTGACTACAAAATATAACAACGAAACATTTATTTGCCCATGCTGTGGCAAAGAATTTGAAACAAAAATCGTGACCATGATAACCCATGAAGGTCAAGATTCTGATTTTTTGCCTCATTTCGTTGGAGAAAATCCCCTGCCCTTTTATTTAGCCCAGTGCATCTATTGTAATTTTATTGGTTATCCTGAAGATTATGCACCTGAAAATTCACAAAAAACAGAAATTACTCCTTCGCAAATAAAAAAAATATTAAATCTTCCCCTCTCAAAAAAAATACCTGAAATACCTTTAAGATTTTTTATAGCAGGTAAAATTTATGAAGAGCTCAAGAGAAACCCATATTTTACCGCAAATCTTTATTTACGTGGAGCATGGTGCTGTAGAATCATAGATAACAGAAAAGCAGAAATAGAATTACAGCAGCTCGCTATCAGATTTTTCAAAATTGCTTTAGAAAAATCTACAATATCAAGTCCAGATACAGTATCTGTAGTTACTTATCTAATTGGAGAACTATATAGAAGGCTTGAAGATAGAAAATCTGCAAGAGAATGGTTCGAAGCAACAGTAGAAACTATTATAGATCCAGAACAACAATGGCTATTAGAACTGACTCAAAAACAGGCAGAATTAAATGAATATTTAATAAATTAAGGAGAATTTTGTTTATGAACAAAAAAGCTGAAAAATTCAAAAAAATGTGTGATGAAAACAAAATTAATTGTTTTCAAATCGAAGAGTTAAAAGATCAACTCCATACTGTATTATTTAGGAGTTTTTTGGAAATAGAAGGAATGCAGCTACCAATAGTAATAATTCTGGATGATAGTATTTATCCAATTATTAGAACCCAAGTCATAGGGAAAGGTGTAAATGAAAATAATAAGAATGACGTTGTTAATATAGTCAATTCTTTAAATGCTTCATATAAAGCTTTCAAATATATTGTAAGTGAACAAGGTGAAATCATACTCGATGCATGTCTGCCATGTTCTAATGATACATTTGATCCTAACCTGATCAGAGTTATGATTGATGTAGCAATTACAAATTTAACTGAAAACTATAAAAATATTGTTAAAACAGTTTGGGAAGATAATAAAGAAGCCAAATAAATCGTTTATTTAACATAAAAAAAACTGCCTATTTCATTAAGCAGTCTTTTTTATAATTTATAATATTAATTAGACGGGGCATACAGATATTGAGCAGTTATCCATTCCTGTCCATGATTGTATCCATATTTTTCATACAAACTTAAAAGATATAAACGCATTTTTATATACCAGGAATTAGCTTTATCGCCACCATATGCCTTTTCTAAAGCTTTTAAAATAGGCTGTTTATTAAATGTAAACTTTCTAAACCATTTATCAGCAGTAAGTTTATAATGCATACCACTGACTTCCCATAAATCTATTAAATGTAATGAACTTCTTGTTAACATTAGATTATGAACTGAAGGAATAAGAGTATCTTCTATAACATTGTTACCAGGCATAGAATCGAATCCAGTTGAATCTTCATAGAAAGCTGTTGAAGAATGAACTGGAACTGTCAGGAAAAATAAACCATCTTTTTTTAACAGATTCTTAATCTTCTGTTCCCAATTATACACACAAGAAAGTAGATCGAATCTTTCTAGACAAACTATTCTATCAAATTTATTATCACTTGTTAAATCTTTAAAATCCTGGCTAATAAATTGTATATTAGTAACCTTTAATTGTTCTGCTTTTTTTCGTAAATTAACAAGCATCTTTGGAGAAGTGGTCAAAGCCGTTATGTTGCAACTAGGAAACTTATTTGCAATCCAAAAAGAAAAAGCTCCTGCCCCACACCCAATTTCTAAAATATTCATTCCATCGCGAATTTTAGCTCTTTCAGAAGCATACCATAAAGCAGTTTCTTCCGCTTCATCAAGATCTTCTGCCCCTGTGGGAAAATAACCACAAGTAAGACTTAAATTTTTACCTAGGAAAAAATCATAAAAGAATAAAGGAAAATCTATTGTATTTCTTTCATTATAGTAATATTTCCTAATTTCAATTCCTGAAAGCAAATCTGCTCTGATTTGTCTGAAAACAGAATTTCTTGCTTCGATATTGTCTAGCTTAGCTCTCTTTATTGTCCTATAACAAAGATATTTCATCCAAAGTTTAATAATTCTATCAGGAACAAAACCTAATTCTAATGTTTTATTTAATATTTTAGAGGTCAAACCCATTTGATACTTTCTCCTAATTGAATTTATTCTAGTATTTTACACAAATAAAATCAACACTTATAACACCAATCACAAGAGTTAATGCTAACTTTTTAATTACTAATCATTAAATGAGATACATCAAATCAATAATTACTACAACTACCAATTACAAAAAAGAACTAAAAAGCAAATATCACCAATTTGTTATTTTTTCGTAATCCTTATTAGCTTTTATGTAATCTTTTTGATTACCTATATCCATCCAATAATTAGAAAGAGGGAAACAACCAATTCTTTTACCATCTTTTAGAGCTTCATTTATCAAATTTGGCATATCATAGTATTTTTGATTTGGTATATAATTTAATAATTCAGGGGAAATAGCATATATACCTGCATTTATGAAAAAGTTCTGGAAAGGTTTCTCTTCAATACCAACAAGCTGACTTCCATTTAATTGCAATACACCATAAGGTATTTGAAAGCTGAACTCTCTAGTACAAAGTGTCATAGAATTCTGATTTTGAGTATGAAATTCAAGCAGACTTCCAAAGTTTATAGGTGAAACTATATCTCCATTAATTACAATTAAAGGGTCTGATGGAATACTTGGCAATAAAGACAGTGCTCCTGCAGTTCCTAAAAATTCTTTTTCTTCTAAATAAGAGATATTAGCATCAGAAATAGGATTGTTTTCAAACCATTCTTTAATTTTAGAGGCTTTATAGTTTATAGAAATATAAATATCTTTAATTCCATGTTTTCTTAATTGTTCGGCAATAGTTACTAATAAAGGTTTTCCACCTATATGGAGCAATGGTTTAGGTGTATCTTTAGTTAATTCTCCTAATCTTGAACCAAGTCCGCCAGCCATTATTACAGCAATATTGGGGCGTTTCTTCCCTGATATTAAATCTTTTAATAATATCAGTCTTAAAACTTTATTGTTATTGTCTAATATAGGTAAATGCTTTATAGAACGATTCAGCATTAAGAAAAGAAGTTCATCGTCTGTATTATTTAGTTTAGCAGTTATAGGCTTTGAATTCATCAGCTTTTTTATAGGTTCATTAAGATTGGAACCTTTAATCAAACCCCTGCGTATATCACCGTCTGTAACAGTGCCAATCAGACGGTTTTCATCGTCTATAACCAAGGCGATTTCTACTGCAGCCTCGTCTATTATTTTTAGAGTTTCAAGAATTGAAATATCTGGTTTAATGAGAATATGTTCTAGTTCCATGATTTTAATAATATAACAACTTGATTTTTTTGTAAATGTTCCCTTTCTCTCCAAACTTTTTAAGGAAAGAACAAATCAAAATAAAAAGGAATCATTTCATATTCCTTCTTTTTTTTCATGTCTAACTATTTTCATACTTGAGCTTTATGCTTGAAGATTTTAAACGAAACAGTTATCATCATTATTATTAAGGAGTTTATATGTTCTCAGCAAATAAAAAGAAAAAATCTTCGGGTTTCACATTTGTTGAATTACTTATCGTTATTTTTATTATAGGGATATTGATAAATATGATTATACCTAAATATAATAGATGCGTACGTCCTAATGCCAGGGTTAAATCTTGTTACTCAAACATAAGGGTTCTTCAAGGTGCTATAGAAATGTATAACATGGATCACATGACAATGATTTCAACAAGTTTTGACTTGAAACCCCTAGAAGATGAAAATTATTTAAAAAAAGCTGAACAATTTGTTAGTCCAAATACTTCTGAAGTAAGTTGTAAATACGATATTGATGGTGATATGTCTAGTGGAGGTCAAGTATATTGTCATTATCACGGCTCTGTAGATCCAGGTATTCCTAGGCAAGCAAAAAATTAAACATATAAATAAGTGTTAATAAACACGCATTAATTGAAAGCCGAAATAGAAAAATAATCAATCCTGTTTTATCTAAATAGTCATTAAAAAAATACTTCTATGTAAAAAACTTATATTTATGTTAAATTTTATTTATGATTGATGATTTAGAAAGCATTAAGAAAAATGCTAAGATTTATAAGCTATCCGATGATTTTATCGTTATAGCAGGGAAAACTGCCAAAGATAACGATTTTATAAGCTTCAAAGTGGCAAGTCCTAATGATTGGTGGTTCCATTCACACGGAGTTCCTGGAAGTCATGTTTTACTCCGTTCTTTAAATGGATTAGAGCCAGATAAAAAAACATTAGAAATAGCCGCTTCTATTGCTCTTTGGCATAGCAAAGCAAAAAATGCAGGTATTGCACCTGTTTCTATGACTCTTGCAAAAAATGTATCAAAGCCAAGAGGAGTTCCAACTGGAACTGTAATTATTCGAAATGATAAAACTTTAAAGGTTAGACCTGGTTTACCAGAAGAAAATGGAGGGCAAAATGGTTTATCAAGAAACAGTTAGAACTACAGCTTCCCAGCAAATGATTAACGTAACTGAAAATGTTCAAAAAGCTGTTGCTGATTCTGGAATAAGAGATGGTTTTGTAATAATATCTGTTCCCCATACAACAGCAGGTCTTACGGTGAATGAAAACACAGATCCCAATGTAGGACGAGATATTTTAAGACGTCTTGAAAAGGTTTTCCCAGTAAGTGACCCGATGGACGGTCATGCAGAAGGGAATAGCGCTGCTCATTGCAAATCAAGTTTTATGGGAACAAGTCTCACTTTGATGATAGAAGATTCTCATTTAGTTCTAGGAACCTGGCAGGGCATTTTTTTCTGTGAATTTGATGGTCCTAGAATTAGAAAACTTGTTATTGGAGTTTACCCTGAAAGATAAAACTTTTTCATGAAAGCCAGTATCGCAGATATTATAGTTGGTTATATCCTCGGCTTAATTATCTTGATTTTTGGCATATTCATCATCATTGGAAATGATTGGATATTCTATAAAGCTTATATAAAAAAAGAAAAAACTCCAAGTATAGGATTTTTAATCGGTTCAATCTGTTCTATTATAGGAATTTTTATGTTATTCCCCAAGCAATACTGGTGGATAGCAATTATACCCGTAATGCTTGATTTTGGAGGTATTTATTCGGTAATTTACTTAATTTATAGCCTTTTATACCATTAAAATAACTACTTCTATTGCGAGCCAAAGGCGAAACAATCCAATTAAATGTGTAACATTGCCAAACAAGCAGCATAACCACATTGTGGAGTAAAATCCTTTATTTTAAAAGTATTATCTGACATTCTGTTAATAATTGGAGTATCCGTTTCAGGTTCGAAAGAAACTTCATAGTTCTTCATTGCCAAAAGTCCCTCACCAGTAGCTTTTAACATAGCCTCTTTACGAGTCCAACCTTTTACAAAAGCTAATTGTCTTTGTTCCTCTGGTTGTGAAAAAAAGCTTTGTTGCTCTCTTTCACTAAAAAAATGCCTTATTATTGCTTCTTTGTCGGCATTTCTTTCGTTTTTTTCTACGTCTATACCAACAGGAGAATTTGCGATAGCAATCAGGATTAAGTTATCTGTATGAGAAATGTTAAAGAAAAGAGATGGGTAATCTTTTAGATATGGCTTACCAGAAGAAGTAGTCTCTATTATTAATTCAGAAACTTCATTTTTATCTTTCAGTTTTCCGTTTTCAGTTTTCAGTTTATAAGAAACGTCATTGCGAGCCTCTGAAAGAGGCGTGGCAATCCATAGATCTTTTTCTTTAAGTTTCTCTAATAGTAAACTCCTTAAATAAACCCTAGCTGTTAGAAAGGTAAACTGAGCTTTTTCATTTTTATATCTATTAAATCTTTCTTTTTCTTCTTCAGATAAAACAGAAATATAATCGCTCAAATCTAAGCTATCAGGTTTGATGAAGTCATCAGCTTCTATAACATAGACTTGAGCGGAGTTATTAAAGAAAGTAAGATACTTCATAGGGTTAAAAATCAAAAAAGCCAAGCACAGCTTGGCTTTTTTGATTTAAATACTTGCTTTTTCTTTGATTACATCTAATTCTAGTGGAACAGAACGGGCAACAGATGAATCAACAACAATACCCTGATTTCTTAACTGTGTAAGTCTTAGTTCTCTTGCTGCCCCAAACATTAAGTTAAAAGCAACTGTGACTACATGGCGGTTTTCAACACCTTCCAAGAAAGTGCCTTTTGTCCATTCATTGAAAGCACCCATTGCAGGACCGCACCAAATCTGATAGTCAGCTTTGCGGTCTGGATTACCAGCAATAGCCCATCTAGAAGAGAGTCCCAAATAGCCTCTGAATGTTAAAGCCATCTTGTGATGTGGGTCAGCATTGGCTTTTTCAACCTGTTTCGGATCACGGCCAGCCCAGAATTTTTCTGTATTAGCCCAAGCTACTTCAAGAGTTTCAGGAAAACACTGTTTTTCAATAGTAGCTTTATCAGCAGCAGGTATTTCTTCGAAGCTATTGTATTTGCGGTAAATTTCGTATAGCTTTTTGCCTCTCATTGGGAACATTGTACCACAGCCTTTAAGAACTTGAACGGTAACGCCCATTTCAAACATATCACCGGCTGGAGCCATAGCTATATCAGCCTGACCAGCTTTAGCAAGCATTTCTCTAACTACATCAGATGTTCCAGATTCTTTACAAGCCTGATGAACTGAACCGCAAACAAGATAAGAAGCACCCATAGCAACAGCGGCTGCCACAGCAGCAGGAGTGCCGTTTCCACCACCAAAACCAACTCTAATTGGTTCAGCATATTTGTATTGTTCCATCATTCTATCGCGAAGAGCAATAATTGTTGGAAGTAAGCAAACTGCTGGTCGGTTATCAGTATGTCCACCAGAATCTGCTTCCGCAGTAATATCCTGTGCAACAGGAATCTTAGAAGCTAGTTCAGCCTGATGTTCAGTAATAACCCCCTGAGAAACAAGAGTATCAAGCATCTTCTTAGGCGGAGGAGCCATAAATCTTGAAGCAATTTCAACACGGCTTATCTTAGCAATTACTTTATTTGGAACTACTATATTACCGTTTTCATCTTCATGAATACCCGTAACCCTATATCTTACTAGAGGAAGAGTCATTTGAAGAAAAGCAGAGGCTTCAACCAAATGAAGATCATATTTTAAATACAAATCAACAATTTTATCTTCTAAGCCAGCTTCAGCAGGACTATGAATCAAATTGAAACCAAATGGAACACCTTCTGATTTCATTCTTACTAAGTTCTGTTCAACTTTTGCAGGGGGATCACCAGCAGCACCGATAAAGCCAATCATACCAGCTTTACCAAGAGCTACAGCTATTTCTGGAGAAGCAATTCCATGAGCCATTGAACCACCGACATATGCATATTTTATTCCATGGTCTTTACAAAAGCCTTGGTCACACAAATTAGCTATTGAAGCTGGAGCAGCATAGCCATAGAATTCTAAAGCCTTATCAGACGGTTTATTTGTATCAAAAGTAATAGTTCCTTTATTTGTAAGCTTTAAATCACCAGATTGTTTTACGACAAATAATGGGGAATTAATATCATCAATTAATGCACGAAGTTCTTCTTCAGAATTTTTTAAACTATCTTCTGGACCAACCCACCAACCAAGCTGACGTCCAGAATTTGCTTTTACTAATGATGTAGTCATTTAAGCCTCCGATGTTTGTTTATTTGCTGAATTTAACATAAAAATAATGCTTTTGTCTATAATCAATAAAAATAAAGAGTCTATGGAAAAAAATAATATTCTGTTGTAAAATATAAAAACAAATCTTTTTATTTATGGAGACAAATAAATGCTAAAATCTATTCTCGTTGCTATGCTTGCACTTGCACCAATGGCAATGGCTCAGACTCCTCTTGTTCAACCAGCTAATTCTGCAATTCCAGCAGATGTTAAACTTGAAAAAGCAACTAATCCAGTTATAAAAATATCAACTCAAAAGGGCGATATGATTCTTGAATTGTTTCCAGATTCAGCTCCAAAACACGTTGAAAGTATGTTAAATCTAATTAATAAAGGTTTTTATAATGGACTTACTTTCCATAGAGTTGTTCCAGGTTTTGTTATTCAGGGTGGTTGTCCTTATGGCACTGGTACAGGTGATGCTGGTTACAAACTTAAAGCTGAATTTAATTCTAGAAAACATCTAAAAGGCACTTTGGCTATGGCAAGAGCTATGGACCCCAACTCCGCAGGTAGTCAGTTTTATATCTGCTTAGAACCGCAACCATATTTAGACGGCCAATATACAGTATTTGGACAGCTTAGAAGCGGTCACGATGTTCCTGAAAAAATAGTAAAAGGCGACAAAATGACTATCACTATCCTTCAAGGTCAACCTAGCGCCAAGTAATATCAAGTATATTCGAGTATATCAGAAATGAAATTTAATGAAGAATTTATCCATAAAAACGTTCCAATAAAACATCTTGTTACCTTTAATTTAGGCGGAAATGCAGATTATTTTTATTCTGCTGATTCTATTGATGCTCTTTGCGGTGCTGTAGAATACGCAAAACACAAAAATATACCCTATTTTATTTTAGGTGGCGGTTCTAATCTGGTCGTTTCCGATAAAGGAATTGAAGGTCTTGTAATACATAACCAATGTGAAGATATTTGTGATATAGATAAAGAAAAATATCTCATTAAACTATCTTCTGGTTTTCCTTTAGCCAAATTAGTAGAAGTTGCTCAAAGTGAAGGTTTTGAAGGTGCTGAAACCTTTGCTGGTATTCCTGGAAGCATTGGAGGAGCAATATGTGGAAATGCTGGAGCTTATGGGAAAAGTATCTCTGATATATTAGTAAGTTGCGATATTATAAATTCGGATGGAAAAAAACAAACTGTAGATAAATCATATCTACAGTTTGACTACCGCATGAGCAGAATAAAAAAGGAACCAATTATTGTTCTTTCTGCCCTTTTTCAATTTAAATCCGGAGACAAAAAGGCCATTCAAGATAAAATTCATGAAATATTAGAACAGCGTCATTCAAAACATCCTGAAAAAGGCATTGGTTGTGCTGGTTCATTTTTTAAGAATTTGCCCCCAGCTCCTGGGGAAAATAGAAGACAAGCTGCTGGCATGTTTCTAGATAAAGTAGGAGCAAAAAGTATGTCTTTCGGTGGAGCAGCTGTTTATGAAAAACACGCAAATTTCATAATTAACCGTGGTAATGCAACAGCCAAAGATGTTAAAACTTTGGCAAAAATGTTAAAAGAAAAAGTAAAAAAAGAACTGAATATTACATTAGAAGAAGAAGTCAGATACGTAGGAAGAGAATAATCATTAATTAGAAATGGAGTTAGGAGTTAGGAATTATATTTTCCTAACTCCTTTATTTATATTATGTCTGATACTTTAGAGATTAATGAACAAAACGAGGAAGTTCGCCGAGTTACTATTTATGGATTAATAGTTAATATAGTTTTAACTTTATTAAAAATAGTTATTGGTTTTTTTGCAGGAAGTTCTTCAGTAATAGCTGACGGTGTTCATAGTCTAACAGACTGTTCAACAGATATAGCCGTAATTGTAGGAGTTAAATACTGGAACAAAGGTCCTGATATAGATCATCCCTATGGTCATAGAAGAATTGAAGCTATGACTACGGTTTTTATTGGTATAATGCTTTTAGTTGCAGGACTTGTTTTAATATATAATGCGATTACGAAAATTCACTCTCAAACTTATGCCGTTCCAGAATGGTCCGCTTTCATTGTCGCAATCCTTTCTATTGTAACAAAAGAAGCTTTATATAGATGGACTTTTAATAAATCAGTTGAATTGAAATGTAATGCTTTAAAAGCTAATGCATGGCATCATAGAAGTGATGCTTTTTCATCAGTTCCAGTAGCAATAGCTATAGGTTTTGCTAAGTATGATTCTTCTTGGGCTGTTCTAGACCCGATCGCTTCAGTAGCTGTATCATTTTTTGTATTGAAAGCTTCTTATGATATTGCATGGCCAGCTTTATTAGAATTATCAGATTCAGGTGCAAGCGAAACAAAAATTAACAAGATACAGGAACTTATCTCTTCTGTAGAAGGTGTTAAATCTTTACACCAACTTAGAACAAGATTTCAAGGAAATGGTCTTTATGTTGATCTTCATATTCAAGTAGACCCTGAAATTACAGTTAAAGAAGGTCACCATATCGCAGGCCGTGTTAAACATATGTTATTAAAAGAAGATAATGAAATTTTAGATGTTTTGGTTCATATTGAACCTTGTAATATTGAAACGGAGGGAAAAGATGAATAAAGGAAATAAAGAGCTAGAGTTTTCATTAGATGAAGGTGAAGAATACATAGAATTAATTTCTTTGCTAAAATATATGAATATTGCTTCTACTGGTGGTCAAGCCAAGCTAATGGTTGAGAACAACGAAGTTTATGTAGATGGTGAATTGGAATCTAGAAAACGACGAAAAGTTAAATCAGGAATGACAGTGACAACTACTTCTGGCTATAAAATTAATGTAAAATAATAATTAAACACTAATTTTATAATTAATATGGGAAATTTGGATTAAATACGTTGATTTGAACACCAGTCAGTACCATTCTGCCAGAAAGTAATACTACAGAGGCTGTTGCAACAGTATTTTTCTGAGTTGCTATTACATAATCAAGAATTTTGTAGCCATTTGAGTTCATTCTTGAAAGATCATATGTTCCAACTACTCTGTCATCTAATAAAAGTTGGATAGTTCCAGGATTATCATAAAATTCATAATCCCAAAAATCGAACACGCATCTTGTCATCGTTGCACAGAGGTCTACTCTAGCACCAACTTCTGATGTAGTAGCCATATACCAGTCATCAATTGTTCCATTTGGTATTTGTCTCCAATTACCCGTGAATCTTAGCGGATATAATTGTGAAATATCTTTTTTCTTTTGTGGTAAATATGTACCATTATAAATACCGCTGCAATCCATTTGAATAGCATAAGCCTCTTCTTTTGGTGCATCACCATTTAATTTTTGGGTTCCTAATGGATTAACTTTTTCATCTGAACAACCAGACAAAATTATTACAACAAAAAACGCAAGAATAGCACTGGAGAAAAGACGAACTAAATTGGATTTTTTGTTTTGCTTCCTATTTTTAACCATAATTATCCCTTTTCTATTTTATCTTTATACATAACTTATCGACATAATTAATAATTAATTTATAGGGAAAATATTTTTTTTAATATTTATTTAAAAATTTATAAAAAAATTGAATTTTGATAAATAAGCAAACAAAAAAGATGAATAACAAAAGTTTTTTTTGTTTCGGTGGAGCATAGGGGGATCGAACCCCTGACCTCAGGCTTGCAAAGCCCGCGCTCTCCCAGCTGAGCTAATGCCCCGATTGCTTTTAAGTGGGCCATTTTGGACTCGAACCAAAGACCTCTGCGTTATCAGCACAGCGCTCTAACCGCCTGAGCTAATGGCCCATAGAGAAAAAATCAAAAGACTTATTAAATAATCTTCCAAGCTCGACGAAGAATCCGGTTTTGCGATGCACATTGCTTTTCGCTTTTGCTTTGCTTTGCGTCTTACTCCAAAACCATGTTCTCCATAG
>CAJOND010000056.1 GCA_905236675.1 Candidatus Rifleibacteriota bacterium | reverse complement strand
AACTTTGTCTTTGCCATTGAAAAGCAAAACATTAACAATGTCTGCAAATACATCGTTATATGCTTCCAAAGTTTTTTCTATTTTATCCTTTTCGCCCATAACCTACCTGCTCCTAATATTATTATAAACACCAATAAAAATCTTTGCAAGTAAGTTTACAAACGATAAAACTCCTTCATCCCGCTTAATTTGGCGTAATTACACATTCTAATAATCAAATCATCTGAATAATTGATAAATTCAGTTTGTATAATATCTGTAGAAGATTTTTTAATAATATTATTTCTTTCAATTATTTTTTCTAGATATGGGATACCAGGAAGACGATTGTTTTTCTTTTCGTTGCAAGATGAACAAGCTAAAACAAAATTCCAAATTTTATCATCTTTTATAAAAGACCAAGGAATAAAATGATCTACGTGAACATTGTTTTCTAATTTTTTACCGCAATAAAAGCAGTTATTATATTCAAATTCTTTTCTTAATATGTTTCTATAAACAGAAAGATTTTCTCTTCTTGGAGTAGCTAATTCCAATTTATCAACAACTCTTACTAATACGTTATCACTATTAGTTTTTTCTAGAAATCTTGCCCAAGCATAGTAATTCAGCTTTTCTAAGGCAGTTTTATATTTTAACATAAAGTGAAAAGCAGTATAGCTTATGGTTATTCCATCAACTTTTAAATCAAACGCATATACTTTACCTTCAAAATCATTATACAAAGCCCCGATTACATTCTTCTTACACTCATAAGTGACTTTTTTAACAATACTTTTCTTCTTCGTTTCTTCAATCGAATCAAAATCTATAAAACCCAAAATCTTATCTGTTTCAATAAATTCTCTAAGTATTATTTCTATTTTGGATAATTCTGCATTTGTTCCATATATCATTTGCCTAAGATTGTATTTAACCACCAGATTCCAATAATTTTCAGTAAACTTATAGAATATCTTTTCATAAGATAAGAATACTCCCATAGGAGTTTCTTCTCCATTAAGCATATTGTCTAAAATTGATTTTATTAATCCAAATTTATAGGAGGTTTTCTTCATGCTAGCTTCAGAAAAGACATAATTAAAAAGCGACCACATCTCGTCTTCACTAACATCATATTTAGTTATTGTTCCAGTTTTTAGGTTCCAGCCCGCCATTGGATAAGCCCTGTCTAATTGAATTTGAATACAATCTTATTATAAACTATAACACATTTTGTTGATATTTTCTTTTTATTCAATCCTTTTTCAAATATAGATTAGCTAGTATAACTGGTGCAGTTCGTGGTTTTGAGTCTATTTCTTTAACTTCATTTTGATTATCATTTGTTTTTGTCCAAGAAACCATAAATCTTATTTCAGCATTAATAGGCTTATAACCTTTTCTTTTATATTCAATTAGTTTTTCTTTAAAGCTTTTGGAATATAAAGCTACTGTTTCTTTTTTACCTTTAATATTTTTTACTAAACCATTTTCAGTAAAATCTAGTTTTTCACCACTTCTTAAATCATTTAATACATCTTTTACTTTAAATGAATAATCAAGATAAAAATCTCTATATTCCATTTGTAATGCTATTTCTTTTGGTGAATCATACTTCTTATTGTTTTCAATTATATTAACATCTGGAACATTACAATTTTTAAATAAATTTGTATTACAGTGAATAAATAAACCTGTCTTTGCTCTTGTCATAGCAACGTATAATTGGCGTTTTTTCTCTTCTTTTTCATTATTATCGGTTATATTTGCCAAATTAAAATCATCTAAAAGAATATAGACATTATCAAATTCTTTACCTTTTGCTTTATGCATTGTTGAAACAAGCATTGTTTTGCTTTCACTTGAATAAAAATCTTCATAATTTGATTGCAATACAAATTCCTCAAAGTCATTCAAATACATAGTTTCTGGATATAAAGATTCAAATTTTGAAAATAAATTATTGCAAATATCTAAAATATTACTGTCTTTATATTTATTATTAATAATTTTTTTGGCTTTATCCCATTCTTCTTTGCTAATTATAGAAGATTCATTTTTTTTATAAAGATTAGTAATAAAATCTTTAATTTCGATTACTTTATTTAATTTTACTTTATCTGCACCCTGAATTAATCTAACAGGAATACCTTTTTTATTTAATAAATTATATACTTGAAGAGCTTCATCATTTGTATTTGTTAAAACACAGTCACGACCATCTTTATGGGTTTCACAGATATTTTCTATTAAACCTTCTATAATTGAAGAAGAATTATAATGAAATATATTAACTATTCCATTTTCTTTGGTATAAGATTGTATTTCCTCCTCCTTAAATCTATTTTCTAACCGATTCAAATATTTATTACAAAGATTAACAATATTAGCTTTGCTTCGGTAGTTAGTAATCATCTCATATCGTTTTGCCCCAGAAGTATCTTCATCTTCTTTTGAATCATCTGATAATATTTTAAGCATATATTCAGAACTAGAACCTCTAAACCCATAGATGTTCTGGTCATCGTCTCCAACAGCTATTATTTTCATGCCCACATTGAAATTCTTTAAAGCGTTTACTAACCGATATTGATTAGCATCCATATCTTGAGCTTCATCTATAACCAATACACGCTTAGATATTTTATTATTTTCTACTCTTTTTTCTTCAATCATAATAGCTGCTTCTTTAATTATGTCATCAGAAGCCTCAATATTCCCTTTTCTGCCAAGCAAATCAAAACAATAAGAATGAAAAGTCTTTATTTCAACGAAATTAGCTGCATTTCCAATTAATTCTTTTAATCTTGATTTAAATTCAGTTGCAGCTGCACGAGAAAAAGTCAACATTAAAAGCTGCTCATATTTAATATCTTCTAGTAATATTAACGAAGCAAGCTTATGAACCAACAGCTTAGTCTTTCCACTACCTGGACCAGCTATAACAGAAATATATTTTGACTCTGAATCAGCTATTATTTCTTTTTGTTTTTCAGATAGAATGTTGAATAATTCATTATATTTATTAGAAGTAATATTACGTTCTATTTCTTCTTCACGAATACCTTTAAAATACTTCTTTATGAACTTTTTATAATCCATCATAAAATAATCTTTTACATATTTCAGTGCATCTTCATAACTTTTCTGCATGAGATTAGCAAATTCACCCACAATATGAATCTGCTGTATTTTATTCTTATAAAACTCATCCAACATCCTATAATGTTCTTTTTTATATTTAATTTTATTATCTTTAATTAATCTCTTAATCTCCAAACTATTATAGATTACTAAAAAACCTCCTTCAAAACGAATAGTGCCTATTTTAGACAAATATAATAAAGCTTCTTCAAAATCCTTCAAACTAATATTGCTATTGATCCTAGATTTTTTGTATTCTTCAAACATTTTAACCATTGAAAATGTAACTGTTTGATTCCATTTTTTATTGTTTTTATTTTTTTCTGCTTCATCATAAATTCTTTCAATAATATAATTACAGCAATTTATTCTTTTCTGTTGTTTTTCAAGTAAAATATTTTTAGAAAGCTTAAAACCAATTCTGATACTTTGATTTGCTTTATCTTCTATTCTACCCAAATAGCCATTAATATTTAAAAAATATAATACAATTCTAATATTCTTTATGTTTGAATTTATATTACTTTTTTGAGCATTTTCATTCAGTTCTTTTAAACTATAGTTCTCTTCTGTTTTTTCAGATAAACTTAAAATAAATCGTTCCAAATCCGAAAAATCACTTAATTTCTTTTTTGTAATTTTTCTAGTATCATTCTTGGAGATTGAAGCTTCCATGTCTACATCATTTTTTAAAAGTTTGGCTTGGCGCATTGTATTAATACTATTAATTACATCTTTTTTATCTAATCCCAAATGATCAGCAATATAATCTATTCTTGATTCTGCCTCACCATTATCAGCATTTGCACGACTACGACTAGATATTAATTTTCTAATAATATTTTTAGCTTTATCCCTATCTTCATCTGTTAAAAACAAATTAGATTCATCAATAATATTTCTTGCTTCAATCATACTAGAAGCATTAATACTTGTAGCATAAACTCTAGGTATATTTTTACCTCTTTCTACATAACCAGCATTTTCTAAAGCTGTTATAGCTGTTTTTATTCTTGTTTCCAAATCTTTAACAGAATCATTCCAACCAGCTTCTCTAGCAATTTCTAATGGGGAACAGCAAATATTAGGTCTTTGATTTGTTAAGGATTTTATAGCTTGCCAAACCTGTTGTATATCACCAATACTTAATTTCGTTTGATTTAATAATATAAAGTGCTTATTCAAATCATTATCATTAAATAAAACATAACATTCTGCTTCAAGAGATTGATCTCTACCAGCTCTACCTGCTTCCTGGACATAATTTTCAAGAGAATCTGAAATATCATAATGTATTACTAATTTGACATCACTTTTATCAACGCCCATTCCAAAAGCTGAAGTAGCTACAATAATATTACATTCACCTTTCATGAAAGAATCTTGATTTGCCACTTTTTCTTGTGTTTCCATCTTCCCATTAAAAGGTAAAGCAAAAAAGCTATCTTTGGTCAATCTTTCAGCAATTTCAAAGGTCTTTTTAGTTCTTGAAACATAAATAATTGTTGGACAATTTTTTGCTTCTATTAGCCCCCTTAAAATATTGTATTTATAAGAATCTACGTCTACATGAACAACTCGATATTGAAGATTTTTACGCTCTGTGGTGGTTGTGAATAGTTCTAAATCCAGGTCTAATTCTTTCTTAAAATAATCTTTTATATCGCTTATAACTTTTTGTTTCGCCGTTGCAGTAAAACATGAAACCGAAATTTTATTATTTTTTAATTTTTGTAACTCTCGTATAAATTTGCCTATATAAAGATAATCGACTCTAAAATCTTGTCCCCAGGCAGAAAAACAGTGTGCTTCATCAATTACGAAACGAACAACATTTCTTGCTTGCAAAAGCTTTTCAATAGTTTTTGAACGTAATTGCTCTGGAGAAATATAAAGCATAGTTGCCAAACCATTTTCAACTTGTTCAATGGCAGATTTTCGTTCAACAGGATTCAAAAGACCATTGATATACACAGCATCAGTAACACCATTTTTTGCAATAAGATTATCAACTTGGTCTTTCATAAGAGACTGAAGAGGTGAAATAACTACAGTTAAACCATGAGAACATTGACCAGCTAATAATGCAGGAACTTGGAAGGTAATTGATTTTCCACCGCCAGTAGGGAAAATTACAAGTAATGATTTACCTGCAATAGCTGCTTCTGCTGCTTTTTGCTGCAAAGGTTCTCCATTATAAGTTCTGAAAGAATCAAAACCAAAAATTTTTTTTAATCCAGCAACAGCATTCAACATGCTTCTACAATATGCACAGTTTTCATCTTTACAAGGCGTATTACGTAAAAATCTTATAATGTTTTCTATTTGCGGATTATTTTTAATAACCCAAGGTGGAGTAATAGACTGATAGTCGCCAGTATTAATTAAAGCCAAAGCATAAGCTAATTCTATAGAGTTATTAGTTACAAATGAACTTACATCAGCATTTTTACATATTTGTTGGCTAAAAGTAGATTTTATTAATTTTGTCAAATCTTCAATTGTAGTGTTATAATTCAAGTATTTAAAAAATCCAGAAAACTCTTTGTGATTTTGGAGAAGTCCATAATATATTTTTTTTAAATCATCAGGAAGTGAAACAAAAGCCTTTATTTCATCATCAAATAATTCTTTTGCTTTTTTACTATCGTTAACGGGATTATTTAATTCTTCTGTGAAGATTTTGTCGTCTTTTAAAAGTTTATGATAAGGTCTCTTAGGGAATAAAAGCGGGGAGAGAAACAAAGTATCTATGCATAAGCTTTTTAATGTTTTACCGAGCAATTTCTCTATTATTGGCATGTCATGGAGAACAATATTATGACCACTGATAAACTCTGAATCTTTTATAAATTCAAAAAACTCACCGACAGATTGTCCATGATAATAAGAGTTATCTTCCTTTACAGCTCCAATATCAAGCAAATTTTTGCCATCGGTGCTTGTTTCTATGTCAAACCATACTATTTTGCCGGTCATTCCTAAATCTCCACATAAAATATACAACTAACTAGTTAATAAATCTAAAATGAATTTAACTCAATGAATAAACAATTAAACCAAGTCACCAAACAAGCCCATTGCCCTATCATCTAGCGTGCCAACAACAGATTGGCGGTCTAGAACAGTATTATTAAAGCAACAACTTATTTCTGGAACAAGAGTGCAAGCGTGACAAGCAGCATAATTGAGTGAATTTAAGCCTTGAGCTGTTGCTTCAATACAAATTGGGTCATTTGAACACCAAGAAGCACGACTAAGCATTGAGAAAATAGTTTCTTTCAGTCTTTTCTTTTCTCCTTGTCTAACTAACCCACCAAGGCTGCCATCTGAACAAGTCGAAGCAGTATAAATCAAAATTCCAG
This sequence comes from Candidatus Rifleibacteriota bacterium, assembly GCA_905236675.1. GTDB lineage: Bacteria > Muiribacteriota > Ozemobacteria > Ozemobacterales > Ozemobacteraceae > RUG334. Next base: position 12,943 of record CAJOND010000056.1, on the reverse strand, counting down.
CCATCCATTCTTTTTCAGAGCCGTCAGAAACATAAAGACGCTCACATAAAGCAGCAGAATCATAGCCACAGTTATAAGAAAGTTCCCTCATTAGTAAATGGGAAAAAGTATGCAAAGCAACCAAAATAGGTGAAAAGCTGCAATTGTGAGTTGCCCCTAGATTTGCCTTATTAAATCTAGCCCTCATTATTTCATAACGATTACCTACAAAGTTAGTCCATTCCTTAAGCCTATCTTTTGAAAATTCAATAAAAATACCTTCTCCTAACAGTTCAGCAGCAGGCAACCAATTTTCTCTTTTATCCGATAATGGTGCTGATTTACTACCTTCATCTTCAAATGCCGAAATTCTTCTGAAGGATTTTAAAACTTTGACTTCACGTAAGCGTTTAACCAATTTTACTTTATCAAGGTAGGGCTTCAAATCATCATCAATTTCTTCTTCTTTTGTTTTAAAGAAATAATCATCTTTGTCTACACCAGTAAAAGCCATGTATTCATCTAACTGAATATCTGATTTTTTCTTGGTATTTGTTGTCGCACTTGCAGGAGTAAATCTCATAAAAACCTGTTCAATAAATTCATCTTCAGAACAATGTAAAAAATCGTTTAAACGATTTGTCTGATAATAACTTTTTAAAGCCATTATTTTCATTTCTTTGTTAAACACTGGAACAAAATATGCTTTTAAAGTTTCAAAAACTTCGTCAATATACTTCTGAACAATATTACTCCAAGGCGGTATAGTTAAAGCACTTTCCTGTTCTGGATAATAAATATTGCTAGAACCTCTCATCAATGCAACTACAGGTTTACCACAATCGCATTTATGCTTATGATTTCCATTATCAAGCCATGGGCTTCTCCCATGACAATTTAACATAACAGTAGCCCCTTTATTTAAAACATTAGCCATACTCTGACTTTTGCCACAGGTTTTACAGCTAACAATAATACTCTCTAAACCACCAGTTTTACCTTTATATTCAAGTTCCAATTTAGGTTTTTTACATTCTTCACCCTTATGCACCCACCATAAATATGGGAAATCCTCTATATGCCCATCTGCACAGGCTATTACAAACCTTGAAGGCAATAATTCAACATCACCACAATGATTACATTTTAATGGTTCTGTATGGTTCTTATCACTTTTATAGTTTATTGCTATATTTTTCGCAAAATCTAATTGATGGCATTTAGGGCAATAATAATATTCAGGAAATCTTATAACAGGTATTCTATATGCTTTTTTATTTTTATTAGAACTATTCTTATCAGTGACAACTTGAATAAAATATTCTCTGTCTAATTTTTCCTCAAGACTTTTTTCGTGAATTTTCATGTCATTAGCGTATTTCAAATCAAACCATAGATTTTGACCGCCCATAATACCAGAAAATCCAGGGAACTCTACTAATGCACCGCAACCAGCATCACCAACAATTTTTGATTTACGTTGTTCTCCAACAAGTTTATATGTATAATTCTTTGAACCAAAACTAGGCATATTTTTCTCCTGTCATTCTTTTGTTTCTACTTCTATAGTAGGCTCAACACTTCTCATCGAGTTCATCATTCTGAAACGATTTCCATCTTTTATATCTTCTTTAAACAGAGTGTCAGTATCGTTAAAAGCTCTAAAATATATTAACTTCGTATTACTATTTGCTATTGATTCCCATTCTGTTTCTATTTCTTTAATTTCGTTTTTAACATTATCTAGTTCATCAGGGTCTACAATAGAAACATATTTGTATATATAATCTCTAACTTTGTCTAAACCTTTAATATTTGCTCTATAATTTTTTGCATCTTCATTTTGTCTTAAAGATGGAACAAAATATCTGCAAAGAATTATATATAAGGCTTGAAGTGCTCTATCCCTTGCCCTATCAGCAAATGGAGTCAGACTAGTTGCTTCGACATACTTATATAAACAAGAATGATAAAGATTAAATTGCTCATAATGAGACCTATCTCTAGAAAAAACAGGCTGATAAATAGTATATACCAATCCTGGAGTTTTTCTTCCTACTCGGCTTGTAGACTGAATATATTCAGAAGATTTAATTGGTTGCCCAACAACAACCATAGTGTTAAGTCTAGGAACGTCAACCCCTACAGAAATCATATTAGAAGCCACAATAAAATCAAAAGGATTTGTACCGCCGTCTTTTTTATAGGGAATAATCAATTGGTTCTGTATTGCATTGCCTAGATCTGAACTGCTTTGTCTGCTTGTCATTTCATAGGTTCTATTGTATCTGTCTTTTACACTAGATATATGGTATTTTGACTTAAATTTACTATCTTTCAAGTATATAAATCTATCTTGTACAGCATCTACAATTCTACTTAAAGCAGAACCAAGCTCTTTTAATGTATTGAAATAACCTGTCTGTGTCCAGAATGAATCAATTACATCTTCTGAATAACCACAGTCTATAAGATACCTACTTGCAAAAAGTATTGCTGCTGTTGTTCTAGTAAATGTTACAGCTCTTGAGCTTCCTGATGAAAAAAGACCAATATAATCCCTTTCTGCCTTTTTATCTCTTGAAGATAATTCTGCAAAAAATGAATCTTTAATATTTAAGCCCTGTGGCGGAAATTGTTCATAACCCATTCCATACAAAGCTTTTATTTGGTTCTCAGCATTTCTTATAGTTGCTGTAGAAGCTATTATTTTTGGCTTGATTCCATTCTTTTCACAAAGCTTAGTTATAGCAGCCTCATATATTCCCGTGATAGTTCCTAGAGGACCAGAAATAAGATGAAGTTCATCTTGAATTATTAAATCTGGTGAATTAGGCAAATCAACCCCTAGCAATTCGCCAGCATCTTCTTTAAAAGCTATTTGTGCAAATTTATCAATAGTGCCTATAACAAAAGAAGGTTTATGAGCATAAATATCTTCATCAATCAAATGAATTGGCAATTCTTCATGAAATTCACATTCTTCATTAGGACAAGAAATATACATTCTATTTTTAGTTTTTTCAACAAAATAATTGCTTTCATTTAATAGTTTTCCGCACCAAGGACATTTTTTAACTTGTGCAGGATTAGAACAATTAGCCGTCTTGCCATGCAAATATTCATCTGCTTCTTTCAAAGTATTTGGAGTAAGAGCACTACCTGCCCATAAAGCTATTCCGAAATGGTTATCGCCGAGATTTTCTTCTTTTCTTATTATTTCTGCAGCACAAATCATTGCTGAAGCACGCTCAAACTGCTGTAAAGAAAGAAGTCTTAACGTATAACGCATAAACACTGCAACACCAATATCTTTTTCGCCTTTTTTCAATTCACAAATTCTACGATAAAAAATAGTAAAAGCCGCTATTCCTAAATAAGCTTCTGTTTTTCCACCGCCTGTTGGGAACCATAATAAATCAACAATTTTGCGTTGGTCACACATCGGATTTACTATTGGCTCAACTTCTAGTAAGAAAAATGCGAGCTGGAAAGGATACCAGTTAATTTCAGAATCTTTTATATTCTTTACTGTATGTTTCCTTTGTAAATACATTGCACTATTAGCATATTTAAAAGCACTTAAAACATCTTTATCTTTAAAAAGCTCAATTGTTCTATAAAGCCTTTCACATATAGACTTACATTTATCTATATTGTTTTTTGCACATTTCTTTAATTGAACGTCTATATTATTTAATTCTATTCCAAGATTACTTATCCAAGTCTTATAGTTATCGCAAAGCTGTTTTATGCCCTTTGCCAAATCATCATAATTTATTTCTGACAAATATTTCATAGATAGGAAATTGCCAGAAATACATTCAGATGGTTTCATCTGCAATACTGCCTGTTCTGGAATTATCTGCATTTCTATTTCTTTTACACTACCATCTTCGTTAAAACTCAAACTAGTAGCACAGCCATGACCAATAGAATAATTTTTAATATCGTGATAAAGTAGCTCTAATTCTTGAGTTTCTTTATCGTTTAAGTATGTCACTCTTTGATACAGCTCGCAAAAATTGCCACCAACTAGATTTTTTATTATTAGTTTTGGTTGGAAAAATGTAATCTTAGAAAGTTCAATATATGAGGTATTTGGAGAAGAATTATAGTTTACAATTGTGACTGTTATTTTATAATTATCAATAGTTTTACTGTTATAGGAATTAATATATAAAATTAAATTATTATATAAAGTTATAGAAAAACTTTTTTTAGTTATCAATTCACTTGTACTTATAGTTTTTATTACTTCTATTGTTTTTCTCTGCCATTTTCTGTTCTTTTCAGTAGGTTCATAATAAGCAACAGAAACGAATATATCAAAAGATTTTGTTTTTTTATCAATAGCAAAAGTTAGTCCCATTGCAGAAGGATAGCCACCATTACCCATAGCTATTGTTTCTTCTTCATGAAAAACATCTTCATCTCTATCTAATTTAACATCTTCATCTTCAATTTGAGCTATATTTCTTGGGTAGATTTTTCCAAGCAGATAATAGCTAACAGGTGATTCTTCAAGTATTTCGTTTTCTTCGACTGGTCCAAGTAAATCTTCTTTAACTATTTGTGTTATTTTATCTCTCGCAGAGTAATAATCTTCGTAATTCATTTGCTACTTCCTTTTATTATTTATAAACAGCATGGGCTAACCCTGAAAAAGTAATATAATTCCAAATTCTGTATTTGCCGTACTCCTGACTATATTCCATTAGTTTGCGTTCATAATATGGTTTAAAGTCTTGCATAGAACCAATATATGTAAACACTCCATCTATATAAATATCATCAAATTTTGGCGGATAATCATTTTTATTAATATAATATACACCCTTAGAAAATGAATTATTCATCCAGCCTATTCTAATACCTTTTGCAGTTATCTCATATAACTCACTCTTTTTGTCAAATATAAGTTCAATGGATTCATTTGGTTTTAAATTGTTTATAATCTTCTGTGATTCATCCATATTAGGAACAACAAAAGATTCTGGACCAACATCCAATGCTACATCGCTATTAACAATTTCTATATATTTGTGACGGTATTCTTTTTCAGATAATTTTTCTTTTCTAAAATGTCTTTTATCCCAACTTAAACTTTTCATAAAAGGCAATACTTCCGAATCTGTTAAACAAAAAGTTTCTGTTTTGGATCTTGTAATGGCTACATACAAAACTTTCATTTCATCTATTTCTTTATTTCTTGAACGTAAAAAATCGTCATCAATAAGCACATATTCATATTCTAGCCCTTTTGTTCTATGAATATTTGAAACAATTACATTTGATTTTTTATCATTATCTACAATCACTTCATCTAAATTATGGCTTAACAAAGCATAAATCAAAGATTTAAAAGGAACAATTTCTGTTGGATTTCTTAATTCTTTTTGCAACTTATTCCAGCATTTATCACTTATACTTTTATCTTTACCCAATTTATTCCATAATTTATCAAAGTCTTCTCTAGTAATATAGTCATTGGAATAACCTCCTAACAACTTTCCTATCCATTGCGGATACGTGCCCTTATGTAAACTTAGCGTACATATATGCTCTATTCCTCTTTTTATCATTTGACTGGAAATAAACCTAGTATTAAGATTGCTTCTTTCCATAATACAGATTCTTTTATCAGGGTGTTCTGAAATAAAACTTTCAATTTCAGAAAATTTTACTTCTTTAAGTTTTTCTCTATATTCTTTAACAACAGCAGGGAAATATGTGCTTTCCTCTGATAATATTTTTTCTCTGACAGGCTTAGATTGAAGCTGTATCTTTGTTGCCGAACGATGATTAACATCAAAGCTGAATAAATTTACATTTTGTTTTTGCGTAATATCGAATATTTTTTTATAAAATTCTTCTGATGTTATTTTGACTTCATTAGAATTTTTCTCGTCTAAATAATCATAAATAGCTTGGCATGAATCTCCTAAAAAGCAAAAAGGAACATTATATTTTACACAAGCTCTAAGAACTGATAGAACAAATTGAGCTTTTCCATGATTTATATCTTGTATTTCATCAACGACAAAGTATTGCCAGTTTTCAACAATTTGCGGATTCTTCTTCATTAGCCTAGAGCCATAAATCATACAATCTTCGTAAGTTAACTTATTGAAATTTAAAATCACACTTTGCCATTCTTCTAAGTCTTCAATATTTTCATTAGCCATTTTTAAAAGCCAATATGCAAATGAATGGAATGTTTTAACGTCAATATTTCTTAAAGCTCTATCTCCATCATCTTTGCTAGCAAATGAAGATAGTCTTTCTTTAACTTCTTTTACAACAGCATTTGTAAAAGATAAAACAACAACTTCACTTGCTTCTACGCCCTGTTTGGAAATAAGATTTTCTATTTTACGAATAAGAGTGTAGGTTTTACCTGTTCCTGGACCAGCATTTATAATAAAGCTTTCTTTTCTATCTGCTTCAATAACTTCTAATTGTTGAACTGTTTTAAAAATTTCATTAAAAGCATTAAATTCAATTGGAGATTTAGGTTTTTCTTTTTCTACCTTTGGCTCTGGAACAGACAGGTTTTCGGTAAATGGTAAAAGATTTATAGTTTCACAATAAGAAGAGTTCTCTAGTTTTGCTAACCAATATGCCGCTCTTACTGGACTTTTTCTAACCTTTGTCCCAGTTCTGAATAATCTTATCAAAGTTTTACAAGCAGGCTCATAACCCTGATTGGCAGATTTTTCCATCAAAGTTATGGCTACAAAAGTGTTTTGTTCTATTTCTTCACCATAAAGATAATGAATAGCTAAATCATATTGAGCAGGAGCATAACCACTATCAGAAGCTTTTTTTAACAAATCTAGATTAAATTGCTGATTATTTTGTTTGACGGTTTGTTTGTATTTATCATATTCGATTGCATATAATTGATATTGAGCAATTGAATCATTGTTTTGCGAACAATACTCTAATGCCTTTACAGCTTCAGCAAATTCATTCTTTGTATTTTTTCTTAATAGAATATTTTTTGCACAAGAAAAGGCTTCTTTTACGCTTTTCCATTGTTTAGTATCAAGAAAGAAATCAAAGAATCCCATATTTGCCTACTTTAATTATTCAGATCGATGAATACCGTAACTAGATAAAATGCTAGAAAAATATTTCCACCAACCACGATTACTCGGTCTATGCTCTAATCTTTCTAAAGCATCCCCTTTTTTACTAAGCCTTAATAGTTCCTGTTGAAAGGAAACCTTATTCATAGAACGGAGTTTATGCCAAACTTTGCGGTCAAAATATTCTTTTTCAAACAAATATGAGGGACCTGCCGCTTTTCCTTTAAACTCTGTTATAACATAGCTACCAAAATCTATATACAATGTATCTCTATTAGTATCTATAATTTTATTTCCTTTTTGATATTTTATCCAAAAATCAAATCTATCTCTGTCTCCATCAAAAGCTAATAAAAGCTTCATTCTTTCAACCCATTGATTGTATTTTTGGTAAGTCCCTTTTTCTTTTAAATATTCATCTAGTTTATTTTTAATTGAATTAGAATTTTTTATAGCTTCATATATTTTCTCTTGGTCATCTAAATCTTCAATAGTTAATTTTGAAACAAAATTATTAATGAAAATAACTTTTTCATTTTCCGTATAACCATTGTATGATGAAATAAGAATACTTGTTTCTGTTCTTAAATACGCTTTTCTATTACAATATAATAAAAATTTTTTTAAACAAGTAATATATAGTTGCTTGCCATATATTACGCCTAAATCGCTTAATGTTTTGCCAAAATACACTTTAGATTCAACATTTCCAAAATTTTCACATAAATATTCTATAAAGTTTTTCTGAATTAACCAATTTAAATCACCTTTTGGAATTGAATTATTTACAAATTTTTTAAATTCATCTGAGTTTGAAAAAGAATTAGCAATAAATTCTCTTACCTCATTATTCTGATAATGGTCCTGCCATTCACAAAATAGAGTTTCCCAATCGCTATCATTTGCTAAATTGGATAAAACAATAAAAAGGTTTTCACAATTAACATCAAATACATTTGTATTAACATAAAAACATAATTTAGTAATATTTTCATGATCATAAGATTTTGCCCTATTAACAACTTTTGATTTTTTTTCTTTTACTAATAATTTTATAAAGTCTTTAAAATATTTTTCATTCTCTAAATTCTTATCATCAAAACGACTACTTCTTCTATGAACTAGTTTAATTTCTTCTTTTGCTTTTATTAAAGAAATAGGAATATAAAGTATATTATTCATTTTATTTTTCCAAAATTCTAGCCATTTCTTTTATCATATCTTCTTCTTTTAATCTGAATTTTATTTCAACACGTCTTGAAGCTTCTAAGTCAATCTTCCCTTTTTTATCATATTTTAATTCATAGAAAGACCTACCATTCGCTGTAACTAATTTACGAATAATGTTTAGTTTATTGCCAGCAAACATTTTACTATCATCTCTTAAGCAATATTCTGAAACAGCAAAAGCTCTTTTTTGAGAAAGTTCTAAATTATATAAATAAGTTCCAACATTGTCTGTATGACCTTCTATTATTACTTCAGCTACATATTTACTTATTTCTTTATCTAAAATAACGTCAAAATATTGAGGGAAAAATTTATTCAGAAAATCTATACCTGTCTTCTTTAAATCATGTTTTCCAAAATCAAAAAGTATTTTTGAATTAAAAGAAATTGCCCCTGTTTCAGAATCTACTGAAACTCCCATAGAAGTACCTTCAAAAACTTTTTTTAACTTTTCTATCAATTCTTTTCTAACACCAATAAGTTTATCTAACTGAACTTGTTGTTTCTGAAAAGCGATTTTTTGTTTATTAAGTTCTTTTTCTCTTCTTTCCAACTGACTTTTTACATTAATTAATTCCATATCTTTTAATTTAAGTTCATTCTCTTTTTTATTTAATATTTCTTGTTGAGAATCTATTTGTTTTTGTTGTTCGTCAGCTTTTTTTTGCTTTTCTATAGCTGTTTCAGTTGCTTTAGTCATCATAGAAACAGAAAAGGCAATAATTAACACAAACAAAAGCAATAATGCTGCCATCATATCTGAATACGATTGCCAAAAGTTTATTTCTTCAGGTTCTCTTCTTCTAATTATTGCTTTCATCTTATTTCTTTCGCAAAATAATCATCATTATTCATTTTTTAATTGATTCCATTTGAATTCTAAATTATGATGAAGTTTATCTGTATATTCTAGATATTGATCCAAATGTTCTTGTATTTTTTCAAATTTAACATCTATATCTTGAGATAAAGAATCAAATGAATATTGTGTATTTCCTAGAGTTGAATCCATATGTTTTAATGTTCCAGAAAAATGTTGCAATAATTCGGCTAATTCCCTATCAAAGGTTGCAAATGTTTCTTTAATTCTACCAGTTAATCCATTATCAAGATTCTTAGCCGCGTTTCCAAGATTCGTAGCAGCAGATGAAATATCATCTATTAATCTTCCATTAATTTCTCCAACTTTTTCTAATTTGCTTCTAATAATAGTCTCCATTCTATTAAATTTTTCTTGAAGCTGAGTTTGTGTTTCTATAGTAATATTTTCTAATTTATCAACACAATTAATACTGCTTTGAGATAATGACTCTAATGCTTTCTTACAATCTGTAACTATAGTTGAGGTTAACTGATTTAATTCTTTTGCAAAAGAATCAACTTCATTTTTTAATTCCTGTTTTAAATTATTATTAATATCTGTTAAGGTTTCTAATTGATTATCCATCTTTTCTGAAACAGCAATCAATTTCTCTTGTAATGAAGAAATTGTATTTGTGATTGATGTAGCAATTTGACTAAATCCATTAGAAAGCATTATTTGAGTTTCATGAGAGGAACTAGAAATTTTGCTAATGCATTCGTTACTAGTATTAGTAATGGTTTCTAAACTTTGTTTATTGGTTTCTTTTAAAGTACTTGTAAATTCATTATAGGAATTACTTATAATATTTTGACTATTTGATGTTATTTCTTTTAATTTTTCAATATATTCTTTGCTTGTCCTATTTATTTCTTCTAACATTTGATTATTAGAAATTTTTAACGTATTAGAAATTTCGTTATATTTGTTTTGAATTTCTTTTTGATTATCAATAGTTACTTTAGAAACCTCATTTATACTATTTACAGCTTGGTCGGAAATAAATTTAATCGATTCTGTATTTTTGGAAATAATAGTACTAGTGACATTATCAATATTATTTGCAAAAGCACTAAATTCATCTTTGATTTTCTGTTCAATTTTTGAATTGAAATCATTCAGAGCTTCTGTTTGTTTATCAACTTTTTCTATTATTGCACTAAAATTATTCTTAGCAGAATTTTCAGTTTCAATAATTTTATCTATTAATTCTTTCTGGCTTTCTATAAGTTCTCTACTAGACTCTGCTTGAACATTCAAACTCATTAGATTGGAATTAACAGAATTCTGCATCTGTTCTACTGCCTCTGCATATTTAGCAACATTTGCTGCTGCCGAATCTATATGTTTGTTTATATTATCCATTCCTACAGCAGTATTTCCCATAGATTCCATCATTTCTTTTGTAAACTCTATATTTCTTTTTTGCCATTCATTGGTTTCATTAAGCGTTTCACGCAAATTATGAAAAGTTTGCCCCATGTTTTTTTCCATTCCATTAAGAAAAGCTTCAACTATTTTTTGCATTGCTTTTATTTGATCTTCTTGGGCTGCTTCAGCAAATTTAACTACAGCTTCACGCATTAGCTTAATTTCAGGAATAATAACAGCTTCCATCATTTTTGTAACTTGTTCTGCCATTTGCTGGCTCATAGAATCTGTAGCTTCATTCTGATGTTCCTGAAGACTTATAATTTTAGCTTGCTGTTCTATCTGTTTGTCGTATTTGTTAATATTTTCATTATGATATACTCTTAAGCTATTATTTGTATTATTATAGAAATCAGTATTTGATTCTATTTGTCTATTTAAACAATCATTTATTCTTTTTTGATATTTGATTAGCGAACCTTCGTTGCCATTTTTTGAAACAGGAACGACATACTTTTGCCAAGTGTTTATAAAACTTGAAATAGCTTCACTGAACCCTTTCAATTTTTCCCTATAATAAAAATTAAAAAGTATTGAATAAATCAAACCATAAATAGAAGTATGAAAAGCTACTTTTATTCCTGACATTAAAGGTTGTATATCTTTAGTTATAGCATCGGCAGAGCCAGTTAATTTAAAACTATTTAACCCTATAGATAAACCTAAAAAAGTTCCTAATATTCCTAACCCTGTCATCGTTCCAGAAATAAGATTTAGAAAATGAGTGTTTATAATACTTTCAATTAACTCATAATTAATATATTTTTCAATGTCTGATTCTGCTTCTGCTATTTCCGTTTTCATTGAGTAATAATCATTTTTAAAAGTATCAAAAGCTTTATCTAAATATTTATTATTAAAGAAATTTTCAACTTTTAATATTTTGTCTAATACTATTTCCTTATCATTATAATAATCTGCAATTTTATTTTCAGCTTTTTGTAATGACTCTTTTAATTCTAGACCTTTTGAAATAAGCCTATATGTAGCCATAAACAAAGAAAAAACAATTAGAAAAAAAAGAAAAGTTATTACAATATTTGATACGTCTAAAACCCCATATGATTGAGTTATTACAAACAAAAAACAAATAAATACACCTGTTAGATATATTCTTTTTAGATTATTATAAAAAAAATGTATCATTAATCTTTCTCCGTTAATCAATATCTTCTAAATGAATAATCTTATATGGAATGTTTGTTTTTCTTAGCTTATTTAGGTCTTCTCCCTTGTTAAAGAAATAAAACCTTTTGCAAAATTGACAGGTATTTAAAGTTATTTTCTTATTTTCTCCATCTACTTTCATAAGTATCTTTTTCTTCACTAGCTTCTTTTTATGAATAGGGCAATTCTTAGCCTTTTTATCCAACAAAACCAAATAAAGATTATTTATATGAAGAATTTCTTGATTAAAATTCAAAGAATTGTATTCTCTATCCAGTTTATCTAAGATCTGACTATTATCTAACTTAGTTTCCACTCCATCTTTTGAAGAACTTTCACTATTTTCTACTTTTATTGATTCGTTATCTGCCAAAAGCTGACTTGTAAAACTTAATTCATTATAGTTCTGTGTTTTGAAGTTTTCAGTATTTTCACTATTAAATTCACCTTTGGATTTTAACTTAGTTTCTGTTTCAACTTCTTGAGACTTGCCATCTACTTTATCAAGATTATCAACAACAAAAGAAGCTAACTCTTCTATTTCATTGCTTTCTATCCAATCTTTCAAATAGCAATTCTTAGCTTTCACTATACTCTGAGAAGATATTGTTAGCTTATTAAATGAGGCTATAAAATCTTCATCAATATCTTGCTTGTGAAATAGCTCATCGACTGTATAAAACTGAATCATTGCTTTAACCTAAAACTTAAAATGAAATGTGGTAATTAGTTAAAGCACAATCTTTCGCTAATTTTGAAACTTTGTAAAAAGGGTAACTTTCTCCAGCTAAAACAATCCCCTTATCTCTATTCTCTAATCTCTTATCTCTAAAAAATCTAGATTGCCACGCAGTCTTCGACTGCTCGCAATAACAAAAATGGTAAAAACTATCAGAAGCTAAATATGGCTGTGCTGTGCTGTGCTGTGCTGTGCTGTGCTGTGCTGTGCTGTGCTGTGCTGTGCTCGGTACACTATTCATTCCCTAACTCACATATTTTTGTTTTTCGATTGCTTTATTATAGTATAAACTACCCCTATGAGCAAGTTATTTTTAATGTACATTCCAATAAATTAAACAACCATTAACACTAATCGAAAGCCTCAAATATCATTATCAAAATGTCTTTTTTGAAAAGACATTTTCAGACAACTAACGAACTTAAACAATACTATTGATTC
>CAJOND010000055.1 GCA_905236675.1 Candidatus Rifleibacteriota bacterium | reverse complement strand
ATGCTCGCAAATTGTTTTAGAAGTCGCATAGAGTAATCTATGGAAGAAATCGTATTCATCATTGAATTGAACTTCGATGATTATTAATTCGCCCTTAGAGTTTTTTACTTTTATATCGACTCTGTTATATTTGTAGTCATCCGATTCTTTATTGCTTTCGCTTTCTAGAACTTCGAGTATTTTTATGTCATCAAAAAGCAGTTCTGAAAGAAAACCTTCAAGAACATCAAAGTTGGCTTTGCTTCTAAGCAGCTTCTTTACAGCCCAGTCAAACGAAACAAGCTTTCTTTCTGTTACCTTTGCCATAAAAATACACCTTCTTTTTATTAATTATAGCATTAAGAATTATTTGCTTCAATATTTTGGAATTGGGCAAACAAAATTATATTAACTCAATTATTTAGATAGCCTTATTGAATGGATAGGAATTTATTTTCCCTTTAATTATCAATAAATTTCATGCTGAATGGAGTAAGAAATTCTATGATGTCATTGTGCCATATCTAAGATAATAATCCATTAAAAAGCGTTAAGCTTATACGAGATTTGTCTGATTTTCTTTCATATCTTGACTTTCTTGCTTATATTTGTCATAATTATAAGCAATAAAGTCAAAAAGTGGTGATAATATGACAAATACTCAAAAATTATTGGAATTTGCAAAAATTAATAACGGTATTATTACTACTGCTATGGTTGTAAAAGCTGGTATTTCTCGAGGTATTTTGAAATATTTATCGGATACTGGTAGTTTAGAAAAGGTATCTCGAGGAGTATATACCTTGCCTGAAGCTTGGGAAGACGAATTTGTAAATATTCAAAATCGATATAAACGTGGTATATATTCTTTTGAAACGGCACTTTTTTTATGTGACCTAACAGATAGAACACCGAGAAGATTCAATATGGTTTTCCCTGCAACATATAACTTATCTGGCCCAAAACAAGAAGGTATAATATGCAGTAATTCTAAAGAACCTTTTTATAGTCTTGGTATAATTGATTTAACAACACCAGGAGGCAACAAGGTAAGAGGTTACTGCGCAGAACGTACTCTTTGCGATATTTTGAGACGAAGGAATCACACCGATATTCAGATTGTCATAGATGCTTTTAAAACCTATACTGCCCGCAAAAAAAAGAATATTCCATTATTGTCTGAGTATGCTCGTTTACTACGAGTAGAAAAACGACTTAGAGCTTATTTGGAGGTTTTATTGTGAAAAATGCTTCACAATTAAAAGCTATAGTAAAAAAAATAGCAAAAGAAATAAGGACCTCTTTCCACAAAATTGCTTTTACACCGAAATTACTATTTTAAAGCAGTGATTATACAAACTTATTCATAAAGCTAGAATGAAAAATAAATAACTTTAGGAATATTTTTTATGTTATAATTTTTATAGGGAAGGAGAGGTGCTATGGCTGTTTATGTTGATATTGCCGATTCCGTTTATAATTGGGCATTAAATCAAGTTAGACCAGATGATTATAATAGAAATGCCATAGAGCAGATTCTTCTTTGGAAAAATGGCAAAAAAAAGCCTACAATAAATCAGATTGAAAAAATAAGTAACAAATTAGGTTTACCTTTTGGTTATTTTTTTCTAGATACTCCACCAAAAGAAAAAATCCCTCTTATAGAATTTAGAACTGTAGATAGCATAGAATTAGATATTCCCAGTCGTAATTTGATAAATACCATACACGAAATGCAACGTATTCAGGATTGGGTTGAAGAATATCAGATTGCAGAAGAATTTGGAAAAAATAGATTAGTCGGTATATTTGACAGCAAAGGTGATTGTCTTAGTTTAGCAGATCTTATAAGAAAAGAACTTGAATTGCCCATAGACTGGTATAAAAATAATAAGACAGTAGAAGATTCTTTCAGGTTTTTTAAACATTTGCTGAGTAATTTTGGAATTATTGTAATGATGAATAGCGTAGTTGACAATAACAATTACAAAAAGCTTAACATCAATGAATTTCGAGCCTTTGCACTAATTAACGATTATGCCCCTCTTATATTTATTAATTCCAACGACTCTACAAATGCCAAATTGTTCTCTTTAATACATGAATTTGTGCATATCTGCTTTGGTGAAAACAGTTTATACAATGATAATAGTGGGCAATATACAGGGAAAAGAAAAAACGAAGCTATTTGTAATGCTATTACAGCGGAATTACTTGTGCCAGAAAAAATGTTTTTAAAAACCTGGCAAAATGCTCTTGATAAAGAACCCGAAGAAATAATTATTGAACTAGCAAAGATATTTAAGTGTGGAACTATTGTTATTGCTAGAAAAGCATTAGACAACGGTTTTATTGACAATATTTTATATAAAAAGATTGTCAATATTGCTAAGAGTAATTTTAATAAGAAGAAAACAGGCGGTCAGCCAGAATACTACAAAACTACTTTAAGCCGAATAGATAATAGATTCCTTTTGATGCTTAATTCTAGTGTGGCAGAAGGAAGAACATCTTTTGAAGAAGCTTACCGACTTACAAATACAAATAGAAATACATTTGATAAACTTATTGCTAAGCTGGTAGACAAATTATGATTGAACAAGAAAGCTTTGTTATAGACACAAATTGTTTTATTAACCCCTATAAGCAATATTATGATTTTATTTTTGAATCTGACTTTTGGAATGAATTAGAAAAGCATATTAAAAAGGGTTCTATTATTTTAATTAAATCTGTTAAAGATGAAATACTTACAAGTAAAGATGAATTGTCTGATTGGTTAAAGAAGCTTAATGTTAAAGCATTATCAGAGAGAAATGATGCTAAAATTGTAAAAAATTACCAAAAGATAATGAATTATCTCAATGATAGGAGTGTTTTTTCGCAAAAAGCCCAAGAAGAATGGCAATCACCCAAGATTGCAGATCCTTGGGTAGTTGCTACTGCTTTGGTAAAAAACGCTACAATAATTACCTTTGAAGGAAAGGTTTACCCTAATAAAAAACAGCTAATAGAAAAAGCTAAAATACCTAATATAGCAGAGTATTTTGGAATAAAAACAGCGGATCTCTTCTATATGATGCGTGTTCTAGAGTTTAAGTTATAATTTTTCTAAATTCTCAAATCTAATTTCTTAATTCGAAGAATTTCCAGGCGGTTTCGTAATCTTTTTCGCGGTCGCAACAATCAAAGGGTGCGACATACTCTATTTTTCTCTGGAAGGGACCACCTGGTTTTGTATCGTCTGTAATAGTGCGAGTAAAGACTTCGCCGGCTTTTGCATCTTTGATTCTTTCAAAGTCTTTGCGTTTATAGATTAAATCGCCCATATTCTTAGCAGAGAATACTATTCTACCTTTAGCATCAAACCAGGTATTTTTTTCGTAAGACTGCAATACTGGGAACTGTATTCTATATATGGTGCAAAGTTCATCTAGGGTCATACCTATAGCCATTGCGGTTAATACGTCTATTTCTATCAATGCCTGACGTCTTGCAAAGTCGGTTCTTAATGGGGTATGCCAATCCCATTTATTGCTAAGTTTTGAAAAAGTATCTTTAGGCAGTCTTGGGTCATCTTTTGCCCAGGAGTCCTGGGTAAATTCTGGAATGAAAGAGCCTTCCCAAAGTTCGGCGTAATACTTGGTTAAGCAGGAGAGTAGCAATACACGTAATCGCAAGCGGTTGTCGGAGATATAGGGCAGGTTCATCAAATCGCTTTCGTAAACATCACCACGACCTTTTGTTTTTATGTAGAAGTCGCCAATCAGAGAAAAGCAGATGGAGGATAGGTCGAGGAGCAAACCATACTTTGAAATATAACCGTCATTGCGAGCAGTCGATAGACTGCGTGGCAATCCAGTATTTTTAGAAAGTGATACTTTACTATTGCTAGGAGTTATATTTCTTAAAGCCTCCCCCAAAGCAAAGCTTTTGTGGAGGATCTTTGTGACAGCTCCCCCATAATTTCCTGGGGGAGCTTCGCCTTTACAAAAGGGGGTAAGGACAATTGCCAGTGCACTAAAATTTTAGCAATTTTCTAGTTTCCGGATAATCTCTGGAAAGTGAGGTTTAGAGGTTGTGTTGCCAAATCAATAATACTAACTTGAATGATTTTCTAATTCTTCTAAGCGTTCCATGTATTTGAGCTGCAAATCTTCTAATTCTGTTATAAGCTGATTTAAAAGATGTGGATTTTCGCCACTCTTGTAGAATAAGGGGTCAGCTAGTTTTGCCTGGATTTCAGCAACTTCTTTTTCTGCGTCTTCAATTATTTTGGGAAGAGCTGCCAATTCCTGTTTTTCTTTAAATGATAGCTTTTTAGACTTGGAAGAGGGTAGGGGAGCAGAATGTTCTTTGGGGTTAGCATCATCATGTTGTTCTTTTAATTCTTCTGAACTCTTTTTTCTTTCCTGAAGCCATTCATCGTAGCCACCGACAATTTCTTTTATTTCGCCATTTTCTGCGAAAACCAAAGTGCTGGAAACCACATTATTTAAGAAAGTTCTGTCGTGGCAAATTAATAGCACGGTGCCTTTGAAATCGCTAATAAGCTCTTCTAGTAGTTCTAGAGTTTCAATATCAAGGTCATTAGTTGGTTCGTCAAGAACCAATAGATTGGCTGGTGAAACAAAGAGTTTTGCCAGCAAAACACGATTTTTCTCTCCGCCAGAAAGTACACTTATTTTTGTCTTAGCTCTTTCTGGAGAAAAGAGGAAATTCTGCAAATAACCGACTATATGCTGAGGTTTCCCATTTAAAACAACCTGATCGCTATCAGGAGATACGTTTTCCCAGACAGTTTTATTTTCATCTAGTTGTGCACGAAGCTGGTCAAAATACATTATTTGTAGGTTTGTTCCTAAGTCTATCGAACCAGAAGAAGGTTTAAGCTCTCCTAGCAAAAGCTTAACAAGAGTTGTTTTCCCACAGCCATTAGCTCCAACAATGCCTATTTTATCGCCTCTTACTATTCTTATTGAAAAATCCTTTATAATTTGTTTAGTTCCATATGAGAAAGAAATATTATCGGCTTCAATGACTTCATAGCCAGAATCTTCCGATTTCATTAATTTCATTTTTGCCGTGCCGATACGTTCACGACGCTGCTTGCGTTCTTCACGCATTTTCTTTAAGGCCCTAACTCTGCCTTCGTTTCTTGTTCTGCGAGCTTCAATTCCACGGCGTATCCAGACTTCTTCCTGAGCAAGTTTTTTGTCGAATCTTTCCCAGTCTTTTTCTTCAGCAGCCAACACTTCAGCTTTTCTTTCTAAAAATTTGTCATAATCACAGTTCCAGTCATAAAGTCTGCCTCTGTCTAACTCAATGATTCTTGTTGCTAATCGTCTTAACAGCATTCTGTCGTGGGTTACAAAAACCATTGTAGTAGAAAGCCTTAACAGGAAATCTTCCAACCATGCAATGGTTTCAATATCTAGATGGTTAGTTGGTTCGTCTAATAAAATGACATCAGGGTTACATACTAATGCTTTAGCTAAGATAACTCTACGTTTTTGTCCTCCAGAAAGAGAATCGTATTCCCAATTCCCATTAATATTCATTTGGGATATTATTTTTCCAATCTGATCAAGACAAGACCAAGCATCGTTTTTATCTAGCAGGGTGCGATATTTTTCAAGTTCATTGGAAGTAGTTTCTGAATAATTTTGTTCTAATGCTAATTCTGCAGAATGATATAGATTAGCCAGTTTCCCTTTTTCTCCTAATCCTTCAGAAATAATATCATAAGCTTTTTTAGATAGGTTTTGTGGAATATTTTGAGAAAAATAGGCAACTTTAACACCTTGAGCATATTGTACACTACCTGAATCCGGGGTCAATTCTTTTGCTAAGGTTCTCATTAATGTTGTTTTGCCAACACCATTACGCCCTAGCAAGCAGATTCGCTGTCCTTTTTCTATCTGAACATTAAGATTTTCTAAGATTTTAGTGCCAGTAAATGAAAGACTGACATTTTGCATCGAGACCAGTGCCATTTTAAATCCTTTTTGTTACTAGAAAATTACTTTCTGAACTCTATTATATTCTTTTTCTAGTCTATTAAAACATTCTGAAGCTTTGCCATAGTCAGAATTAATATAATAGCTTTCCAATTCTTTTGCTATTTTTTCTAAATTTATTGCAGAAATAGTCGCTGCCGAGCCTTTTAAACTATGAGCTTGTTCTTTTGCCAAATCATAGTCTTCTGCTTCAACAGCAAATCTAAGAGTTTCTATTATACCAGGAGCAACATTATTGAATGTTTTTAATATATTTTGAATTAATGATTCATCGTTTAATAGTCTATTAGTTAAATCTGCACAATCTATTATAGAATTGTCTATTCCCTTAAGACATGGTGCAATAATGTCATCTTT
This sequence comes from Candidatus Rifleibacteriota bacterium, assembly GCA_905236675.1. Taxonomy (GTDB): domain Bacteria; phylum Muiribacteriota; class Ozemobacteria; order Ozemobacterales; family Ozemobacteraceae; genus RUG334. The sequence continues at coordinate 22,893 of CAJOND010000055.1, read as the reverse complement.
GGTTTCTGAAAAATCTGAAGATTGAGGTGAGATTACTTCATTTGAGTTTAAATCAGAAACTATATCTGTATTGTTGTCTATTATGTTTTCATTATCTGCTATATTTTCTTCTTTAATAGAATTATTGTGATTAAGCCATTTTTCTAATTTTGCAAGCAGGTATTTTGACTGTACTGGTTTGCTGATATAATCATTCATTCCAACTTCAATACAGCTTTTTTTATAACTTGCTAATGCATTGGCAGTTAAAGCGATTATAATAACATTCTTATTTAATTCGCCTGCGTCACCTTTTCTTATCCTTTTACAGGCTTCCATACCATCTATACCAGGCATCTGACAATCCATCAAAACTAAGTCATATTGTTTTTTAGAAAGTCTTTCAATTGCTTCTTTACCATCTTTTGCTATATCTGCTTTGAATCCTAACTTATCTAATAAAGCAACTGAAACCTGTTGATTTATTTCGTTATCTTCTACCAGCAGGATTTTCTTTGATTTTTTAATGTTTTCATCCATGCTTCCAGTAAAATTGAAATCAATATTTTCATTCATTGATTCTACTGTTTCTTCTTCGTTTTCAATTGTAAATCTTGCTGTGAACCAAAATTCCGAGCCTTTGCCAAATTCGCTTTCAACGCCTATTTTCCCATGGAAAAGCTCAACTATTTGTTTGCTGATTGCTAATCCTAATCCGCTTCCTCCGTATTTTCTTGCAATAGAACCATCAGCTTGCGCAAAAAGATTAAATAATTTTCCTATATTTTCTCTTTCTATCCCTATTCCTGTGTCATTTACTGTAAATTTTATGAGAACATCTTCTTCATATTTTTGTATAAATTTGACATTTATGCTTATACCACCAGAATTTGTAAATTTTAAAGCATTGCTGACGAGGTTAATAAGAACTTGTCTTAAGCGATATGGATCTCCTTTTAAATATAAAGGAACATCACTTTCAATATTGTATTTAAGAAAAAGTTTTTTCTCATTAGCTCTTAGTATTAACATTTTTACTACATCATTAACGCATTCTGATAGACTGAAACTTATGTTTTCAAGCCTCATTTTGCCTGCTTCCATCTTTGAAAAATCAAGCACATCGTTTATTAGAGCTAATAAATTTTCTGCACTGGAACAAATGATTTCTGTATATTTTTTCTGTGCTGAAGTCTGTTTTGTTTCTCTAAGCAAATCACTCATTCCTATAATAGCATTCATTGGGGTTCTTATTTCATGACTCATGTTTGCAAGAAACTTGCTTTTCATTTCATCAGCTACTTTAGCATCTTCTGCATATTGATTTGCTCGTTCTGTTTGAAGTTTTAATTCTGAATTTGCTTTTTCCAGTTCGAAAAGGCTTTCATTTAGCTTTGATATTGCTTCTTTTCTTTCAGAAATATCTGTAATTGTACCATCTAGCCAAATAGGTTTGGATTCTTGATCAAAAGTTATGTGACCTCTTTCGTTAACCCAGAGAATATTGTTATTGCGACCAATAATCCTGTATTCTATATCAAAAGGTTTGTGGCTTGCTGCAGCTTCTTCAATTGATTTTTTTATGTAGTCAGCATCATTTGGGTATATAATGTCATCAAAAGTTTTATTCCCAACTAAGAAATCTGATGGGGCTATACCGCAAATATTTATTATTTCTGAGCTTATAAATGCAAATTTTCTGCTCTCATCTGCTGTACATCTGTAAGAAACTATAGGTAAATTATCTGAAATCGTTTTTATAAGGTTTTCTCTTTTGAATATTTTTTGAGTTCTTTCTTCAACAAGTTTTTCCAAATATACCTGATTTCTTTGTAAAAATGTTATAAATATAACTATTAAGATTGTTAGGCTGATTCCTACAAAAGTTATGAAGAATAAATCCTGATTATAAAAACCAACATAGTTTTTGGCTGAAGGTTTGATTTTTAGAATGAAAGTTCTACCTAAAACAAAGACAGGGGAAGAAAAAATAGATTTATATTTAGCATTTTCGAGTTTTATATTTGTTACATTATATTTTTTTGGATAAAGAGCGACTATATTCAAATCTTTATCTTGTTCTAAATCTATTAATTGTAGTTCTATGCTATCTTTAATGTTACTTTGATAGGACATTATTGTTTCAAGAAATTCCTGGACAGGTATTTTTTGAATTAAAACATTATTTATCGTATTCGTATCTTTGTGCTTAATAGGTATATATACGAATAAATCACTTGTAATAGTATCATTTATATAGTTTTGAAGACAGTAAGCATAAGGCAGACCAATAGTCAGTATATTGTTTAAAATACTTGAACTTTCTGGTTTGAAATTATAATCATATCCTATTTTTTCTTTGTCTTCTTCTTTATTTATAGGGTAAACATATCTTAGAGGGGAATAATAATCAGGTATTTTTGCGATTCTGGTATTAGTTATGTTTTTATATTCTTTGACTCTGAAATTTTCAAATCCTTTTTCTTTTCTTACAGATATTTCATAATTTCCTAGTCTTTTTCGATTTACTATATCTAACAATTCAAATTTGAATATATTAGAGACTCTATAGAAATTTTCCGCAAAGTAAACAAAATCATTATAGTTAGAAAAACCATTATGTTCGTAGAGATAAGATTGAATTAAATTAATATCATTTCTTAGCCGTTTAAAGTAATCATTTATATATAATGTAATGGAATCAGCTATTTTAAAGAATTCTTGCTGTTTTTTTTCTAAGTTTATAGTATTAATTAAAATTGCTAATAATAGACTGAAAATTACACCATAAACCAAAGTAAAGTAAGGTAATAATTTGGTATTTTCAATATCATAAACTTTGACTTTGTTATGATAAATCTTTAATTCTAAGACCATTAGAGGAAAGGCTATAAGAATCATCATCCCAAATAGAATTTTTGCTCTGGATTTTTCAATAGATGTTTTCCAGTTTTCAGAATCAATGTCTAGACCAAGAATATTTGATATTTTATTAGTTGAATCAAAAAGAGGAACAAAAGCTGTTAGAGAATTTCCAAAATTATCTTTATAGGGACCATAAACTAGAGATTTCCCAGAAATATAAACTTTATCTATAATAGAATGATTATAGCTATATTCTGTTCCAGAAGGTACATAGTTTTTTTCAATTTTTAATTCACTTTGAGGTCCAAACAAATATCTATTATCTTTACTTTTATTTAAAACATAAATGCTAGTTAAGCTGTTTTCATATCCGGATCTTAAAAGATTAAGCTGTTTGCAGATAGTGTTGTATGTGGGATTAACTTCATCATTAATGGAAAAACTTAGGGCTTTTAATTCGTTGTTTTCTATTGTTCTTGCTAAAGATGTAGCAGTATGCAGCATATTATTGCGAATGTTTGAATCTACTAAGTATGTTCTCCATTCTATAATACTTAAGCCTGCTGCAAAAAATAGTATACAAGTTACTGGCAGGTAATAACCCTTGAAAATTACATTCTTTTCTTTAATAATTTGCTTAGAATAATTCCATACTGAAAAAACAAAAAATACAGATAATAAAACATTTATGTAAAAAACTATGGCAAAAATTTTATTGATTAAAGCATCTGAATGAGTATAACAATCTGCTAGCAGATAAACTCTTATAGCAAGAAATGTTTTAGTAATTGAGAAAGCAATCATAAATACAGCAATTGAATACAAATACTTGGAAGTATCTTTGAGCTTTTTCGCTAAATTAATAAAAAGTAAAACACTTTGGTATACGGCAGGTAAACCAAAGCCTATTACTAATAAAAAAACCAGATAGCTGATTTTAAAATAAGCAGATGCTAAGCCTATAACAATGAAAACTATAGTAAATTTTGAATCAAAAAAAGTTTTTACATCTTGGTATTTTGAACTGCTGTAAGAAAAATCGTACAATAATTTTAAAGAAAGAGTAAAAGAGATAAAATGGCAGTAATTCAGTAATGGAAAATCTCTGAATGAGATGAATAAATCACTAAGCCAAACGCTTGCCCCATATAATAATGCAAACCAACTGAATTTTTTCCAGAACAAAAAGGCTGGCGAATTGGAACGCTGATTAAAATTAAGCATGGAAGCCACAATAGATAAAAGAAAAAATAAGGCTCCATACCAGAGATTAATATAATCTAATCTGAATTCAAACCAATTATCTAACATGATATTGGGGAGGGTATCTAAGTATAATATTATTACAAAACTGTGAGCTAATAGCTAAGATGTTTGAAGCTTTATGGTGAATGATGGGTGGTGTGTGGTTATTATTGATAATGTATGGTCTTAATCTGTTTTATTTGCAGTTTACAATAATACCAATAACACCCCATACCAACCACACCAAGCATAAGCCATATAATTACATCAATTTAATTATAGCTTCTAAGCCAACTTTTAACATTCTCTTTTTGCCTTCAGCAACTTTGGTACCATGTGGGTCATAGTTGCCTTCGTTCCATTTAAGAGGATTGCCGTCTACTGTTGCTATTGCGCCTGCTTTAACATTATTGAGTGAAGCAACAACCAATAGTGTAGCTACTTCCATTTCTGCACCAAGAACTCCTGCTCGCTGATATGTTGCTAATGAAGATTCCATAACTTTTGAAGGGTAGAAAAGATCGCTAGTTAGAACAAGACCTCTTTTATATGGGGCTTTAGCTTCATCACAAGCTTTAACTATTGCATCACATATTTCGTTATCAGCTATTGCAGGATAACCTAATGGAACCATCAAAGGAGAAACTCCATCTTCTCTGACAGCACCACTTACAACTATATGGTCTCCTTGCCCTAAACCATCTTGTATTCCACCACAGGTGCCCATTCTAATAATAATTTTTGCACCTAAATTAATTAGTTCTTGAAAACAGATTGCAGCACCAGCTGAACCAACGCCATGTGATGTTATTGTAATTTTCTTGCCTTTATAAGTGCCTACTAGTGTCCTATATTCACGGTTGTAGGAAACTTCTTCATATGAATCACAAAGTTGAGCAATTTCTAATGCTCTCGCAGGATCACCACAAACTAATACATATGGAGTAATTTTGTCTGGAGTAGTTTTTACATGAGGTGCTTCGTAAGCCATTTCAAACCTTCCTTATATTAAGAAAATTATTTTTAAAACTCAGAAATTTAAAAATACCATTCTAGGCTTAAATTGTAAAATATTTTTTGGTTTATATATTATGCTTAATTAATTGAACTTTGGTTTTATGCATTCGTATTCTTTTATTCCAAATTTATCACAGATTTTTTCAACCAGTGCTTCCCTTACGACTAAAACTAAATCTATTTTGGCAGCAAGCACTCTTTTTAATATATCTGAAAAACCTTGAGCTTTTAATTCAAGATGCGCGACCTCATCTAAATAAAAGCATTTAACTCCTTTTGCCAAAGCTTCATCTGTGATTCTTTTAGCAAAATCAAATCCTTCCTGATTGAAAGAATAATGCATACCTAGTCTGAACGCTTCGTTCCAGTTATTGGGAATATGGTTTATTTTTCTTATAAACTGGCACTTTTCTCCAGTTGCTAAATGCATCAATTCATAACCGATATGTTCGCTATTGTTAATTATTTTAAAGCATGCAAAGCCGTCGACATAAGAATTATCCTTTTTTGAATTGTAATCTTTAAGTAGCCAGGAAGATTTTCCTGTATTTATTGGACCTGTTATAATTTTTATCATTTTTTGTTATTAACTCTTCTTTAATTAAAGATTTTTCCTAAAACCAACTAAAACCACATTGTAGAATATAACTCAATTATATAAAAAGAGCATATGCTAAACCTTTCAACAAGATTTTACTTTATTTCTTCAATGTAGTATAAATATAAACATTATATTCGTAAAGGAAAAATAGTATGGCAGATAAATTCATATTCACGATGTACGGTCTTAATAAATATTACGGTCAAAAGCATGTATTAAAAGATATTAGTATTAGCTTTTTCCCTGGTGCAAAAATAGGAATTGTTGGGGCAAATGGTGCTGGTAAAAGTACTGTTTTGCGTATTATGGCTGGGGTTGATAAAGAATTTCAAGGTCACGCCGAAATAACTCCAGGCTATAAAGTTGGTTTTGTTCCGCAAGAACCGCAGCTTGAACTGGGTAAGACTGTCAGACAGAACATAGAAGCTGCTTTTGCTGAAACTATTGCTATGGTTAAGGAATATGAAGATTTGTCTGCTGCAATGTGCGATATGGACGCTGACGCAATGGATAAAGCCATGGAAAAAATGGCTGCATTGCAAGATAAAATAGAAGCTGCTGGAGGCTGGGAACTTGATACTAAGCTTAATGTTGCTGCTAACGCTTTGGTTCTTCCTCCTGATGATATGTTGGTAGATAACCTTTCTGGTGGGGAAAAACGTCGTGTTGCTCTTTGCCGCGCATTACTTGAACAGCCTGATTTGCTTCTATTAGACGAACCAACTAACCATTTAGATGCTCAAACAGTTGCATGGTTAGAAAACTATCTTAAAGACTACCCAGGCACAGTTATTATATCTACTCACGATCGTTATTTCCTTGATAATATAACTAAATGGATTCTTGAACTAGAAGATGGTTACGGAATTCCATTTGAAGGTAACTACAGTTCTTGGCTTGCTCAGAAGCTTCAGATTCTTGCTAATAGCGAAAAGAAGGAATCTGCTAGAAGAAAATCCTTAGAACGAGAATTGAAGTGGATTCGCATGAACACTGGTGATAGACATGAATTATCTAGAGAACGTCTTTCTCACTTTGAAGATTTGTTTACAAAAGAACGTGCTCAAGACCGTGGAGATGAAACAGTTATTCAGATTGCTCCAGCTGAACATTTAGGCGATTTGGTCGTTGATTTCAAAAATGTTTCAAAAGGTTTTGGCGAAAACAAACTTATGGAAGATGTTACTTTCTCATTACCAAAAGGTGCTGTTGTTGGAATTATTGGACCCAATGGGGCAGGGAAGACTACTATGTTCCGCATGATAGCAGGAGTTGAAAAACCAGATTCTGGCGAAGTAGTAGTTGGCCCAACTGTTAAAGAAGCTTGGGTTGACCAGCATCGTGATTGTTTAGACCCAGAAAAGACCGTATTCGACGAAATAAGTGATGGCTTAGATGATATTCAGTTTGGCAAATATAAGATTCCATCACGTTCATATTGTGGTAGATTCGGTTTTAAAGGCAGTGACCAGCAAAAGAAAGTCGGAAATCTTTCTGGTGGTGAAAGAAATCGTGTTCATCTGGCAAAGATTGTTAAATCAGGTGGCAACCTTTTGATGCTAGACGAACCTACAAATGATCTTGATGTTAATACTCTCCGACTTTTGGAAGATGCAATCAGTGATTTTGCAGGCTGCGCATTAGTAATAAGCCACGATAGATTTTTCCTAAATAGAATATGTACACACTTATTGATTTTTGAAGGAAACGCAAAAGTTACTTGGTTTGAAGGGAACTTTGAAGATTATGAAAATATGTATCTGAAGAAACTTGGCACTGCTGCTCAAGAAGGAAGACGAGCTAAGTTCAGAAGGTTTTCGTTATAATTCATAATACTTAGCAATTAATACTTTTAATTCTAATGATAAATCCTTCCTTTTCTAAAAAAGTAGACTAAAAAATCTTTTGTATATACAATATTAATTTAGATAAATAAATGAAGTTTTTTCTAGAATATACGAAAAGAAAGGAAGGGTTTATGAAACGTCATATAATTTGTTTCTTGTCTATAATCTGTGCTTCCTTTGCCATATTGGTTGGTTGTGGAAGCGGAGCTTCGGATGACTTAGTGGGTAGTAATTTTGCAGCAGATACCAATGTAACTTTGACTGGTTATATAAGAGATGGATCTTCTAATTCTACCAGGACTTCGTCTAGATTTCGTTTTTCTTTGGCTGATTTATCAGGAATTACAGTATTCTTAGAAGACGCAGTTAATCTTTATGGTGTTACTGATGCAAACGGAAGATATTCTATTCCAAATGTTCCGCAAGGTAGACATAACCTTATTGCAGAAAAAAGAATAGGAAATCAAATACAATTCAGAGCTAGACAGGAAAATGTTCCAGTAATAGCTCAATCAGGTTCTTCTGAAGTTATACTTTCAGAATCTGATTCTACTCAGGTTTTGGAAATGCTTCAGTCAGACTATTCTTTGACTTTGGTTGTAACAGATAATAATGGAATTCCATTATCTTTTAATACTGGTTTAAAGGTAAATTTATGGGGTACTGACTATTCTCCCAATTCTTCTAATCCAGGTGGTGTAGTTTTAGCTGATTTTCCAAGTGTAGAAGCAACGAAAGCTATAATTTCTGCTGTAGGATATAAAACAACAGAAATACCACTTTCTTTTGGAGAAAGTCATAATTCTGAAATTTATGTTAAATTACCACAAACAACTGAAAGTTCAAATATAGCTCCAGTAGTAGCTATTACTTATGCAACAAATTCGGCTGCAATTTATTCTAATTATAATAACGAACTTGTTCTTTATACGAATAGAAACCTTGATTTGATTGCTACGGGATATGATGCTAATGGCGATTATATTACTTATAGCTGGACTACAACAAGAGGTGCTGTAAATCCTGTTAGTCCAATAAGTGCAGTATTTATCGCTACTGAAAGCTATAATGCAACAATTACACTATTGGGTATTGATAGTAAAGGTGCTTCTGGTAAAGCTGAATTAAATGTTAAATTTTATGGTGGAACAGCTACAGGAACTCCAGAACCTTATAATCCACCACCAGCCACAGATACACCAGATCCTTATAACCCACCACCAGCCACAGATACACCAGATCCTTATAACCCACCACCAGCCACAGATACAATAGATCCTTATGATCCTCCGCCAGCAACAGATACTACAGATATAGGTTCGGGCACAACCGATATAGGTTCGGGAACTACTGATATAGGCTCAGACACAACCGATATAGGTTCCGGCACAACCGATATAGGTTCAGGAACTACAGATATAGGTTCGGGAACTACTGATATAGGCTCAGGAACTACAGATATAGGTTCGGGCACAACCGATATAGGCTCAGGAACTACTGATATAGGTTCGGGCACAACAGATATAGGTTCCGGAACTACTGATATAGGCTCTGGGACTTCTGAAATAGGTTCAGGAAGTGGTAGAATATAGTAGTTTTGTTTTAATCTAAACTAGAATAGTAATCTAATACCTCAAAGTTTCTTAGAAAATTTTGAGGTATTTTTTTTGCATAAAGTTAATTAAACAATACTCATTGCCGATAGACGGAATATAACTGTCGCAAGGAGAATATCTAGTTTTATGGCTGATTCCATAAATGAAGCTGTTATCATGTATAACGAAAAATTGTTAGAACATGATAGTTTAACTGCAGGAAATGAGGGTGGAAGACTTTCTTCTATCATAAAGCAGTTAAAGCTGAATCATTTATGGGAAAATTATGCAATAGAAGCAGATATAGCTCCAATGAAACGCTTACGTGATATTCACGACCCGAATTTCTTAAATGATTTACATAAAAGAGCTTATTCTGGACTTGATAAGTTGGATTCAAAAACACCACTTATAAAGGAATCATTTGAGATAGCCAGATTTGGTGCAGGTGGAGTATTGGATGCAGTTGATAAGATTATGATTGGGGAAGCAAAAAGGGCTTTTTGTCTTACTGCTATGCCTGGTCATCATGCTGGTATAACTTCAACAGGTTTTGGAAGTCTAGTAAATCCCATTGCTGCAGGAGCTCATTATTTAACTAAGAAATTTGGGAAGAAAAGAATAGCAATTATTGATTTAGATGCAGAACATGGTAGTGGAACTCAGGAAATATTCTATCATAGAAAAGATGTTCTGACTATTTCTATTCATGAATATCCTGGTATGACTGGAACTGGTCATTATGAAGAAATGGGCGGGAAAGGTGCTTTAGGCTATAACCTGAATATTCCTTTTGCTTCTGGTTACGGAGACAGGGAATATAGAGTTTGTTTAAAGGAAATAGTTGAAAAGATTTTAAATCAGTTTGTCCCTGAATTCATTTTGGTTAGTTTTGGCTCAAATATACTAAATGATGATAATGCATCTCATTTAATTGTAAGTGAAGCTGGTTTGTTAAAGACTTTTCTGCTTGTAATGGAAATGTCTGAAAAGTATTGCGACGGTAAAATTATTTCTGTACTTGAAGGCGGTACTCCTGGCAATTTAATGGCTAAAACAATTTCACAACATGTAAATTTATTAGTTAATAAAATTGTTGGACCTGTCGATAAAGAAAAAAAAGAAGAATTGATATCATACGCAGATTGGTATGGTTACGCTAAATTACTAAAGGCTCAATTCAAAAAAATTTGGAAATTGTAATTTTATTAGAAAGACCTGGAGGTCGAAGATGAAATGCTTTAATTACTTCCGAGCGAAGGATCCGGTTCTAGCTGCTATTATCTCTATGGGGATGATAATGTCAGCTCAAGCAATCGCCAATGCTCAGTATAACGATTGGGAAGAAGTAGGTTCTGATGCTCAGTCTGCCCAGCAGCAGTTGATGTCAGCACCTCCTCAGATTGCGGCAAATGTTTCTGGTCAGGTAAATTACAGACCTCCAGTAGCAGTTCCAAATGTTGCAACAGCTAAAACAGATAATTCTGCTATTCAAAACGAATATATTGTTCAAGCTGGTGATACATTGCCTAAGATCGCAATGAAAGTTTATGGTGATCCTAATCGTTGGCAGGATCTAATGGTTCTTAACAATATTGATAATGGCAACAGAATATTCGTTGGACAAAAACTTATAACTGTTGCAAGTTCTAATATTGTTGCTGAAGATTCACCAATAGTAGCTGAACATGAAGTTGCTGAAATGGCAGAAGATTCAGAATCTGCAGATGCAAGTTATTATAACAGTGTGAGCAGTAAAGGTACTTATACTGTTAAAAGAGGTGATACTCTTGGTAAAATTGCAAAAACTTGCTTAGGTTCAACATCTAAATGGCAGCAGATTGCAAAAGCTAATCCAAGTATTAATCCTAATAGATTAAAAGTCGGTGATGTTCTTGTTATTCCAGGTGCTGTTAAGGAATCTAATGTGCAAAATGCATACTCAAATTATGCTCCCCAGGCACAAGGCTATGAAGTTGATCAGGTTAGTGCAAGAACAGTTTCAGCTCAACCATGGCAGATGGCTGCTGCAACAAATAATGGATATAATAATTATTATGAACAGGCAGAACCTCCTGCAGTAAGTGCTCCTTCTTTCGATCCAAATACTGCTCCATTAGTTGCTCCACCTCCGCCACCTCCTGGTATGTATGACAGTTATTCTTCCGGGTCTTCTTACTCGGCACCTGTTGTGCCTCCAGCTCCTCCAAAGCCAAAAGCACAGCCAAAACCTGTTCAAGCTGCTCCAGTCGTAGCTCCAGCTCCAACACAGGTATATAGTAGTGCGACTATGGCTCCCCCAGCTATGCCAACTACTACACCTGACGTTCCATATATTGCACCTACTCCGACATCTTCTAATGTTTCTGTAAGTGCGGACTCGGTAGGTATCAGTACTCATAATCTTTATAGGGAAGATAGATATCGACTTCCTGATGAATTGAAACCTATTGATTATGATCCATATTTTACAAATATAAATGGTTATCGTGGCTTGTTCAATACTGAAACAGCTTTGGTTCCATATTTACCAACCTGGAACGTTGGATTCAGCTTTAAGTATGAAGATTTGAAATACATTGGTGGTGATAAAAACGTCATTGATGGTTATAGAACTTACAGCAATCTTCATTTGAATTATACTGGTCACAAATTCTTTGCAGGCGTTACTGTTCCATTCCAGACTTGGGAAGAAAAACTAGTTGCTGGTGGTGCTACTTCAAAACTTGATGGTATGCATGACCCAAGTCTTAAGTTTGGTTATCAGGTTTGGAAAAATCTTGAAGGAACACACGCAGTTACTTTACACTTAGAAGGTAAATTCGCAGGTGGTAATTATCACAGTGCTATTCTTGGAACTGGTTTGAAGACTAAGATGAATTCAAGAATGGGTCCTGCTGGTGCAACAAATGGTTCTTGGGTTGAAGCTGGTGGTGCTTATTCTGGTGTTATTGACGATAAATGGACTACTCATCTTAATCTAGCTGTAGCCAATGACTCTAGCGATGATATCACTAAGTTTATTCTCAGAGGTGGTGCTGATTACAGAGTAAATCGTAACTTCTCTCTTGTTGGTGAAATAGAATTTGATAGCTATGAAGCTCCAACTAATATATTCGGACCTGATGGTACTAATGCTGAATTAACTCTTGGTATGGTATTCTTCAATGATTCTTGGCAGGCTAATATCGGCTTCCCAATGACTGTTAAACAAGATTGGGGAACTCAGAGTTCGTTTGGTGTAATTGCAAGTCTTAACCATCGTTGGGATTGATAAAATAATAAAAAAACACCCAAAGTTATTTGGGTGTTTTTTTGTGTACACAAATTTTAAATAAAATTATTTTTTACCCTTGTGGTTATTATTTTTTCGTGATATAATTAATATACTATACAAAACAAATATTCTTATTTTTGTGTAGTTTAAAAAATAGCTCAATAAGTATATAGTAATTAGTAAGGAGCAAGGAATGCGAAAGTCACTGTCTTTAGTCACCATTGCAATGTTGTCTCTAGTAGCTTTATCTACACCTGTTAAAGCTGCTAATACCCCTGATTTTTCTGAAAAGCTTAATGCTATCGAAGATGTTAAGCTAAGAAGAACATTAAGCAATAGTATCGCTATTGGTTTAATTACCACAGACGAAGAATTACAGGCTGCAATATCTCAAAGTATTGACGCCCGTGAAGAAGATGCTTATTTGTCTTTTAGCACTAGCACTACTACTAAAAAATCAAACACCTCAAGAAAGAAACCAAATAACGGTAATAAACCAAATGGTAATAAACCTAATAATGGTGGTGGAAATTCTGAATTAGCTCAAAGAATCACACAATTATCTAAGAATCTTAAAAACTTAGACCAGGCTGCATCTGTTAAGGTTCAAAAACATGAAGGCAGCAAATATGAAAATCGTTTGTTCAAAGATATTAGCGGTAAAATTCCAGCTGCTTATGATAGATGTGTTAAACTTTGTGATCTTTTTGATCCACATACTAACACTCCAGAAATGAATAAGCATGGAAAAGCTATTAAAGAATTCTTTAAATCAATAGAAAACGATCCTTGTATTAAAGAAGCTCTCACAGTTACTAATACTACAATTGACGATATGATTAATAACTGGTTTGGAGCTGGTGCTGGTTTCGAACATGTTATCGCTGGTGAAATAAAAGGAACAAAAGTTTCTGGTTATCATTGGTGGTATAGATATTATTCAGATGAAAGAAAAGGTCATACTGAATATATTAATTCTGTTGAAGCTATTGGTAATCCAAGAATGTATACTGGTAGTTTCAATTGGGATCCAGACGGAAACGGACCTCTTCCAAGCTGCAAAAAGCCAAAAGGAGGTTTTACTCTTCAACATTCTCCTATGGCATTGTTAGCTCTTGGTCATATTGCAATTGAAACTTGTCGTGCTAAAGGAAGTATTCCTGGTTCTATGACTTTCAAAGCAGACATCAATGGTGAAACCTTTACATGGCAGTTATATACAATGGGTGGAACAATTCGTTCTCTCTACCCAATGGCTAATAGAGAATAATAATTTAATTATTTAAATAAAAAAGAAAAAAACAACTTAGTATTTACAGAGTTGTTTTTTTTCTTTTTTTTTGTAATTTTTTTCTTTATTAAATTGTATATTTGTATAAATTATACTTTTATTATTACTTATTTTATGATAATTTTTTAACATGGCTTTCTATATTTGAGGAATAAAATGAAACATTCTCCATATGAATTAATTTCTAGCACAGATGAAGCTTTATGGCGCGAAGCGTTAGAAGCTTTAATTGCTGAGCATAGTGAGAAATCATGCGGTGCTATTGTTTCTGCTATGAGTGATAGATCTTGGCGTAAAAGAGAAGTGGCTGCCAAATCTTTGTTAAGCTGGGGTAATGGTCTTTCTTCTTATCTAGAAAAAATTATAAATGAGCAAAATGTTGACCAGTATTATTGGATTTTATTTATTCTAGGCCATATTGGTGACAGTATTTCATTTAATATTTTAAAACGCGGTCTACAAAATAAAGAACCGGAATTGCGTAGTTACGCAGTTAGAGGTTTAGCTTATATTAAAAATATTGAAAACGCACGTTTATTATACCCATTATTAAACGATTCAAATTGGTCAGTAAGAAAATTAGTTTTTGAACAATTATTAACTTTTAATGAAATAATTCTTGATGATTTAAGAAAGATTATATTGACTCCTTCCAAGATTCCAAATCACAGTGTTATTGCGTTATTTGTTAAGATAGGTAAAGATACTGTTTTGCCTGAAATAAGTAATTTTTATAAGAATGGAAATTTTGCATTAAAATATTCAATATTGAATTCTTTAGGAGAATTAGGAACTCCTAGAGCTATAGATTATCTTATTGTCGGTCTTTCTGATCAGTCTTGGATATTAAGACGATTATCTGCTGAACAATTAACTAAATTAGGAACAAAAGCTTTTGATCAGCTTTCAGCTAGTTTTTCCAAAGTTGATTCTTTAATTAGATATGAAATAATAAACATTATAGTTACTTTGTTAGGTGAAAAATCAATTCCTTTACTAAAAAGGCTGCTTGTTACAAATGATCAGGAAATAAAAATGTTAGCAATCGAAAACCTTGCTAAATTAAAATCTGATACGGCTGTTAATGAAATTATACAGTGTTTGTCTATTCCTGATAGAATTGTTTCTGATTTTGCAGCAGATTGTCTTACAAAGAAACATAATTTAAATTTGGAATTATTGCTTAATATTTTGAATTCTGAAGATGAAAATCTTCGTTTTCAAGTTATTAGAATAATTGGTTCTATTGGTGGTTTAGCTTTCCTTCCTATTCTTAGAATTCTTGAAAAAGGTAATAAACAAGAAAAATTATTCTTATTAGGTGTTTTACAAAAGGTTTCTCCTGATCCAAAGGTTATTGATATGCTTATCAAACTTCTTGGTGATGAAAACTGGCCTATACGTAATGCATCTGCTAATTGTCTTGTATTTTATGGTGAAGCTTCTGTTACCTCTATTGTTAAAGTATTGAATGATCCCTCAGAAGATATTCGATTTTGGGCAAAAAAATCTCTTATTATGATAGGACCTAAAGCAGTTAAGGTTCTGATAAATATAATGGAAGATGGTACAGAACCTAATTTGTTGCCTCATATAGTATCTGCTTTGCTTTCTATGAATAACCCTGAAGCTGTACCTGCTGTTATTAAGTTCCTTGAAAACTCAGACGAATACAGAATAGAAAATGTCTTCTCATCAATACCTGAAGTAACTTCAAAAGATGTTGTGACTACTGTTTTAAATCTTTTAACTCATCCGGAAGAAAAAGTTGCAAAATGGCTTTCTGAATTATTAAAGAAAGCATCAGCACCATATTTACACAATACTGTTTTCTTAGGTTTCAGTCATTCTAATGAAAAGGTTCGATATTATGTTGCTGAAGCTGTTGGATCTTGGGCTATTCTTTCTGAAAATGACATTAAAGTTGTTTGTAGACAATTACAGGTTGAAAAAAATTTAACCAATCTCCATTCTTTGGTTTCTTGTCTCGCTAAACATCCTTCTCAAACTTCAGTGATGGCTGTTGAAAGTTTTATGCAGCATTGTCCTGCAAATGTTATGCTCGATTTAATGCTTGAAGCATCCAGACATAAAGCTTTAGTTTTTAATGAAATGTTAAGAAAGATTCTGACCAATAGATCTGATTTAATTACTTTAGAAGATGGTGATAAAGTAGGGCAGATTCTTGGTAATCTTTATCAAGATAATCCCCAGGGTCTTATTAAAGGTTTGAAATCTCCCAATAAAGCTTTCAGACTCTGTTGTGTTGTTGCTCTTGATTCTATCCAAGATAGAAAAATCGCTTTTGATATTATGGATAACGTTTTGGAATATGAAGAACCAGATATCCTCAAGCGAATTGTTAAACTTCTCGCCAAATTCTTTTTTATCGATGATTTCCGTTTGAAAGGTGCTTTAACAGATTTCTTTTTAAGTGTTGGTTTAACCATTGTCGATCCTTTAACCGAATATCTTCAGACTCTTGAAAACGAAATAGATAAAAAAGCTTTGGTTGATTTAATTGAAAGTGTAGGCGGTACTGTTTCTCCTGATGCTCTTCGCAGTAAAGGACAGCATAAAGTTATGTTGTCTGACAATCATCTTGATGAAGTTCTTGAAAAACGCCGAATGGCTCTTGAAGAACTTGAAAAATATGATGAACTTATTAAAGAAAGTCATACTAAAGAACTTTCTATTATGTTTACTGACGTTAAAGGTTTTACCTCTTTCAGCTCTAAAGCTTCTCTTTCTGAAATCATGTCTATGGTTAAACAACATGACGAAATATTGAAGCCTGTTTTCTTAAAATATGGCGGTGAACCTTTAAAGAAAATTGGGGATGCCTTCCTGGTTGTATTTGAAGAACATAATAATGCTCTTCTTGCTGCAATGGAAATACAGAAGAAGTTAGTGGAATATAACTCTACTGCACCTGAAGAAAGAAAGCTTGCAGTTAGAATTACTATTAATACTGGTTCTGTTATTAGAACCGAAAATGATGTTATGGGTGATCCTGTTAATCTTGCATCAAGGCTTGAAGGGATTACTGATGCTTTTGAAATCCTTATTTCTGAATTTACATATAATAAAATAGATAAAAATATATTTACATTAGAAGATAATGGAGCTCATCAATTTAAAGGTATTAGCAGACCTATCTATACTTATAAAGTAAAATGGTCTTGATATTATGTTGCTAATCTGTTAAAGGGATAAAATTATGATAGAAGAAATTATACTAAGTCTTCAAGATAAATTAAGAAGTTCAGACTATTTAGACAATGATTCTGCATTAGATAAGCTTTCTTCTTTGTTACAATCTCAAAACTCTGATAAGCAACGTAAAATCATTTCTAACATATTACCTATTGCTTTAAGTAGTAAACATGAAAATATTCAGAAAAAGACCGTTCAAATTGTCATTAATTACCCTACAATTCTAAAAGATATATTACCTTCTTTAACTATTGCATTAGATACTACCGTTAGATTTTGGGCTTATTTTATTTCAATTGAATTAGATTTTATTAAACAGGATGCTTTATTAGATTTACTTAATAGTCATGAGAGTGATGAAGTTAAAAGAGTCTGTATAGATGCTCTTGCTCGTAGACCAGATAAACGAGTAATTATTGCATTTCTTGAAAAAATTAGTGATCCTAGCTGGATAGTTAGAAAACAGGTAAAAAAAGCTTTAATATCTTTAGGTGATTCAGTTTATGCAATTATACAAGAATATTTTCAAACTTGTTCCAGTACTCAAAAATATGAATGTATTAAAATAATTCCTCTAATTCTTAGGGAAAAAGCTTTTACACTGTTTCAACGAATGTTAGAAGCAGACGTTAAAGGTGTTTTCAAACCTTATATCTGTGCTGGTTTTGGTGAAATTCATAATGAACTTTCAATGAAGATTCTTCTTTCTTTATTAGATGATGATTCTTTAATTGTTAGACAGGAAGCTATTAAGGCATTAGAAACATGGGGTAAAGAAGTTATAAGTGGAGCTTTGGCTATTTTCCCAACAGCTAGTAAAGAAACAAGATTGAGTTTAATGCAGCTTTTTGGTCGTGTTATGGGGCTTGAAGTCATAGAATTTGTTAAAGAATTTTTTGGCACCATGAATCAAGATAACAAATATTTACTTTTAACTGCATTAGGAGAAGTTAGAGATCCAAAAGTAATTTCTGAGTTATTGCCCTACCTAAAAGATGAGTCTATTTTTATTTCAGATTACACTAAAAATATTCTAATAAAACTGGGTGTTCATGCAGTAGATCCTTTATTGGCCTGTATTGATTCAGATGATGATAATCTTACTATTCAGGTTTTGAAAGTTCTTGGTGAAATTGGCTCAAAAGAAGCTATTCGACCTTTACTTTTTGTTATAGATAATTCTAAAAAGACACTTATTCGAACCTGTGCTATAGAAGCTATATCTAAGCTTCAAAAGTTTGACTTAGTTGCTGGAATGCTTTTATTCAAACTTGATGATAAGGATATTTCAATTAGGCATACTATAGTTGAAAATTTATCAAAACATCCTAGAAATGCTTTCCTTAAAGATTTAGTAATGAGTTGTTTTGATAGAAATGCTGATATTTCCTGGTGGTCTAGAGAAATATTTAAACGTAGAAATTATCCTGGTATACCTTCATTGTTAACTCTTTATGACAGTTCAACAGAGTTTGAAAGGGAAAGACTTATTGCTATTGTATCTAAATTATCAAATGATCAACTAGATCTAATTTTACAAAAAAGTGATATTACAGTCGATTCATTGAAGCCGGAAAATGTTGAAAATAAAGTCTTAAGACGAAAATATGCAAAAGAAAATATAACTGATATGAAAGAGCTTTTGTATTATTTGCAAGAAGAAGGGGGATCAGACTTACACCTATCTATTGGAGTTCCTCCAAGCATAAGGGTACATGGTGAATTAATACGTACAACTTTTGAAATTATAACTCCTGAAAAGAGCCGATTCTTATTGTTTTCTCTCATGAATGAACATCAAAAAAGAGAATTTAATGAAAAAATGGAATTGGATTTCTCTTACGATATTCCAGATTGTGCTCGTTTTCGTGCAAATGTGTTTATGCAGAAAAATGGTATGGCAGGGGTTTTCAGAATTATTCCAAATACCGTGCCTTCTTTTGCTGAATTAGGAATTGATACTACTATTCTTGAAAAACTTTGTAATTATAAGTCAGGTTTGATTCTTGTTACAGGTGCAACTGGTTCTGGTAAATCTACTACATTGGCTTCTATGATAGATTATATAAACAGAACCAGATATGACCACATAATAACAATTGAAGATCCTATCGAATTTGTCCATCAGCATAAACGAAGTGTTGTGTCTCAAAGAGAACTTGGCTCAAATACTATTTCATTTACTAATGCTTTGAGATCAGCTCTTCGTGAAGACCCAGATGTTATTCTAGTCGGTGAAATGCGTGATAATGAAACAATGAAGCTTGCTATTGCTGCTTCTGAAACAGGTCACCTTGTCTTTTCAACTTTGCATACCAATTCTGCCTATGAATCAATAAACCGTGTTGTTGGTTCTTTTCCAGGTGATGTTCAACAAACAATACGCATGCAACTTTCTACCAGTATTAAGGGGGTAATCTCTCAAAAGTTAATTCCGGCTTATTTAACATCAGGCCGTGTTATGGCTTATGAAATACTTTTGGGTAATACCTCTGTTAGACGTTGTATAAAAGAAGATAAGACAGACCAGATCATTTCAATGATGCAAACAGGTAGAGGCGATGGAATGATTACAATGGATCAGTGTCTTGAAGATTTAGTTATTGCTAAACGCATTACCTATGATGAAGGCTACAAAAATGCTGCAGATAAAAAAGAATTTCAAAAAAGACTCGAAAGCAGAGTTGGTAAGGCAAAAGCAGGAGAATTTGGAATAAAACCAGTTGCAGCAGAAGATCAGGATAATACAAAACCTAGTAACAAACAACAGCCTGTGAAGAGATAAGTTGATTTTATTGTCTTTTTATATTTTCTACGATGAGCATACTGCTAGCCCATTTATATTTAGTAAAACTGGGTTATAGGTTAATAAAGAATTAGCTCTGGCAGAATTACAACAAGAATATGACTGTATGGAAAGTTCACCAATAGATGGTGGTAAGTCTAGAGAACGTTTTAAACTTTCTTCATTCATAGGAGCATATTCAAATATATTATTATCTATCAAAAACTTTTTCATAGTTATAAATCTTTTTTGATTTCGCCAAACTTTACGTAAAAACCACCATACTATAGGAACAGCAATAACTAAACCTTCTGATTTATTTACTGTAGTTAATATTTCTGATGATAACGGGGCATCCGTAAGCCATATTAAAAGAGGCTCATAATCAATCCCTAATTTACCGGAACTAAATGTTTTACTTGATGATTTAATTACAAGAGGCGGTTTTATAATATTTTTAAAAATTCCTCTTGAAGATAAAAATCTTTCACGCCAATAAGCAGATGTTTCACTATAGTTTTGTGAGAAAATTGCTCCTTTTCTTTGATTAAGCCAAGTGTGAACTTCTTGTTCAATAAATACGGTTTTTCTGCCTGAATGTCTTGCTAAGCTGGAAAATTCAGGTTTATGATTTGGTGAACTTGGTGAAATCCAAGCCTGTACAGTATGTTTTGAGACACGTAATTTTTCGGCTATTTCTGTTAGTGTAAGCAGTTTATCTTCCATCTTCCATCTTCTATCTTATATAATAACATATTATTCAATATCTAACAATATATTAAAATATTTAACAATATGATTTGAAAGTGGCTACTAATGCAAGTTTTAGAATTTTTTACAGATTTTTAAACTCGCTTAATAAAAGAGTTTGCTTTGTTGAAAAAAGCTTGAAAGCTTATTAATAAAGAAATTGCTAAACATTAACAAGCTATATTTCCCATTAGTACTTGATTTTAAAAAATAAAATGCTTGACGTTTGAAAAAAAATAATATAATATACACCCCACAAACTTAGTTCGTTTGTAAAATATTTCGGAGGTACATAAATAATATGTCAATGATTTCTATGAAAAGCTTGCTCGAAGCAGGCGTACACTTTGGTCACCAAACAAGAAGATGGAACCCCAAGATGGCTAAGTACATCTTCACAGCTCGTAATGGTATTTACATTATAGACCTTCAAAAAACCACTAAATTACTTGACGAAGCCTGTGATTTTATAAAAGGCGTTGTTCGTGAAGGTAAACCTATTCTTTTTGTAAGCACTAAACGTCAGGCTCAGGAAATTATAAAACAAGAAGCCGAACGCTGCGGTATGTTCTATATTAACTATCGTTGGTTAGGCGGTATGCTTACTAATCACGTAACTATTGAAAAACGTATTGTTCGTTTAAAAGAACTCAACGATTTGATCGAAAGCGGCAAAATTGAATCATATCCAAAGAAAGAAGCTGCTAAGATGAGAAAAGAAAGCGAAAAGCTTAATCGTGCTCTCGGCGGAATCAAAGATATGAAGGGTATGCCTGGTGCTATATTCGTAATAGACCCACACAAAGAAGCTATCGCAATTTCTGAAGCTCGCAAGATGGGTATCCCGATAGTATCTGTAGTTGATACAAACTGCGATCCAGACAATATTGATTTCGTAATTCCAGGTAACGATGATGCTATTAGAGCAGTAAAACTTGTTACCAGCTTGATTTCTGATTCAGTTATCGAAGCTCTTGAAGGCAAGTCTTTCAGCGAAGTTAGTGAAACTAACGAAGTTGAAGAAGCTATGACAAATGAAGACATCGATATGGCTTCTGCTCTCGGCATGAAAGATGACGATGAAGAAGAAGACGACGAAGAAGAAGACGACGAAACAATTAATAACTAATTTTTAAGCAAAAGCGAAAGAGGTATTAAAATTATGCAGATTACAGCTAAAATGGTAGCAGAACTTAGAGAAAAATCAGGCGCTGGCATGATGAAATGTAAACAGGCTCTTGTAGCTTGTGATGGCGATATGGAAAAGGCAATGGATGAACTCAGAAAGAGCGGTCTTGCTTCAGCAGGTAAACGTGCTGGCAGGGCAACTTCTAATGGTATCGTATTGCCATTGATTTCAGCAGATAAACGTCATGTTGGTTTTGTAGAAGTAAACTGTGAAACAGACTTCGTTGCTAAGACTGATGCTTTCATCGCTTTTGCAAATAATCTTGCTAAGTTAGTTCTTGATCATCCTGAAGTAAAATCTGTTGCTGATCTTGAAAAATTGACTTTTGAAGGTCAGACTATTGATGATTATAGAAAATCAATCATAGCTAAGACTGGTGAAAACTGCTCCATCAGCCGTGCTGAACACCTTGATATTCCAGAAGGAACCGAAGGCTTGTTCGACAGATACGTTCATAACAAAATTACTGGTTCTGAAGGCGGATTACTTGGCGTTCTCGTTCAGTTGAAAGTTGCTGATAAAGCTACAGCAGATAAAGAAGAAGCAACTAAAGTTGCTCATCAGATTGCTCTTCATATAGCAATGCAAGATCCTATAGCTGTTAGTGAAGCTGAAGTTTCTCAGGAAGTAAAAGATAGAGAATACAAAGTCGGCTACGAAAAAGCTAAGATTGAACAGGTTGAAAAAGCTGTTAATAAGGCTCTTGAAAAAGCTGGTATCAATCCTGCACATGTTGACTCTGAAGACCATATGAGATCAAATGCTGCTAAGGGTTGGATTACTGAAGAACAAGTAGCTCAAGCAAAAGAAATTAAGACTAAAGTTGGCGAAGAAGCTGCTAAGAATCTTAAAGAAGTTATGCTTCAAAAGATTGCTGAAGGACGTGTTGCCAAGTTCCTTAAAGAAGGTTGCTTGTTAGACCAGACTTTCTTAATGGATGAAACTAAGACTGTTAAAGCTTATGTTGACGATGCTTCTAAAGAACTTAATTCTAAGCTTGAAGTAACTGCTTTCCGCAGATGGAAATGCGGTGAAGCTGCTCCAAAGTGCCAAGAATGTGGCGAATAATTAAATAATTATTCAACTAATTCCGAAATAAACGAACTAAGTTTTGAAGACCTGCTTTTATAGCAGGTCTTTTTTTGTATAAGAAAACCACGCGATAGTCGCGTGGTTCTTTATAGCTTTAGCGATGAACAAGAAATAAAAACTCCTAACGTGTATAATAGAAAATTG